>NZ_CABPSD010000012.1:0-136498 GCF_902459575.1 Pandoraea morbifera
AGCGCTGAAGATGATGACCCCGGCCGAGGCTTTTGCTTTAGCCGCCTGACCTGAGCAGGTTCTGCTGGGTCATTACAGATTTATGCCCCAGGATTTGGGCTATGCGTCATTGGGGCCTGCGGTGCACTTTTAAACGTTGGGCGTGCGCTGCCGCGTTTGTCACGCGCCTGGCCCTCCATTGCGACACTTCACATGGAAACTCATTGATCCATGAGGGTGCAAATCGGTTACATAGCGCTTACACAGGGAATAGAAATGATCAAGGGGTTACAAGATTCCTCTTGTAACCCCTTGATTTAATTGGTGCCGGCTGCAGGACTCGAACCCGCCACCTGATGATTACAAATCAACTGCTCTACCAGATGAGCTAAGCCGGCGAAGTCGTGTATTGTAACCGATTCGTCGGTCACTGCGGCTATCTGTCGGTGCAAATTCGCTCGCTACGGCAAGCGTTGGTGCGCAGTGTATCGCCCAACTTCGCGCCCGCCGTCTCGAATTACTTCACCACCTTCAGATGTGCGCGTCCGGCGTTGCCGCCAGTCGCACCATTCCCGCCAGGACGCGTCGGATCCGGATCCTCGTCGACCGACTCCTGCACCGACGGCACAGCTTCCAACTCGATCCCCTCTTCGGCAGTTGCCTGCTTGTCGACCGGGAACGCCATCCCCTGTCCATTCTCCCGGGCATATATCGCCAGCACGTTCGACACCTGCACTTCCACCTTCTGTGAAATGCCGCCGAAACGGGCGCTGAATTCAATCAAGTCGTTGCCCATCTGCAGTCCGCTCGTGGCATCGAAGCTGATGTTCAGCACGATCTCGCCATCTTTCACAAACTCGCGCGGGACTCGCGTTCTGGCATCGACATGCACGGCCAAATACGGCGTGTACCCATTGTCGGTACACCACTCGTACAGCGCGCGCAAAAGATAAGGCTTGGTAGATGTTTCCGGCATATAACCAACTCTTCCCGCCGCGAAGCCCACCCAAATCCTTCCAGGGCCGCCTCGCCAGCGGGCATATCAACGCATCAGCGACGCATGACCTTTTCGGACGGCGTCAGCGCTTCAATGTACGCCGGACGGCTGAAAATCCGCTCGGCATACTTCATCAACGGCGCAGCATTCTTCGACAACTCAATGCCGTAATGATCCAAACGCCACAGCAACGGCGCTATCGCCACGTCGAGCATCGAAAACTCCTCGCCCAACATGTACTTGTTCTTCACGAAAATCGGCGCAAGCTGCGTCAGACGATCACGAATCGAAGCGCGGGCCTTTTCATGCGTCTTCTCGGCCGCCTTGCCCTTCTCGTTCTCGAGTGCACTTACATGCACAAACAGCTCTTTCTCGAAATTGAACAGGAACAACCGCGCACGGGCACGCTGCACCGGATCCGCCGGCATCAACTGCGGATGCGGGAAGCACTCGTCAATGTACTCATTGATGATGTTCGATTCGTACAGAATCAGATCGCGCTCAACAAGAATCGGCACCTGACCGTACGGATTCATCACCGCAATGTCTTCCGGCTTGTTGAACAGATCGACGTCACGGATTTCAAAATCCATGCCCTTTTCGAACAGGACCAGCCGGCAACGCTGGGAGAAGGGGCACGTCGTGCCCGAGTACAAAACCATCATAGCGCGTCTTCCTTAAAAACCAACGGGGCCGGGGCGGGAAATCGGCGCTTCCCAAACCCTGGCCCCGTCGTACAGACGTTATTTTACTTCACGTCCTTCCAATAGGCCGCATTCAGGCGCCAGGCAAGTACCGTAAAGAGTCCCAGGAACAACAGAACCCAGACACCCAACTGCCGGCGCGTTCGCTGCGCCGGTTCCGACATCCAATCCAGATAAGATACCAAATCCGCCATGGCAGAATCAAATTCCACCGGTTTCATCGTCCCCTGCGTGATCTGCACGAACTGCGCCGGACCATGCTCCGCCCCCTCCACATGCTTCAAACTCCGCTGACCCTGCATCTGCCAGAACGGGTTGGGCATACCCACATTCGGATACGCCAGGTTGTTCCACCCCGTCGGACGCGTGTCGTCACGGTAAAACGTCCGCAAGTAGGTATACAGCCAGTCCGTCCCGCGTGCCCGCGCCTCAACCGACAAGTCCGGCGGGGCCACGCCGAACCACGCCTTGGCATCCGCCGTCCGCATCGCCACGGTCATCGTCTCGCCAATCTTGTCCGTCGTGAACAGCAGATTATTCTTGATC
Organism: Pandoraea morbifera; assembly: GCF_902459575.1. Classification (NCBI taxonomy): domain Bacteria; kingdom Pseudomonadati; phylum Pseudomonadota; class Betaproteobacteria; order Burkholderiales; family Burkholderiaceae; genus Pandoraea; species Pandoraea morbifera. The sequence continues at coordinate 2,227 of NZ_CABPSD010000012.1, forward strand.
TCCGCCTCGGAAAGCCCCAGATCCTTCAGGCGCGAATAACGCATCGACGCCGCCGAATGGCAGTTCAGGCAATAGTTCACGAACAGCTTCGCCCCGCGCTGCAGCGACGCCAGATCGTCGATCCGGTTCGGCGCCGTGTCGAGCTTCGCCCCCTCTTCTGCCATGGCCGGCGCGGCGAAACCACTCAGGAGCGCCAGGATAAGCATCAGTTTTCTCATCTTGATATCCCTAGTCGTCGTTGACTTGCGCTCAATGCGCCGCGAAGGTCACGCGCTCCGGCACCGGCTTGAAGGTGCCGCGCTTGCTCCACAGCGGCATCAGCCAGAAGAATCCGAAGTAATACAGCGCGCCAACCTGCGAAATGGCGGTCTTCACGGGCGTCGGCTCCTGGATCCCCAGATACCCCAGCACCGCAAAAACAACGACGAGAATACCCAAAAGCACCTTGTGGAATCCCGGACGGTAACGAATCGACTTGACCGGACTGTGATCCAGCCACGGCAGGAAGAACAGCGTGACCACCGCGCCCCCCATCACCACCACCCCCCAGAACTTGGCCTCAGTCAGGTACATGGCCAGCAGCAGCAACACCACGCCGCCGGACGCCGCCACCTTCGTGGTCGCCGCCGCCTTGCCCTTGATCCACCAGACCGCCGTCACCAGCACCGCCAGCCCCATCAACACGTACTTGAAGTCGTCCGTGGTGGCACGCAGCATCGAATAAAACGGCGTGAAATACCACACCGGCGCAATGTGCGGCGGCGTCTTGAGCGGATCGGACGGAATGAAGTTGTTCGCTTCAAGGAAATAGCCGCCCATCGTCGGCGCGAAGAACACGATCGCCGAGAACACCATCAGGAACACGCCCACGCCCATGATGTCGTGGACCGTGTAGTACGGATGGAACGGAATGCCGTCGAGCGGCCGGCCATTGGCGTCCTTCTTGTCCTTGATCTCCACACCGTCAGGGTTGTTCGAGCCGACTTCGTGCAGCGCAATGATGTGCGCCACGATCAGACCGATGAGCACCAACGGAATCGCGATCACATGGAACGCGAAGAAGCGGTTGAGCGTGGCGTCGGACACGACGTAGTCGCCGCGAATCCACAGCGACAGATCCGGACCGATGAAAGGGATCGCCGAGAACAGGTTCACGATCACCTGCGCGCCCCAGTACGACATCTGCCCCCACGGCAGCAGATAGCCCATGAACGCCTCGGCCATCAGGCACAGGAAGATCAGGCACCCGAACACCCACACCAGCTCGCGCGGCTTGCGGTACGAACCGTACAGCAACCCCCGGAACATGTGCAGATACACCACCACGAAGAACATCGAGGCGCCCGTCGAGTGCATGTAACGGATGAGCCAGCCCCAAGGCACCTCGCGCATGATGTACTCGACCGAAGCGAACGCGAGGTTGGCGTCGGGCTTGTAGTTCATCACCAGGAAAATGCCGGTGAGAATCTGGATCACCAGCACCAGCATGGCCAGCGACCCGAAGAAGTACCAGAAATTGAAATTCTTGGGTGCGTAATACTCGGAGGCGTGCTCTCTCCAGAGCTGCGTGAGCGGGAACCGGCGATCGATCCAGCCCAGCAAGCCCGTCGTGTCGACCTGTTTGTCGGCGGCCATGATTACGCTTCTCCTTTTTCGTCTTTACCGATCACGATCTTGGTGTCGTTCACGAACATGAAACGAGGAACGTCGAGATTCTTTGGCGCCGGCTTGTTCTTGAACACGCGACCCGCCATGTCGTATGTCGAGCCGTGGCACGGACAAAGGAAACCGGGGTCATGGCCCAGCGCAGCATTGGTGTCGGCCCCAAACGGCCCGGAAGGGATGCAACCGAGATGGGTGCAAACGCCGACCACGACAAGCATTTCCTTACGCGATTCGCGCGCCCGGAACGCATTCTTGCAATAGTCGGGCATCGGGAAGGAAAACGTTTGCTTGGAGTCCGGATCGGCCAGTTCCGCAGTCACTTTGGATAGCGAAGCCATTTGCTCCGGGGTGCGATTGACAATCCACACCGGCAAACCACGCCAGGACACCGTCATCATCTGGCCTGGCTGGAGGCCGCTGATATCGGCCTCGACGGGCGCTCCGCCAGCCTTGGCGCGCTCCGAGGGTTGAAGGGAACTGACGAAAGGAACTAACGTTGCAACGCCGCCCACGCCTCCAGCTACGGACGTTGCAATCAGCAGATTCCGGCGGCTACTGTCGACGGCCTTTTCTTGATTGTCACTCATCACAAGCCCCACACGGTTGATTTGGTATTTCCGTCAACCTTAAATCATACGCGAGCGTAAATGCCTGAAACAACGGCAAAACGCCCCAGTCTCCTAGTGGTTTTCGCGTATTTTCAAAGGATTAACGTACCCTGCGGGCGGCTGATGCACACCCGGGGTTTCGCTTCTGGGATGCTGCACGAGAACCGCTATGATCGCCGCTTTCGCCGATGTGCGCACGCAATTAGTAACATTTTCATTGTCGCGCCCTGATAACATCGGGCCTGCGGGCCTGAGGCAATCGCGTGACAATGACCGACGCGAACCGGCCGCCGCCTGACAGCCCGCAAGACTTCACCGGTCAATCAATGCCAATTCGTGAGTGCCGGCGAAGCGATATCCACCGGACACTCATCACAACAGCGGAGGAATGGCATGAGCTTCATGTCGGAATTCAAGGAATTTGCCGTCAAGGGCAACGTGATCGATCTGGCCGTCGGTGTGATCATCGGCGGCGCCTTCGGCAAGATCGTCGATTCGGTCGTCAAGGACCTCATCATGCCGTTGGTCGGCGCCATCTTCGGTGGCCTGGACTTCTCGAGCAAGTTCATTCTGCTCGGCTCGATCCCCCCCGACTTCAAGGGCAACCCGACCTCCTATGCCGACCTCACCAAGGCCGGCGTGGCGGTGTTCGGGTACGGTAATTTCATTACCGTCGCCCTCAACTTCCTGATTCTCGCTTTCATCATTTTCCTGATGGTCAAGCAGATCAACCGACTCAAGCGCCCCGCCCCGGAAGCCCCGGCCGCACCGGCGCCCACGCCGGAAGACATCGTCCTGCTGCGCGAAATCCGCGACAGCCTCAAGAAGCAGAACGGCTAAGGCGCGCACCGCGCCGGACGTCGTCGGGCCGGCCGGGCGCCGCTCAGGCCGGGTTCGGCATGTCGAAGAACTTGTGCTCGAGCCCGAACCGGCTGGCGAGATGCTCGCCCAGTGCCCTCGCGCCGCCGCGTTCGGTGGCGTGATGGCCCGCCGCCAGGTACCCCACCCCGCTCTCGAGCGCGAGATGCTGGGTCGGCTCGGACACTTCGCCACTGATGTACACGTCGGCGCCGGCCGCGATGGCCGCCTCGAAAAAGCCTTGCGCGCCGCCGGTGCACCACGCCACACGGCGCACTTCGCGGTTCGGCGCTCCGAGCATCAGCGGTACGCGCCCCAGTTTCGCCTCGACGTGGGCGGCCAGTGCCGCGAGCGTGGTCGGCTGCGACGGCGCGCCAAGCCATCCGAGCTGATCCGGACCGAAACGACCGCCATCGTCGGCGAAACCGAGCAACTTGCCGAGTTGGGCGTTATTGCCGAGTTCCGGGTGCGCGTCGAGAGGTAGGTGAAAGGCAAACAGATTGATGTCGTTGCCGATCAGCACCCCGAGACGCCTGCGTTTCATCCCGGTAATGCGGGCATCTTCGTTCTTCCAGAAATAGCCGTGATGGACGAGAACGGCATCCGCGCCCCAATCCCGGGCCGCCTCGAGGAACGCCAGGCTGGCGGTCACGCCGCTGGCGATTCTGCGAATATCGCTGCGCCCCTCGACCTGTAGGCCGTTCGGGCAGTAATCGCGAAATTGCGCGATTTGCAGGGTATCGTTCAGATACAATTCGAGTTCTACACGATTCATATAAGGTCTCGCTCTTTCATGCTCAGACGCTTCTGGCTACTGTTCGCGCAAGCGGTCACCGTGCTGCTTGCGTTGCTCTTCATCATCGCCACACTCAAGCCGCAGTGGCTGCAACGCCAGGGTTCGTTCGGCAAGCAACTGGCCAATCCGATCATCGCCTTGCAGGAGGTCGGGCCAAGCCTGTCCGAGAAGCCTTCCGCAGGCTCGTACGCCGACGGCGCGCAGAAGGCCATGCCCGCGGTCGTCAGCATCTTTTCCAGCAAGGAGCAAAAGCAGAACCGCGACCCGCGTCTCGATGACCCGCTGTTCCGGTACTTCTTCGGCGACGGCGGCGGCACGGTGCGGCAAGACCCGGTCTCGAGCCTCGGCTCGGGCGTGATCGTGAGCAGCGAAGGCTATATTCTCACGAATCATCACGTGGTGGACGGCGCCGACGAGATCGAGGTCGCCCTCGCGGACGGCCGCAAGGCCCGCGCCAAGCTGGTCGGCAGCGACCCCGAAACCGATCTGGCCGTGCTCAAGATCACGCTCGACAACCTGCCGGCCATCACGCTCGGTCGGATGGACCAGGTGCGCGTGGGCGACGTGGTGCTCGCCATCGGCAATCCTTTCGGCGTGGGCCAGACGGTGACGATGGGTATCATCAGCGCCCTGGGCCGGAACCACCTCGACATCAGCACGTTCGAAAACTTCATCCAGACGGATGCCGCCATCAACCCGGGCAACTCGGGCGGCGCGCTGGTCGACGTGAACGGCAATCTGCTGGGCATCAATACGGCGATCTATTCGCGCAGCGGCGGGAACATGGGGATCGGCTTCGCGATTCCGGTGTCGACGGCGCGCTCGGTGCTCGAGAGCATCATCACGACCGGCACGGTCACGCGCGGCTGGGTGGGTGTCGAGCCGCAGGACATCACGTCCGACATTGCCGAGTCGTTTGGCTTGCAGCAGGACTCGGGGGTCATCATCGCAGGGGTGGTGCAAGGCGGCCCGGCCGACAAGGCCGGCGTGCAACCCGGCGATATCCTGACCAAGGTGAACGACGAGTCGATTCGCGACACCACCGAACTGCTCAACGTCATCGCCCAGATCAAACCGGGCGCGCAGGCCAAGATTCACGTTACCCGCAAGAAGAAGGAACTGGATCTGAGCGTGGTCATCGGCAAGCGTCCGCCGCCGCCCAAGCGGCCGGCGCAGGAAGAGGATGACGGCACCGGCGACAACAGCAGCGATTGACGTCGCGCCGCGGCGTCGAACGCACAGCAGGACAAACGGCTGCGCTTCGGCGCGGCCGTTTTCGTTTGTGCACCGGCGAACGCCCCGATCGCGTGCACGTGCGCGTACCTCGAATATGCCGTGAGCCGTCCGCGCCATCGGATTGCCCAGCCGCGCGAGCCGGACCATCGACGGGCAACAAAAAAGCACGGGGCGAAACCCGTGCTTTTATCGCCTCCGGTGCCCCGGCGGCAAACCTGCCTTGGCCCGGCGCCCCGCCCGTTCAGCGGGTCGCGTTGCCTTCGCTGCTCTCTTCGGCCTGCTGGCCTTGTTTGACGAACAGACGCGCCGCCACCAGACCCAGTTCGTAAAGAATGCAAAGCGGCACGGCCAGCATCAGTTGAGAGAGGATGTCCGGCGGCGTCACCACGGCCGCCAGCACAAATGCGCCCACCACCACGTACGGACGAATCTGCTTGAGCTTGTCGATACTCACCACGCCCATGCGCGCGAGCACCACCACCACGACCGGCACTTCGAACGTCACCCCGAAGCACAGGAACATCGTGAGCACAAAACTCAGGTAATTGTCGATATCGGTGTTCATCTCCGCGCCCAGCGGCGCGTTGTAGTGTGCCATGAAATGGAACACAGTCGGGAACACCAGGAAGTAGGCGAACGCCATGCCGAGCAGGAAGAGCAGGTAACTGCTCACTACCAGCGGCATCACCAGCTTCTTCTCGTGCTGGTACAGCCCCGGCGCCACGAAGGCCCAGATCTGGTACAGCACCACGGGCAGTGCGATGACGAACGCGACCATCATCGTGACCTTCATCGGCACGAAGAACGAGCCGGTGATGTCGGTCACGATCATCTTGCCGCCGGCGGGCAGCGACTGCATCAACGGACGGGCGAACAGGCGGAAGATGTCCGGCGCCCAGTAGACCAGGGACAGGAACACCACGATCACGGCAACGCCCGCGCGAATGATGCGATTGCGCAGCTCGATCAGATGCGAGATGAAGGTCTCTTCGGTACCCCCTTCGGGGATTTGCTTGTCGTCGCTCACGTCGACTTATCCAGGAATGAAGCCGGCACAGTGCCAGATGACAGGAAGTTCGTGGCGCCCGCGCCTCAGAAGAACTTGACGGGTCGGCGCAGTTTGGCCGGCGTGTGACGCGCCACGCGCGCCGCTCCCGACTGGACCCGGGTACGCGTGGCGCTGGCCTGCTTGAACCACATCGGCGTGGCAGCCCGGCGCACGCGCCAGTTGCGACGCTTTGTCGACCCACGCACACCCGACGTCACCACCGGCTCGCCGAGATAGCTGTCCGAATACCCGGTCGCCGCGTCCGTAGCACCGCCGGCCGCCTCGCCCGTCGAAGTCCCGGTAGCACTTGCCCAGGCGTCGTTGAGCGACGCCTCCTGCTCATGCAACTGCTTCTGAATCGTGTTCTGAGCGCTGCGGGCCGCGTCCTCGAATTGCGTGCGCATGTTGCGCAGCTCGTCGAGTTCCATCTCGCGGCTCACCTCCGCCTTCACATCGTTGATATAGCGCTGCGCGCGGCCAAAAAGGGCGCCCGCCGTGCGGGCCACCTTCGGCAAGCGCTCCGGACCGATCACGACCAGCGCAACCACGCCGATCAGCATCAGTTTGGAAAGGCCGAGATCGATCATGTCGACGCCGGCTTAGCCTTGCTTGTGATTGCTCGCGTCCTTGGCCTGCACGTCGATGGTGGTCGAATCGCGCAGTTCCTTGGCAGCCGCCGGGTCTTCCTTGGCCGGGGCATTGCCTTCGCCCTCTTTCATGCCGTCCTTGAAGCCCTTGACCGCACCGCCCAGATCGCTGCCGATGTTACGCAGCTTCTTGGTGCCAAACACCATCATCACGATCACCAGCACGATCAGCCAGTGCCAAATACTCAACGAACCCATGACCACTCTCCTTGCGTTTCCCTACCCCTGCCGCCTCGCGACGGGGTCTTGTCGAGCCGCGTTGCCTGACGACCGCCCGGCCGTCGGGCAGGCGCCCTGTGCTTGCCCCCGTGCCCGCAGCCACGTGCCCCATTGTGGCACATCGCGCGTCACGTCCTGCATCGTAACCGGGCCGGGCACCGGGTAGAAATAAATGTTTGTTGAAACATTGCCCAATGCGGCATACCTGCACATTCGTGTGGCATCGCGCGGCGATTTGCCGTCTACGCTGGCCGCTTCCGCCCGAAGCCGTCCAGGCCTCCTTCGCTTACATGCGCTTCCACGGCCGAGGCCCGGCCAGAATGTGCATGTGGAGATGATAAACCTCCTGCCCGCCTCCCGGCCCGACGTTCGTCACCACGCGAAACCCATTGCTGTCGACGTTCGACACATCGCCGTCGAAGCGGTAGCCGTGCTCGCCCGCGAGCTTCGGCGCAAGCAGCATCATCTTGCCCACCAGCGCCTGGTCTTCGGGCTGACAGTCCTGCAGCGTGGCGATGTGCTTGCGCGGCACCATCAGCAGGTGCAGGTCGGCCGCCGGGTTGATGTCCTTGAACACCACGACGTCGTCGTCGGCGTACACCTGCGTGCTCGGGATCTGCCCGGCAACGATCTTGCAGAAGATGCAGTTATCGTGCGTCATGCGTGTGTCTTCCTCTCGCATTCTCGAATGGATCGAAGCGTGGCCGCCGACACTCAGGGCCGCGCCGCGTACATGGGCTTGTTGTCGTTCAGATAGAGCCAGCCCTTGACGATTCGGTACAGCGTCCAGATGCCAAGCACCCAGAGAATCGCGAAACCGACCATCACCACAGCCAGCGCAACGCCGAGCACACCCCAGACAACCGACCACCAGAAGGTGCGGATCTGCCAGGTGAAGTGCGACGCGTAGAGCGTGCCGGCGGCGTCGTCGCGCTTGATGTAATTGATGATGATCGCCACGATGGCAGTCACGCCACCGGTGAGCCAGAACAGCGCATAGAGCGCGTAGAGCACATGCGTGAGCTTGCGCAGCGCGCGTTCCTGCTCGGCGCTCGGAGCGCTCTGGATCGGCGTGGTATTCACCACGTAAGGATGGTCCGTGCTGCCGGGCGAGCCCGACGAACCCGGGTATTGCGAATCGTTCATGAGGCGTCTCCTTGCGTGAGCCTGTGCGGGGCGCTCCTGGCCGGCCGGGGCTGGCCGGTGCGGCGGCCGGGGACGTCGGTCAGTCGGCGTGTTCGCCGCGCGTGCCGCGTTGCGCCTTCTCGACCAGGCCCGACAGACCCTCGCGGCGCGCCAGTTCGGCGAGCACTTCCTGCGGGCTCAGATCGTGATGGGCCAGCAGCACCATGCAATGGAACCACAGGTCGGCCGTTTCGTTGACGAGCTTCTGACGCAGGTTGTCGGCGCCGCCAATTCGGATGTCCTTGGCCGCGAGCACGACTTCGGTCGCTTCTTCGCCGATCTTCTTGCAGATGGCGTCGTCGCCCTTGTGGAACAGGCGGGCAACGTACGATTTGTCGGGATCGCCCCCTTTACGCGAGGCGATGACTTCGGCAACACGCTCGAGCGTATCGTTCATGGCAGTCACTTGTAGATCTTGTGCGGGTCTTTGAGCACCGGCTCGACCGTGGCCCAGCGGCCGTCGTCGACACCGCCCTCGAACTTCTGGAAGAAGCAGGAATGGCGGCCGGTATGGCAGGCGATGCCGTCGATCTGCTCGACCTTGAGCAGCACGACATCCTCGTCGCAATCGAGACGGATCTCGTGCACCTTCTGCACGTGCCCCGACTCCTCGCCCTTGTGCCACAGGCGTTTGCGCGAGCGCGAGTAGTAGACGGCCTCGCCGGTCTCGACCGTGCGCACGAGCGCCTCCCGGTTCATCCACGCAAACATCAGCACGTCGTTGCTGCCGACCTCCTGCGCGATCACGGGCACGAGGCCCTGCGCGTCCCAACTTACCTTGTCCAGCCAGTCTTGCGTCATGATCCGTCGATTCCCGTTCAGAGCCGCACCGAGATGCCCTTGTCGGCCATGAAGCGCTTGGCTTCGCCCACGGTGTGCTCGCCGTAGTGGAAGATGCTGGCGGCGAGCACGGCGTCGGCATGGCCCTCGGTCACGCCGTTGGCCAGGTCGGCCAGCGACCCCACGCCGCCCGAGGCGATCACCGGGATGTTGACGGCGTCGGAGACCGCGCGCGTGAGCGCCAGGTCGAAGCCGCTCTTGGTGCCGTCGCGATCCATGCTGGTCAGCAGGATTTCACCGGCGCCAAGCGCCTCGACCCGCTTGGCCCAGGCCACTGCATCCAACCCGGTCCCCTTGCGCCCGCCATGTGTGAAGACTTCCCAGCGCGGCGGTTCGCCGTCGGCCGAGACGCGCTTGGCGTCGATCGCCACGACGATGCACTGCGAGCCGTACTTGTCGGCGGCGTCGGCGACCAGTTGCGGGTTGGCCACGGCCGACGAATTCATGCTGATCTTGTCGGCACCGGCGTTGAGCAGCCGGCGCACGTCGGCCACCTCGCGCACGCCGCCGCCCACGGTCAGCGGAATGAAGACCTGTGCGGCCACCGCCTCGATGATCGGCAGGATGAGATCGCGTCCGTCGGAGGTCGCCGTGATGTCGAGGAACGTGAGTTCGTCGGCGCCCTGCTCGTCGTAGCGGCGGGCGATTTCGACGGGGTCGCCCGCATCGCGGAGTTCGACGAAATTGACGCCCTTGACCACGCGGCCGGCTGTCACGTCCAGGCACGGGATGATGCGTTTGGGGAGAGCCATGATGTTGGCAAGCGAGGCGGCCGCAGCCGCGGGCTCGCTTATGCCGCTCCTTCGGTAAGCTCGTCGGCGCGCTTTTGCGCCGAGGAGAAATTCAGATCGCCCGAGTAAATCGCACGGCCGCAGATGACGCCTTCGACGCCTTCATCCTGCACCTTGCACAGCGCGTCGATGTCGTTCAGGTTCGACAGGCCGCCGCTGGCAATCACCGGCACCGTCACGGCCTGCGCGAGACGCACGGTCGCTTCAATGTTGATGCCCTGCAGCATGCCGTCGCGGCCGATATCCGTGTAGATGATCGACTCCACGCCGTAATCCTCGAACTTGCGCGCCAGATCGACCACTTCGTGGCCCGTGAGCTTGCTCCAGCCGTCGGTCGCGACCTTGCCGTCCTTGGCGTCCAGGCCCACGATGATGTGGCCGCCGAACGCACTGCAGGCATCGCGCAGGAAGCCGGGGTTCTTCACCGCCGCCGTGCCGATGATGACGTACGACAGGCCGTCGTCGAGGTAGCGCTCGATGGTGCCGAGATCGCGAATGCCGCCGCCCAGTTGCACGGGGATGTCCTCGCCCACTTCCTGGATGATGGCCCGAATGGCCGCCTCGTTGCGCGGCTTGCCAGCGAATGCGCCGTTCAGGTCCACCAGGTGCAGACGCCGCGCGCCTTGCTCGACCCAATGCCGGGCCATGGCAGCGGGGTCCTCCGAGAATACGGTGGCTTGATCCATGTCGCCTTGTTTAAGGCGAACACATTGACCGTCTTTAAGGTCGATGGCCGGAATGAGCAGCATAGGCAATCGTGAAACGTCGCTAGTGGGAAGTAAAAGAAATTCGCGATTTACGCGCACAACGCGAATCCGACGCCCGCCTTGCCGGACATCGGCACATCGGCTTCGGATTCATCAACATGACACACAGTATAAGCGGTGACAGAGGACACGCCCTGAAAGGCAGGGAAGCGCAATTGCGCCGCCCGCGTCGCGATCAGGGCTTCCACTGGGCAAAGTTTCGATACAGGGCCAGGCCGGCCTGGGCGCTCTTTTCCGGGTGGAACTGGGTGGCGAAGATATTATCTTGGGCCACCGCACAGGTAAAGGGCACCCCATAGACCGTCTCGCCGACCGTCAGTTCGGGCTTCGCGGGCACGGCGTAATAGCTGTGCACGAAGTAGAAATAGCTGTTGTCGGGCACGCCCGCCCAGATCGGGTGGCTGCGCGTTTGACGAACGCGGTTCCAGCCCATTTGCGGGATCTTGAAGCGCGAGCCGTCGTCCTGCAACTGTCCCTCGAGCTCGAAGCGCACCACGCGGCCTGGCAACAGGCCAAGCGCGGGCGTGTTGCCCTCGTCCGAGATGTCGAAGAGCATCTGCTCGCCCACGCACACGCCGAACATCGGCTTGCTGGCGGCAGCCTCGACGACCGCTTCTCGCAGCCCCGATTCGTTCAGGCAGCCCATGCAGTCGCGCATGGCGCCCTGCCCCGGCAGCACCACGCGGTCGGCGGCCCGAATCTCGGCGGCGTCGCTGCTGATGCTCACGTCGGCCTCGGGTGCCGCCGCACGCAGTGCCTGGTAGACCGAGCGCAGGTTGCCCATTCCGTAGTCGACAATCGCAATCTTATTCATCTCAAACCCGGCAGCAGTATTTTCAAACCATCCATAATGAATTCAACGGCCAGCGCCGAGAGGATCAACCCCATCAAACGCGTGCCGATGTTGATGCCCGTGCGTCCGAGCCAGCCTTCGATGCGCGAGGCGCTGCGCAGCGCCACCCAGCAAACCGCGCCGACCCCCACGCCGATCGCCACCAGCGCCAGCACCTGGGCCCAGCCGTGCGCACGGCCCGAGTAGATGATCACGGTACTGATCGTGCCCGGACCGGTGAGCAGCGGGATCGCCAGCGGTACCACGGCGATGTTCGGCCGCTCCTCGGCTTCATGACGCTCTTCCGGCGTGGCCCGGGTGTTCCCCGTCTGCGCGTTGATCATGTTGACCGCCATGAGCAGCATGATGATCCCGCCGCCGACTTCGAGCGACGCGATCGAAATGCCGAAAAAGCGGATGATCGCCTCGCCGAACAGCCCCGAGCCCGCCACGACCAACGCCACGGCGATCGCCGCAATCCTGATCGTATGACGCTTCTCTTCGCGCGTCTGCGACGACGTCAGGCTGATGAACAGCGGGATCGCCCCGAGCGGGTTGATCAGGGCCAGCAGCGAAATGAAGAACTTGAAGGCGTCGAGCGTCATTGGGGCACACGGCGCCGGCTTCCGGCCGGGCGGTGAAGCGTCGCAGTGGCGCCGGCACGGGCCGGCGGGCTATCCGGCCGGCGCTGTGCGCCAGCCGGCGAGTCTCACGTCTACAGGCTTCCCTTGGTCGACGGCACGACGCCCGCCGCACGCGGGTCGATCTCGACCGCCATGCGCAGGGCACGACCGAACGCCTTGAACACCGTTTCGCACTGGTGGTGGGCGTTGATGCCGCGCAGATTATCGATATGCAGCGTCACCCCGGCGTGGTTCACGAAACCGCGGAAGAATTCAATGGTCAGGTCGACGTCGAAGTTGCCCACGCGGGCGCGTGTGAACGGCACGTGAAATTCCAGGCCGGGGCGGCCCGAGAAGTCGATCACCACGCGCGAGAGCGCCTCGTCGAGCGGCACATAGCTGTGGCCGTAGCGCACGATGCCCTTCTTGTCGCCAATGGCCTTGGCAACGGCCATGCCCAGCGTGATGCCGACGTCTTCCACCGTATGGTGATCGTCGATGAACGTGTCGCCCTTGGCCTCGACTTCCATGTCGATGAGGCCGTGGCGCGCGATCTGGTCGAGCATGTGGTCCAGGAACGGCACGCCGGTATCGAGCGTCTTGCGGCCGGTGCCGTCCAGATCGATCTTGACGCGTATTTGCGTTTCGCTGGTATCGCGAACGACTTCCGCAATGCGCATGATGGTGAGTTCTCGTCGTATGGCTTTATTAGAGCGATGCGGCCAGGGCTTGCACCATGGCCGTATTCTCCGTGGGGGTGCCGACCGTCAATCTGAGGCAATTGGCCAGCAATACGTGCATTTTACCCACGTTTTTGATCAACACCTTGTGTGCCAGCAGCCCCGCGTGCGTTTTGTCGGCATCCGGCACACGCACCAGCAGGAAATTGGCGTCGCTCGGGAACACGTGCACCCCGGGCAGCGCCGCCACCGCGGCCGACAGCCGCTCGCGCTGCGCACGCAATTCAGCCGCCTGCGCGTCGAGCACGTCGAGGTGATCGAGCATGAATTCGGCACACGCCTGCGTCAGCACGTTCACGTTGTAGGGCGGCCTCACCTTGTCGAGCTGGTCCAACCAGTGCGCGCCGCCCGCCACGTAGCCGAGCCGGATCCCGGCCAGGCCCAGCTTCGAGACGGTGCGCATGACCAGCAGGTTGGGGAATTCGGGCAGGCGCGGCATCCACGTCTTGCCCGCGAAAGGCTGATAGGCCTCGTCGATCACCACCAGCCCACGGTCGGCCGCGCGCACCAGGGTCTCGATGTCGTGGTCGGCGAACAGGTTGCCGGTCGGGTTGTTCGGATAGGCCAGATACACCACCGCGCCCGGATGCCCCGCGATGGCGTCGAGCATCGCCGGCACGTCGAGCGAAAAATCGGAGCGCAGCGGCACGCCCACGAACTCGATGCCGGCGAAGCGCGACGACATCTCGTACATGACGAAGCCCGGCATCGGCGCAATCACTGCGGCCCCCGGACGGGCCGTGGCCATCGCGATCATGTTGATGATCTCGTCGGAGCCGTTGCCCAGCAGCAACTTTGCCCCGGCCGGCACCCCCATCGCGCGCGCGAGTTTCTCCAGCAGCGCCTGCGGACGCGGTGCCGGATAGCGGTTGAGCGCCACGTCGGCCAGGCGTCGCCCCAGTTCGGTGCGCAACCCCTGCGGCAAGCCATACGGATTCTCCATCGCGTCGAGCTTGAGGAAGCCGGTGGCATCGGGCACGGGGTAAGTGCTCATGGCGAGCACGTCGGGGCGAATCACTTGGTCGACGGACATGGCGAAAGGAAGGATCGGGCGAATCGAATCAGTTGAAGGCGAAGGTGAGCAGACCGGCGTCCGCACCGTCGATCTTGACGGTGCATCGGCGGCCGGTTTCCACGCTGCCGAGCGCCGCGGTGATGCGCTGAAGGCGCACGCCCGTTTGCCACGAGAGCGCCTGCGCGACGCCCGGACTCACCCGGGCGGGCGATGCCTCGGCCTCGCAGCGCATGGCCACCAGCCGGTTGCCCACGCGCCCGAACACGCCATGGCCCACTTCCTCGTCGGTGCCGCGCAACGCGGGCTTGCCGTCAAGGCGCAGGACATAGACATCGTTGTCGAACGCTTGCCGACGCACACAGACCGTCATGCGCTCGACCGAGGCGCCCTCGAACGTGGCGTGCTGGCAATCGCTTCCCGCGGCTTGCGCGGCCGTGCCGGCGGTCATGCCGAGCGCCGCCAGGGCGACGGCCCGCAACATGGCCCGCGTGGCGCGGGTCGACGGCGAAAGCCCGGGGACATCGCAGGCCACGATTGCGCGAATCCGACGCCAGGCGGTCTCCGGCGTCGTGGAACAAGGCGCGGGCCGCAGGGCGTCGTCGCGCATGTCAGGACTCGCGATGCAGACGATACTCGGCGCTGCGCGCGTGAGCTTGCAGGCCTTCGCCGTATGCCAGCTCGGCGGCGATCTCGCCCAGCATGCGGGCGCCGCCCTCGCTCACTTCGATCAGGCTCGAACGCTTGATGAAGTCGTACACGCCAAGCGGCGACGAGAAACGCGCGGTGCGCGAAGTCGGCAGCACGTGGTTCGGCCCGGCGCAATAGTCGCCCAGGCTTTCGCTGGTGAACTTGCCGAGGAAGATCGCACCGGCGTGGCGGATCCTGTCGCTCCACTGTTGCGGCGTCTCGGCCGAGATTTCGAGGTGCTCGGGTGCGATCACGTTGGCGATCTCGCACGCTTCGGCCATGTCGCGTACCTTGACCAGCGCACCGCGCCCCTGCAGCGAGGCGGCGATCACGTCGCGGCGCGGCATGTCGTCGATCTGGCGCTCCAGCGACGCGTGCACGCGCGCGATGTACTCGGCGTCCGGGCACAGCAGGATCGACTGGGCAAGCTCGTCATGCTCGGCCTGCGAGAACAGGTCCATCGCCACCCAGTCGGGGTCGGTCGATCCGTCGCAAATCACGAGAATCTCCGACGGGCCGGCGATCATGTCGATGCCGACGGTGCCGAACACGCGGCGCTTGGCCGCCGCCACGAAGGCGTTGCCCGGACCGACGATCTTGTCGACGGCCGGCACGGTCTCGGTGCCGTACGCCAACGCGCCGACAGCCTGCGCGCCGCCGATGGTGAACACACGATCCACACCGGCGATGTGCGCGGCGGCGAGCACCAGGGGGTTCTGCACGCCGTCCGGCGTGGGCACCACCATGATGATGTCCTTCACACCGGCCACGCGTGCCGGAATGGCATTCATCAACACCGACGACGGATACGCGGCTTTGCCGCCCGGCACGTAAATGCCCACGCGATCGAGCGGCGTGACCTTCTGGCCGAGCACCGTGCCATCCGACTCGGTGTACTGCCAGCTATGGGTGCCACACTCGATACGCTGCTTCTCGTGATAGGCGCGCACGCGTGCGGCGGCGGCCTCCAGCGCGGCGCGGCGCTTCGGCTCGAGACTCTCGAGCGCTTCGGCCAGCACGTCGGCCGACAGCTCAAGCGCGGCCATGTTCGGCGCGTTCAGACGATCGAAACGGTTCGTGTACTCGATGACGGCCGCATCGCCGCGCGTCTTCACGTCGGCGAGGATCTCGGCGGCCGCACGGTCGATGGCGGCGTCTTCACTCGCTTCGAATGCCAGCACGTCGCGAAGCTGGGTCGTGAAGCCTTCGGCACCGGAGTCGAGTTTGCGGATTTCGAGTTTCATGCTGTTTGCCGGGACGCCTGCTCGAAGGCGTCCAGAATGGGCTGCAACGACTCGCGCTTGAGCTTGAGCGCAGCCTGGTTGATCACGAGGCGGGAGGAGATATCCATGATCTCCTCCACTTCCACCAGATTGTTGGCCCGAAGCGTGCCGCCGGTACTCACCAGATCGACAATCGCGTCGGCCAGACCCACGAGCGGGCCCAGCTCCATCGAGCCGTACAGCTTGATCAGGTCGACGTGCACGCCCTTGGCCGCGAAGTGCTCGCGCGCGGTCTGCACGTACTTGGTCGCCACCCGCAGGCGCGCACCCTGACGGACCGCATTCGCGTAATCGAAGCCCTTCGGTACAGCCACAGACATGCGGCAGCGGGCAATGTTCAAATCGATCGGCTGATACAGTCCACCGCCGCCGTGCTCGATGAGCACATCCTTGCCGGCCACGCCGAAGTCGGCGGCCCCGTATTGCACATACGTCGGCACATCGGTCGCGCGCACGATGATCACGCGCAGGTTCGGGTCCGTGGTCGGCAGAATCAGCTTGCGCGAGGTCTCCGGGTCTTCCGTGACTTCGATACCGGCAGCGGCGAGCAACGGCAGCGTTTCCGTAAAGATACGCCCTTTCGAGAGGGCCAGCGTCAGCGGTTGAGCGAGCGGCTGGGCCGACTTGGCGGAACTCATGCAATTTCTCCCTGGCGTGCTTCGACACGCCGGATTCGCGCGCCCACGGCGCACAACTTGGCCTCGATACGATGATAGCCGCGATCGAGGTGATGAATACGGTCGACGAGCGTGCGTCCCTCGGCCGCCAGCCCCGCGACGATCAGACTGGCGGAAGCGCGCAGATCGGTCGCCATCACGTGCGCACCCGACAGGCGCTCCACGCCCGAAATGCGCGCGGTGTTGCCGTCGACGCCGATATTCGCGCCCAGGCGCATCAACTCCTGCACATGCATGAAACGGTTCTCGAAGATCGTTTCGACGACCTGCGACGCACCGTCGGCGATGCAGTTCAGCGCCATGAACTGGGCCTGCATGTCGGTCGGGAAAGCAGGATACTCGGACGTCCGGAAACTCACCGCCCGCGCACGCCGATCCATCGTCACACGCAACCAATCCGCACCGGCGCTCACGGCGGCGCCGGTTTCACGCAGTTTTTCGATCACGGCGTCGAGCGTGCCCGGCACTACGCGACGCAGCGTGAGGTCGCCGCGCGTTGCCACGGCCGCGCACAAGAACGTACCGGCCTCGATTCGGTCGGGCACCACGTCGTGCGTGGCCCCGTGCAGGCGCTCCACCCCGGTCACGACCAGTCGTTCCGAGCCGATGCCCTCGATCTTCGCCCCCATCTTGACCAGCAGGTTCGCCAGGTCGGTCACCTCCGGCTCGCGCGCGGCGTTGGCCAGCACGGTCACACCGTCGGCGAGCACGGCCGCCATGAGCAGGTTCTCGGTGCCCGTCACGGTGATCATGTCCGTCACCAGCGTTTCGCCGCGCAGTCGCGTGGCGCGAGCCACGATGTCGCCGTGCGCGAGGGTGATCTCGGCGCCCATCTTTTGCAGGCCCTTGATGTGCTGATCGACAGGCCGCGCCCCGATCGCGCAGCCGCCGGGCAACGACACGCGCGCCTCGCCGCAGCGCGCCAACAGCGGGCCGAGCACGAGAATCGATGCCCGCATGGTCTTGACCAGCTCGTACGGTGCGGCGGGCGCCGCGATGCACGACGCGTCGAGCGTCACCGATTCGCCTTTGCGCTCGACCTTCACGCCCATGCGCGCGAGCAATGTGAGCATGGTGCGCACGTCGTGCAGATCCGGCACGTTGCCGAGCACGAGCGGCTCGGCGGTCAGCAGACTCGCACACAGAATGGGCAGGGCGGCGTTCTTCGCGCCCGAGACGGTAATCTCTCCCGCCAGCCGCTCGCCACCTTCGATTTCCAGGTGGTCCGCGGCCACACGCTCGCCGGCGGCCGCCTCGCCATTGCCGGCGGCGCCGGTGCTCTCTTGCGTAATCCTCATTGCGCCTGATACTCCGCCGGCGTGAGGGTCTTCATCGACAATGCGTGGATTTCCGCCTTCATGCGGTCGCCCAGCGCGGCGTACACGAGCTGATGGCGCGCAATGAGGCGCTTGCCTTCGAACTGCGCGCTTACGATGGTGGCGAAGAAGTGCTGGCCGTCACCTTCGACGGCCACGTGATCGCAAGCCAGGCCGGCTTCGATGTACTGTTTGATTTGTTCTGGGGTAGGCAGCATTGCTGATCCTGGAGAAGTTCAGTGACGCAGTTTGTAGCCGCGGCGCAGCAGACTCAGCGCCACGGTTGCGAGTATCAGGAACGTCGCGCCAACGACGGCGAGGCTGGTCTGCGGCGCCACGTCCGACACGCCGAAGAAGCCGTAGCGGAATCCGTCGATCATGTAGAAAAACGGATTGAAATGCGACACAGCCTGCCACACCGGCGGCAGCGAGTGAATCGAATAAAACACGCCCGCGAGGAACGTCGCCGGCATGATGAGGAAGTTCTGGAATGCCGCGAGCTGGTCGAATTTCTCCGCCCAGATGCCCGCGATCAGGCCCAGCGTGCCGAGAATGGCCGCGCCGAGGAATGCGAATCCGATGATCCACAGCGGTGCGGCAAACGACAGATGCGTGAAGGCCACCGTCACGAGGAACACGCCGAGCCCCACGCACAGGCCGCGGACCACCGCGGCCAGCACGTACGCCCCATACATCTCCCAGTGCGAGAGCGGCGGCAGCAGCACGAACACGAGATTGCCCGTGATCTTCGACTGGATCAGCGACGAGGAACTGTTCGCGAAAGCGTTCTGCAACACGCTCATCATCACCAGGCCCGGCACGAGGAAGGACGTGTACGTGATCTGATCGTAGACCTTCACCCGGTCTTCGAGCACATGGCCGAAGATCATCAGGTAAAGCAGCGCGGTGAGCACCGGCGCGGCCACGGTCTGGAAGCTCACCTTCCAGAACCGAAGCACTTCCTTGTACAACAGCGTGCGAAACCCGATCATGCTGCCACCTCCTGCGCACGCGAGCCCGACATGATCTGCACGAATACGTCCTCGAGATCGGCCTTCTGGATGTCGATGTCCTCGACGATGCCGCCCGCCGCCCGGCAGGTGGCGAGAATGGATTCCACTTCGTCGCAGCCGGACAGGCGCAGCGCGAACTGGTGCCCGCCGGTGTCCTGCCCGTCCACCAGCAGCGGGCGCAGTTCGTCCGGCAGCGTGCCCTGCTTGAAGCGCAGCACTAGGCGCGTGCCAGCGAAGCGCTGCAGCAACGACGCCGTGCGCTCGAGCGCCACCACCTCGCCGCGCTTGAGCATGGCGATGCGATCGCATAGCGTTTCCGCTTCTTCGAGATAGTGCGTGGTAAGCACGATGGTGTGCCCTTCGCGGTTCAGGCGCGAGATGAACTTCCAGAGCGTCTGGCGCAACTCGACGTCGACCCCGGCGGTCGGCTCGTCGAGCACGATCACCGGCGGACGATGCACGAGCGCCTGCGCCACCAGCACGCGACGCTTCATGCCGCCCGAGAGCTGGCGCATGTTCGCGTCGGCCTTGTCGGTCAGATCGAGGTTGGCCATCACTTCGTCGATCCAGTCGTCGTTGCGCTTGAGCCCGAAGTAGCCGGACTGGATACGCAGCGTCTCGCGCACGGAGAAAAACGGATCGAAGACGAGCTCCTGCGGTACCACGCCGAGCTTGCGACGGGCGTTGCGGTAGTCGCGCACCACGTCGTGGCCGAGCACGCTGATATTGCCGGAATCCGCGCGGGCGAGGCCCGCGAGAATGCTGATCAGCGTGGTCTTGCCGGCGCCGTTGGGACCGAGCAGACCGAAGAATTCACCTTCTTCGATCGAAAAGCTGACGCCCTTGAGCGCCTGCAACGCCTGATAGCGTTTTTTGACGTTACGGATTTCGATGGCGGCCATGACTGCACGCACCCGCCCTGGCGGATGCGCCATGTTTGTATTCCGGTCACTGCCGGCCCCGCGCGTCGCCCGCTGGCGTGACGGCCAGGGCAAGGTCGGCAGGTGGGTGCCCGGAAAGGGATATTTGCCTAAAAATCGGCAGAAAACCCCTGATTATAAAGGAAGCCGATGGCGACCGTGGGGATGGCGCCCGAAGCGGCCAGACAACGCTCGTAGCCCCGGTAACGGCAACATCGGCAATGGGCGCGCCGCGGGCCACATCATTGGCGGCCGTGGATGGCAGTCCGGACGCGCACCATAAAAAAAGCGCCGTCGTGAGACGGCGCTTCTTGTCGGGACCGCTACCCGGCCCGACGCATCAACTCGAGAGCAGATGGTCGACGCCGTACACCAGCGCAAGGCTGGCGAGCCCCGTCGGCAAGTTAGTGAACGCCAACGTCGCACCACGCCGGCTCGCGTGGCGGCGCAGGGCCAGCAGCACGGCGAGCGCCGACGAGTCGAAGTGCTTGAGCCCCGCGCAATCGATCTGGGTTTCGCCAGCGTCGATGCGATCGATGGCCTGCGCGAGGACGTCGCCGGCGGTGTCGTGAGTGAGATCGGTCTGCAACGCGAGCATGCGCTTACTTGCCGCCTGCGAGTTGCTGGTTGCGCTCGGTCAGGAACTTGATCAGACCGTCGATACCCGACGCGTTGACCTTTTCCGCGAACTGGTTGCGATACGTCTGCACCAGCCATGCGCCCAGCACGTTCAGGTCATACAGCTTCCACTCGCCGCTGGCCGTCTTGTAGAGACGGTAGTCGAGTTCGATGGGCTGACCGTTGTTCACCACGTCCGTGTACACGACCACGTCGGTATCGCCCGGCTGGGCGCGGAACGGCTTGTAGTTGACCTGCTGGTCGCGGATCTGGGCGATGGCGCCGGCGTACGTGCGCAACAGCAATTGCTTGAACTGCTCGGTGAGTTGCTGGCGCTGTTGCGGCGTCGCGTCGCGCCATGCCTTGCCGGTGGCCAGTTGCGTGGTGCGCGTGAAGTCGGCGTGCGGCATGATCTTCTGCTCGACCAGGCGCGTGATGCTGTTCAGATCGCCCTTCTGGATATTCGGATCGCTTTTGGCGGCGGTCATCACTTCGGTGACCGTCTGCTTGACCAGCGCATCCGGAGCTTGCGCCTGTGCCATCGCCGAACCCGCGGCGGTATACGTCATGAATGCCATGACGGGAATGAGCCAGAACTTCTTCATTGTGGACTTCCTCTTTCGAGTGACGAGTGTTGCGGGTTTGGATACCCGCTTCGTGTGTTGAGTTCTCGAATCGCCCGCAGCGTCGTGTAACAAACTGTTGCCCGGCGGGGCGCTACGTTGCGCACACGATCGGCCAGGTTCGACGCCAAACGACACCGAACCGCGCCGAACGCGATGCGGTCGACGTCGATCAGCGACGGAACGGCAGACCGCCCGGCACCATCCTCCCCGGCACGGGCGAGCCTTGCGGGCTCTCCGGCTCGGCCTTCACGTCCGACGCCGGATTGGGTGCCGCGGCCGGCATCGGCTGAGCGCCGGCGCCCGCCGCCCCCGCCGCACTTGCCGCGCCCGGGACGGCGGCACCGGCACCGCCTTCCTCTTCGTCGTAGTTCGGCAGCGCGGCGTTGCCCGAGGCGCCGCCGTTGATCAGATATTTGCGACGCGCCAGATAGGCGTCGCGCGTGAACGAATACGGATCGAGCGCGGCCGCCTCGAGCAGGTTCGAGGCGTCGAGCAGGTTCGCGCGCGTGTTCACGAGACGCACGCCGTAGATGGTGTAGCTGACCCAGTCCGGCTTGATGTACGAGGTCGGGTCGATGAACATGTTGCCCGCCATGCCTGCCGTATCACGCACCGTGCTCGGCCCGAGCAGCGGCAGCACGAGGTACGGGCCCGCGGGCACGCCCCACTTGCCGAGCGTGACGCCGAAATCCTGACTGTGCTTGGGCAACCCGGCCGGCGAGGCGAAGTCGATCAGACCGCCCACGCCGAACACCGTGTTGATCGTCAGACGCATCAGATCCTGCACGGCTGCCGTGACCTGCAACTGCAACAGGTTGTTGGCGAAGTTGTAGACGTCGCCGATGTTCGAGAAGAAGTTCGTGACCATGTCGCGGGCCGGTTCCGGCACCACGAAGCGGTAGCCCTTGGCCACCGGGGTCATGACGGTCTTGTCGAGCGTGTCGTTGAACGAGTACATCGAACGGTTGAAGCCTTCGATGGGATCGGCGGGGTTCGGATTCGTGACAGTGGCGCAACCTGCCAGCGCCATGGCGCCGGCGGCCAGCACGGCCGAAGTTCGGAAGCTGGTCATTTCTCTTATTTTCCTTGGGTTACCGGTGCTGCAGCCGCGGGGGCGGCCGGTGCCGAAGCGGCCGATGGGCCGCCCGCCTGGGCGCCACCGGCGTCCGCCGCCTTGTTGTACAGGAACTGACCGATCAGGTTTTCCAGCACGATCGCGGATTGCGTGAGCGTGATCGTATCACCGCTCTTGAGCATCTGATCGTCGCCGCCGGGCTCCAGCCCGATGTACTGCTCGCCGAGCAGACCCGATGTCAGGATCTTCGCCGACGAGTCCTTCGGGAACTGGTACTGCGACTCGATGTTGAGCGTCACGTCGGCCAGATAGCGTTTGTCGTCGAAACGGATCGACGCCACGCGGCCCACCACCACACCCGCGCTCTTGACCGGCGCGCGCGGCTTGAGCCCGCCGATATTGTCGAAGCGCACCGTGATCGGGTACGAACTCGAGAATGACAGCGAACTCATGTTGCCTGCCTTGAGCGCGAGGAACAGCAGCGCGGCGAAGCCGAGAACGACGAACAGGCCTACCCAGAAGTCGAGGGGGTGTTTTTTCATTGTGTTAGCTGAACATAAGGGCGGTGAGCAGAAAGTCGAGACCGAGCACGGCGAGCGATGCTTGCACCACCGTGCGCGTCGTCGCACGCGACACGCCTTCCGGCGTCGGCTTTGCTTCGAAACCCTGATATAGCGCGATGAACGTCACCGCGATACCGAAAACGATGCTCTTGATGACGCCGTTGGCGACATCGGACCACACGTCCACGCCGCCCTGCATCTGCGACCAGAACGCACCGGTGTCCACGCCGATCAACTTCACGCCGACGAGGTAGCCGCCGAACACGCCGACGGCCGAAAAGATCGCCGCGAGGATCGGCATGGCGATCACGCCCGCCCAGAAGCGCGGTGCCACCACGCGAGCGATCGGATCGATTGCCATCATCTCCATGGCGGTGAGTTGCTCGCCCGCTTTCATCAGGCCGATTTCAGCGGTGAGCGACGTGCCCGCGCGTCCCGCGAACAGCAACGCCGTGACTACCGGTCCTAGCTCACGCACCAGCGAGAGCGCGACGAGCAGGCCCAGCGCCTGCTCCGAACCGTACTTGTTGAGCGTGTAGTAGCCCTGGAGGCCGAGCACGAAGCCGACGAACAGGCCCGACACGGCGATGATGACGAACGAATAGTTGCCGACGAAATGAATCTGGTCGGTCACCAGGCGCGGCCGACGCAGCAGCGGACCGCTCGACGCCAGCATGCGCAGGAACATTCGGGCACCGTAGCCCAGCCGTTCGACGTGGCCGCGGACGAAACTGCCAATGGTGGTGATCATGCTCGCGCTCCGATACCGAAATCTTCCGCGAGCGGCGGCGCGGGATACTGGAACTTCACGGGGCCGTCCGGTTGCGCGTCGATGAACTGTCGCACCGTCGGGTCGTTCGAGGCACGCAGTGCGTCGGGCGTGCCCTCGGCGCCGATGCGGCCCTCGCTGATGAAATAGATGTAGTCGGCGATGGCGAACGTCTCCGAGACATCGTGCGACACGATGATCGAGGTGGCCCCCAACGCGTCGTTGAGCTTGCGAATCAGGTTCGCGGTGATGCCCATCGAAATCGGATCGAGCCCGGTGAACGGCTCGTCGTACATGACGAGATCCGGGTCCAGCGCAATCGTCCGCGCCAGCGCAACGCGGCGCGCCATGCCGCCCGAAATCTGGGCCGGCTTCATGTCGCGCGCGCCGCGCAGGCCCACCGCATTGAGCTTCATGAGCACGAGGTCGCGAATCAGGGCTTCGTCGAGCTTCGTATGTTCGCGCAGCGGGAAGGCCACGTTCTCGAACACCGTCATGTCGGTAAAGAGTGCGCCGAACTGAAACAGCATGCCCATGCGCCGGCGCAGCCGGTACCAGCCGTCGCGATCGAGCGTGGACACGTCGGTGCCGTCGAAGTCGATGGCGCCGCGGCTCGCATGCACGAGGCCGCCGATCAGGCGCAGCACCGTCGTTTTCCCGCAGCCGGAGCCCCCCATCACGCCGATGACCTTGCCGCGGGCAAACCGCATATTCAGCCCGGAAAGCACCAGACGCTCGCCATAACCGAAGCTGACGTCGCGCAATTCGAGCAGATTTTCCGGATTCGGGGTAGGCACGTTTCGAGTCTTATAGTGCGGTGCAAAACGCCAATTATAGGGGCGAATGCCATTCGATGCCGTTCAAGGGCGGGCCACCGAAACGATGCCCGGCGCTGTCCCGCGGCATTTTACAGGGCCTTCGTGTCCGCGCCCGATCGGGTGGCGCCAATCGCAACGGGGAAAAACGTAACCGTGCCAACGACTTACCTTGCGCCGCCGGGTGCAGGTGTTGCGCCGTTGCTACAATAACCCCGTTTTGCGCAATGCACTTTTGTCTCGATGCCCTCCCAACTGCCCACATCTTTCCAAGCCCTTGCCCCCAGCACGTTCCAGATTCGTCCGATGCGACCGGCCGACATGGCGCAGGTGCTGGCCGTGCAAGCCCAGGCGTATGCGGACGCGATGCACGAGTCGGAGGCGACGTTGGCATCACGGCTGGCGCTCTCGCCCACGACCTGCTGGGTTGCCGTGGACCATGCGCCGGACGGCGAGACGTCGGGCGGTGGGCGCGAGCGAGTGGCCGGCTACCTGTTCACGCACCCGTGGTGCATGGCGGCGCCTGCGCCGCTCGACACCGTTCTCGACGCGCTGCCCGACGCGCCCGACTGCTGGTACGTCCATGACATGGCCCTGGCGCCCCGCACACGCGGCGCGGGCGTGGCCCGCCAGCTATACGCCGCAGCCCTCGCGGTCGCGCAGACGCTGGGCCTGCGGTCGTCGGCGCTGGTGGCGGTGCAACAGTCGCAAACCTTCTGGGCGCGCTTCGGCTATGTCGCGACTTCGGACGTCTCGTCGTCGATCGCCGCCAAACTGGCCGGGTACGGCGATGGCGCCGTGTTCATGACACGCCCCCTTCCGCACTGAGGGATTCGCCCCCTTGGCACCTTTAGCACTCGTCCGACCGTCTGAGCCCCCTGAAGTCCCCGAGCACGCGTGAGTCAGACGCGTCGGGCGAACTCGGCCTGCATTTCCATGACGGCCGCCGCCACATCCGCGGCTTGCGTCACGGCGCGCACCACCGCAGTGGACCCCACCCCCGTGTCGAGCACCTGAGCGAGATTCGTGGCGTCGATGCCACCGATGGCGACAAGCGGGTAATGCGGCGCGATCAGTTTCACGTAGCGGGCCAGTTTCGCGAGCCCCTGGGGCGCCGTCGCGATCACCTTCGTCGTGGTGGGAAATACGGCACCCACGGCGAGATAGCTCGGCTGGAAATGATGCGCCGCGAGGATCTCGTAATAGCCATGCGTGCTGATGCCCAGCCGCATGCCGCTGGCGTGCAGTTCCGCCACTTCGCCGGCCGACAGCGCCGCCATGTCCTCCTGGCCGAGATGCACCCCGTACGCCTGCGCGCGGGCGGCTTCGCGCCAATGGTCGTTGATGAACCACGCGCTGTCTTGCGTCACCCGTCGGGCAGCGGCGACCGTACGCTCGATCTCCGAGCGCAACGCGGGGTGCGCCGGATCCTTGATGCGCAATTGCACGGTGCCCACCTGAAGATCGGCCATGCGCTCGCACCATTCGGCGTCTGGCAACACGGGATATAGCCCCAGTCGCCTCGGGCAGGCCGGGAAGCGGCCCGCCGACGGCACCTGCCCGAGGACTTCCGGGAACGTCTCGAGACGGGTCGGCCACGCGCCCAGCGTGCCGGCATCCTCCGCACGGGCGTGGCTGCCGTCGGTACGCCAGGCACGCGCGAGCACGAGCGCGTCCTGCGGCATGAAACCACAGTCGAGAAACGCCGCAAACGCCGGGAAGAAGGCCGGATCATCCACGCCGGCCACCCGATAGATCGTATCGGACGTATACAAAGTATCCTCGACACGACCTGCGGCCGACGCCCGTGAGTCGAGCACCACGGCGCCCGCCGCGCGCCAGGCATCCCGTTGCATCAGCGCCGCCGTGCCCGGCGTTTGCGCCGACGACATCGGCCACCAGATCACATCGCCCTTGCCCGCACTTGCCGGCGTTTGCGCATGCAGGCGCCAGCGGGGCGCCGAGGCGTCGTCGGGCCATGGCGCGAGCCGCGCGCGAATTTGCGCGGCGGCCTGCTGCCAGGCCATGGCTAGCGGCGCATCGTCGGGCAGGCATCGCACGTTCGAGAGGTGCAAGTCGTGCGAAGGTGCGGCGGCGCCGGGGTGCGTCGTCATGGAAATTCCTTGAATGTCGATCGATGCGCGCCGATGGCGGTGAGGCGCGCGGATGCTCAGGCGCCCGTCTGATGCCAGAACGGCACGCCCACGACCGGCGTGCTGGCCTGCGCACTCTCGCGCTCGGCCATCGGTCCGGCGAGCCACGCGGCGCGGCCTGCCCGGATCGCGGCGGCGAACGCGCCGGCCATCTCCACGGGCTGCGCAGCCAGCGCCACGGCCGTGTTGAGCAATACGCCGTCGAAGCCCCACTCCATCACCTGGCATGCGTGCGACGGCAGGCCGAGGCCGGCGTCGACGATGAGCGGCGTGTCCGGCAAGCGGTCGCGCAGCAGGCGCAGGCCGTACGGATTGATCACGCCCTTGCCCGTGCCGATCGGCGCGCCCCAAGGCATGAGCGCCTGACAGCCCACGTCGAGCAAACGGCGGCAGAGCACCAGATCCTCAGTGCAGTAGGGCAGCACCTTGAAGCCGTCGCGAATCAGTTGCTCGGCGGCCGTCACCAGACCGAACGGATCGGGCTGGAGCGTGTAGTCGTCGCCGATGAGTTCGAGCTTGATCCAGTCGGTCTCGAAGACCTCGCGCGCCATTTGCGCCGTCGTCACCGCTTCCTGTACCGAATGGCAGCCGGCGGTGTTGGGCAGCACCGGCACCGCGAGGCGGCGCAGCGTCTCCCAGAAATGCCCTTCCGACGCCTGCGCGCCCGTGCCCGACAACTGGCGACGCAATGCCACCGTGACCATGCCCGGCCGCGCGGCGTCGATCGAGTCGTTGAGCGCCTGCAGCGACGGATAACGGGCCGTGCCCAGCAGGAAACGGCTGCCGAAACGGGTGTCGTAGAGCGTGAGCGCGTCGCGCGCGCTGCCGGCGGCCACGCTGGCGGATTCGGTGAATGCGTTCATGTCAGCCTCCGGCGACCGGTTGCACAACGTCGATCTTGTCACCCTGCGCGAGCGCGCGCGCGGCGTACTGGGTCTTGGGCACGAATTGGCCGTTGATGGCCGCCGCAAACGGCGGCTTCGCGCCATAGGCGGCCAGCGCCTCGGCCAGCGTCGCGGTCTCGGCCACGCTCAGTGTCTGTTGATTGATATGGATATCCATCTCGTACGGCTCCCTCTCATGCCTGGCGGAACAGGTCCGGCCACGGCCGGCTGGCTCGCCACGTCTCCCAGTCGAACGCCTGCCCCGACGGCGCGCCCGTTGTCTGCATCAATGCCTGCGCCAACGCGCACGCTTCTCCCGTCACCGCCGGAGCGATCAGGTAGCCGTGACGATAAAGACCGTTCACGCGCATCACCCGGGCGCCATCCCACTGCACGCGAGGCAGGTGGTCCGGCAGCGCCGGGCGGCAGTTCACATTCAGTTCCACGATGCGCGCCTCGCCGAATGCCGGATTCAGCGAATGCGCCGCCGACAGCAGTTCGAGCGCCGAGCGCACGGTCATCGGCGACATATCCTCCGATTCCAGCTCGGTCGCGCCAATCACGTACAGATCGTTTTCCTTCGGCGCGATATAGATCGGGTAGCGCGGGTGCAGCAGGCGTACCGGCCGCCGCAGCCCGATGCCCGGCGCGTGAATGCGCGCCACTTCACCGCGAACGCCGCGCAGTTGCGTCAACGCCGTGCGCGCACCGAGCCCACGGCAATCGATGACGAGCCCTGCCTGCGGATACGCGCCTTCGGCGATCTCGGTATGCCAGTGCAGTTCCGCGCCGGCCTTCGCCAGGCCGGCCGCCAGCGCACGCAGCAATTGACGGTTGTCGAGCTGCCCTTCGTTGGGCAACAGCCATCCCTCGTGAAAGCGACCGGCCAGCGCCGGCTCGACCTCACCCAACTGCGGCCCGGCCAACCGCTCCACCCCGCCACGCAGCAAGGCCGGCGGTGCGTTCGCGCGCATGCGGCGGTCGAACATCACGGATTCGGCACGATCGGGCTGATGCCACACGACCAGTGTGCCGTTACGCTGGAAGAACACCGGCTCGGGCAGGCCGTCGATGAGCCCCGGCCAGCGCTCCAGGCCAACCGCCCCCATCTCGACGATGCTCGGCTCGGCCACGGCAGCTTCGGCCAGCGGGGCGAGCATGGCGGCGGCCACCCAACCCGCCGCGCTCGAACCCTCGGCGTCGCCGCGTTCGTACAGCGCGACGCGCGCGCCCGCCCGAATCAACTGCCAGGCGAGCAGGCGGCCGGACAGGCCGCCGCCCAGAACGGCGATGTCGGGATGCGAAATCGGGGCGCTCATACGCGCAATGCCGCGCAGGCCGTAACGGCGCGCAGGCACTCGGGAAGCCGCGAAGATGTGTGTGGAAGGTAACGCATGGGGTCCTTTCCTCATGAAAGCAAAAGGACGAAACGGTGTCTGGACACCTTACCCCACTGGAGGAGTCGGAAACTTCCCACGCCGGTATTACCCGGGTCGGGTGCAAAGGGTCTCTCTCAGCCCCGCGTTCCTTTGTGACGCATGGTTAACGCTGACCGTTAACCCCCGCGTCCGACACGGAGCACCCCTGTTTCGCCCGCAGCCATTACAACATAGATGCCGACGCCCGTGCAAGCTGGCCTCCCGGGCGATTGCACGCTCGTCGCGTCTCGTTTTTTGACGAATCCCCCAGGCCTTGTAACAACGCGTAAACTGAATTTCGATGTGACGCGCGTTTCGGGCCGCAAATCGTGCAACGCAGCATCCTGAACAACGGTCAAACGAACCGTTTTCCCCATAACAGGTTGCCTCCTCGCGGCAATGCCGCCCGACGATCATGGTCCACACGCCGATGTCCTCTGCGTCGCCCGACGTCCCGCCGCCGGACGATCCGGCCACGCCCGCCCCCATCCCGCCGAAACACCCGAGCGCCTGGCAACTCATCCGCCCCTACTGGGTGTCGGAAAAGCGCTGGGAAGGCCGCCGGCTCCTGGCGCTGGTGGTCGTGCTCAATCTGGCCGTGGTGTTCATCAACGTGCGGCTGAACGCATGGAACGCGAGCTTTTACGACGCGCTGGACAAGCGCAACTGGCCCGTCTTCAAGTCGTCGCTCGTCGAATTCGCGATCCTCGCCTTCAGCTTCATCATCATCGCGACCTTCCGCACCTACTTCCGCCAGATGCTCGAGATCCGCTGGCGGCAGTGGGTCACCGATGCCACGCTCACGAAGTGGTTCGCGCATCAGGCGTACTACCGGATCGAGCGCGATCACCTGACCGACAACCCCGATCAGCGCGTATCGGAAGACATTCGCACGCTGGTGAGTTCCTCGCTCGCGCTGTCGCTCGACCTGCTCACCACGCTCGTCTCGCTGTTTTCGTTCGTGACGATCCTCTGGACGATCTCGGGCGCGGTGTCATTCGCGCTGGGCGGCATGAACGTGACGATTCCCGGCTACATGGTGTGGGTCGCGGCACTGTATGCGCTCGTGGGCTCGTTCTTCATCTTCAAGGTCGGCCGCCCGCTGGTGGGCCTGAGCTATCGCCAGCAGCAGGTCGAAGCCGACTTTCGTTTCCTGCTGGTGCGTTTGCGCGAATCGGCCGAGCAGGTGGCGCTCTACCGCGGCGAGGGTGCCGAGCTGTCACGCCTGAAAGCGGCGTTCGGCGCCGTGCGCGACAACTGGTGGCAAATCATGGTCGTGACCAAGCGACTGATTTTCGCGAACTCGATCTATGCGCAGATCGCCATCGTGTTCCCGATCATGGCGGCCGCACCGCGCTACTTCGCGGGCGCCTTCACGCTCGGCGTGCTCATGCGCATCATCGACGCGTTCGGGCAGGTCAGCGACGGCTTCTCATGGTTCGTGAACAGCTTCTCGACGCTGGCGGACTGGAAGGCGACGATCAACCGTCTGCGCGAATTCATGCGCGTGATCGACGCCGCGCCACGCGCGGGGGGCATCGACGTGCAGACGGCCGACCAGGCGCCCGCCTTCGCGGCAACCGACCTCACGCTCACGCTGCCCAACGGCGCCCCGCTCGTGGACGCCGGGTCGTTCACCTTCGCGCCCGGCTCGCGCTGGCTCGTTCGCGGGCGCTCGGGTTGCGGCAAGAGCACCATGCTGCGCGCGCTCGCCGGCCTGTGGCCGTTCGGCAGCGGGCGCATCGAGGTGCCCGCGAGCGCCCGCGTACTCTTTCTCTCGCAGCAAAGCTACCTGCCGATCGACACCCTCAAGGCCGCCCTCGCCTTTCCTTCGGCGCCCGACGCCTTCACCGACGCCGAATGTCGCGCCGCGCTCGACGCCGTGAAGCTCGATCAGTACGGCGACGAACTCCTGAGCGTCGCGCACTGGGCGCGGCGGCTGTCCGGCGGCGAGCAGCAACGGCTCGCCGCGGCGCGCGCGCTGCTGCAAAAGCCCGACTACCTGTTCCTCGACGAGGCCACCAGCGCGCTCGACGTCCAGACGGAAGAAGCGGTGTACGAAGCGCTGCACGCCAGCCTGCCGGCCACGACCCTCGTGAGCGTGGCGCATCGCGATACGCTTGGACGCTTCCATCAGCACACCCTCACGCTACCCGCGACGGCGGACGTCGAAAGGTCACGGGTGGTCGGCGCGGCCTGATTCGTTCACTTCATAAATATTATTGACGCGCCTGTTCCGGCGAGCAGGGGGTTTGGCATAATCACGAGCACCTCTGGCTTGCTTCGGGCACATCGTGACTACCCCCGCTTTCCCGTCCGGCCCGCGCGCCGCGCGCACCATTGTCGTGACCGGCGCGGCATCGGGCATCGGCGCCGCCATCGCGCGCCGGCTTGCCTCACCGGATACCCGCCTGCTCCTGCATACCCGAGGCGCCTCCGACGCGAGTCAGGCGCGGCTGGCGGACGTTCGTCACGCCTGCGAGGGATTCGGCGCCCAGTGCGCCGTTTGGTTCGGCGACCTGACGGACCCGTCGGCAGGCGCGCGCCTGATCGACGCCGCGCATGACGCCTTCGGTCCGGTCGATCAGGTCGTGAGCAACGCCGGATTCGCCACGCGGCAAAGCCTCGCCGACATCGACGACGACGCTTTTGCCCGTACGCTCGCCGCCATGCCCGGCGCCTTCGCCGCGCTGCTGCGCAGCGCCCTGCCCGATCTGCAACGTTCGTCGCAGGCCAGCGTGGTCGCCGTCAGTTCGTTCGTCGCGCATCGGTTCGCGCCGAACCAGGCGGGCTTTCCAGCCACGGCGGCCGCCAAGGCCGCCATCGAAGCGCTCGCCAAAAGCGCCGCCGCCGAGTACGCACGCGCTGGCGTAACGGTCAACTGCGTGGCCCCCGGCTACACGCGCAAAGACGGCGGTCACTCGGCCATCGACCCCACCGCATGGCAGCGCGCGGCCGACGCCACACCGACCGCACGCCTGTGCGAGCCCGACGACGTCGCCGCACTGGCCGTCTTCCTGCTCGGCCCGCACGCGCGGCAGATCACCGGGCAGGTCATCCACGTCGACGGCGGCCTCACCCTCTGACGCTGACGGGCCGGCACGTCGATGCGCTGCGTCAAGGCGGGCATCGCACTAGCAGGGACGCGTTTTCGGGGAAGCCGGGGCCGACGCGCAAACGCATGCAAGGGCGAGGCGCCGACGAGCGCCACCGATTATCCGCACTCACGCTGCACACAAGCGACACACAAGCGGCACACATAACGACAGGCACAGGATCCACCGAGGAGTTTCCATGGCATTTTTTTCCTGGTTCAACGAACTCAACACGAAGGAACGCAAGGCCCTTTATGCGGGCTTTGGCGGCTACGCCGTCGACGCGTTCGACTTCATGATTTATTCGTTTCTGATTCCCACGCTCATTGCCGCCTGGGGCATGTCGAAGAGCGAGGCAGGGATGATCGCCACCAGCTCGCTGATCTCTTCGGCGGTCGGCGGGTGGCTGGCGGGCATTCTCGCCGACCGATTCGGTCGGGTGCGCGTGCTGCAGTGGACGATTGCCACGTTCTGCCTGTTCACCTTCCTCTCGGGCTTCACGAACTCGTTCTGGCAGTTGCTCGTCACGCGCACCTTGCAGGGCATCGGCTTCGGCGGCGAATGGACGGTGGTGACGATGATGATGGGCGAGATGATCCGATCGCCGCAGCATCGCGCAAAAGCGGTCGGCACGGTCCAGAGCAGTTGGTCCGTGGGCTGGGCCGCCGCCGCGCTGCTGTACTGGTTCTTCTTCGCGGTGCTCGACGAAGGCACGGCATGGCGCGCGTGTTTCTGGATTGGTATCGTGCCGGCGCTGTGGATCACCTACGTGCGTCGTAACGTGTCGGATCCCGAGATCTTCACCCAAACGCGCCGCAAGGTTGCCGACGGGCAACTGCAAAGCAACTTCATGCAGATATTCTCGCCCGAGCATCTGAAGACGACGATCCTCGGCAGCCTGCTGTGCTCCGGCATGCTCGGCGGCTACTACGCGATCACCACGTGGCTGCCGACTTACCTGAAGACGGTGCGCGGCCTGTCGGTATTCAACACCAGCGCCTATCTGATCGTGCTGATCGTCGGCTCGTTCGTGGGCTACATTGTCGGCGCGATTCTCTCGGACAAGCTCGGCCGGCGCGGCACCTTCATCTTCTTCGCCGTCGCGTCCTTCCTGCTGGGCATGGCCTACACCATGCTGCCGATCACCGACAGCGCCATGCTGCTGCTCGGCTTTCCGCTGGGCATCGTCGTGCAAGGCATCTTCGCGGGTATCGGCGCGTATCTGACCGAGCTCTACCCGAACCACATTCGGGGTTCGGGGCAGGGCTTCTGTTACAACCTGGGGCGCGGCATCGGGTCGTTCTTCCCCATTGCCGTGGGCACCCTCGCGCAGACGGGTTCGCTCGTGAAGGCGATCGGCATGGTGGCCGGCGGCGGCTATCTGCTCGTGGTGCTGTGCGCCCTGCTGCTGCCCGAGACACGCGGCAAGTCGCTCGCCACGCCTGACTTCACGCACTGATCGCGGCACGCCGCGGCTGAAGCGCCCGGCTTCAGCCCGCCACCGGAAGCGCGCCGGCATAGGGCGCTTCCGGCAACCCCTGCACCCCGCAACGCACGGCGAACACATGCCCGTCGTGCTCGTTGGCTCCCACGCCCGGCCGAATCGACGTGACAAACAGCGTGTCGAAATCGCGTCCACCGAACGCGCACATCGACGGCTTCGACACGGGCAACACGATTTCCCGATCCAGCACACCCGCCGGCGTGAAGCGCAGCAGGCGACTTCCGTCGTTGGCGCAGGTCCAGTAGGCGCCGTCGGCGTCGACCGCGGCGCCGTCCGGCCGCCCCGGGTAGTCGTTCATGTCGACAAACAGACGCTGCGCGCCGATGGCGCCGCGCTCGGCATCGAAGTCGAACGCCCATACGCGCCGACGCGCCGGATGCGAGTCGCTCAGGTACATCGTGCGACTGTCGGGCGAGAAGCCGAGGCCGTTCTGCGTGACCAGACGGTCGACCAGCGGCGCGGACAGCCGTCCCTCGGCGTCATAGCGGAAGAGCGCGCCAACGTCGCTCACGAGCGACATGTCCTGCACCATCGTGCCCGCCCAGAAGCGCCCCTGCCGGTCGCATCGGCCATCGTTGAAGCGCATGCCCGGCGCCGGAAACGCCGGCGCCGCGAGTCGTTGCCATTGCGATTCGGTCACGGTGTCCTGCCCCCCCAGTCGCACGGCGAACAGTCCGCTCTCGCAACCCGCCAGCAGCGTGCCGGCGGCGTCGAACGTGAAGCAGGCGATCTGCTCGGGGAACGTCCATTGGCGGTGATTGCCGTCGGCCGGGGTAACGCGATGCAACTGTCGCGCCGGGATGTCGACCCAGTACAGGGCCTGTTCGTCGGCCCGCCACAGCGGGCTCTCGCCGACGGCATGGGGCGTTGCACGCGACGGCTCGAGCCGCTCGATCGATACGCTCATGCCTTGGGCTCCATCGGCCCCATCAGCACGAACGGGCCACCCTGAAAGCGCTGCGCCCAGTCGTCCATCTGCGTGTCGGGCGCCTTCGCCGGGAACAGTCCGGCGAACTCGGCCGAGCTGTCCTGAGGACGATAGCCAAGAAAAGCCGCCTTCGTGTTGTCGACCCAGAGTGTCGGGTTGTCCGATACACCGTAGACGATGGCGTGCCCCACGCGATTCGTGAACAGCGAGCATCGCACGAGCTCGGCGAAATCGCGATAGCTAAGATACGTCACCATCATGCGCGGGTTCTTCGGTTGTTCGAATGACGAACCGATGCGCAGGCAGACCGTCTCTAGGCCGAAGCGATCGTAGTAGTAGCGCGACAGGTCTTCGCCGAAGCACTTGGACAGACCGTACATGCCGTCGGGTCGATGCGGGACGTCGGTGTCGAGCACTTGCGTCACGGGATGGAAGCCCACCGCGTGGTTCGAGCTTGCGTAGATGATGCGCTTCACGCCCCGCTTCTGCGCCGCGCTGTAGACGTTGTAGAGGCCGAGAATGTTGGCTTGCAGAATATCGTCGAACGGCGCCTCGACCGAAATGCCGCCCAGATGCACCAGGGCATCGACGTCCGCGAGCAACGCATGCACTGCCGCACGATCGGCGAGATCGACCTGCATCGCCTCTTCGTGAGGCGCGTCCGCCGTGATCGGCACGATGTCGCTCACGCGCACGATGTCCGCCCACTCGGCGAGCTTGCCGCGCAGTTGTTTGCCCAGATTGCCCGCGGCGCCGGTCAGCAGCAGGCGACGAAACGGCTTGGAGGGGTTGCCGGAAGTCTGGCTCATATCATTCCTTGTTCATCGGTAATTCGACCGCGAGCATGCACGAATTCGAGAATTCGCGAACTCGCGGCTCAGGCGTTTGCCGCGCGCGCGGCATCGACACTGCCGGTGCGCGCCCGCGTTACCGGCGTTGCGGTGCCGGTGATGTGCGGCTTGACGAGAGTCCACAGGATCACGGCGCCAATCAGGTCGCCAAGCCCCAGGGCCACAAAGAACGGGGCGTAGCCCACGGCGGTCACGAACGTGCCGATCACCAGCGTGAACAGCAGGTTGCCGATGCCCGCGGACAACCCCGCGAGACCGGTGACCGTGGCGACCTCGTTGCGCGGGAACAGATCCGCCGACATCGAGATCACGCTGATCGAGAGCGTCTGGTGCGCGAATCCGCCCAGGCACAGCAGGAAGATCGCCATCATCGGGTCCTTGACGAAACCCACGCCGCACATCGCCGTCATGATGATCGCACCGATCGTGAACACCACGCGCTTGCCGTTGAAGATGGTCATCCGGAAGTGCTTGTTCAGCCACACCGATATCGTGCCGCCCATCAGGCAGCCGAAATCCGCCGCCACGAATGGCAGCCACGCCGTGGCCGCGATCGTCTTCAGATCGAAGCCGCGCGCCTGGTTGAGGTACAACGGCATCCAGAATACGATCGTGCCCCACACCGGATCGGCGAAAAAGCGCGGCAGCGCGATCCCCCAGAAGTTGCGCTGGCGCACGATGGTGAGCAGGTCGGGCTTGCGTGCATCGGCCGCCGCGTCGACGGCGCGGCCTTCGTTGATGTAGTCGGACTCGGCTTGCGTGAGCGCGGGATGATCGGTCGGGTGACGATAGAAGGCGTACCACAGGACACCCCACACAAGCCCGAGCCCACCCGCGATCACGAACGCCGTCTCCCAGTTGTAACGCATGATCGACCACGCGATCAGCGGCGGCGCGAGGATCGCCCCGACCGACGTGCCGATGTTGAAGATTCCGGCCGCGAGCGCGCGCTCTTTCGTCGGAAACCAGAACGCCGCCGCACGCATGCCCGCCGGAATGAACGACGCTTCAGCGAGCCCGAGCAACCCGCGCAGCACGAACAGGCCGACCCAGCCGTCGGCCAGCCCATGCAGCATGCACACGACCGACCACATGACCCCGCACAGCAGGAAGCCAAGACGAAGCCCGATGCGGTCCATCAGATAACCGGTGACGGGTGCGCCGATCGGATACAGAACGAGGAAGGCGCCGGTGATCCACCCATATTGCTGGGTGGTAATGTGGAGGTCCTTCATTACCGTGGGGGCGGCAACGGCAAGCGAGCTGCGCGCGAGGTAGTTCATGACCGTGCCGAGCGTGAGCAAGCCGATCATCCACCAGCGCAGGCCTTTGATCCTGAGGGCCATGATGTTGTCTCTCTCCATGAGTCTTCTGTTGCGAGTGCATGGCTCGCATGGAGAGGCATCCTACGTGAGACGATGTACGATGACAATCAAGAATTGCATCGTTTACGGATAATCCCTAGGGTTTCGAATGTTGGCTGACCTCGACCATTACAGCCTTAATGACAATAGCATTCGCACATATTGGGAGGGTCACCCCAGATGTGAACATCGATCGAAAATGCATTGTTGTATGACGTCATATTTTTGTTATTTTTCGGCATCCCGACAGTACCCCGCCCCCCCGAGGAACGCCATCGGACAAGAAAAAACCGCCCGGACGTTTCCGCCCGGACGGTTTCTTCACGGTGACGCAGATGCCTACCTCCGCGCCCCTCCTCTCAACTTCCCCGTATTCGTGGTTTTGGCAGGCGAATCCGTTCGCTCTCAGCGCGGCAGCACAGAATGCCCCATCAGGAACTCATCGACGGCCCGGGCGCACTGACGGCCCTCGCGAATCGCCCAGACCACGAGCGACTGGCCGCGCCGCACGTCGCCCGCCGCGAACACCTTCGGCAGGTTCGTCGTATACGCGCGCTCGCCCTCGGTAGCGGCACGCACGTTGCCGCGTGCGTCCTTGTCCACGCCAAACGCGTCGAGCACCGTCTGCAAGGGCGAGACAAAACCCATGGCAAGCAGCACCAGGTCGGCCTTAAGCTCGAATTCCGAGCCCGCGACTTCCTGCATCTTGCCGTCCTTCCACTCAAGGCGCACGGCGATCAGCTTCTCGACCTTCCCGTTCTTGCCCTCGAAGCGCTTCGTCGCAACGGACCAGTCGCGCTCGCAGCCTTCTTCGTGGCTCGACGACGTGCGCAGCTTGGTCGGCCAGTAGGGCCACACCATCGGCTTGTTCTCCTGCTCGGGCGGCTGCGGCAGCAGTTCGAATTGCGTCACGTGCTTCGCGCCATGACGATTCGACGTGCCCACGCAATCCGAGCCGGTATCGCCGCCGCCGATCACGATCACGTTCTTGCCGGTCGCCAGCAGCTGGTTCGCCAGCTTGTCGCCCGCGTTGACCTTGTTTTGCTGCGGCAGGAATTCCATCGCGAAGTGAATGCCGTCGAGTTCGCGCCCCGGCACCGGCAGGTCGCGCGGTTGCTCGGCGCCGCCGGCGATTACCACGGCGTCGAACTGCGCCTGCAACTGCTCCGGCGAAATCGTTTCCCTGGAGAAGTTGTTGATATGCGCGTCGGGGGCGTCCTTGCCCACGTAGACGCCGGTGCGGAACGTCACACCTTCGGCTTCCATCTGGCGCATGCGACGATCGATCAGCCACTTTTCCAGCTTGAAGTCGGGAATGCCGTAGCGCAGCAGGCCGCCCACGCGATCGTTCTTCTCGAACACGGTCACGTCGTGACCGGCGCGCGCGAGTTGCTGCGCCGCGGCCAGGCCCGCCGGGCCGGAGCCGACGACGGCGACCGTCTTGCCGGTCTTGTGCTTCGCGGGTTGCGGCTCGACCCAGCCTTCGCTCCAAGCCTTGTCGATGATCGCGTGCTCGATCGACTTGATGCCCACGGGGTCGTTGTTGATGTTCAGCGTGCAGGCCGCCTCACACGGCGCCGGACAAATGCGACCCGTGAACTCCGGGAAGTTGTTCGTCGAGTGCAGCACGCCGATGGCCGCCTTCCAGTCCTGGCGATACACCAGATCGTTGAAGTCGGGAATGATGTTGTTGACCGGGCATCCGTTGTTGCAGAACGGAATGCCGCAGTCCATGCAGCGTGCGCCCTGCACCTTTGCCTGTTCGTCGGAGAGCGCGAGCACGAACTCCTTGTAGTGCTTCACGCGTGCCAGCGGTGCTTCGTACGACTCGCTCTGGCGCTCGAATTCGAGAAAACCTGTGACCTTGCCCATGTTTCTTCAGTCGGAAAGTTTTGTGGTTACCGTGCCTCACCCGCGCGCGGCGCGCCCCGGAGCCCTCACTCCGTGGCGCCGCCGCGCGAGCGGTCTCAGGCCGCCAGTGCTTGTTTTTCGGCTGCCTTGGCCATGTCGCCCAAGGCGCGCTTGTACTCGTTCGGGAACACCTTCACGAACTTGCGACGTGCGCCGTCCCAATCCTCGAGCAACGCCTTGGCGCGCGTCGAACCCGTGTACTGGAAGTGACGCTCGATGAGCTCGCGCAGTTGCGCCTCGTCCGTCTGGCCGCGATGCCACAGCCCCTGGGTCACCGTGCGCTCCTGCTCGCCGTGCGGCAACACCGGATCGAGCGCGACCATTGCCGTGTTGCACTTGGCGGCGAACGTGCCGTCAGCGTCGTACACGTAAGCCACACCACCCGACATACCCGCCGCGAAGTTGCGGCCGGTCTCGCCCAGCACGACCACCGTACCGCCGGTCATGTACTCGCAGCCGTGATCGCCCGTGCCTTCCACCACCGCGGTGGCGCCCGAATTGCGCACACAGAAGCGCTCGCCGGCCACCCCGTTGAAGAAGGCCTCGCCCTCGATCGCGCCGATCATCACGGTGTTGCCCACGATAATGTTGTCTTCGGCGTTGCCACGGAAGTCGTTGGTCGGACGCACGATGATGCGACCGCCCGACAGCCCCTTGCCGACATAGTCGTTGCCGTCGCCCACCAGATCGAGCGTGATGCCGCGGGCGAGGAACGCCCCGAAGCTCTGGCCCGCCGTGCCCTTGAGCTGCACGTGGATCGTGTCGTCAGGCAGACCGTCGTGGCCGTAGCGCTTGGCCACTTCACCCGAAAGCATCGCGCCGACCGTCCGATTGCGGTTGCGCACCGGCTGGATGAACGACACGTGCTCGCCCTTTTCGAGCGCAGGCATTGCCTTCTCGATGAGTGCGTGATCGAGCGCGCCGGCCAGACCGTGGTCCTGCGTCTCGACATGCAAACGCGGCACTTCGGCTTCGATCTCCGGCAGGTGGAAGATGCGCGAGAAATCGAGACCCTTCGCCTTCCAGTGCTCCACGCCTGCCTTGGTGTTGAGCAGGTCGGCGCGACCGATCAGGTCGTCGAACTTCGCGATACCGAGTTGCGCCATGATCTCGCGCACTTCCTCGGCGACGAAGAAGAAATAGTTGACGACATGCTCCGGCTTGCCCTGGAACTTCTTGCGCAGCACCGGATCCTGCGTGGCCACGCCCACCGGGCAGGTGTTCAGATGGCACTTGCGCATCATGATGCAGCCTTCGACGACGAGCGGCGCCGTCGCGAAGCCGAACTCATCGGCGCCGAGCAGCGCGCCGATGACCACGTCGCGACCGGTCTTCATCTGGCCGTCGGCCTGCACGCGGATACGGCCGCGCAGGCGGTTGAGCACCAGCGTCTGCTGCGTCTCGGCCAGGCCCAGCTCCCACGGCGTACCGGCGTACTTGACCGACGAGAGCGGCGAGGCGCCCGTGCCGCCGTCATGACCGGCGATCACCACGTGATCGGCCTTGGCCTTCGCCACACCGGCGGCCACCGTGCCCACGCCCACTTCCGACACCAGCTTCACCGAAATCGACGACGACGCGTTCACGTTCTTCAGGTCGTGAATGAGCTGCGCCAGATCTTCGATCGAATAAATGTCGTGGTGCGGCGGCGGCGAAATCAGGCCAACGCCAGGCACCGAGTAACGCAACTTGCCGATGTACTCCGTCACCTTGTGACCCGGCAGCTGACCGCCCTCGCCCGGCTTGGCGCCCTGCGCCATCTTGATCTGGATCTGATCGGCCGAGACCAGATAATCGGCGGTCACGCCGAAGCGGCCCGAGGCCACCTGTTTGATCTTCGAGCGCAGCGAGTCGCCGTCCTGCAGTTCGATGTCGGTCTCGATGACGTCACGGCCCACGATCGAGGCGAGCGATTCGCCCTTCTTGATGGGAATACCCTTGAGTTCGTTGCGATAGCGGCGCGGATCTTCGCCGCCCTCGCCCGTGTTCGACTTGCCGCCGATGCGGTTCATCGCGACGGCCAGCGTGGCGTGCGCCTCGGTCGAGATCGAGCCGAGCGACATCGCACCCGTGGCGAAGCGCTTCACGATTTCCTTGGCCGACTCCACCTGATCGAGCGGAATCGCGCGCTGCGGATCGACGCGGAATTCGAACAGACCACGCAGCGTCATGTGACGCTTGCTCTGGTCGTTGATGAGGTTCGCGTATTCCTTGTACGTCTGGTACGAGTTGGCGCGCGTCGAATGCTGGAGCTTGGCGATCGCGTCCGGCGTCCACATGTGGTCTTCGCCACGAATGCGGAAGGCGTATTCGCCGCCGGCGTCGAGCATGTTCGCGAGCACCGGATCGTCGCCGAAGGCGTCGCGATGCAGACGCACCGCTTCTTCCGCCACTTCGAAGATGCCGATGCCACCGACGTTCGAGGCCGTGCCCTGGAAGTACTTGCTGACCAGTTCCCGCGAGAGGCCGATCGCTTCGAAGATCTGCGCGCCCGTGTACGACATGTACGTCGAGATGCCCATCTTCGACATGACCTTGTGCAGGCCCTTGCCGATCGCCTTGACGAAGTGCTTGATCGCCTTCTCCGGCGTCAGGTCGCCGCCTTGCTTGCGGGCGATCTGTGCGAGCGTTTCCATCGCGAGGTACGGGTGAACGGCTTCGGCGCCGTAGCCGGCCAGCAGCGCGAAATGGTGCACTTCACGGGCCGAGCCGGTCTCCACCACGAGGCCCGTGCTCGTGCGCAGGCCCTGTGCCACCAGGTGCTGGTGCACGGCCGACGTGGCGAGCAACGCCGGAATCGCGACCTGCTCGCGGTTCGTGAGGCGATCGGACACAATCAGGATGTTGTAGCCCGACTTCACGGCGTCGACCGCTTCGGCGCACAGCGACGCAAGGCGCGCTTCGATCCCTTCCTTGCCCCAGGCGACCGGATAGCAGATGTTCAACTCGTACGAGCGGAATTTGCCGCCGGTGTACTTGTCGATGTGACGGATCTTCGAGATTTCCTTGAAGTCCAGCACCGGCTGCGACACTTCGAGACGCATCGGCGGGTTGATGTTGTTCGTGTCGAGCAGGTTCGGCTTCGGGCCGATGAACGACACCAGCGACATCACCATGTTCTCGCGGATCGGGTCGATCGGCGGGTTCGTCACCTGCGCGAACAGCTGGCGGAAGTAGTGATAGAGCGTCTTGTTCTTGTTGCTCATGACCGCGAGCGGGCTGTCGTTGCCCATCGAGCCCACGGCTTCCTCACCGTTGATCGCCATCGGCGTCATCAGCAGCTTCACTTCTTCCTGGGTGTAGCCGAACGCCTGCTGCAGATCGAGCAGCGGCGTGGCCGTGTCGTGGTGCACGCCGGCTTCCTCGACCTTCGAATCGATCTCGTCGAGCTTGATGCGCACGGCGTCGATCCAGCTCTTGTAAGGCTTGGCGTTGGCGAGGTTGTCCTTGAGTTCCTTGTCGTCGATGATGCGGCCCTGCTGCATGTCGATCAGGAACATCTTGCCCGGCTGCAGGCGCCACTTCTTCACGATCTTCGATTCGGGAATCGGCAGCACGCCCGACTCCGAGGCCATGATGACCATGTCGTCGTCGGTGATCAGATAGCGGGCGGGACGCAGACCGTTGCGGTCGAGCGTGGCGCCGATCTGACGACCGTCGGTGAACGCGATGGCGGCGGGACCGTCCCACGGCTCCATCATCGCGGCGTGGTACTCGTAGAACGCGCGGCGGTTCTCGTCCATCAGCGTGTGCTGCTCCCACGCTTCCG
This sequence comes from Pandoraea morbifera, assembly GCF_902459575.1. NCBI lineage: Bacteria > Pseudomonadati > Pseudomonadota > Betaproteobacteria > Burkholderiales > Burkholderiaceae > Pandoraea > Pandoraea morbifera. The sequence goes on from NZ_CABPSD010000012.1 coordinate 44,336, forward strand.
GAATCATCATCATCACGGCATGGGCGAGCGGATAGCCGGCCATCGTGAGCATTTCGAGGCAGTTGTCGAACGATGCGGTGTCCGACTGGCCCGGGTAGATCAACGGCCACAGCTTCTGCAGATCGTCGCCGAGCACGGCCGACGAGATCGCGCCGGTGCGGGCGTTGATCCAGTTGACGTTGCCCTTCACGGTGTTGATTTCACCGTTGTGCGCCACCATGCGATACGGGTGGGCCAGCTCCCAGGCCGGGAACGTGTTCGTCGAGAAACGCTGGTGAACGAGGGCGAGCGCCGAGACGGTGCGCGGATCGGCCAGGTCGCGGTAATAGCGGCCGACCTGGTCGCAGAGCAGCAGCCCCTTGTAGACGATCGTACGCGCCGACATCGACGGCACGAAGTATTCCTTGCCGTGCTTGAGCTTGAGGGCCTGGATGCGATGGCTCGCGGTCTTGCGGATGACGTACAGCTTGCGCTCGAGCGCGTCCGTCACCATGATGTCCTGCCCGCGGCCGATGAAGATCTGGCGGATCACCGGCTCGGTGGCCTTCACGTTCGGCGACATCGGCATGTCGCGATCGATCGCCACGTCGCGCCAGCCGAGTACGACCTGGCCTTCGGCCTTCACGGTGCGCTCGAGCTCCTGTTCGCAGGCCAGGCGCGAAGCGTGTTCCTTCGGCAGGAAGATCATGCCGACGCCGTATTCGCCGGCGGGCGGCAGCGTCACACCCTGCTTCGCCATCTCTTCGCGGAAGAACTGATCGGGGATCTGCAGCAGAATCCCGGCACCGTCGCCCATCAGCGGGTCGGCGCCCACGGCGCCCCGGTGGTCGAGGTTCTCGAGAATCTTCAGGCCCTGCTCGACGATCGCATGGCTCTTCACGCCCTTGATGTGGGCCACGAAGCCGACGCCGCAGGCGTCATGTTCGTTGGCCGGGTCGTACATGCCCTGTGCGTCCGGCGCCAAGTACGCCTCACCCGGCAGCGCTGCTGCCGTCGCAATCGGTTGCTGTTTCTTTTCCACGAGTTACACCGTCTCTTGGCGAGGTCGCCGCGCGCATGCTCGTCGCGGTCGACCGGGTTAAGTGGGGTTGGCCGGGCGGGCCAGGCTGCGGATTCGCGCGCGTCGAAGGTCGTTCTCGGGCGTTACCACAGGAAACCGACTCAGCGCGCACGCTTTTGCGCATCGCACCAATCGGCCGAAGTTGGAATATACGCCATGAAATTCACAATGACAAAATATTTTAATAGGGTCAGATTCCATTAAAAAACCGCACCAAAAGAAGGCTTTATTTTAATAGGGTCAGATAAAGTTCATCTGAACGAGACTCGCCAAAAAATTCCGTGATTTCAAAAACTTGGGGGAGCCCGGCAGGCCAGGGGCGACCTGCCGGGAAAGGGCTTCAGCGGGCGTCGGGCACGACCTTGCGAGGACGGCCGCGCGTGAGAGGACTCACACGGCGGTTGGCGGCGAGCGCCATGCGCGCCTGATACTCGGGGCCGCCGAGCAGCCAGCCCTTTTGCGTGGCTGTACGCAGTGCGTCGACTTCGTGCGCCGGCAACGGGATCGAGAACCCTTCTGCGTAGGCGCGCTGACGCTCGAACGGCGTATTGCCCAGCGCCCAGTAAAGCGCGTGGTCGGTGACCAGGCTGTCGACGGTTACGCCGACGTGATGGTTGTAGCTGGACCACGCATAGCTGCCAGGCGAGTCGACGAGTCCGGCACGCACCGGGTTGAGCTCGACGTACCGGCTCGCGAGCAGCAGGTAATGCTCGGCTTCGATCACGGTGGCGCGATACCGGCCTTCCCACAACGTGCCGGTGCGCTGGTGTCGTCGGTTGAAATACAGCACGTAGTAGCGGCCGACGGCCTGCAATGTCGCGGGCAGGCTGCGCTCGTCGGCTGGCGTGACCACCAGATGCAGGTGGTTCGGCATCATGCACCACGCATGGATCGCCAAACCGTGCGCGCGCGCGGCATCGCGCAATCGATCATGGAAGACGCGCCGGTCCTCGTCGTCGACGAAGATCGACTGCCGGTTATTGCCGCGCAGAATCACGTGCTGCGGCTGGCGCGGAATAAATAGTCGCGGTAATCGGGCCATGCGGATTCAAATGTAATGCTTTAAAGCTCGATATCACGATTCAAAAGATAATTTCGACTCGAAAAAACTCTTTAAATACTGATATCTCGCCAAACCCCGTTGATTCGTACAAAAACTCTAGATCCGACGATTGCGCGACGAAATCCCAAGCGCATAATGCATCGAAAAATAAATAAATAATCTTGGGAGGATAGACAAATGACAATTCGGACCTATCGGTCCGCGGCGTGCCTGTGCGCGCTCGGACTCGGCATTTCCCTGGCGTCCCCCGACGCCAGTGCACAGCAGGCCGGCGACAACGTCGTCAACCTCGGATGGTTTCACATCGCCCCGCAAGACTCCAGCAAACCCATGACGACCAGCGTCACGCAGGAGGGCATCACACCGGGCCTCGTGCCGTCGAGCTTCACCTCGCCCGGCAGCGGCGCCAAGGTCAGCAACGCCGATACGCTCGGGCTCGTGGTCACCCACTTCTTCACCGACAACATCGCCCTGCAGACAGTGGCCGGCATTCCCGCCAAGTTCAAGCTCACTGGCCAGGGCGTCATCGCGCCGCCGGGGCTGGCCGGCGCGCTGACGAGTATCGACCTGGGCGCGCCACAAAACAACCCGATCGTGCAAAGCGTGCGTCAATGGAGTCCGGCGCTGGTATTGCAGTATTACTTCGGACAAGCCAATTCGGCGTGGCGCCCCTTTCTCGGAATCGGTGTGAGTTATACGTTCTTCACGAACGTCAATCTCAATCCCAGTTTTGAAGCGGCGCTGAATCAGAATTTCGGCAGTGTGCTCGCATTCACTTCCGGTCACAACGGACCGACGAGCGTCGAAGCGAAGTCGTCGGCGTCGTGGCAACCGGTTTTCAATGCCGGCTTTTCCTACGCCTTCGACAAGCACTGGGTCGCGAGCGCCTCCGTCTCCTACGTGCCGCTCAAGACCACGGCAAACATCAAGATCAAGGCGCAGGACGGCACGGTGCTTTCCTCTTCGGACGCCGAGATCAAACTGAATCCGATTGTGACCTTCGTATCGCTCGGCTACAAGTTCTAAACTCAGCGTGCGGGACGCGGGTTGCGCCCAGCATATCGGACTCCGCAGTGAATTCCTAAAAGCGTGCCTGACATATAAGGGCACGCTTTTCTTTCGTCCAGCGCTTTTTCCTAGGGGCATTCCATGAGCCGATGCGTGGATACAACACCTTTAGAGCGCCGCCTCCAGACTCTTGCTATCCGCGGCTATGCACCGTCGGCATAATGGCCCTGAATTTCATTTAACGAAATTCTCGACAATAAAGAATCTTGAGCAGGAGACGAATCGATGAAGTTGAAGCATTTGACGATTGCTGCCGTGGCCATGCTGACGGCATCGGGGGCCGCGTTCGCACAGCAAGCCGGCGATAACGTTGTCAACCTTGGCTGGTTCCACCTCTCGCCCCAGGTTTCCAGTGATCCGCTGCATGTCACAGGGTCGAACGTGCCGGGCCTGCCCGCTCTCGTGAACAGCCGTCTGGGCAGCACGGGCGCCCAGGTCGACGATGCCGATACGGTCGGCCTTACGTTCGCCCACTTCTTCACTGACAACGTGGCCGTCGAAGCCGTGATGGGTCTGCCGCCGAAGTTCCGCCTTTACGGTCAAGGCGCCCTCGCCCTGCCGGGTGGCGGTTCGCTGGCCTCGGCCAAGCAGTGGAGCCCGGCACTGTTGCTGAAATACTATTTCGGCCAGGCCAACGACAAATGGCGTCCGTTCGTCGGTATCGGTGCGAGCTACTTCTGGTACTCGAACATTGAGCTGACACCTGGCTTCCAGTCGCTCGCAAGCAACGCGCTGACCGGCGGCCCCGGTGGCAACACCACGGCCAAGCTGACGAACTCGTGGGCCCCCGTGTTCAACGCCGGTATCAACTACAACATGGACAAGCACTGGACCCTCGCTTTCTCCGTGTCGTACATCCCGGTGAGCACCACGGCCAAGCTGACCACGACGCGTGGCCCGATCGTGACCACCAGCGAAGCCAAGGTCAAGCTGAACCCGGTGGTGACTTTCCTGTCGCTGGGCTACCGCTTCTAAGCCGCGCCGGTATACGCCTTTCGCATCCGAGCCGCTCCGAGACGACAAAAGTCGCGCCGAGCGACCCAGAAAACGCCGCCCCGTGCGGCGTTTTCGCATTCTGGCCCGATGTCGGCGCTTTCTCACACGATTTTCAGCCAAAACGCCGCAACCTTCGACATTCCTGACAGGTCTGTGATGATGTACGTCGGCGAATGGTCGCGCCATAATGGCCGCTCGCCTCAGGGTTCCACCGGTCTCGACATCTCTCCCCCGAGCCGTCCGAGCACCGCATTTCAATACCACCTACTGGGAGTGTGAAAATGGGAATTGCCTCGAAAGCTGAAGCGGCACTGAATAGCGGACTGGAAGACGCACGATTTGCCGGACGCCGGACGGCTCGCGCGGCGCGTCTGGCCACCGGCGATGTCTCCTCGCGAGTGCGCGATCTGCTCGACGATCTCGATCACGCATTGTCCAACGCCAAATCGGCATCCGACGTCGAAGCGCTGCGCGCTGAAATTGGCGACAAGCTGCGTCAGGCACGCAGCGAATTCGGCGATGCCCGCGCCAACCTGCGTCTTCGTGCGAACGAAGTCTGGGAGGAAGCGGACGGTTATGTCCACGAGCGACCCTGGCAGACGCTGGGTGCCGTGGCCGCAGTGGCGCTGGTGCTCGGCTTCATCGCGGGACGAAGCTGACATGACGCAGGATGTGTGCATTCTCCCGGCCGACCTGGGCTAACGCTTCGGTCGCGCGGCGCCCGGTGCGGCCGCGCCTGAGGGGGTGCAAAAATGAAAGCAGCCGGCAAATGCCGGCTGCTTTTTTGGAACGGTGCGCCGCGCCATCCGCTGGACGTCAATGTTCAGGTTGGCGGCAAATCTCTGCCATCTACGCGCCGTCGAATCTCGGTCGGCTTGCCTGTCATCTTCCATCGAAAGGCACCTGCGCCGACAGCGCGAATGCCGTCGCCTTCGACCGTCCCCAATCACTGCCGATCACATGCCGGCTGGATGCGCCCCGGGAATCCTCAAAGCGTCGGCTCGATGGCGAAAAGCCGGCGGTACTCTTTGATCGCGTACCGGTCCGTCATTCCCGCGATGTAGTGCGCGATCCAGCGCGGTTGCTCATTGGGGTCTTCCGTGCGGTACGCCGGCGGCAACAGGCGCGGATCGTTGAGGAAAGCATCGAACAGTTCCTGCACGATGCGCTGCGCCTTCGCCGCCATGCGCATGACGAGATAGTGCCGGTAAAGATTGTCGAACAGGAACCGTTTGAGCTGCCCGGCATGCTCGCGCATGGTGTCGCTGAATGCCACCAACGGCCCAGCGCCGCGCACGTCGTCCATGGAAAACGGCGAGGCGTCCGCGACGCGCTGGCGCGTGGTGGAGATCAAATCGACAATCAACGCGTTGATGATCCGGCGCGTTGTCTCATGTACCAGGCGACGGCCGGAAATTTCCGGCCACGCTTGTCGCGACTCCGAGCAATACCGGGCCCAGAGCGGGACGTCATCGAGTTGCTCGAGCGAAATGAGGCCCGAGCGTACGCCATCGTCGATATCGTGGTTGTTGTAGGCGATCTCGTCCGCGAGATTAGCGATCTGCGCCTCGATGCCTGGCTGGCGGCCCTTGAGGAAGCGCTCGCCAAGCTCGCCGAGGTTTCGGGCATTCGCTCGCGAACAGTGCTTCAGAATGCCCTCGCGTGTCTCGAAGCTAAGATTCAGCCCGTTGAAGCCGCCGTAATGCTCCTCGAGTTCATCGACGACGATCAAACTCTGCAGATTGTGCTCGAAACCGCCGAATTCGTGCATGCAGGCATTGAGCGCATCCTGCCCGGCGTGACCGAACGGGGTATGACCCAGATCGTGGGCCAGCGCGATCGCCTCGACCAGATCTTCATTGACACGCAGATTTCTTGCGATCGACCGGCCGATCTGGGCGACTTCGAGACTATGGGTGAGACGCGTGCGAAACAGATCGCCTTCGTGATTCACGAATACCTGCGTCTTGTATTCGAGGCGCCGGAAAGCCGTCGAGTGGATGATGCGATCCCGATCGCGCTGGAATTCGGTGCGCGTGGCCGGCGCCGGTTCCGCGAAACGTCGTCCGCGCGACGCACTCGAGCGCGCCGCGTATGAGGCAAGCGACGCTTCGTAATCGATCATCGCCCGCCCTCCTTCCTCAGACGTTGGCGCGCAACGTCGCGCGCAGGTCAGCCTCGGGCGCCGTCGTCATGAACGCCTGCCCCAACCGATTGAGCAACACGAATCGAATATCGCCGCCTTCAGCCTTCTTGTCGACGCGCATCAGTTCGATATAGCGGTCTTCACCAAGGTCCGGGCCGGTGACCGGCAACTTGGCTGCGGCCACCAGCGCCTTGATGCGGGCCACGAGCGCGTCGTCGATGAAACCCAGCCGGGCGGACAGGTCGGCCCCCATGACCATGCCGCAACCCACGGCCTCACCGTGCAACCACTCCCCATAGCCAAGGCCTGCCTCGATGGCATGACCGAACGTATGACCGAAGTTCAGCGTGGCGCGCAGTCCTTGCTCGCGCTCATCGCTCGCCACCACCTGGGCCTTGATCTCGCAGGAGCGTTGCACCGCGTGAATGAGTGCATCGGTGTCGCGAGCATTCAGTGCGCCGATATTCGCTTCGATCCAGTCGAAGTACTTTTCGTCGGCAATCGCCCCGTGTTTGATCACTTCCGCCATACCGGCCGCGAGTTCGCGATCGGGCAGCGTGGAGAGCGTGCCGATGTCGGCCAGCACGGCGCTGGGCTGCCAGAAGGCGCCGATCATGTTCTTGCCGAGCGGATGGTTGATGCCGGTCTTGCCGCCAACCGAGGAGTCGACCTGCGACAGCAACGTGGTCGGCACCTGCACGAATGGCACCCCGCGCATATAGCAGGCGGCGGCAAACCCGGTCATGTCGCCCACGACACCACCGCCCAGCGCGATCAGCGTGGCCTTGCGATCCGCCTGGGCCCCGAGGAGTTCGTCAAAGATCAGGTTGAGGGTTTGCCAGTTCTTGTGCTTTTCGCCATCGGGGAGCACCGCCGTGACCACGCGCTTGCCCAGACGTTGCAACGTCTGCGCGACGCGCTCGGCATAGAGCGGCGCCACGGTCGTATTCGTGACGATCACGGCGTGCGTGCCACGCACGTGCGGCGCGAACAGCGCGTCCTGCGAGAGCAGGTCGGTACCGATGTGAATGGGGTAACCGCGCTCGCCCAGATCCAGTTTGAGGGTAATCATGCCGCTTGTTGTCATGTTCAGCGTTGCCGCGCGGCATCGACGTCGAGCCGCGACTGTTGGCCTATTGGCGTTTCCTAGCGGGGGAAGGTATCACGGGACGGTGGCACGGGCGTATTCCCGATGTCGTCGTGACCGGTGGGATGCATCGGATCGCGCACTTCGCCCGCCGGGTTCGTGGCTTCTGTCGCCAAGTCCGCCACATGTGACGTATCTGCCGAGCCCGCCGCCGCGACCTGCCCGGCGCGCTGCGCATCCTGCGCTTCGTTCACCTCGTGCGCCGTTTGCGAGTGCTCCGGAAGATTCGGCACGATCCCTGCCATCTCCAGTTGCATCAACACCATATTGACGAGCGCATTGACGCTCGGCCGACCGGTTTCGATGACGAACGTGGCGCACTCGCGATAGAGCGCATCGCGCTCCTGGAACAGTCGCTCGAGGCGCGCGCGCGGATCGGCCGTCTGCAACAGCGGCCGGTTTTTGTCGCGGCGGGTCCGCAGCCAGAGATCGTGCGGATTCGCCCGCAAATAAACGACCGTACCGCGCGTCTTGATGCGCTCGCGATTTTCCGCGCGCAGCACCGCCCCCCCGCCAGTGGCGAGCACGATACCGCTGCGTTGGGTGAGTTCGTCGATGGTCTGGGCTTCGCGCTGACGAAAACCGTCTTCGCCTTCGTGCTCGAAGATGACCGGAATGCGCACGCCCGTGCGCGCCTCGATCTCGTGGTCGGAGTCATAGAACTGCCGTCCCAGACGTCGTGCCACCGCGCGTCCAACCGTGGTCTTGCCCGCCCCCATCAGTCCGACAAGTATTACGTTTTCCAGCATAAATCGCTGATATTTGGGTTCCAACCCCCGATAATACCGGGATATGCGTCGGGCGTGCGGAACGCGTCGCCTCGAAGAGCGCACCGGTAAGGCGACGGTGTCCCGTCGGCAGGTCGTCCTGCGACGGGGACGACGGGGTTGTCGTCGGCCCCGGCGCGGCGCCCGACGTCTCTCGGGGTGGCACCTGTGACGGCGTAGGCATGGCCCCGGCCTCGTCCGGCACGCTGCCCGGCACCACGCTTGGCGTGAGAAACACCAGCAATTCCGTGCGCCGGTCTTCGTTGGATCGATTGCGGAACAACGCCCCGAGCAGCGGCACATCGCCCAACCAGGGCACGCTGGCACGACGGTCCCGGCGCTCCTCCTGATAGATGCCGCCGATCGCGACGGTACCGCCGTTTTCGACCTGCACCTGGGTCTTGACGTGCCGGGTGTCCACGGCGAATCCCTCGGCCACCTGCTGACCCACACTATCCTTGCGCACGTCGACATCCAGAATCACCTGACCGTCCGGCGTAATCAGGGGCGTGACCTCCAGCCGCAGCGTCGCCTTGCGGAACTGAATCGACGCGGCGCTGCGCCGACCGCTGCGGGTTTGATAGGGCAATTCCGTGCCTTGCTCGATGACCGCCTGAATCTTGTCAGCCGTCACGATTCGCGGGCGCGACACGACGCGTCCACGCCCCGACGTTTCCAGCGCCGAGAGTTCCAGTTGCAGAAAGCGCGTCGCCGACCGACCGAACAGCGTGATCGCCAGGCTCGGCGGCACGACCCCCGCCAGCGCCGCCGCCGACAGTCCGATGTCGACGCCGCTGCCCCTTAAGCGGTCGTCTGCGCCAGACTCGCCGCGCGCCCCCTGGCCGCCGGCGGCATCGCGCGAAGTTCCCGATCCGCCGCCCGATCCCGCCCCCGTGCCGCGAGCCTGACCGACAGCGCCTCCGTCGCGTGCGGCCAATCGGACGCCGAGCGATTCGCTGAACCGATCGTCGGCCTCGACGATTCGCGCTTCGATCAGCACTTGCCTGACAGGCACATCGATCCGCGCGATGAACGACGCCAGCGCTTCGAGTTTCTCCGGCAGGTCGGTCACGAACAACTGGTTGGTCCGTGGGTCGGCAATCAGATTGCCTCGTGGCGACAGCAGACGTTGCCCCTTGCTGTCCTTCTCTCCCAGGATGATTTCCCGAAGTGCCAGCGCTCGCGGATAGTTCAGGACGAAGCGGCGGCTCGCCAGCGGGAGCAGCGCTTCGCGCTTGAACGCCGCTTCCAGTCGCGTTTGTTCGTCGGCCAGCAGATCGGCACGTGGCGCGACCCAGTCCACGCCGTTCACCGATTGCACGCCCAGGCCTGCGCTGCGGACCATCACGTCGAAAGCCGTCGCCGCAGTCACGCCCTTCACCTCCATGTCGATACGCCCCGCAACGTGCTCTCCGATCACGATGCTGCGCCCGGTCAGACGCGCGAACGCCCGCAATGCGTCGGCCGCCGGCACGCCGTGGAGGGTCACGTCGACATCCCCGGCGTCTTCGCCGTGCGTGACCCCTCCCCCCTCCACGCGCACGCCGTTGCCTCGCGGTGGCAATACGTCGCTCCATGTCGCCGCGAGTCCCGCCGCAGACGTTTGCCGCAAGACCACACGCCGCGATCCAGCGCGCATGGCGCCCACGGGGGTTGCGGCTGGGGCTGCCGGCCCGGAAGCCGCCATCGTGACCGCGTCCTGTGCGGGGCGACGCGTGAGCGGGGCGCGAAAGACGTCAACCGTGTCCTGCGGCATCTGCCATGGCGGCGACGGCTCGGGAAGTGCGGGCAACGGCTGCCCTCCGGATCGGGGAACAAGATCGGCAGGCCGGCGCCAGCGGTAGGCGGCCACCGTGATCGTCAACGTCGACGGCGCCTCGCTCAACGCCCCCATGCCCGCCCCCTCCAACGAGAACCGCTCGACGGCAAGGTGGCGCGGTGTCTGATCAATCTCTGCCAGCCAGCGAAGCAGTTGCGCCACCTCGCCCTGAACGCGCATTTCGGCTCGCTCCAGTTCGATCTCGCCCTTCGAAGCGGAGGGGCCCGGCCTGGCCGAGCTCAGCGTCAACCCGGAACGGGCGAGAAGCCTCTCGAGATCGGTGCGCCATCCCGACTGTGGATCATCGCTCGGCCCAGACGAATCATCGTCGCCGGTTGACGCCACCGCACCGGATGTCGGCCCGACGTCCGCCGCCGGCAGCAGACGTCTCCATGCCATGGCTTGCGCCTGTGCGTCGCGCAACGTCTGCATCAATGTCGGCAAACGGCGTGCCGCATGGTTGGCGCGATCGAGCACTTGTTGCGCGACGGCCAGCTCCTTCTGCAAGGTCGCACGGGCGGGCAGTCCGACCAGCCACCAGATCGACCACGCGAGCGCCAATCCGATGGCCCATGCCGCCCCGGCGAGTCCCCAGCGCACCGCGCGCGGCCACTCGGCCGGCGGCACCGACATCCAGGCGTGCCAGTGCGCACGCCATCGATCCTTTACCTCATGGAGCATGTCCCGCACGTCATCCGGCGGATTCGAATCACCGTGCATTCGGAACCTCCTCGCGCGAGATCACGTCCATGTCGATCGCCGACGAGGCCGTCGTCGGCATCGGCTTCAGTTCCAGCCGCAACGCGAACCGGCGAATATTCGGCATCACCACGTCATTCGCCGCCCCCGACCACTGACGCGTCACGCTGTGAGGCACAACGCTCGATTCCAACTCCACGACCTTGCGGACCCATGTCAGGGTTCGCAGTCGCTTCTGCGTCTCGCGCACGCGCGATTGCGTGGTCGCATATCCCTCGACGCGCAGTTGGCCATCTCCGGTCTTCACCACCGTCAGACGCACGCCGTCGGCGCAGGCGAGCATCACGTCGAGCAATCGACGTGCCACCGGTTCGCGCCGCTCGATCAAAGCCACCGCGGCGCGGCGATGCGCTTCTATCGCGGCCAGTGTTCGCGAGGTCATGTCGAACGCCGCGGACTCGCCGCGCAGCGCCTCAGACGCCGATCGCACCGCCATCAGCTGCGCCCGCGCCTCGGCCGTCCGATAGCGGTCGTGCATGATCGGCGCCATGGCGGTGAGTGCGCCGCACGCGGCCACACCGGCCCAGCACCGCCATTGCCGTCGAAATTCCCGGCGACGTCGTTGCGCCAGGGTAGGAAGGAAATCGAGCGGCACCAGTGTCGTCTTCAATCGCATGGCACCCCCTGCATGGTCATGGCTCGCAATGCCAGCCCACAAGGCACGGCGAGCGCGGTGCGCTGAGCGAACGTCGGCCGTCTGACGTCGCTCGTCGCCGCGCCGCCGAATCGTCGAAGCGGATCGAAAGGACGCACCGGCACACCGCACGCCGCAGCAAGCGCATCGCAGATCGCCACGAGCGCCGCCGGGCTGGCGCCGCTTGTCGTTACATACATCGCGCCTGGCGCGATCGGAAGTTTTGCCCAGACGTTCCTGGCGACGCCGGCCAGCCCATCGGCAGATCCGCCCGCGCCGTCGAATCGTTCCTGCGCGTGCGCGACGCAGGTCTGCCCGTCGAAAGCGGAAAGGTCCAGAGCCTGCGAATCGACCTGCAACAACGCAACGGGGACATCGCCCCGACCTGGCGCCATCGCGTCCTCGTCGGGCGGCCTCGCCCATCGGAACGCCCGGCGTCCCGCTTCATGCGCGGCGTCGATCGCGTGGACTCGCAATCCGGCCATTTCCAGGACAGCGACGCGGTCATCGGCCAGCTCGGCATCGCAGGCATACAGGCGAAGTCGATGACTGCCCGGCTCCGCCCACGTGACGCCAACGCGGCGACGCAGGTCCGGATCGCCGTCTCCTGGAAGCAGCAGCGCCGCCCGGCGTTCACACCAGGCCTGAACCGCACGTGGCGGCAGTCCATCCGGACAGTCGACAACCTGCGTTTTAAGTCCATGGACAGGCAACGCCGTCACCACAACGTCGTCGCGCATGGCCTGCGCCGTCATCCCTAGGCGTTCGAGCAGTTCCCCGAGACGGCGCGCCACCGCTTCCGGCTTGGCGAGCGCCGCCCCGCGCAACATGCCGTCCTCGAGCGTGGCTGCCCCATGGGCGTCCACCCGCAACCGGGTCGGGCCCGGTATGCGCGTCAGGCGAACGAAATGCACACCGTCCGCGTCAAAGTGGATACCGCACCCCCCGCCCGTACGACGCGGCAGCGACGCCGCCACGGACTTTCCCATCCGGCGAACCCGCTGCAGGACCGCTTCGATCATGATTTCCTCCCACCTTCCGGTTTGTCGATGGAATCGATCCTATCGAGCGCCGAAAGGCAGGCCAATCGGACGCGTCCGAATCCACCGGGCGACGTGACCACTTCCCGAGCGCTTTCGGAAATCGTGCCGCTTTTTGCTCGGAAGACTCCGAAGCACGATAGGCTCGAGCTCCGATTTCGGGCCTCTGCCGGAGGCAGTCGCGGGGCGTTCGTTATAATCGGCCAATCGCTTTTTCCCGTTCCCCCATGGCAAGCACACCCCAAACCGAGACACCCCGCGACAAGCGCCCACCCAAACCGCGCCGCTCCCTCTGGCTGCGCCTCGCGCTTTGGTTCGTTGGCCTGATCGCCGCGATGGTCGTATGTGGCGCGCTGCTCGCGGGGTACATCCTGGTGGTGATGACACCGCAGTTGCCGTCGCTCGACACCATCGTCGACTACCGGCCGAAGATTCCGCTGCGCATCTACACCGCCGACGAAATCCAGATCGGCGAGTTCGGCGAGGAGCGCCGCAACCTCGTGCGCTTCGCCGACATTCCCGACGTCATGAAGAAGGCCGTGCTCGCCATCGAGGACGACCGCTTCTACCAGCACGGCGGGGTCGATTTCATCGGCATCTTCCGCGCGGGCGTGGCCAACTTCGCCCGCGGCGGCTCCGCACAGGGCGCCAGCACGATCACGATGCAGGTCGCGCGCAACTTCTTCCTGTCGAGCGAAAAAACCTACACACGCAAGATCTACGAGGCCCTGCTCGCCTACAAGATCGAGTCGCGACTGACCAAGGATCAGATTCTCGAGCTGTACATGAATCAGATCTATCTGGGCGAACGCGCGTACGGTTTCGCCAGCGCTGCGCGCGTCTACTTCGGCAAGGACCTCAAGGACATCACGCTGGCCGAGGCCGCCATGCTCGCCGGTCTGCCGAAAGCCCCGTCGGCGTACAACCCGATCGTCAACTACAAGCGCGCACGCGTGCGTCAGGAATACATCCTCAAGCGGATGTACGACCTCGGATACATCTCGAAGGACGAGTACGACCAGGCACTCGCGCAAGAGCTCGTGGTCCGCGGCCTGGGCAGTGAGTTCAGCGTCCATGCCGGATACGTCGCCGAAATGGTCCGGCAACTGCTCTACGCCCAGTTCAAGGACGAGATCTACACGCGCGGCTTCAACGTTTACACCACGATCAACTCAGCCGATCAGGAAGCCGCCTACGAGGCGTTGCGCGCGGGCGTGATGGCCTACGAGCTTCGCCATGGCTACCGCGGCCCCGAAGCTAATATCGACCTGCCCGACGATCAGGACGAGCGCGAGCAACTGATCGACGACACGCTCGTCGAGCACCCCGACAGCGGGGACATGGTGGCCGCCGTGGTGCTGTCCGCGTCGCCGCAACAGGTCAAGGCCGTGCTCCTGAATGGCGACGACGTGACCGTAACCGGCGACGGCCTTCGCTTTGCGGCGGCTGGCCTGAGCGCCAAGGCACAGCCGAAGCAGAAGATTCGCCGTGGCTCCGTGATCCGCGTGACGAAGGACGAGAAGGACAACTGGCGCATCGTGCAGATGCCGGACATCGAGGCCGCGTTCGTGTCGCTCGACCCGCAAAACGGTGCCATCCGTTCACTCGTGGGCGGGTTTGACTTCAATCGCAACAAATTCAACCACGTGACGCAGGCGTGGCGCCAACCGGGGTCGAGCTTCAAGCCGTTCATCTACTCGGCTGCGCTCGAGAAGGGCTTCGCACCGGCCACGATCATCAACGACGGCCCGCTGTATTTCACGGCGGCACAGACCGGCGGGCAACCGTGGGAGCCGAAGAACTACGGCGGCGGATTCGAAGGCCCGATGCCGATGCGCGTTGCGCTGATGCGCTCGCGCAACCTCGTGTCGATCCGGATTCTGCAGAGCATCACGCCGGCCTACGCACAGAAATTCATCGGCCGATTCGGCTTCGAGGCCGACAAGCATCCGGCCTATCTGCCGATGGCCCTGGGCGCCGGCATGGTCACGCCGCTACAGATGGCAAGCGCGTATGCGGTGTTCGCCAATGGCGGCTTCCGCGTGAATCCGTTCATCGTGGCGCGCATCACGGACTCGAAGGGCAACGTCATCATGGAAGAGAAGCCGGCGACGGCGGGGGATGAAACGATCCGGGCGATTCCTGCGCGCAACGCGTTCATCATGAACTCGATGCTGCACGACGTGGCCACGCGAGGCACAGCGGCCAAGACCAACGTGCTCAAGCGCAGCGACCTTGCAGGCAAGACCGGAACGACGAACGATTCACACGATGCCTGGTTCGCGGGCTATCAGTCGCAACTGGTCGGCGTGGCGTGGATTGGCTTCGATCAGCCACGCAACCTGGGCGATCGCGAAACGGGCGGTGGTCTGGCATTGCCGATCTGGATCAACTACATGTCGAAGGCGCTGCGCGGGGTGCCGGAATCGACGCGAGCCATGCCGCCCGGGGTCATTCAGGCCAACGGGGATTACTTCTACGACGACTATCCGCCGGGTCGCGCCGTCAGCACGGTCGGCCTGAGCGCGGATACCACACCGGACGGGTCGGCCGCACCCGGCCCGTCGACGGGAACGCTGCCGGGCCAGATGCCGGCGCAACCGGGTCCGTCACCCGCACCTGTGGACCGGCAGGAACGTCAGCGTATTCTGGACATGTTCAACAGCAAGCCCTGACGGGCCTGTGCGATTCCGAGGGTCCCGGCCTGTCCGGGACCGCTTTGCGGCCCAGTGCCCCGGTGGATCCGGGGCCTGCGCCCTGATGGTTCCGTCAGTCGGACTTCAGCGTTACCGTCTCGCCGGCCTGCTGCGTGGCGAAGCGCGAGAGCGCCTCGAACAACTCGGTGTCGTCGCGCGTATCGCGCCACTCGTCACCCTTCAATCGGAAATGGAAGCCGCCCGAGCGCGCGGCAACCCAGATCTCACTCATCGGCGTTTGCAGATTGACGATGATTTTGCTGCGATCCTGAAATTCAAGCGTCAGCACGTTGCCCGAGCGCTCGCAGTCGATGTCCACATCGCCGTCTTCGACAGCGGCCTCCACCTGCGTCAGCACTGCCTCGGCGAGCGCCAGGAATTCACTTTCCGTCATGCTAAACTCCACGGTTTGCGTCATCGCTTGCATGCCGCACCACGCGGCGATACCCCCATGACTGCACCTATTCGAACCTGCGCGATTGTAGCGTCGATTGCCCTTTTGAGCGTGTTGGCCGGTTGTGGGCAGGCCGGGCCGCTGTATATCCCCGCACGTCCGGTGAAACCGACACCGCCCCCGGGCGAGCCGCTGCCTCCGCCAGTGCGCGTGCCCGAGCCCCAGCGCGGACCGTCGGTCGAGGTACCGCCGGCGGCTTCGCTCCCGGCAGCCAAACCCGAATAAACTGGCACACGCCGGCATCACCCGGCGCCGGCCAGCGTCGGCAGGCACGCGAATGCAATTCCTGCCGCGCCCGGCCTCCCTTCGCCGCCCGGGCGGCGAACCCTTTGACTACCGAGTTTCCGCGATGTCCGACGCCAATTTCTCCTACCGCGACGACGTTCTCCACGCCGAGGGCGTCGCCCTGCCCGAGCTCGCCGAGCGTTTCGGCACGCCGCTCTACGTCTACTCGAAGGCGGCTCTGACGAACGCCTACCTGGCCTACACCAAGGCTTGCGAAGGCCGAAATGCCACGGTGCATTACGCCGCCAAGGCCAATTCGAACCTGGCGGTGCTCGGCGTATTTGCGAAACTCGGCGCGGGATTCGATATCGTTTCGGCGGGTGAACTCGCGCGCGTGATCGCCGCCGGCGGAGACCCGAAGCGCACCGTCTTCTCGGGCGTCGGCAAGCATGCGGACGAGATGCGCTACGCACTCGAGAAGGACGTGTTCTGCTTCAACGTGGAGTCGCGCCCGGAACTGGACCGTCTCAACGAGGTGGCCGGGCAAGTCGGCAAGCGCGCGCGTGTGTCGCTGCGCGTGAATCCGAACGTCGACGCAAAGACGCATCCGTATATCTCGACTGGCCTGCGCGGCAATAAGTTCGGCGTCGCCTACGAAGAAGCCTTCGACGCCTATCGTGCCGCCGCAGCCATGCCGCATCTCGAAGTCGTCGGGATCGATTGCCACATCGGTTCACAGATCACGGAAATCTCACCGTATCTCGATGCCACCGACAAGGTGCTCGATCTGGTCGAGAAGCTCGAAGCCGCGGGCATCTCGCTGCATCACATCGACGTGGGCGGGGGACTGGGCATCACCTATACCGATGAAACGCCGCCGAACATCACGGCATTCGCGACCACGGTACTCGACCACATCGCCAAGCGCGGCCACGGCCATCGCCAGGTGCTCTTCGAACCGGGTCGCTCGCTTGTGGGCAATGCCGGCGTGTTACTCACGCGAGTGGAATTTCTCAAGCACGGTGAGACGAAGAACTTCGCCATCGTCGACGCGGCAATGAACGATCTGGCGCGCCCGGCGATGTACGAGGCTTATCACGGAATCGATCCGGTCACGCGTCGGGCGTCCGACGGAATGACCTACGACGTCGTGGGCCCGGTTTGCGAAAGCGGTGACTGGCTCGGCCGCGATCGCGCCCTGGCCATTGCTCCGGGCGATTTGCTCGCGATTCGTTCGGCCGGCGCCTACGGCTTCACGATGAGCTCGAACTACAACACGCGTCCACGCGCCGCCGAAGTGATGGTCGACGGCACCGACGCCTATCTCGTGCGCGAGCGCGAGACGATCGAATCGCTGTTTGCCGGCGAACGACTGCTGCCCGGCAACGCGTGACTCCGCGCCAACGGACTGGCCCGCCGGCGGTCAGTCCGTTGGTGCTACCCGGGACGCCCGACGGCGCCCGAATCCAATCAGACGTGCGCCCAGGAGCACCGCCACCACGACCGCATAGATCGTCGGCTGGGCAAGATCGTTCTTGCCCGCCTTCATCCACCAGTAGTGCAGGATCGCCAGCACGGCGATCGCGTAGATCAGGCGATGCAGACGCTGCCAGCGCCGCCCGCCGAGCCATCGCACCATCGCATGCGGCGATGTCAGCGCGAGCGGCACCATCAGCACGAACGCGGCAAATCCCACCGTAATGAACGGACGCTTGCCCGAGACGTCGCGCAGGATGCCGCTCCAATCGAACCATTGATCCAGCCAGAAGTACGTCGTGAAATGCAACGCAGCATAGAAAAAGGCGAAAAGCCCGAGCATCCGACGGCACCGCAGCAGCCACGCCAGTCGCGGCGACAGGCGCCGCACCGGTGAAACGGCCAGCGTCACGCATAACAGGACGAGCGTCCACGTGCCCGTCGAGCGGGTGATGAACTCCACCGGATTCGCCCCCAATCGGTCAGTCGCGCCGTAGACGACGAGCCGCAGCAGCGGCGCAAGCGCCAACGCGAACACCAGGACCTTGATCCATGGCGACCCACGCTGTGCGGTACGCGAGCGGTGGCCACTCGCGACGCCGGCACGAGGGGCGTGGGAGGCGTCGCCGGGCTTGGAGGGAGTGCCTGACACGTCGCGTCGACTCGAAAGGTTGGAAGCGATCAGAAGAATTTCCGCAGGTCCATGCCCTGGTACAGGCTGGCAACCTGCTCGCCATACCCGTTGAACATCAGCGTCTTGCGCTTGGGCGTGAAGATGCCCCCCTCGCCAATGCGACGCTCCGTCGCCTGGCTCCAGCGCGGGTGATCCACCTCGGGGTTGACGTTGGAATAGAAGCCATACTCATCGGGTGCGGCGCGATTCCAGCTGGTGAGCGGCATCTTTTCCACGAAGCGGATTTTCACAATGGATTTCGCGCTCTTGAAGCCGTATTTCCACGGGATAACCATGCGCACCGGTGCGCCATTCTGGTTCGGCAACACCTCGCCGTACAAGCCGAACGTCAGCAGGGCGAGCGGGTGCATCGCCTCGTCCATGCGCAGCCCTTCCACATACGGCCAGCTCAGCACCGGGTACGACAAACCCGGCATCTGCCTGGGATCGGCAAGGGTGACGAATTCCACGTACCGGGCATTGCCCGTCGGCTGCACCTGTTTGATGAGCGCCGAGAGCGAATAACCGATCCACGGGATCACCATCGACCATCCCTCCACACAGCGGTGGCGGTAGACGCGCTCTTCGAGCGGAGCGAGCTTGAGCAGTGCGTCGATGTCGTACACCCTGGGCTGCCTGACTTCGCCTTCGACCGCGATCTGCCACGGACGCGGCTTGAGCGTGCCGGCGTACCGCGCAGGATCGGACTTGTCCGTGCCGAACTCGTAGAAGTTGTTGTAGGTGGTGACGTCCTTGATGTCGGTCGGCTTGTCGGTCACGACGTAGCGCGTGTTGCGCGTGGCACTCAGTCTGGCCAGACCGGTGCCCGGACTGTCTGCCGCCAGCGCGTCGGTTTGTGCCAACACGCCAAGTGCCGCGGCAGTACCCCAACCGGTCAACCCCACGCCGGACGCCTTCAGGAAGCGCCGCCGCCCTGTGGCGATCTCGCGTGGCGTGATGCTGCTCGCCGGGATATCCCCACCGCGAAGTTTGCGTTGATGCGTGCTCATGATGACTCTCTCCTGACGCGCGCCCGTTTCATCCAAGGAAACAACGGCATCGCAACCTCGCCCACATGGCGCGGTATTCCGGTCCACTCTTGCACACTGAGACGGATGCCGCAGGCCCAATGTTCCCCGCGTTCGCCGCGTCGCGTGCGCCAATCATAAGCCACGGCAAACGATCACATGGCGTCACGAAAAAAAGCCGCCGGCAACAACGCGCGGCGGCTTTCCGATGCAGCTTGCGAGGCGCGCCTGGGGACGACCCGATCGCGCCCGCCTGCATGCGTGCGTCAGAGCTGGCCGTAGCTATGCAACCCGGAGAGGAACATGTTCACGCCGAGGAAGGCAAACGTCGTGATCAGCAGCCCGGTCAACGACCACCAGGCGGCCACCACACCGCGCAACCCCTTCATCAAACGCATGTGCAGCCACGCCGCGTAGTTCAGCCAGACGATCAGGGCCCAGGTCTCCTTCGGGTCCCAGCTCCAGTAACCGCCCCACGCGTCGGCGGCCCACAGCGCGCCGAGGATCGTTGCGATGGTGAAGAAGGCGAAACCGACGGCAATCGCCTTGTACATCACGTCGTCGAGCAACTCGAGCGACGGCAGTCGCGACGAGAAGAACCCGCTGTCGAGCGGCTTGCCGGCCGCCGCCAGACGCTTGTTCTCGCCCGACTTGAGCAGGTACGCCACGGCCACCATGGCAGCGAGCGCAAACGTGCCGTAACCGATGAAGTTGGCCGGCACGTGGATCTTCATCCACCAGCTCTGCAAGGCCGGCACCAACGGCTGAATCTCGTAGGCGCTGCGCGCTACGCTGTACCAGAGGTTGAAACCGACCGCCGCACTGATCACCAGCAGCACGAACGGGCCGAGCGAACGCGTTTCGTAGCGATGCTCGTAATACAGATAGAACAGCGCCGTAATCAGGCAGAACAGCACGAACACTTCGTAAAGGTTCGAAATGGGGATGTGACCGACGTCGGCCCCAACGAGGTAAGACTCGTACCAGCGCACCATCATGCCGGTAAAACCGAGCAATACGGCCGACCAGCACAGCGCCGAGCCGACGCTCGCGCCGAACGGCGAGCGCGCGAGGAGCCCGCCCCAGTAGAAAAGGGTCGACAGGAAGAACAGCGCGCTCATCCACAGGATGGCGGACTGGCTAGAGAGGAAGTACTTGAGGAAGAATGCCTGATCCGCGCGCGCCAGCTCATGGTGATACATCCCGATGCCGGACAGCGCGAGGATGGCGATGCCGGCCATCAACCACCGCACGGCGCGCCAGTGCCACCCGAGCGCCGCGAACGTCGGCACCGCGAGCACCAGAATCGTGTGCTCGTAGTAATCCATGTAGTGGCCGTAGCGGTTGAGGGCAAAGCCCGCGCCCAGGGCCAGCGCCAGCGCGAACAGCCAGTCGCCGATGCTGCGGCGACGCAGCCACGAGGCCTCCGAATAGCTTTGCGATAACTCCATCTGTCTCACCCTCATCGTTTTGTGACGATCTCGTCGATTTCCGCCTTCGTGCGGGCGAATTCCTTTTCGAAATCCAGTGTACGGCGCGTGGTCGACACCGCCATCAATACCGAACTCCCACCTTCCGGCGTGTCCTTGAGCCACAGCCACAGACGCCGCTCGCGCACATAGAACATCGAGAAAATACCGAGCACCAGCAGCAAGCTGCCAAGATACACGATCTTTTTCCCCGGCGAGCGAGTGAGCTGGAAGACGCTCGCCTGGATCTGGTCGAACGAGTCCAGTTGCAGGAAGACGGGGGCGTCGTACAGGAAGTTGTCCGACAGCGCGTTGGTGGCCGTGTGTACGAACAGCTCCGTCTGCGGCGACGGCGTGACGGCCGGCAACCCCGCCTGCTCACGGGCAACCTGCCACAACTGCCAGATCGCGCCGTCGAGAATGCGGCGGAACATGTCCGCGGCGCTCGATTGCTGATCCTGCGGCACCTTTTCGTTCACGAATTCCGCGATCGCTTGCAGGCCGCCGCGCGCCTGACTGTTTTTGCTTGCCGGGATCACGCCGGCAAACAGATCCAGCTCGCGCTTGGTGCTCTCCTGCAACTGTTTGCGCAGTTCGGTCGACGTTTGCGACGGCAGCGACTCCGCGGCGAAACGGCGAGCGGCCTCGGCGCGCGCCGCGTCGTCCTGCAGCGCGGCCCGGATCATCATCCATTGCTTCACGGAACCGTCCGCATCCGCCGGAATGCGCAGGTACTGGAACGGACCGTCCGGCGTGTCGCGCACCCCCGTCATGAACACGCGCTCGCCGTCGCCCATGAGGATCGGCAGCATGTAGTTGCGGTATTCCTTCGCCTGGCCGCTGCGGTCGCGAACCTTGTATTGCACCGACGGACCGACATTGCGCAGGTCCTTGCCCAGATCGGTGCGTGCGCCCGAGCCCAGCTGCTTGCCCATTTCTTCGCGCAGCGACTTGCGAGCCACGCCTCGAGCGTCGCGCTCGCCATTGCCGTTGCTGATGTTTTCGACGTTGATGGCGCGGAAATCGCTGAATTCGATGGTGTATTCGTCCTTGGCCGCCGCCGCGCCGCGCAGTTGGGTCGAGCCACCGACGTCGCCCGAGAAGGCGAACGTACGGTCCGACGCGCCCCGCATCGGGTAACCGGTGAGCTTCAGCTTGCTACCACCGTCTTCGAAGCTCGACTGGTAGATCGCCACGCCCTTGTAGATGAACGGCTCGTTGACCTTCACCGTGGCATCCATCGTCTTGCCGGTCTCGGGGTCGGTCACCACGATGTCGCTCGCAAACAGCTTCGGCATACCCGTCGAGTAGTAGTCGACGTGAAATTTCTTCAGCTCGATCGAGAACGGAAGATCCTGGACCACCGAGCCGTCCTGGAAATTCAGAATCGCGGTGTTCGACTTGCCGCCTTCCGGCACGAAGGCGTAACCGCGAAATGCCGGATTGTTCGGCGAGAGACGGTGCGACTCCGGAATCTGGGCGATCACCGCATTGCCCTGCAGCGGCGACTTGCCGAACAGCGCCATCTGAACGCGAATCAGCAGATCGCTGTCGACGAGCCCGCCCAGGCAAATGATCACGATCGCGCTGTGCGCGAAGATATAGCCGATCTTGTTGATCGCGCCGGCCTTGGCGGCGACGAGCGTGGCGCCGTCGCGCTCGCGAACGACGAACCGATAGCCGCGACGTCCGAGGTAATGCGTAAGACGCGGCACGAGTTCGCCGCGCGGGGCAGGTCCGTTGAATTCCCCTTTGTGACCAAAGGCGCGCAGACTGCCCTCGCGCACGTGATCGCGCCAACTGCGAATATCGACAATCATCTTCGGCGCATTGCGCACAATGCACAGCGTCGTCGACGCCATCAGGAAAAACAGGATCAGCAGAAACCACCACGAGCTGTAGACCGTGTACAGGCCGAGCGAGCGGAAGACGTCGGCCCAGAACGGACCGAACTGATTGACGTAGTTGGGATAAGGGTCGCCTTGCTTGAGCACGGTGCCGACGATGCTGGCAATCGCGAGCACGGTGAGCAGGCTGATGGCGAAGCGCATCGAGCTGACCAGCTCGACGCCGTCGCGCACCCATCGTTGCGCGCCCTTGATCTGCATTCCGGAGGTACTGATGCTCATCCTGTTTCCGACAACAAAAAAGGGCGGGGACGCGTCTCACGCGCCCGCCACCCTGTGTATGCTAAACCAGTTCGATCCGGTCGCCCTGCGGCGCCGCAGCTGGTTTCGTTATAAGTCAGCGAATATACCCCGACGTTCACATGGTGTCAGGGCAGCGCACGCCGATCAGTGCAAACCAGCGATGTAATCCGCGACCGCCTTGATTTCATTGTCCGACAGGCGCGAGCTGACATCATGCATGGGCACGTTGTTGGCACGCGCGCCGCTGCGGAACGCCACGAGTTGGGCAGCGGTGTATTCCGCCCATTGGCCGGACAAGCGCGGATATTGCGCGGGCATGCCGGCACCGGTCGGGCCATGGCACGAAGCACAGGCAGGCACGCCCTTGTCCGCAATGCCGCCGCGGTAGATCTTCTGGCCGAGCGCCACCGTGTCCTTGTTGCGGGCCGCGCCGGGCTTGGGTGTCTGCGAGGCGAAGTAGGCCGACACGTTGCGCATGTCCTGATCGGAGAGTGCCGCGACCATGCCGGCCATGATCGGATTGTTGCGCGCGGCAGTCTTGCCGGGCTGTGCCTTGAAATCGTGGAGTTGCTTGTCCAGGTATTCGGCGTGCTGTCCGGCGAGCTTCGGATAAGCACCGCCAGTACTGTTGCCGTCCGCCGCATGACAGGCGGCGCAGACCTGGGTGGCGATTGCCTGTCCGCGGTTCAGGTCCGGCTTGGCGGGCGCCTGAGGGTCGGCGGCTTGTGCGGCGCCGCTCAGAAGAAAGCATGCCAGCGCCAACGGTGTTGCAGCGAGAGACTTCCACACTCCTCGGTTCATTCGCACACCTTATATCTGTTTTGTCGGGAAATCGGTCGTTCGAACTCACCGTCCGACGCCGTGTTTCTCCTCCAACCTCACGGCGCGCGAGACGTTCAGGCAGCCCTTGGCAAGGCCAAGGTTAACTTTCATATTGTACAATAAAGACTTTCCCCGGCTTTAGGGGATTTCCATGTAGAAGGCCGCAGAATGGGGCTTCCCGGCCTCTCGCCGGTGAGCGACTCGATTCGCCGTCCTGCGTGCCTGCGCCCGCGTTGCAGCCTGGTTTCGGTGGCTGCGGCGCTCCCCGGTCTCCGCCATGTCCCTACTTCATCAAGCCCGCTTCTTCACGACCGTCAATCATCTGCGCGACCTGCCGCCCACGGCCGTGCCCGAGGTCGCCTTCGCGGGTCGCTCGAACGCGGGCAAGTCCAGCGCGCTGAACATCCTGTGCAATCAGAAGCGCCTGGCGTTCTCGAGCAAGACGCCGGGTCGCACGCAACACATCAACTATTTCGAGATCGCCCACCTGGAGCATCTTTACGGCTATCTCGTCGACCTGCCAGGCTACGGCTACGCCGAAGTGGGTGGCGGTGTGAAAGTGCACTGGCAACAACTGCTCGGCGACTATCTGGTGCAACGTCCTCAGTTGCGCGGCCTCGTGCTTGTCATGGACTCGCGCCGACCGTTTACCGACCTCGATTGCGAACTGATCGACTGGTTCCTTCCGACGGGGCGTCCCATCCACGCACTCCTGACCAAGGCCGACAAGCTCACGCGCCAGGAAGCGACGGTCGTGTTGCGCGA
The DNA here is from genome assembly GCF_902459575.1 of Pandoraea morbifera. Classification (NCBI taxonomy): domain Bacteria; kingdom Pseudomonadati; phylum Pseudomonadota; class Betaproteobacteria; order Burkholderiales; family Burkholderiaceae; genus Pandoraea; species Pandoraea morbifera. The sequence goes on from NZ_CABPSD010000012.1 coordinate 68,593, forward strand.
TACGCAAAAGCGCTTCGCCGCCTTGCCGCGTACCGATGGCCTGCCGTCGGACGATCCCGATACGCCGCCACAGTTCACCGCACAACTGTTCTCGTCGCTCAAACGCACCGGCGTCGACGCCGCCCAACGCGTGCTTGAAGATTGGCTGGCCATTCCGGCGCGCGACGGCGCCAGGAAATAAGCCCGGCGGGCTCGCGCTCCGCCCCCGTCAGGTAGACGGCCCGGCATGCAGCCAGACGCGACAAATCGTCGCGGCTGGCCCAGGTGAGGCGTCGAGGTTTTGCGGGCAATTCGGCGGATGGGCAATCGGATTGCGCCCCCTCGGCCGAACGGATGAGGCAAACGCGCCTCGGTCGGCATGCCCGGCCGCCGGGGGTGTCGGCGTAACGAATCGCGCGCACATAAAAAAACCGCCGTGTAGGCACGGCGGGTTTAAATAAGCCTAATCGTAGAACGACAGGCGCCCGCTCAGGGAGGAGAAGCGGGGGACGCCACACGCAGTGCGGACATCCGGTTGGTATGATATACCATGCGTTCGAAAGTTTCCCGGCAGGCGCCTTTTTTTGCGCGCCTTCCCGCTTACGGAATCGTTGAGCCCGTCGCAACGACACTGCGTTGTCGAGGCACGTCGACACGAGCGATTTCCGCAAATTTTCGGCGCGCCATTCTTTCGTCCAAAGGACCGATCGCATGAGTTCCTACCCCTTGCTTCGCCCGCGCCGCATGCGACGCGATGACTTCTCGCGCCGCCTGATGCGCGAAAACCGCCTCACTTGCGACGACCTCATCTATCCGGTGTTCGTGCTCGACGGCGAGAACCGCCGCGAGGCGGTCGACTCCATGCCCGGTGTCGAACGCGTTTCGGTCGATGAGCTGCTGCGTGTGGCGGATACATGCGTAACGCTCGGCGTGCCGGTCATTTCGCTTTTCCCGAATGTCGAAGCCTCGCTCAAGACTCCCGACGGCATTGAGGCCACGAATCCCGATGGCCTGATCCCGCGCGCCGTGCGCGAACTCAAGCGACGCTTCCCGGACCTGGGCGTGCTGACCGACGTCGCGCTGGACCCATACACCAGCCACGGTCAGGACGGCGTGCTCGACGAAAACGGTTACGTGATCAACGACGTGACGACGGGCATCCTCGTCAAGCAGGCGCTCACCCAGGCCGAGGCCGGCGTGGACATCGTCGCACCGTCCGACATGATGGACGGACGCATCGGTGCCATTCGCGAAGCGCTCGAAGCCGGCGGGCACATTCACACGCGGATCATGGCCTATGCGGCGAAGTACGCCTCGGCCTTCTACGGCCCGTTCCGCGACGCCGTGGGTTCGGCATCGAACCTCGGCAAGGGCAACAAGATGACTTACCAGATGGATCCCGCCAACTCCGACGAAGCGCTGCGCGAGGTTGCGCTCGATATCGAGGAAGGCGCGGATATGGTGATGGTCAAACCGGGCATGCCCTATCTGGACATCGTCCGTCGCGTGAAAGACGAGTTCCGCTTCCCCACTTACGCCTATCAGGTAAGCGGCGAATACGCGATGCTCAAGGCCGCCGCACAGAACGGTTGGCTAGACCACGACAAGGTGATGATGGAGTCGTTGCTCGCGTTCAAGCGCGCCGGCGCCGACGGCATCCTGACATATTTCGCACTCGATGCCGCGCGCTTGATCCGCGCGCAGGCATAAGCCCGGGAGCGCGAGAAGCGATACGGAAACAGCCAACCCCGGGTGAGGGTTGGCCGTTTTCTTGCCTTTGGCTTGGTATGACCGCCCCGACCTGCTGCGGCCTGCCACGACCGGCTACGACCACCGCGACGTGTCGCAACCGGACGGCACACACCTGGCCGCGCTGCGTCTCAGACGGCAGGTCCGAACGCCTTGTCGAGGCTCTTCAGAAACTGATCGGCAGACTGCGCGCCGATCACGCGCGTTCCCTCGACCTCGCCACCCTTGCCGTCGAAGAAGATGATGCCCGGCGGTCCAAATAACCCGAAGCGCTTGAGCAGCGCCTGATCGTCGGCGCTATTGGCGGTCACGTCCGCCTGGATCAGTACCATGCGATCGAGCCGGGCCTTCACCCGCGGATCCGTGAAGACAAAGCGCTCCATCTCCTTGCAACTGATGCACCAGTCGGCGTAGAAGTCGAACATGACCGGACGCCCGGCAGCCGACACTACCTGATCCAGCTCGGCGACGCTACGCACGCGACGAAATTCGACGCCTTCCGGCAGCGGCGTCCCCGCGCTCCCGTTGCCGACGGCCGCGCTCGTGAACCCGGCGAGCGGCGTCAGCGGATCTCGAGCACCCGAGGCAGCGCCTACGAGTGCGACAGCCCCCAGCAGGGCAATCACCACGCCCAGCCCCTTGAGCACACGCCGCGCGGCACCAACGCCATCCGGCAGGCCATCGAAAACGCGCATGAACGTGGCGGCGACTAGCAGCAGGACACCCGCAGCGAGCAACAGCACCGGCGTTGGCAGCAGTGGGCGGACGATCCAGAGCGCGACGCCGAGCAACAGGAAGCCGAAGAAACGCTTCACCCCATCCATCCATGCGCCCGCGCGCGGCAGCAGCGCGCCGCCGCCGCCCGCCAGGATGACGAGTGGCAACCCCATGCCCAGCGACAGCGCGAAGAGCGTCGCACCACCGAACACGGCATCGCCTGTCTTTGCGATGAAGGCCAGCGCGGCGGCAAGCGGCGCCGTCACGCATGGACTCACGATGAGTCCGGACAGGACACCCATCATCGCTGCACCGATCCACTGCCCCGACTTCTGCCTGCGAGCGGCATCGTCGATACGCTCACGCAACGCCGTCGGCAACTGGATCTCGTACATCCCGAACATCGACAACGACAGGGCCACCATCAGCAGCGCGAACAGTGCCAGGACCCAGGGCGCCTGAAGGAATGCGATCAGCCCCTGCCCCAAGAGGCCGGCCGCTATGCCGATAACCGTATTGACCACTGCCATGCCAAGCACATAGCCAATGGCCAGACGCACGGCTTTACCGCGGCCCGCTTCCTGGCCAGCAACGATTGACAGGAGAATCGGCACCATCGGCAGCACGCAGGGCGTAAACGCCAGGCCCACGCCTAACAAAAAGAATATGCCGAGTGCCAGCGCGAAGCTCCCCCCGGAAAGGATGCGTTCGGCTTCGCTGTAGTCCTCACGGGCCGATAACCAACCGCCGGAGGTCGCTGCGGCCGGCGTTCGCGGCGCCGCGCTCGCGATCGACGAATTGTCCGACACCTGCGGATTCCCGCCGAGCAACGACTGCGATACCGGCCCCATCCTCGACGCACCGCTGCCGCCCGGACCAGTGGAGGCGTCCGCGCCGCCCTGCCCACCCGGAGTACCGCGAATGGCGGTACCCGAGATCGTCAATGGCTTGTCCATGGGTGGGTAACACAACCCCTTGTCAGCGCAACCCTGCATGGTGACGTTCAGCGTGAACGGTCCATTGGCCTGGCGCACCGGGATCCGAACGTCGATGGGCTCGTGATATACCTCCATGTCCTTGCCGAAGGTCTCGTCGTGCTTGACCTCTCCCTTCGGAAATTCAGGCGCGCCCAGCGTCACGCCAGGCGCGTCCGCGGCGAAGGCGAACCGCTCGCGGTATAGGTAATAGCCCTTCGCCACGTCGAAGCGCAGCACGATCACCCCGGGTTGCTCTGTCTTCGAGACCTTGAAGGCAACATCCGGATCGAGAAAGTCTTCGGCGGCATGGACGCGCCCGGCCAGCAATGTCAGCAGCAGCGCGAATATAAACACGCCGAACCGCCAGCCCGGCAGCGCTCGGCCATGCATCGACGCACGCGCACCTGTGGCGTCGCGCCGAGCACGACCGATCCCCGCTACGAACCCCGACAAAACCTCAGACATGCAACTCCCCCCGCGTCTCGCTCTCCACCCAACGCGCATATGCCGGCAATGCCGCGCTGGCGGGCCAGGCGACGATCTCGGGTACGTCGTAAGGGTGGTGTTCCTGAATGTACTGCTCGAGCGCACTGTAGCGCGCGGCAGTCGTTTTGATCATCAGTGGCACTTCCACACTTGTCTCGCGCTTGCCCTGCCAGCGATAGCTCGAATGCACCGGCGCCATTTGCTGCACGCAGGCGGCCAATCGTGCGGCAAGCATGCCATCGACGGCAGCTTCCGCGCTGGCCTCGTCGGGAAACGTTGTCATGACGATGAGTAGGGCATCCATGATGTGCGGTAGACAGCTCGAGCGTGAGGATTGTTCACTGTACACCGACGCCACGACGCGTGCGCAATCTCCCCCTTGTTTTCAGGCAGCGGACGATCCCGGCTTCGGACAACACCTCAAAGCAAAAAAGCCAGGTCGACGACCTGGCTTCTTATTACGGCTGACGGTCCTGAACGGACCGTTGCGGGAATCGCTTACTCAGCGACTTCCGGCGCTTCCGTGTCGACTTCCGGACGATCCAGCAGTTCGACGAAAGCCATCGGGGCATTGTCACCCACGCGGAAACCCATCTTCAGGATACGCAGGTAGCCGCCCGGACGGTTGGCGAAACGCGGGCCGAGTTCGTTGAACAGCTTCGTGACCATTTCACGATCGCGCAGGCGGTTGAACGCCAGACGACGGTTGGCAACCGTGTCCTTCTTACCGAGGGTGATGAGGGGCTCGACGACCTTACGCAGTTCCTTGGCCTTCGGCAGCGTGGTCTTGATCGCTTCGTGCTGCAGCAGCGAATTCGACATGTTACGCAGCATTGCCAGACGGTGGCTGCTGGTACGGTTCAGTTTACGCAGACCATGACGGTGACGCATTTCAACTTTCCTTTAAACAGAGTTTTCGACCTAGCTCTTCTATCGGTGACAATCACCGCGGGCCGGTACCTTCGCTATCGGCCGTATCGGAATCTCCCGACGCGCCGCACTTACGCAGCAACACGGCCGCCCGAGGGCGGCCATGTCGATACGACTTACTTCTCGAGACCGGCCGGCGGCCAGTTTTCGAGCTTCATGCCCAGCGTGAGACCACGCGAGGCCAGGACTTCCTTGATCTCGTTGAGCGATTTGCGACCCAGGTTCGGGGTCTTGAGCAATTCGTTCTCGGTACGCTGGATCAGGTCGCCGATGTAGTAGATGTTTTCGGCCTTCAGGCAGTTGGCCGAACGCACCGTCAGCTCGAGGTCATCCACCGGACGCAGCAGGATCGGATCGATCTGCGGCGCACGCGACGGCGCTTCGCTGGCGGCTTCCGTGCCTTCCAGCGCAGCGAACACCGACAGTTGGTCCACCAGAATGCGGGCCGATTGACGGATCGCCTCTTCCGGCGACACCACGCCGTTGGTCTCGATGTTCATCACGAGCTTGTCCAGGTCCGTGCGCTGTTCCACACGGGCCGATTCGACCGCATAGCTCACGCGCTTGACCGGCGAGAACGACGCATCGAGGACGATACGACCGATCACCTTGGCCGACTCGTCGCCATAACGGCGAACGTTACCCGGGACATAACCACGACCCTTCTCGATCTTGATCTGGACGTCGAGCTTGCCGCCCTTGGCCAGATGCGCGATCACGTGATCGGGGTTGATGAGTTCCACATCATGCGGCACTTCGATATCCGAAGCGCGCACCACACCTTCACCATCCTTGCGCAGCGTAACGGTGACTTCGTCACGGTTATGCAGCTTGAACACGACACCCTTGAGGTTCAGCAGGAAGTTGACGACATCTTCCTCGACACCATCCATGGTGGAATACTCGTGCACAACGCCGGCGATCGTCACTTCGGTCGGCGCGTAGCCCACCATCGACGACAACAGCACGCGGCGAAGCGCGTTGCCCAAGGTGTGGCCGTAGCCACGTTCGAACGGCTCCATCACGACTTTGGCGTGATGCTCGCCGACCGGCTCAACCGCAATGATCTTGGGCTTCAACAAACTGGTTTGCATAGGTTTCCTTTTCAATACCCTCGGCTCGTTACACCGATAAGGCTGATGGGTGACAACCTGCACGGAACGCAAAACGCGCCGTGAGGCGCGTCAGCATCATACGGATTAACGCGAATACAATTCGACGATCAGGCTTTCGTTGATGTCGCCCGCGATATCGCTACGTTCCGGCAGTGCCTTGAAAGTGCCTTCCATCTTCTTGGCGTCAACCGAAACCCAGATCGGGAAACCGACTTGCTCAGCCAGCGACAGTGCTTCTTGAATACGCACTTGCTTCTTGGCCTTTTCACGCACGGTGATCACATCACCGGCCTTGACCTTGATCGACGGGATGTTGGCAACAACACCATTCAGCACGATCGCCTTGTGGCCGACCAGCTGGCGCGCTTCGGCGCGCGTCGAGCCAAAGCCCATGCGGTACACGACGTTGTCCAGGCGCGACTCGAGCAATTGCAGCAGGTTTTCACCCGTGTTGCCCTTGACGCGGTCGGCTTCCGCGAAATAACGACGGAACTGACGCTCAAGCACGCCGTAGATACGCTTGACCTTCTGCTTTTCGCGCAGTTGGTTGCCGTAATCCGACGTACGAGCACCCGAGGTGCGGCCATGCTGACCCGGCTTGCTATCCAGCTTGCACTTGTCGGCGAGCGAGCGACGTGCGCTCTTCAGGAAGAGGTCAGTACCTTCACGGCGGGAGAGTTTGGCCTTCGGGCCGATATAACGTGCCACGGTTGTTCCTTTATCTCAAAATCTGACGCAGTGGACTTTGCCCACTACGCAAGTCCGGTACCAATGTACCGGACGGTGGTCTTAGAAATTACTACGCGCACGGCCTTGACCGTGCGCGAACCCGCGATTATAGCAGGATTTTCTGAAGCGTCTTAGATACGACGACGCTTCGGCGGGCGGCAGCCGTTGTGCGGGACCGGCGTCACGTCCGAGATGGCCGTGATCTTGATACCCAGCGCATTCAGCGCACGAACCGCCGATTCGCGACCCGGGCCCGGGCCCTTGATGCGAACTTCGAGGTTCTTCACACCGTATTCCAACGCCACGCGGCCAGCCGACTCGGCAGCAACCTGGGCGGCGAACGGGGTCGACTTGCGCGAACCCTTGAAGCCCTGGCCACCCGACGTCGCCCATGCCAGCGCATTGCCCTGACGATCGGTGATCGTGATGATGGTGTTGTTGAACGAAGCGTGGACGTGCACGACGCCTTCGGCAACGCTCTTCTTGACCTTCTTGCGAACGCGCTGCGAAGCGGCGTTGTTCTGTTGCTTAGCCATGAGTTCCTATCCTCTGGTTACTTCTTCAGCGAGACGCCGGCCTTACGCGGGCCCTTGCGGGTACGCGCGTTGGTACGGGTGCGCTGACCGCGAAGCGGCAAGCCCTTGCGGTGACGCATACCACGATAGCAGCCCAGGTCCATCAGGCGCTTGATGCTCATGGTCACTTCACGGCGCAGGTCGCCTTCGACCGTCAGTTGGCCGACTTGGTCACGCAGCTTTTCGAGATCGGCGTCGTCGAGGTCCTTGACCTTCTTCGAGTAAGCCACGCCGGCGGCGTCGCAAATCTGGCGAGCGCGCGTACGGCCGATACCGTAAATAGCCGTCAGGCCGATTGCGGTGTGCTGGTGGTTCGGGATGTTAACCCCTGCGATACGAGCCATTCGTAATTCCCCAACTAAATAGCGTTAAAGGCCGATTAGCCCTGACGTTGCTTGTGACGCGGATCCGAACTGCAGATCACACGCAGCACGCCTTTGCGCTTCACAAACTTGCAATTGCGGCAGATGCACTTAACAGATGCCAAAACTTTCATGACAATTCCCTCTCTCTAATCACTTCGCCCGGAAGACGATCCGCGCACGCGACAGATCGTAGGGCGTCAACTCTACCGTCACCTTATCCCCGGGCAGGATGCGGATGTAATGCATCCGCATCTTGCCGGAAATATGTCCGAGTACTACATGGCCATTTTCCAGCTTTACCCGGAAGGTGGCATTGGGGAGGTTTTCAAGTACCTCACCCTGCATTTGAATAACGTCGTCTTTCGACATGATCCCGGATCAGCGAAGCGTCATGTTATTGCCGCCCTTGAAATTCGCCTTGCGGAGCAGCGACTCATACTGTTGCGACATCACATACGACTGCACTTGCGCCATGAAGTCCATCGTCACCACCACGATAATCAGCAGTGAAGTTCCACCGAAGTAGAACGGGACGTTCCAACGCAACACCAGAAACTCAGGCAGCAAACACACCAGGGTGACGTATGCCGCACCGGCCAGCGTAAGGCGCGTGAGGATCTTGTCGATATACCGCGCCGTCTGATCGCCCGGACGAATACCCGGAACGAACGCACCGCTCTTCTTCAGGTTATCCGCGGTCTCCTTGCTGTTGAACACCAGAGCGGTGTAGAAGAAGCAGAAGAACACGATCGCCAGTGCGTAGAGCATCACGTAGATCGGCTGACCCGGCGACAACTTTGCCGCGATGTCCTTGAGCCAGCGCGCGTTGTCACCCGCACCGAACCAATTCGCGATCGTTGCCGGGAACAGGATGATCGACGACGCGAAAATCGGCGGAATCACGCCTGCCATGTTCAGCTTGAGAGGCAGGTGGGAAGCCTGACCACCGTACACCTTGTTGCCGACCTGACGCTTGGCGTAGTTCACAAGGATCTTGCGCTGACCACGTTCGACGAACACGACGAAGAACGTCACGAGCACCACGAGGGCACAGATCACGATCGCCGAGAACGGGCCGATCGAACCGGTGCTGACGAGCTCGAACAAGCCACCCACTGCGTTCGGCAAACCGGCCGCGATACCACCGAAGATGATGATCGAGATACCGTTACCGAGCCCGCGTTCGGTGATTTGCTCACCCAGCCACATCAGGAACATCGTGCCGGTCACGAGCGTGATCACCGTCGTCAGGCGGAACAGCATGCCCGGATCGACGACGAGCCCCGGCTCGCTTTCCAACGTCACCGCGATCGCCGCTGCCTGGAAGAGCGCGAGCACCACCGTAAAATACCGGGTGTACTGCGTGATCTTGCGTTGTCCGGCCTGGCCTTCCTTACGCAAAGCTTCCAACTGTGGCGAAACCATCGCCAACAGCTGCATGATGATCGACGCCGAGATGTACGGCATGATCCCGAGCGCGAAGATCGTGAAACGCGACAACGCACCGCCCGAGAACATGTTGAACATGCCCAGGATCCCGCCCGACTGGCGCTGGAACAACTGCGCCAGCTGATCGGGGTCGATGCCCGGCACCGGGATATGCGCACCAATACGGTAGACAATCAGCGCCAGCAGCAGGAAAACCAGCCGCCGACGCAGATCCGCATACTTCGGGCCCTGAGTACCAGGCTTAGCGAGATTAGGAGACTTGGCCAATGCTGGCTCCGGGGTGTCCTAACTTACTCTGCGACCGAACCGCCGGCCGCTTGAATGGCGGTGAGCGCACCCTTGGTGACGCCCAGACCCTTCACAACGACCTTGCGGGTGATCTCGCCCGAGGCGATGATCTTGGCCGACAGCGACAGCTCGCTCACCAGACCGGCCTGCTTCAGAACCAGCAGATCGATTTCGTCGACCGGCAGGTTGTTCAGGTCCGACAGGCGAACTTCGCCCACGAAACGACGCGTCAGCGACTTGAAGCCACGCTTCGGCAGACGACGTTGCAGCGGCATTTGACCGCCTTCGAAGCCCACCTTGTGGAAGCCGCCCGAACGCGACTTCTGACCCTTGTGACCACGGCCGGCGGTTTTACCCAGACCCGAACCGATGCCACGGCCAACGCGGCGCTTGGCGTGCTTGGCGCCTTCTGCCGGCTTAATCGAATTCAATTCCATGTTGCCCTCGCTCAGTCGACGATCTTCACAAGGTACGAGACCTTGTTGATCATGCCCCGCACAGCGGGCGTATCCTGCAACTCGCTGACCGAATTGAGGCGACGCAGGCCCAGACCCTTCACGGTCGCGCGATGGTCTTCGCGCGTGCCGATCAGGCTCTTGACCAGCTTAACTTTCACAGTTTGCTGCGACATATTGATCACCCTTAGCCGAGGATCTCTTCCACCGACTTGCCACGCTTGGCGGCGATGTCAGCAGGAGTCGATTGTTTCTTCAGGCCGTCGAGCGTGGCGCGGACCAGGTTGTACGGGTTCGTCGAGCCAAGGCTCTTCGTCACCACGTTGGTCACGCCCATCACCTCGAACACCGCGCGCATCGGGCCACCGGCGATCACGCCGGTACCGTCCTTCGCCGGCGACATCAGGACGCGCGAGGCGCCATGCTGGCCGAGAACGTTGTGTTGCAGGGTGCCGTTCTTCAGGGGCACCTTGAACATGTTGCGGCGGGCTTGTTCCATTGCCTTTTGAACGGCAACCGGGACTTCCTTCGCCTTGCCCTTGCCCATGCCGATGCGGCCATCGCCGTCACCAACCACGGTCAACGCGGCAAAACCGAGAATACGGCCACCCTTCACAACCTTCGTGACACGGTTGACCGCGATCATCTTCTCGCGAAGGCCGTCGTCGCGTTCGTCAGCCTGAACTTTCGCTTGCATCTTTGCCATGACGGATCCTTACTTAGAACTTGAGGCCGGCTTCACGGGCAGCGTCGGCCAGAGCCTTGACGCGACCGTGATAGCGGAAGCCCGAGCGGTCGAAAGCCACGCTTTCGATGCCGGCAGCCTTCGCCTTCTCGGCGATACGACGGCCGATCAGCGCGGCAGCAGCAGCGTTGCCACCCTTGCCTTCCTTGTCGCCCAGTTCCTTGCGCACTTCGGCTTCCAGCGTCGAAGCGCTGGCCAGCACTTGCGTGCCGTCTTCCGAAAAAACTTGCGCGTAAATGTGCACGTTGGTGCGATGCACGGAAAGGCGATGCACCTTCTGAGCTGCCAGCTTGATACGAGTCTGGCGAGCGCGGCGCACACGAGATTGTTTCTTGTCCATGTTTCGCACCCTTACTTCTTCTTGGTTTCCTTGAGGATCACCACCTCGTCCGCATAGCGGACGCCCTTGCCCTTGTAGGGCTCGGGCGGACGGTAACCGCGAACTTCCGCAGCCACTTGTCCGATGCGTTGCTTGTCAACGCCCTTGATGATGATCTCCGTCTGCGTCGGGGTCTCTGCCTTCACGCCTTCCGGCATGGCATGCACGACATCGTGCGAGAAACCCAGCTCGAGCTTCAGGTTGTTACCTTCAGCCTTGGCACGGTAACCCACGCCAACGAGTTGCAGCTTCTTTTCGAAACCCTTGCTAACACCGGTCACCATATTGTTGACCAGTGCACGTTCGGTACCATACAGCGCATTCGCTTCGCGGCTTTCGTCGGCCGGGGCGAAGGTGATGGTGCCGTCTTCGATCTTGACGTTCACGAGGGCGTTCACGCCGCGGGTCAGCGAACCCAGGGCACCCTTGACCGTCAGCACATTGCCAGCCAGCGTTGCTTCAACGCCCTTCGGCAGCGCAATGGGACTCTTACCTACTCGAGACATTTCAACTCTCCTCGGTTAGGCGACGTAGCAGATGACTTCGCCGCCCACGCCGGTGGCGCGTGCCTTGCGATCGGTCATCACGCCCTTCGGGGTCGAGACGATTGCAACGCCGAGGCCGTTCATGACCTGCGGAATGTCGTTGCGGCTCTTGTACACACGCAAGCCCGGACGCGACACGCGCTCAAGGCGCTCGATCACGGGACGGCCAGCGTAGTACTTCAGTGCAATGTTCAGCACCGGCTTGGTTTCTTCTGCTTCAACCGCGAAGTCTTCGATGTAGCCTTCGTCCTTGAGGACCTTGGCGATCGAGACCTTCAGCTTGGACGAGGGCATCTTCACCGATGCCTTCTCAACCATCTGAGCGTTGCGGATGCGAGTCAGCATATCGGCGATAGGATCGCTCATGCTCATGGTGCTTCTCCTATTACCAGCTTGCTTTGGTCACGCCCGGGATTTCGCCGCGGAAGGCGATTTCACGGATCTTGTTACGGGCCAGGCCGAATTTGCGGAAGGTACCGCGCGGACGGCCGGTCAGATCGCAACGATTGCGTTGACGGGTCGGGTTGGCGTTACGCGGCAGCTGTTGCAGCGCCAGGCGTGCTTCATAACGCTCGTCTTCCGACTTGCTGGTGTCTTCGATGATCGCTTTGAGGGCAGCACGCTTGTCAGCGTACTTCGCTGCCAGACGGGCGCGCTTCTTTTCGCGTTCGATAAGTGCCAGTTTAGCCACGATTACCTCAGTTACGGAACGGGAATTTGAACGCCGACAGAAGAGCCTTGGCTTCTTCGTCAGTCTTCGCGGTCGTGGTGATGCTGATGTTCAGACCACGCAGCGCGTCGATTTTGTCGTACTCGATTTCGGGGAAAATGATCTGCTCTTTCACACCGATGTTGTAGTTGCCACGACCATCGAACGCACGGCCCGAGATACCACGGAAGTCACGCACGCGCGGCAGGGCCACGGTGATGAAACGATCCAGGAATTCGAACATACGCTCACCGCGCAGCGTCACCATCGTACCGATCGGGTAACCCTCGCGGATCTTGAAACCGGCGATAGCCTTGCGAGCCTTCGTCACCACCGGCTTCTGGCCGGCGATCTTCGTCAGGTCGCCAACGGCGTGCTCAATGATCTTCTTGTCAGCGACGGCTTGACCAAGGCCCATGTTCAGGGTGATCTTGGTGATGCGCGGCACTTCCATGACAGACTTGTAACCGAACTGCTTCGTCAGCTCGGCGACAATCTTGTCTTTATAGAATTCTTGCAAACGGGCCATTATCTATACTCCCTGCGACTTAGGCACCGACGACCGCGCCGGTCGTCTTGAGGAAGCGGACCTTCTTGCCGTCTTCGACCTTGATGCCCACGCGCGACGGCTTGCCATTGGCATCCACCAGCGCCACGTTCGAAACGTGGATCGGCATCGTCTTGTCGACCACGCCACCTTGCGTGCCCTTCATCGGGTTCGGCTTGACGTGCTTCTTGGCAACGTTCACGCCTTCGACGACCAACTTGTCGCCTTCAACGGCCAGGACCGTGCCACGCTTGGCCTTGTCCTTACCCGTCAGCACGATGACCTGGTCACCCTTGCGAATCTTGTTCATGTGTCGGCTCCTTACAGCACTTCCGGGGCCAGCGACACGATCTTCATGAAGCGTTCGGTACGCAGTTCACGCGTAACCGGCCCGAAGATACGGGTGCCGATCGGCTCGAGCTTGGTGTTGAGCAGCACGGCGGCGTTGCCGTCGAATTTGACCAGCGAGCCGTCCTGGCGACGCACGCCCTTGGCGGTGCGCACGACCACTGCGTTGTAGATTTCGCCCTTCTTGACGCGACCACGCGGGGCAGCATCCTTCACGCTGACCTTGATGATGTCGCCAATGCCGGCGTAGCGACGCTTGGAGCCGCCCAGCACCTTGATGCACATCACTTCGCGCGCACCGGTGTTGTCGGCTACTTCGAGCCGGGTTTCAGTTTGAATCATGGTGTTATCTTCCCAACTTAATCCGACACATACATGTCGGTCAGTCTTGGTCCCCGTCAGCACCAAAGGGTGCCGTTTGGGTTGAGTCGTTCAAAAGTGGACAACTTTGCTACCTCAACCAGACTCGCAGAGGATACGAATCGGCCTCGGAAGCCATCCACTTCCTTGCGAAACCAAAGACCGGTTTTGGCGAAAGAAGCGGAAAGTCCGGAATTATACAATGATAATTCCGGACTTGCAAGTCAAGCCTTCGCTTCAGCGTGCCTTAGATGATGCGGGCAGCTTCCACGAGACGGGAAACCGTCCAGGCCTTGGTCTTCGACAGCGGGCGGGATTCCTGAATCTCGACCGTATCGCCTTCCTTGTACTGGTTGGTCTCGTCGTGCGCGTGGTACTTCTTCGAACGCACGATGTACTTGCCGTAGAGCGGGTGCTTCATTTGACGCTCGACCAGCACGGTAACCGTCTTGTCCATCTTGTCGCTGACAACCTTACCCACCAGGGTACGCTTCAGCGAGGTCTTAGCGGTATCGTTCATTTCTGGCTCGCCTTCTCAGTCAACACGGTACGCACACGCGCGATGTCCTTGCGCACCTTCTTCAGCTGGCTGGTGTTGCTCAGCTGTTGGGTGCCCGCTTGCATGCGAAGACCGAATTGGGCCTTCAACAGATCCGACAGTTCCTTGTTCAGGCCGTCGACATCCTTGGCACGAAGTTCGGATGCTTTCATTTCAAATTCTCCCTTCAGGCGCCAAGGCGACGCACGAAGAACGTCGTCTGAATCGGCAGCTTGGCTGCAGCCAGGCGGAACGCCTCGCGCGCCAGCGCTTCATCCACACCGTCCATTTCGTACAGCATCTTGCCCGGTTGAATCTCGGCGACGTAGTACTCCGGGTTACCCTTACCGTTACCCATACGCACTTCTGCCGGCTTTTGCGAGATCGGCTTGTCCGGGAAGATACGGATCCAGATACGGCCACCGCGCTTGATGTGGCGAGTCATGGCGCGACGCGCGGCTTCGATTTGACGAGCCGTCAGACGACCACGACCGACCGCCTTCAGGCCGAATTCGCCGAACGACACTTCGTTGCCACGGGTGGCGACGCCAGTGTTACGGCCCTTCTGCTCTTTGCGATACTTTCTGCGTTTCGGTTGCAGCATGATTATTCTCCAGTCTTGGCGTCGCCTTCAGGCTTGCCAGCCGGGCGGCGTGCACCACCGCGCTTCGCGCCGGCCTTGTCGCCAGCATCGTCACGACGGGGGCGGCGGTCGCCCGGACGCGCGTTGCGGCGCGGACGCTTTTCTTCCGCCGGCTCTTCAGCCACCGGAGCGTCGTTGCGGCCCAGCGTGTCACCCTTGTACACCCACACCTTGATACCGATGATGCCGTAGGTCGTCTTCGCTTCCGAGGTTGCGTAGTCGATGTCGGCGCGCAGGGTGTGCAGGGGCACACGGCCTTCGCGGTACCACTCGGTACGGGCGATTTCGATACCGTTCAGACGGCCGGCGCTCATGATCTTGATGCCCTGGGCACCCAGACGCATCGCGTTCTGCATCGCGCGCTTCATTGCGCGACGGAACATGATACGGCGCTCGAGCTGCTGAGCGATCGAATCGGCGATCAGCTGCGCATCGGTTTCCGGCTTGCGGATTTCCTCGATGTTCACGTGCACGGGCACGCCCATGCGCTTTTGCAGCTCAGCCTTGAGGATTTCGATGTCCTCGCCCTTCTTGCCGATCACAACGCCCGGACGCGAGCTGAAAATCGTGATGCGGGCATTCTTGGCCGGACGCTCGATGACCACGCGGCCGACCGAAGCGTTCTTCAGCTTCTTCTTCAGATATTCGCGAACGCCGATGTCTTCCTTCAGCATTTGCGCGAAATTCTGGTTGTTGGCGTACCAACGCGAAGCCCAGTTACGGCTGACAGCCAGACGGAAGCCAGTCGGATGAATTTTCTGTCCCATCGTGACCCCTTAGTTGCCCAGCGTCACAGTGATGTGACAGGTTTGCTTCTCGATGCGGTTACCACGGCCCTTGGCGCGCGCGGTGAAACGCTTGAGCGAGGTCGCCTTGTCGACGTAAATGCCCTTGACGCGCAGTTCGTCGATGTCAGCACCTTCGTTGTGCTCGGCGTTGGCGATTGCCGACTCGAGCACCTTCTTGATGATGACCGCGGCCTTCTTCGGCGAGAAGGTCAGGACATTGAGCGCACGCTCCAGCGGCAGGCCGCGGATCTGGTCAGCGACCAGACGCGTCTTCTGCGCCGAGATACGGGCACCGCGATGAATTGCTTTCACTTCCATGATCGGCCCCTTATTTCTTCGCCTTCTTGTCGGCCGCATGGCCCTTGAAGGTACGGGTGAGCGCGAACTCACCCAGCTTGTGGCCGACCATGTTTTCCGTCACGTACACCGGCACGTGTTGACGGCCGTTGTGCACAGCGATCGTCAGGCCGATGAAATCGGGCAGGACGGTCGAACGACGCGACCAGGTCTTGATCGGCTTCTTGTCACGCGATGCAGCTGCCGCTTCCACTTTCTTCAGCAGATGAGCGTCGCAAAACGGACCTTTTTTAACAGAACGAGTCATTTGCTAGCTCCAATTAACGCTTCTTGCCGCGACGCTGAACGATCATGCTGTCGGTGCGCTTGGTCGAGCGGGTACGCTTACCCTTGGTATGCTGACCCCACGGGCTGACCGGATGACGACCAGCAGCCGTACGACCTTCACCACCACCGTGCGGGTGATCCACCGGGTTCATCGCCACACCGCGAACGGTCGGGCGAATACCGCGCCAACGCTTCGCACCGGCCTTGCCCAGTTGGCGCAGGCTGTGCTCTTCGTTACCGACTTCACCGATGGTGGCGCGGCACTCGATGTGCACGCGACGGACTTCACCCGAACGCAGACGCACTTGAGCGTACGTGCCTTCGCGAGCCAGCAGCATTGCGGACGTACCGGCAGCGCGCGCGATCTGCGCACCCTTACCCGGTTGCAGCTCGATGCCGTGAATCGTCGTACCGACCGGAATGTTGCGGATCGGCAGCGTGTTGCCAGCCTTGATCGGCGCTTCCGAGCCGCTCACCACTTGCTGGCCGACGGTCATGCCCTTCGGTGCAAGGATGTAACGACGCTCGCCATCGGCGTAGCACAGCAGGGCGATGTTCGCGCTGCGGTTCGGATCGTATTCCAGGCGCTCGACCTTCGCCGTGATGCCGTCCTTGTTGCGACGGAAATCGACGATACGGTAGTGCTGCTTGTGACCGCCACCCATGTGACGGGTGGTGATGTGACCGTTGTTGTTACGGCCAGCGGTCTTGCTCTTGGTATCCAGCAGCGGGGCGAACGGCTTGCCCTTGTGCAGATCCTTGTTGACGACCTTGACCAGCGAACGGCGGCCCGGCGACGTCGGTTTCGTTTTGACGAGTGCCATGATTACTTGGCCTCCGCTTCAAAATTGATTTCCTGACCCGGCTTCAGGCTGACGTAGGCCTTCTTCTCGTGGTCGCGACGACCCATGAAGCGGCCAAAGCGCTTTTGCTTGCCCTTGCGGTTCAGGATCTGCACCGACTCGACTTCAACCTTGAAGAGAAGCTCAACCGCAGCCTTCACTTCTTGCTTGTTCGCGTCGCGTGCAACTTGGAACACCACTTGTTCGTTCTTGTCAGCCACCAGCGTCGCCTTTTCGGAGATCACCGGCGCGAGCAGGACCTGGTACAGACGATGGTCGTTTTTACGCACGTCGCTCATGACAGCATCTCCTCAATCTTGGCGATCGCGCCCTTCGTCAGCAGCACCTTCTTGAAGTAGATGAGCGACAGGGGGTCGGCGAAACGCGGCTCGGTGACGGCAACGTGAGCCAGATTGCGCGAGGCCAGGAACAGGTTCTCGTCCACGCTATCCGTGATCAGCAGCACCGACTCAAGACCCATGGCCTTGATCTTTTCAGCGAGCAGTTTGGTCTTCGGAGCATCCAGCTTGATGTCCTCGACGACCGACAGACGACCTTCACGGGCGAGCTGCGACAGAATCGAGCACACACCGGCGCGGTACATCTTCTTGTTGACCTTGTGGGTGAAGTTCTCTTCCGGCGAATTCGGGAAGATACGGCCACCGCCGCGCCACAGCGGGCTCGACGACATACCGGCACGAGCACGGCCCGTACCCTTCTGACGCCACGGCTTCTTCGTCGTGTGCTTGACCTGTTCACGGTCTTTCTGCGCACGATTGCCGCTACGGGCGTTGGCTTGGTAAGCCACCACGACCTGATGGATCAGCGCTTCGTTGTAGTCACGGCCGAACACGACGTCCGACGCGTTGACAGCAGCGCCTTCCTGACCTTGCTCATTCAGGAGCTTCAGTTCCATTGTTACGCTCCCTTCGCGAGTTTGGCCTTGACAGCCGAGGTCACGAAAACCTTGCCTTCGTTGGCACCAGGAATGGCACCCTTAACGAAGATCAGGCCACGTTCAGCGTCAATACGCGCGATCACGAGATTCTGCACCGTGGTCGTGACGTCACCCAGGTGACCCGTCATGCGCTTACCCGGGAACACACGACCCGGATCCTGCGCCATACCGATCGAACCCGGAACGTTGTGCGAACGCGAGTTACCGTGCGATGCGCGGCCCGAACCGAAGTTGTAACGCTTGATGGTACCGGCGTAGCCCTTACCGATCGACACGCCTTGCACGTCGACCTTCTGGCCCACCTGGAACAGATCGGTGTTCACAACGTCGCCCACCTTCAGCTCTGCAGCTTTGGCGGCGTCAACGCGGAACTCTTTGAGGATTTCACCGGCTTCGACACCCGCTTTCGCGAAGTGGCCAGCGGCGGCTTTGGTCACGCGCGTGGCGCGACGCTTACCGAAAGTGACTTGAACGGCGGTGTAGCCGTCCGTTTCATCCGTCTTGATTTGCGTCACACGGTTGTTAGACACATCGATCACGGTAACGGGGATCGAATCACCGTCTTCCGTGAAAATACGCGTCATGCCAACCTTGCGACCGGCAAGGCCAAGGCTCATGATTTTCTCCATTCCCGACTGCGATTGGCCGGGGCTAAATGACAAAAGGATGGTCCACGGACGTGGGCCATCTTTTCAAAACTACACTTGAGCCCGCCATTATAGACGAGCCTTTATCGCTTGACAAGTGTTGCTAAATCGCATAACAAAAGCCCCGCCGGTTCAGCATTGGCGGGGCTTTCAAGAGCAAAGTCGCTCGCAAGCCTTACTGCAGCTTGATTTCGACGTCGACACCAGCCGGCAGGTCGAGCTTCATCAGCGCGTCGACCGTCTTGTCGGTCGGATCGACGATGTCCATCAGGCGCTGGTGCGTGCGGATCTCGAGCTGGTCGCGCGACGTCTTGTTGACGTGCGGCGAACGCAGGATGTCGAAACGCTCGATGCGCGTCGGCAGGGGCACCGGGCCCTTGACGATGGCGCCGGTGCGCTTGGCGGTCTCAACGATTTCGGCGGCCGACTGGTCGATCAGGCGGTAGTCGAAAGCCTTCAGGCGAATGCGGATCTTCTGGTTCTGCATGGAAATTCTCCAAAGAGCGTGGCAGCCCTCGTTCGGGTGCCGGGTACATCACAAAGAGCAAACAGACTTTCCTGAAACGGGCGCCGGCGAACCGGCACCCGTCTCATCGAATCCGCGAATTAGTCGAGGATCTTGGCAACCACGCCGGCGCCGACGGTACGGCCACCTTCGCGGATTGCGAAACGCAGACCTTCGTCCATGGCGATCGGGGCGATCAGCTTGACTTCGATCGACACGTTGTCGCCCGGCATGACCATTTCCTTGTCGGCCGGCAGAACGATCGAGCCCGTCACGTCCGTGGTACGGAAGTAGAACTGCGGACGGTAGTTGTTGAAGAACGGGGTGTGACGACCACCTTCATCCTTCGACAGAACGTATACTTCGCCCGTGAAGTGCATGTGCGGCTTGATCGAGCCCGGCTTGGCCAGCACCTGACCGCGCTGCACGTCTTCACGCTTCGTGCCGCGCAGCAGGATACCGACGTTGTCGCCAGCCTGACCCTGGTCGAGCAGCTTGCGGAACATTTCCACGCCCGTGCAGGTCGTCTTGTCGATTTGCGGCTTGCCGCCATCCATCTTGATACCGACGATTTCGATTTCTTCGCCGACCTTGATGATGCCCGACTCGACGCGACCGGTCACAACCGTACCGCGACCCGAGATCGAGAACACGTCTTCCACCGGCATCAGGAACGGCTTGTCGATGGCGCGCTCCGGCGTCGGGATGTACGTATCGAGGGCGTCGGCCAGGTTCATGATGGCCACTTCGCCGAGTTCGCCCTTGTCGCCTTCCAGCGCGAGCTTGGCCGAACCCTTGATGATCGGCAGATCGTCGCCCGGGAAGTCGTACTTCGACAGGAGTTCGCGAACTTCCATTTCGACCAGCTCGAGCAGCTCGGCGTCGTCGACCATGTCGCACTTGTTCAGGAACACGATGATGTACGGCACGCCGACCTGACGGGCCAGCAGGATGTGCTCGCGCGTTTGCGGCATCGGGCCGTCGGCAGCCGAGCAAACCAGGATAGCGCCGTCCATCTGGGCAGCACCGGTAATCATGTTCTTGACGTAGTCGGCGTGGCCCGGGCAGTCAACGTGTGCGTAGTGGCGGTTAGCCGTTTCGTACTCGATGTGCGCGGTGTTGATGGTAATACCGCGTGCCTTTTCTTCCGGCGCCGCGTCGATTTCGTCGTACTTCTTGGCTTCGCCGCCGAACTTCGACGACAGAACCGTTGCGATAGCGGCCGTCAGGGTGGTCTTGCCGTGGTCAACGTGACCGATGGTGCCAACGTTCACGTGCGGCTTGGTCCGCTCGAATTTTTCCTTTGCCATTTCCGAATCCTCAGATACTGAATAGACGATTTAAACAATGCGTAAGGTGCTGCATCACCCGATGCAGACACCTGACAATTCAATTACTTGTTCTTGTTGCTGATGATGGCTTCGCTCACGTTCTTCGGAGCTTCAGCGTAGTGCTTGAACTCCATCGAGTACGTGGCGCGACCCTGCGTGAGCGAACGCAGCGACGTCGAGTAGCCGAACATTTCCGACAGCGGCACTTCGGCGCGCACGATCTTGCCGCCACCCACCATGTCGTCCATGCCCTGCACGATGCCACGACGGCTCGACAGGTCACCCATCACGTTGCCCATGTAGTCTTCCGGCGTTTCCACTTCCACGGCCATCATCGGCTCGAGAATGACCGGGTTGGCGCGACGCATGGCTTCCTTGAAAGCCATCGAACCGGCCATGCGGAACGCGTTTTCGTTCGAGTCCACATCGTGGTACGAACCGAACGTCAGGTGAACCGTGACGTCGACCACCGGGAAGCCGGCGAGAACACCGCTCTTGAGGGTATCCTGGATACCCTTGTCAACGGCCGGGATGTATTCACGCGGAATGACACCGCCCTTGATCTCGTCGAGGAACTTGTAACCAGCGCCCTGCTCGCTCGGTTCAAGCGTAATGACGGCGTGGCCGAACTGGCCGCGACCGCCCGACTGCTTGACGAACTTGCCTTCGACGTCCACGGCCGACTTGCGAATGGTTTCGCGGTAGGCAACCTGCGGTGCGCCGATGTTGGCTTCCACGCCGAATTCGCGCTTCATGCGATCGACCAGAATTTCGAGGTGGAGCTCGCCCATACCCGAAATGATGGTCTGACCCGATTCTTCATCGGTATGCACACGGAACGACGGATCTTCCTGCGCCAGGCGGTTCAGGGCGAGGCCCATCTTTTCCTGGTCGGCCTTGGTCTTCGGTTCGACAGCCTGCGAAATCACCGGCTCCGGGAACACCATGCGCTCGAGCACGATCGGGGCGCTCGGATCGCACAGCGTGTCACCCGTGGTCGCGTCCTTCAGGCCGACGGCAGCGGCGATGTCGCCAGCGCGCACTTCGTCGATTTCTTCACGCTGGTTGGCGTGCATCTGCACGATACGGCCCAGGCGTTCCTTCTTGCCCTTGACCGAGTTCAGCAGCGTGTCGCCCTTGTTCACGACGCCCGAATAGACGCGGAAGAAGATCAGCTGGCCGACGAACGGGTCCGTCATGATCTTGAACGCCAGCGACGAGAACTTCTCGTCGTCCGACGCCTTGCGCTCGGCCGGCTGTTCCTTGTCGTCCGTGCCCTTGACCGGCGGAATGTCGACCGGCGACGGCAGGAAGTCGATCACGGCGTCCAGCATACGCTGCACACCCTTGTTCTTGAACGCGGTACCGCACAGCATCGGCTGGATTTCGCATGCAATGGTACGCAGACGAATACCTTCGATGATGTCAGCCTCGGGGAGGTCGCCCTCTTCGAGGTACTTGTTCATCATCTCTTCGCTCGACTCGGCAGCGGCCTCGACCATGCTTTCGCGCCACTTCTGGGCTTCCGCTTGCAGCTCGGCCGGAATGTCGACGTAGTCGAACTTCATGCCTTGCGACGCTTCGTCCCAAATGATCGCCTTCATCTTGATGAGGTCGACCACGCCCTTGAAGTTTTCTTCGGCGCCGATCGGCACCACCACCGGCACCGGGTTGGCCTTCAGGCGGTTCTTCAGCTGGTCATAGACCTTGAAGAAGTTCGCGCCGGTACGGTCCATCTTGTTGACGAACGCCAGACGCGGCACGCCGTACTTGTTGGCCTGACGCCAAACGGTTTCCGACTGGGGCTGCACGCCACCCACGGCACAGTAAACCATGCACGCGCCATCGAGAACGCGCATCGAGCGCTCGACTTCAATCGTGAAGTCGACGTGACCCGGGGTGTCGATGATGTTGATGCGGTGCTTTTGGTAGTTGTTCGCCATGCCGGACCAGAAGCAGGTCGTGGCAGCCGACGTGATCGTGATGCCGCGCTCTTGTTCCTGCTCCATCCAGTCCATCGTCGCGGCGCCATCGTGCACTTCACCGATCTTGTGGTTCACACCGGTGTAGAACAAAATGCGCTCGGTCGTCGTGGTCTTACCTGCGTCGATGTGAGCGCTAATACCGATGTTGCGGTAGCGCTCGATAGGGGTTGTACGAGCCACTTTAAGCCTCTTTCAATGTAGCCGCCATTTTTGAGGGGGCTACTAACACAAACGGGCGAGGCGCAATTTCTCATGCGCACCCGCCCCGGTTTCTGCTCTAGGTACTGCTTGCCAGCGTCAGAAGCGGAAGTGCGAGAATGCCTTGTTGGCTTCGGCCATGCGGTGAACTTCGTCACGCTTCTTCATGGCGCCGCCACGGCCTTCCGAGGCCTCGATCAGCTCACCTGCCAGGCGCAGGGCCATCGACTTCTCGCTACGCTTTTTCGCGGCCTCACGCAACCAACGCATCGCCAATGCCATACGACGCGACGGACGCACTTCGACCGGAACCTGATAGTTTGCACCGCCAACGCGGCGGCTCTTGACTTCAACCACCGGCTTCACGTTGCCGAGAGCGGTGTTGAAGACTTCCAGCGGATCCTTGCCCGCCTTGGTTTGGATCTGCTCGAAAGCACCATAAACGATGCGCTCCGCAACCGACTTCTTGCCGGCAAGCATGAGCACGTTCATGAATTTAGCGACTTCAACGTTGCCGAACTTCGGATCGGGCAACACTTCGCGCTTGGGGACTTCGCGACGACGCGGCATGATTTCTTCCTTGATTGATTCAGTTGGAGCTTCGCTCCAGGCCACCTACTAGCCAGCACCTGGCCGAGTGACCACTTACTCAGTGACGATGTACCACCATCACCGAACGTATATCCGCTCAGCCGCTTAGGCCTTCGGACGCTTCGCGCCGTACTTCGAACGGGCTTGCTTACGGTCCTTGACGCCTTGCGTGTCGAGGCTACCGCGCACCATGTGGTAACGCACACCCGGCAAGTCCTTCACACGACCGCCGCGAATCAGCACGACCGAGTGTTCCTGCAGGTTGTGGCCTTCACCGCCGATGTACGAGATGACTTCGAAACCGTTCGTCAGGCGCACCTTGGCAACCTTACGCAGTGCGGAGTTCGGCTTCTTCGGCGTCGTGGTGTACACACGGGTGCACACGCCGCGACGCTGCGGGCAGTCCTGCAGGGCCGGGCTCTTGCTCTTGATCTGAGCAGAGGTGCGCGGCTTGCGGACCAATTGGTTAATCGTTGGCATTGTGATTTCCTAAATGTGTCAAAAGCATGAAAGCCAAGGCGGACCCTCATGCAACTTCACTGCAAATCCCCGATGATCCTTGCGGATTGACCGCATCCAAACCCTTGATGCATAAGCATTTTGCATTGGACACGAGCATACCGCCGGAAAAACCGGAGCCTGCGACTATACATGGGACCATTGCAAGTGTCAATGCAGAAGCACAGAGAATCGCCCCGTAAGTCGTTGATTGTTAACGGCTCTTGAGACGTCGCTCGATCCCCGTCGGCAGGACCGGCAACGCCCGGGGCGATGCGTGGGCCACTCCGGCCCTGTCGCGAGATGCGGTCAGCCCTCGCGAATGCAAGCCTTGCGACCCGCATGTATGCAAACTAAACTGCAGGAATCGAAAATTTTCACGGTATTTTCCATACATAACCCAGACATCGCCATGGACGCCTCTCACGACACGCTGCGCGCCACCTTCTGGAAACCCGCACTGAGCACGGGAAAGGGGCCACGTTACCTGCGTCTGGCCAGTTTCATCGAACAGTCGGTGGCCGATGGCCGCCTGCGACCCGGCGACCGGTTACCGGCGCAGCGCGAGCTCGCGTCATGGCTCGGGATCGATTTCACCACGGTCACGCGCGCCTACAACCGGGCGCGCGACCGGCACGCCATCGAGGGTCGCGGGCCGCTGGGCACCTTCGTGAGCACCCCGCGCATCGCGATCGACCAGGTGCTCGATCTGGGAATGAACATTCCGCCCGCGCCGGCCGGTCTGTTTCTCGGCGAGATGTTGCAAAAGGGCATCGATGAGGTCTTGCGTCACACCGATGCTTCGATGCTCATGGCGTATCAACTGGGCGAAGGCGGCATGGCGGACCGCCAGGCTGGCGCGCTGTGGCTCGCGCCGATGCTGGGCACACTGGCGCCTTCGGACGTCCTCGTCTGTCCGGGCGCCCAGGCCACGCTCGCGGCGCTGCTGCTTGCCGCGACGGCGCGCGATGAAACCGTGTTGTGCGAGCCGATCGTCTATCCGGGATTGCGCGGTGCGGCGCAATCGCTCGGTCGCCGGCTCGCTGGCGTGGCAACCGACGACCACGGCATGCTCCCCGACGCCCTGCGCGAGGCGGCGCGCGAGCATCGCGCCCGGCTCGTCTACCTGAACCCGACGCTGCAAAACCCGACGGCCCGCACCATGCCCGAGCGCCGCCGGCGAGCGCTGCTCGACGTCGCCGAGGCGCTCGACCTGACGTTCATCGAGGACGATCCCTACTGGCGACTCGCGCCCGGGGCGCCGCCCCCGCTCGCGCGTCTCGCACCGCATCGCGTGCACTACGTGGCCACGCTGTCGAAATGTCTCACGCCGGGGTTGCGCACCGCTTACGTCCGGCTGGCCGACGCCCGACATCGCGACGTCTTCCTCAATACCCTGCACTCCTTCGCCCTGATGGCGCCTCCTTTGATGACGGGGCTCGCGACGCAGTGGATTCACAACGGCATGGCCGACCGTATTCTCGAGGGCGTGAAGGAAGCCGCCGCCCAGCGCCAGGCGATCGCCGCGGAAATTCTGGGTGACGCCGCGAGCGCGCCGACGCACGGCATCCATCGGTGGCACACGCTGCCCACGGCGTGGACCGCTCGGGAGCTGACGATCGCCGCGCGCGCCGAGGGGCTGGCGGTTACCCCGGCCGACGCCTTTTGTCTGTTGCCCGACGGCCCCAATGCCATCCGGATCTCGCTCGGCGGGGTGCGCGATCCCGAGCGTCTCGGCAGCGCGCTCATGCGCCTGCGGGCCCTGCTGCATGAAGCGCCGCCAAGCCTGCGGGCGGCGGTCGTCTGACGAACCGGAGGATGCCGAGGGTACCGAGCGTACCGAGCGTCCGATAGCGGCCGCCCTCCCCTGCGGCGTCAGCCGCCGCGACCGACACGCCCTTCGGCGTGGGCACCGCCGTATCGGCCGCGGCGCGCCCTGAAACTCCGCTCGCAAGCCCACACGCGTTTCGGGTAACGTATGTGGCATATCGTGTCGGTGATGGCTTTGCGGCCATCTTCAGGCATGATCGAGATCAAGCTATCAAATCCGGCAGGGCGGTCTGTCGCATCCGGCGTATCCGATGTCACCCGACGCGTTTTATTCGTCGCGGCGAATTCGTACACTCCCAAAATTCGGCGGCCGCCCCGCCCTGACACGCTTCCACTATCAGCCATGCAGGCGAGTTTCGAAAAAGACAGCATTCTGGTGCTCGATGTCGATGGCACTTTGACCGATTCCGTGCGCATTCATCAACGCGCGCTGCTCGGCGCCATGGAGTCGCTGGAATTCGAGGATCTGAACACCGACTGGGGCAGCTACCCCCATCACACCGATACCGGCATTCTGATTCACGCCCACGTCGAGCATGGCCGTGCCCTGCCGCAGCCGCACGATCTGGCGCGCTTCGAACATGAGATCGACGAACGCTTCACGGCGCTGCTCAATGCCCACGGCCTGGCCGAAATTCCCGGCGCTCGCGCGTTCGTCGAGGCCGCACATCGCTCGCGCTGGGGCGTGGTGTTCGCCACGGGCGGCATCCGGCAGGTCAGCCATCGCAAGCTGCGTTCCGTCGCCATCGACTACACGGACGCGATGCTCATCACGGCGTCCGAATACAGCTCGCGCGAGCAGCTCGTCGCCGAGGCGATCAAACGGGCGCAGGTGGGCTACGGCATCACGCAGCCGCGCGCCATCGTGTCCATTGGCGACGGAATGTGGGATCTGAAGGTCGCGCGCGCGCTAGGCATCGACTTCGTCGGCATTGGCTCGAAGCGGGCGCGCTCGCCGCTTTACGCCGAGGGCGTGCCCGTCTACGACGACATGTGGGATGCCATGCACTGGCTCAGCCCGGGTCGCGGACGCGCGTCAGGTAGTCGCTTGGCGTCACGCCCATGAAGCGGCGGAACATGGTGGAGAGGGCGCTCGGCGTTTCATAGCCGACTTCGAGCGCCACCTGGGTGATGGGCCGTCCGGCCCCCAGCAATGGCAACGCGCCGAGCAGTCGCATGTGCTGACGCCACTCCCGGAACGGCAAACCGAACTCCGTGATGAACCGGCGCTCCAGCGTGCGGCTCGACGCACCGACCTCGGCCGCCCAGTCCTGGAGGCTGCGCGGGTCGGCCGGCGTGCTCAGATAGGTGTCGAAGATTTTGCGCAGTCGCGCGTCGCGGGGCACCTGGAGGTGCAGGGGCGAATCGCTCTTCCACTCGATCTCCGCGAGCAGCAGCGCCATGACCAGGCCATCCCGGCCATCGGGCGACCAGTTTTCTCCGAGCGTCATCGCGCGCAGGATCAGCTCCCGCAGCAGCGCGGATACGCGAATCATGACGGGGGCTTCGGGTGAGCGAAACCCGCATCGCTCCGCGTCGACGTAGATAGTGCGCATTTCGACCTTGCCCCGCATGCGCACTTCATGCGTGACATCCCTCGGAATCCACAACGCGCGTTGCGGCGGAATGACCCAGAACGATGCATCCGTGCGCACTTCGAGAATGCCGGCGCTCGCGTACATCAGTTGTGCGCGCCGGTGAGTGTGCGGACGCACGACATGCCCATCCGGGTAATCCTTCGCCAGCGCGCCGACGGGGCGGTCAGTGCCCTGAAACGCCAGGGGTACCGCACTATTGATCGGCATCGGCACCAGGCCTTGAAAGGCGTAGTTTTGGGACGTTTTTGGCGATGTCACCAGCGTAACACCGGCGCCCCCCGGAGGCCAAGCCGGCCCCCTTTCCGGACCTCCCTGCGCGTTACCCCTGGAAACGCTCAGAACGGCTTGACGATGACGAGCGCCACGATGATCGCCATCGACACCCAGATCACCGGCAATGCGCGGCGGAACCACGGCGGCGATGCGGTCGCACTGTCGCGCTCGAGCCGGCGCAGCGTGGCCGACAACCGTCCATGCAGCGCGGAGACGACCAGCACGAACACCAGCTTCGCCATGAACCACGGCGCGCTCCACCAGTTCGCCATGACGGCCAGCACCGGGCCGCTGATCCACACCACGATCAGCGCCGGCGACGCCAGCCCGTAATCCGCGCGGCGCGCGATTCGGCGCCATTCAGGCTGCGACAGACGCCCGCCCAGCGCCATCGTCACCATCCCGGCGATGAATGTGATGACGGCAATGAGATGTACGGCCTTGATCCACAGATAAAGCATCGGGACGTCTCCTCGTAAGCGCTCGCTCGATTGTTTCTGAATGCACAATAGTGGCTTGCAATAAGTCGTCTTTATCGTTAGTGCGTGCATCAATAGACTTCAACTGTCGACGATGAATAACACATCGCCCCTTTCAAAAGACAGGAGAAAACATCATGCAACGCACTCTTATTGCTTCGGCTCTCGTTTCCGCCATGCTCGCCGTCTCGGCCGGTTCGGCCTTCGCCAGCGACGCCTTCGACGGTCCGTCGGAATTTTCCTGGGTGCCGCAAACGACCGTACTGAGCCGTGCCCAGGTTCGCGACGAGTTGGTTCAGGCGCAGCAGGCCGGTCTCGTGGTGCAACACGACGCCGTGTACCCGAAGGCGGCCCCCAGCGCACAGCCGGTCTCGGCCGGCAGCCCGATCGCGATGGGTTCGGTCGGTGGCCTGCAACGCGCCGGCACGACCTACTTCGGTTCGTAATGTAACCCGCCGCGCCGTCGACCTCACGCGAGGTGGCGGCGCGGCGCGCGTTCTGCGCATAACGACGCGCGAGGCACAGCCCGCGCTATCCGTCTGAATTCCGGCCGCTTGCGATTCACGGCCTCAGACTCCTGTCGCTGTGCGTGGTGGTTCGACGCACAGGACTTTGCCCGTCGCTCCGGCGACGGGCTTTTTTAGCGACCCGGCGCAAGCCTCGGTCGGACGCACCCAACCGTCCACCTCGCTCGCATCGCTATCCCATCGTGCCTGAAACGAAGAAGCCCGCCTAAGCGGGCTTCATGTCGTTGCGCGGATGCGATCCGTCCCGGGCATGGCGAGGGCCGCGGGCCGAACACCGCTTCGCTCACCTCGCCAGCGCTTTGGCGAGGAATTCCAGCGTACGGCCGTGCGCCAGCACCGCTGAAGGCTGATGATATGAGCCGCGTGCCCAGCAGTTGAAGCCGTGGTCGGCGTCGGGATACACGAACACCTCCGTGTTGGGACGCGATTTCACCGCCTCGCTCACCTGCTTCACGATGTCCGGCGTGATGTGGCTATCGAGCGCGCCGTAGTGGAACTGCACCGGCACGTTCAGGTTCGGCGCCTCGGCCAGATAGTTGTGAATGCCGCCGCCGTAATACGGCACGGCCGCGTCCACGAGCCCGCGTGCCGCGCTCAGATACGACACCAGACCGCCGAAGCAGTAGCCCACGGCGGCGACCTTGGCGCCGGCGTCGAGCTTGCCGCGCAGCGCCTTGACCGTCGCTTCGACGTCCCTGACGGTCTTCTCGACGTCGACCGACTTGCGCAGTTCCAGCGCGCGCGCCATGTCGTCGCCCGCGTAGCCGAGTTCGACGCGAGGGGCATCACGCCAGAAGACGTCCGGTGCGAGTACGACGAAGCCGTCCATCGCATATTGATCGGCGACACCGCGAATGTGCTCGTTCACGCCGAAGATTTCCTGTACCAGCACGATGCCCGGGGCATTGGCCGTCTTGCCCGTCGGCGGCAATGCCAGGTAGGCATCGAAGCTGCCGTCCACGGTTTCGACACGGATCCATTGACTGTTCGACACGGAAGTTGCTCCATCAAAAAAAGGGGGAATTGCCTGCGCGCCGATCGCGGTCCCCCCGGCAAGCCGGAGCGAGATTGCCGCGCGCACGCGCACAGAAAGGCCGAACCAGTATAGGGATTTTTGCGCAGGCGCACAGCGCGCGCCAACGCCCGCTGGACAAGGCGCCGCGCCGACATGCCGTGCCTGCGCCGCACCATTGCGCCTGCGGCACGGGCCCGGCCGCCCCACGCAGCGCGACAGCGCGTTTCAATGACCGAACCGCCACGCGCGGCATGCCGGGCTCAGACCGCGAGCGCCGCCTCGAGTATCCGGGCGACCGCGCCGAAACCTGTCGTCTGCGCCGAATCGATGCCGTAGAGCGCACTCAGCGACGGGCCCGGATTCAGGAAATCGACACGCACGTCGTCGACCGCCGCCACCCACACCATGACCTTGAGCGGCAGCTCGATCCCGGCGTGTGGATTGGCACGCATGACGGGCGTGCCGCCCCTGGGATTCCCGAAGAGGATCAGACGTGTCGGACGCAAGGTCTGTCCGACGGACGTGGCGGCCGCACTCTGATCGATGTCGGCAAAGATCGTCATGTCATGGGCCCTGAGTGCGTCCATCACGCGCGTGAGCGTGGCGTAAAAGTCCACCGGACTTTGCCATGACGTAAGGGCGGCGGGATACAAGTACGGCGAGGTTTCGGTTGTCATGAACGAACTCCCGGGATCGGATCGGACATGTCTCACCTTACACGTCGTTACGGGTTGCCGGCGAAGACCTGCCCGCACGTTACGCTTGGCGCCGACGTTCGACGTTTCAGCGAACGCGATTTCATTACGGAGTCCATATCATGACGATCACCTTGCGCCGTACCTCGGGCGCGCTTGCCCTGATCCTGGCTTTGACGTTCGCGACGTCGGCCGGCGCCGCCCCCGCCGCCGACGCGCGCGTCGACGCCCCCATGGCGCCGCGCCCAGTTCAGGACCCGCATGGCACGCGGGAATTGCGCGACCTGCCGCCCCCGCCGCCGGGTATGGGTGGGCGCTTCGGTGGCCCTGCCTTCGCGGCCATTCGCACCGTCGAGGAAATTGCGCGGCTGTACCGCGTGGGGGGCCATCCGGAGAACGTTTTGCCGTTCTATCGGGGGACACTTGGCCAGACGCACGATCCGATGCTGCGCCGTCATCTGCGCGAAGCCATCGCGCGAGAGGAGCTCAGGCCGGCCGACACCACGGCGGCCATTGCCACGCTGCGTGCGCAATTGAGCGAAGACCTGGCGGCCCTGCCCGCGCCCGACGCGACGCAACGCTGAGCCCGCCGCGACAGCCTCACGCTTGCTGCGCCGCCATGATCCGCGCGTTCCACTGGGGCAGCCATTCCATCAGGAACTGCGCGAACCCTTCGGCCGCCGGCGATGCCGCGCGAGAGAGCGGCCGATATACACAGACCTGACGAATGGTCTCGGGAGACACGACCCGCCGCATGACGAGGCCGAAGGAATGCGCGAGCGCCGCCACGTAGCCTGGCGTGAGCGTGGCGGCCAATCCTTGTGCCGCCACGCCGAGCGCCGTCGTCACGTTGTCGACGACGTCGATGGGCGTGATGCGGGCGTCAGGCGGCGCGGACAGCCGCATCTGCGCAACACTGCGTTCGTGGTCGCGCCCGGCGGCAACGAGCGGCGTGTCTCTCAGATCAGTCCATCGCACGCGACGACGCCGTGCCAGCGGGTGATCCGGCGTACACCACAGCACCCACGGGCTGTCGAACGCGGGGACGCCGGCCACCTGCGCCCCTGTCGAACGATTCGGGCCGATGGCCAGATCCAGATCGCCGTTGGCCACGCGATCGATGAGTACATCGACGGGGGTGTCGACCACGCGTACCACGACCTTCGGCCGCGTCTGCGCGTACTCGCGAATCGCCGACGGCAGCGCCATGCTCGCGATGACCAGCGGCGCGCCCACGCGCACGATACCCGCCGCGCGATTGCGCAGGTCGTCGGCCGTCTTCTCGGCGGCCTGCACATGCCGCAGCACCGATTCGGCCGACGCGAGGAAGTCGCGCCCGGCGCTCGACAGCGCCACGCGCCGCGTCGTGCGATCGAAGATACGAAAGCCCAACACCGATTCCAGTTCCGCAACGAGCTGACTCACGGCGGACGACGTGAGGCCCATGCGATGGCCGGCTTCGGCAAAACTGTGCAGCTCGGCGATGGCCACCAGGGCTTCGAACTGCCGGAGCGTTACGCGGGTCAGGGGCATGACGGGTCGATTATCAAGTTCGGCTTACGAATGGACCAGAATCGATTGATTGTTCCGTAAAGGGCCGTCGCCCACAATCGATTTTCAAAATTCCGTACCGGATCGTCGGTCGCCCGGCGCCCTCCGGCCCCTGCCCCCTTTTTGTCCGCGCGGTATGCCGAACTCGGCGGACCGGGCGGCAAGGAGCGAGACCCCGCATGTTTTCCCACGTCGACGCCTATCCCGGCGATCCGATCCTCGGCCTGAACGAAGCCTTCGGACAGGATCCCCGCCAGCACAAGGTCAATCTGTCCATCGGCATCTATTTCGACGATGCCGGCCGCCTGCCGGTCATGCAGGCGGTGCGCGAGGCGGAGGCATCCGTGCTCGCCGACATCGGCCCACGTCCGTATCTGCCGATGGCGGGCGCTCAGGCCTATCGCGACGCGGTGCAGGAGCTCGTCTTCGGCGACGACAGCGCCGCGCGGCGCGAGCGGCGCATCGCCACACTGCAGACCCTGGGCGGCGGCGGAGCGCTGCGGGTGGGGGCCGACTTCCTGCGGCGCTACTTCCCGGACAGCGGCATCTGGATCAGCGATCCGAGCTGGGACAACCACCGCGTGGTCTTCGAGAGCGCCGGCTTTGCGGTGCAGTCGTACCCGTACTACGACGATGCCACCGGCGGCCTGCGCTTCGACGCCATGCTCGAGACGATCGCGGCCCTGCCCTCGCGCAGCATCGTGCTGCTCCACGCCTGCTGCCACAACCCCACGGGGGTCGACCTCACGCAGGCGCAATGGCGCACGCTGACGCCGGTGCTGCAGGCGCGCGGCCTGATCGCCTTCGTCGACATGGCCTACCAGGGCTTCGGCGACGGCCTCGACGCCGATGCGTTCGCCGTGCGCACCCTGACCGAGGCGGGCGTGCCGACGGTCGTCGCCAACTCGTTCTCGAAGAATTTCTCGCTGTACGGCGAGCGGTGCGGTGCGTTGTCGGTGGTGTGCGCCACGACGGATGACGCGTCGCGCGTGTTCGGACAGCTCACGGGCACCGTGCGCGCGAACTACAGCAACCCGCCCACGCACGGTGCGCGACTCGTCGCGCAGGTACTCACGACCCCCAGGTTGCGACGCGCGTGGGAAGACGAACTCGACGGCATGCGCACCCGCATCGCCACGATGCGCGCGCAGATTCATGCACGTCTCGCGCCTCACGTGAGCGGCGAGAAGCTCTCGCGCTATCTCGCGCAGCGCGGCATGTTCACCTACACGGGACTGAGCGCCGTGCAGGCCGACGCCCTGCGCGAAACGCACGGCGTCTACCTGCTGCGCTCCGGGCGCATGTGCGTGGCGGGGCTGAACACACGCAACCTCGACACCGTGGCGCAAGCCATCGCACGGGTGCTGGCGAGCGACTAAGCCTTGCGCGAGCCGCCAACGGATCACGGAGCGCATGCCTCCGGAAAAAAGCATGTCCGATACATGACAACGACTGGAGAACGCATGACGACTGCCACTGCCGCCGACACCCACATCGGCGCCGACACCGCTTCGCACCCCTGGCGAGCGGTCATATCCGCGTCCATCGGCAACGCGCTCGAATGGTTCGATCTCGTGGTGTACGGCTTCTTCGCGGTCACGATCGCGAAGCTGTTCTTCCCCACGCACGACGACACGACCTCGTTGCTGCTCACACTGGGCACGTTCGGCGTGTCGTTTTTCATGCGACCGCTCGGCGCCATCGTGATCGGCGTGTATGCGGATCGCCGGGGACGCCGCGAAGCGCTCACGCTCACGATCTTGCTGATGATGGTCGGCACGGCGATCATCGCGTTCATGCCGACGTACGAGACGATCGGCCTGCTCGCGCCCGTGGGCATCGTGCTGGCGCGAATGATCCAGGGATTCTCGGCGGGCGGCGAGTTCGGCAGCGCGACCGCGTTCCTGGCCGAGCACGCCCCGCAGCGACGCGGCTTCTTCGCGAGCTTTCAGGTGGCCAGCCAGGGGCTGACGACGCTGCTCGCCGCGGGCTTCGGCGCCGTGCTCACGAGCACGCTGTCGCCCGAGCAGATGCAGGGCTGGGGCTGGCGCGTGCCGTTCCTGTTCGGCCTGCTGATCGGTCCGGTGGCGTACTACATTCGACGGCACGTGAGCGAGACGCCCGAGTTCCTCGAAGCCGAGCCGACCCAGACGCCGCTGCGCGATACGCTGGGTCATCAGAAAATGCGTTTGTTGCTGGCCGTGGGCGTGGTGGTCGTCGCTACCGTGTCGACCTACCTCGTGCTCTACATGCCGACGTACGCGATCAAGCAATTGGGACTGCCCGCGTCGGTCGCGTTCGCGGCGATGGTCGCGACCGGCATTGTGCAGATGCTGCTCTCGCCGTGGGTGGGGGCATGGTCGGACCGGGTGGGTCGCGCCAGGCCGATGATGATTGCCGCAGGCGCGTTGCTGGTCCTGATCTGGCCGATGTTCTGGCTGCTCTCCACGCATCCCGGCTTCGGCGTGATGCTGGCGCTCCAGACGTTGCTCGGCGTGCTGATGACGATGTATTTCGCCCCGCTGCCGGCGCTGGCCTCGGAGATCTTCCCGGTGAAGACGCGCACGACGGGTCTGTCGCTCTCGTACAACCTGTCGGTGACATGCTTCGGCGGTTTCGCGCCGTTCATCCTGACGTGGCTGATCGATGTGACGGGCAGCAAGCTGGCCCCAAGCTTCTACATGATGGCTGCCGCCGCCGTGGGTCTGGTCGCGCTGAGTCAGGTGTACCGACACACGGGCGTGCGCTGAGGCGTCGAGGGACGCCGCGCGATACCCGTCAGACCGTGGGCCCAGTTGTCACCGGGTAGTGGGACATTGGGCCGATCGGTCGATGGCCGTGTCGAAAAAGCACAAGGGGCGCCGAGGCGCCCCTTGTTTTCGATGCGCCGGATGCGGTGCGATCCGGCGAAACGCTCACTGCGGGTACAACCCGTGCACGCGCCCAAACAGACGAGTGAGGCCGAGCAGCGCATCGATGTTCGGTGTCGCCACGTTCACGCGCTGGCCGATTTCGCGCACCACGCTCACCAAGGCGTCGAGTTCGATGGGACGGTGGGCTTCCACGTCCTGCAGCATGGACGTCTTGAATGCGCCGAGTTTGGCCGTCACTTCGTGGCGATCTTCCGGCGACTGGTCGATGGCACAGCCGATCTTCGCGCCGATGGCCGCCGCCTCGCGCATCGCCGACGAGCAGAACGCGCGCACGAGCGGGTCGTCCAGCAGCCGGTCGATCGTGGCGCCGGTGATGGCCGACACGGGGTTCATCGTGAGGTTGCCCCAAAGCTTGTACCAGATATCGAGCCGCACGTTGTCCGAGGCCTTCACTTCGAATCCTGCGCGCGCGAGCACGCCGGCCAGGCGTTGCACACGCTCGCTGGTGCCGCCACCCGGCTCGCCGATGATGAGCCCGCGCCCCATCTTGTGATCGACCAGCCCCGGCTCGGGCGTTGCCGCGCTGGCGTGCACCACGCAGCCGATCACGCTTGCCATCGGAATCGCCGCACCGATCGCCCCGCCCGGATCCACACTGGCAAGGGGAGCGTCGCCGAACGGCGCCACCCCGTTGCAGAACCACCACGGCACGCCGTTCATCGCAGGCAGCACCATGGTCTGCGCACCGATGAGCGGCGCCACCGACGCGGCGACCTGCGCGAGCGCGGGCCCCTTGACCGCGATGATCACCAGATCCTGCACGCCGAGCTTCGCGGCATCGTCGAGCGCGTGCGCGGCCGCCACCGGCGCGGCCGTCAGCGCGTCGCCCTGTTTCACGCGCCAGCCGCGCTCGCGCAGCGCCGCCAGTGTCGCGCCGCGCGCCAACGCGCTGACCTGCGCCTCGCCCGCGGCGGCGAGCTTCGTACCGAGCAAGCCGCCAATGGCGCCCGCGCCAATGATCGTCACCTTCATCCGTTCACTCCTGTCTTTTGATGCATTTCCGCGGCGCCGTGCGTTACATTCGCGCCGCTCGCCTCACCCCGGCTGCCTCGCGGCAAGCCGGTAGTTTTCCTTGAACCGCTCCGGCACCCGCTCGTCGAATCCCAGCGCCACGCGGCGCACTTCGGGGCTGTCGCCCGGCGCGTGCCCCACTCCCAGCGCCGCCGCGCGCGGCGCCTCGATCCGGACCACGGCCCCCGAGAGGCGTCCCAGTCCGGTGATCTCGCATTCCACGAGGTCGCCCGCATCCACCGAGCGCGAGTGGCACGGCGTGCCCATCAGGATCACGTCGCCGGGCACCAGCGTGATGTGCCGCGCAATGTCCGCGATCACGTAATGCGGCCCCCAGATCGTCTCGTCGCCGATGTGCGCCTCCTGCACCACCCGGCCGTTGCGATAGGTGCGCAACGTCTGCTCGAACAGGTTCACGCCACGCACAACGCCGGGTCCGATGGGCAACAGCGTATCCGCGCCCTTGACGCGCAGCATCGAGCCCTGGTCCGTGTCGCGGAAGTCCTGCAGCCCCATGTCGAGCGCCGGACAGAATCCCTCGATGTAGTCCCACGCCTCGTCGGGCAACACATTGCGGCACGTGCGCCCGATCACCACCGCGTACTCGCCTTCGTAATTCAGATAGCGGCAGTCCGCGGGCTTGAGAATCTGCCCGCCGTGCCCGTTGAGCGAAGTCGGCGGCTTGGTGAAATACGTCGGGGTATCGGTCGGCCTGGGCTTGTTGCGCGTCTCCATGCTACGCGAGCGATAGGAGATATGCACGGCGATGATTTTCGAGGGGTCCACCGGCGGCAGGTGCGCGACCGTCTGCGGGTCGACGATGCGCCCGTCGTCGAGCCGTAGCAGTCCCTGCTGCGCGCCGTCCTCGATCAGGGTGCCCCAGAAGGCGCTCCCGCCCAGCAGCACGCGCCGGCGCTCGACGCGCGGCCCCTGCATCACGGCTGGCAACTCACGCAACGGAAATTCGAAATCCATGGATGACCTCGTCAGATGGTGTCGAACCAGATGTGCACATTGCCCGTGCCGCGCGCATTCTCATAGTCGGAGAGCACCGTACCGGCGCTGCGGCAGGCCTCCCCGCCCAGCGCCCCAACCATCTGGAGATAGTGCGCGCCGTGCGCCTCCCACGGGCGCTTGCGGTAATCCTCGTCCCAATCGGCCAGGATCCGGTCGTGGCGTCCCTCGCGCATTGCGGCGATTGCGCGCTTGTCGCTCTCGATGTTCTCCGGGCGCGAAACGTTGCTCTCGTGAAAGATGCGCGGATGATTCGGTTTCCAGTCGATGCCGTTGAATCTGTGGCTCAACGCGCCCGAGGCGAGCATCACCACCCGCAGCGGGCTGCGGCGAATCGCCTCGCCGATCACCTCGCCCGATTGCAGGAAGTGCTGCGTGTCGCAGTTCTGGCACGAACTCACGGTGACGATCGGCCAGGCGTCCAGACGCATCTGCTTGATCACGTTGATCGTCGGGTAGTGGCGCGGCAGGTCCGGGTGCTGCACCGCGCGCGCACGCACCCCGCGCTCGCGGGCGACGGCGTCCACGGTCAGCGCCAGTTCCGGATGGCCGCGATAGTCGTATGGCACGCCGTGCAGGTACCACGGCATCTCGTCGGAGATGTACATGCCGGCGTAATGCGCGCCACCGTCGATCAGGTGGTAGCCGGTGGTGAACCAGTGCGAATCGAAGATCACGATGACGTCCGGACGCGCCGCCACGATACGCTCGCGCACACGCGCGTACCCGGGAATCAGGTCCGAATCCGCCCCCGCGCCCTGCAACACGCGGAATTCCTCACACTGCATCAAGCCGGGGTGGTGCGACACCAGCGCCGCGCCGACGATCTGTCCCATGCTGCTCTCCTCTCGTCTCGTTGTCTTGTCGTGTGCGGCGCTCAGCGATGGCTGAAGCTCGCCTTGAACGGTTGCCTGGGCACTACGACGTCCTTCACGTCGCAGAAGAATTCGAAGCTCCAGTCCCCCCCTTCGCGGCCGATGCCCGAACGCTTGATGCCGCCGAACGGCGCGGCCAGATCGCGAATGCCGAAGCTGTTGATCCAGATGAAGCCCGTGCGCACGCGTTGCGCGATCGCCATGGCGTGTGCCTCTTCGCCGTAGCACACGCCGCCCAGGCCGTAATCGGTGCCGTTGGCCATGTCGACCAC
The DNA here is from genome assembly GCF_902459575.1 of Pandoraea morbifera. NCBI lineage: Bacteria > Pseudomonadati > Pseudomonadota > Betaproteobacteria > Burkholderiales > Burkholderiaceae > Pandoraea > Pandoraea morbifera. Next base: position 106,261 of record NZ_CABPSD010000012.1, read on the forward strand.
CTCTTCGTCACTCGCGAAGGTCTGCAGGGTGAGTACGGGCCCGAACACCTCCTGCTGCACGATCTCGTCTTGCTGATGCAGATCGGTGAGCAGCGTCGGTGCGAAGTACTGTTCGCCGTAGGGGTGCCGCACGCCGCCCCACAGCACCCGCGCGCCGCTCGCGACGGCCCGTTCGACGAACCCCTGCACGCGTTCCAGTTGCCGCATGTGGATGATCGGTCCGACCTCGGTCGTGGCGTCGCGCGGATCGCCCACCACCAGACGCTCGACGATCTGGCGCAATTTCTCGGTGAAGGCCGGCGCGATGTCGGCGTGAACCAGCAGCCGCGTGCCGGCCAGGCACACCTGTCCGGCATTGCGATACATCAGCGCGGCCGTTGCGGCCGCCGCATCGAGATCGGCGTCCGCCAGCACGATGAACGCCGACTTTCCGCCAAGTTCCAGGCTGCACGGCACGAGATTCGCCGCCGCCGTCTTCGCGATCCATTTCGCGGTGGCGACCGAGCCCGTGAAGGAGATGCGCGCCAGCCGGGCATCGCTCACGAGTGCCGCGCCGGTCAACGCGCCCGCGCCCTGCAACAGGTTGAACACGCCCGGGGGCAATCCCGCCTCCTGCGCACAGTCTGCAAGCAGCGACGACGTGAGCGGCGCCCATTCGGGCGCCTTCAGCACGACGGTGTTGCCTGCCGCCAGGGCGGGACCGATCTTCCACGTCGCGAGCAGCAACGGCGAGTTCCACGGCGTGATCACGGCAACGACACCCGCCGGATCGTGGCGCACCCAATGGCGGGCCTGCGGCGTGTCGATCGTCCGATCCTGCAACGACAGCGCATGCTCGGCGAACCACGCAATGTTCTGCATGGCGCGCGGCACGACGCCATGCGCCATGCGCGAGCGCAACACGCCGGCATCGTGGCTCTCGAGCGTGGCGAACGCGTCGGCGCGGCGACCGATCGCCTCGGCAAAGCGTCGAAGGAACGGCAGTCGTCCCTCGGCCCCGAGCGCCGCCCATGCGGGAAACGCCAGCGAGGCCGACGTCACCGCCGCATCGACATGCGCCTGAGCGCCGCTCGCGATGTCGCCGAGATGGCGCTGGTCGATCGGGGAAACGCAGGCGAACGTGTCTTCGGACGCCACGCGGCGGCCATCGATATAGTGGTCCGGCGACACGGATACGCCGGCGACGTCAATACGGGAAGCACTCATGCCATCTCTCATTGGGAAGGGAGCGAGGCGCGCATGTCGGTCGCGCGCACGAAGGACAATTGCGATACGCTCAGTCGCCGCTCGAGTCGGCGGCGAATTTCATCGCCAGGGCGCGACTGGCGCTCGCGAGCAGGGTCGTGTCGATGCCGACGGCCATGAAGGTCACGCCTGCATCGAGGTAATGGCGCGCCAGCGTCTCGTCGACGCACAGAATGCCTGCCGCCTTGCCTGCGCGGCGGATGCGCGAGACGCCGTCCTCGATGGCCTTGCGCACCTCGGGGTGCGTGGCCTGACCGAGATATCCCATCGACGCGGCAAGATCGGCCGGGCCGATGAACACGCCGTCCACGCCGTCCACCGCGGCGATGGCGTCCACCTGCGCGAGCGCGTCGGCCGTCTCCACCTGCACGAGCAGGCACGTGGTGTCGTTCGCCGCGTGCAGATAATCCTCATAGCGGTTCCAGCGCGACGAGCGCGCCAGACCGCTGCCCACGCCGCGAATGCCCTGCGGCGGATAGCGCGTGGCGCTCACGAGCGCGCGCGCCATTTGCGCCGACTCGACCATCGGCACGAGCAGCGTCGTCGCGCCGATCTCCAGCACCTGCTTGATGAGCGTGGCATCGCCGTGCGGCAGGCGCACCACCGGATGCGAAGGGTAAGGCGCCATTGCCTGCAACGTCGCGAGCATGGTGCGAAGGTCGTTGGGCGCGTGTTCGCCGTCGATCACGAGCCAGTCGAAGCCGCTGCCCGCGCAGAGCTCCGCGGCGTAGGGCGTGGCGAGTCCCATCCACAGGCCAACCTGGCGCTCGCCGCGGGCGAGGGCCTGCTTGAAGGGATTCGGAGGCGTTTTCATGTCGTCGGGCTCCGTGAGAGGTGACGGGAAGACGTGAGGAAACGAGCCGGCGCAGACGCGCAGGCTCAGGCGAAGCGCACGCCGATCGCGCCGAGCGGGCCGTAATCGGCATGGAAGACGTCGCCGGCGGCGCAGGCCACCGGCCGCGTAAACGAGCCCGCGAGCACGATCTCGCCGGCCTGCAGGCCTTCGCCGAAGGCGCCCAGCTTGTTGGCCAGCCACGCAATGCCGTTGCCGGGATGATTGAGCACCGCCGCGCTTAGCCCTGACTCTTCGATCACGCCGTTGCGATAGAGCAGCGCGCCGGCCCATCGCAGGTCGATGGCGTCCGGCTTCACCGGGCGTCCGCCCAGGATCACGGCGGCATTCGCGGCGTTGTCGGCAATCGTGTCGAACACTTTGCGCGGCGCTTTCGTGTCGCGATCGAACAGCTCGATGCGGCCATCGATCAACTCCAGCGCGGGCGTGACCCACGCGGTGGCGTCGAGCACGTCGAAAAGTGTCACGCCCGGGCCCTTGAGCGGCTTGGCCAGAATGAAGGCCAGCTCCACTTCGAGACGCGGCACGATGAAGCGCGACGCCTCGAGCGTGGCGCCGTCGGCCACGAGCATGTCGTCGAGCAGCGTGCCGTGATCGGGTTCGGTGATCTGCGCCGCCACCTGCATGGCGCGCGAGGTCAGCCCGATCTTGTGGCCGATCGTCCGCCGCCCCTGCGCGAACTTCAGCGCCAGCCACGCCTGCGCGATCGCGTAGCTGTCGGCGATGGTCATCTCGGGGTAGCGACGGGAAAACTGCATCACCGGCGTGCGGGTGCGCTCGGCCTCGTGCAGCTCGCGGGCGAGGGCCTGGTGAGTCGAGGCGTCGAGCTTCGGCATCGCGTTGTCTCCATGGCGCCGCCCGGCGCGGGCGACGCGTCTTGTCCGTTGTCAGCCTCTATTCTTGCGGCCGCGCCGCCCCATCCACAATCAATCGATTCTGGGCGATTGATTAGCAAAACTGGATAATCCGCCATCGCGGGCGGCAACTGGCGCCGTAGCGGCCCTCGGCGACCCGCCGGAGCGTACGCAGTGCCGCACGCCCCGACCGCCCCCCTTCGGCCGATGTGCCGCCTGTTCGCCGCCTGTTCGCCGCCACTCCCCCACCGATGGCCCGTCCGGCATTACGTCGCATTCCGTCGCATTCCATCGGATCCGGACCGCGACATGTCGCTTGGCCGCCACGCTCAATCATCCGTTGAGAACACTAGGCAGAAATGAGAGTGATTTGCATTTATAATTCGCCTCGCTTTATTACATGGCATTACAGGCCGCGCAGGCCGCCCGAACCCAAAATCTGACGCCGTGGCCCATGGCTTGCGCCTGCGGCCGCGCTCCACACACTCTCGCAGTCACGAAGGTCAACGATGAAGATGTCCGCAAGTCGCCGTGCTTCCCAAGCATCCCACGCTGCTCATGCTTCCCGCGGTGCCCTCGGCGCCCTCACGTTGCTCGCCGGCGCCGCCGCGCTGCTCGTGGGTACGCCCGGCACGGCGCATGCGCAACCGGCCAGCGCCGCGGGCGTCCCGGCAAGCGCCCCCGAAGCGAAGGCCGACGTCGAACTCGGCGCGGTGAACGTGTCGGGCGACTGGCTCGGCACCGGACTGGACAACAGCGCCAAGACGTTCCCTGGCGCGCGCACGGTCGTGAAGAAGCAGGACATCGAGGCGTCGGGTGCCGCGAGCATCGGCGACGTGATGCGGCGCATTCCCGGCGTGCAGTCCACCGACAATTCCAGCACTGCCGGCAGCGCGATCTCCCTGAACATTGGCGTGCGCGGCCTGACCGGGCGCTTCTCGCCGCGCTCGACCGTGCTCCTCGACGGCATTCCGCTCGCCGTCGCCCCTTATGGTCAGCCGCAGCTGTCGTTCGCACCGGTGAGCCTTTTCAATATCGAGAGCATCGACGTGGTGCGCAGCGGGGGTGCCGTGCGCTACGGCCCGCAGAACGTGGGCGGCGTGATCAACTTCAAGACGCGCTCGATCCCCAACACGCCGGGGCTGAGCGCCGATGCGACCGTACGTCAGAACATGTACACCTCCGGCGGCGGCGCCAACACGCAGTACGGCGTATTCCTGGGCACGCAGATGGACAACGGCCTGGGCCTCGCGCTGCTGTATTCGGGCATGGCGGGGCGCGACTGGCGCAAGGGCAGCGACGAGCACGTGAACGATCTGGCGTTGAAATGGCGCTACGACATCACGCCGAGCCAGCAGGTGTACGGCAAGGTTTCGTACTTCGACGCCAAGTCGAGGACGCCCGGCGGACTGACCGCCGCGCAATACGACGCCGACCCGTTCCAGAACACGCGGCCGAACGACTACTGGAGCGGCAACCGCACCGGCCTCGACTTCGGCTATCTGAACACGATCTCCGAGACGCAGGAGTTCGAGATCCGTACGTTCTATAACGAGAGCTATCGCCAGAGCACGCTGACCAGCCCCACGTCGTCGCTCACGCTCATGCACCAGCCGCGCAATTACCAGACGTTCGGCGTCGAGCCGCGCTTCACGCAGCGCCTGTTCGTCGGCCCGACCGCGCACGACGTGACCGTGGGCTACCGCTTCATTCGCGAACGCGGTGACGACAACAGCTGGAGCACGAACCTCGCGACCGGGCGCAATACCGCCACGCAGACGTTCTACAACTACACGAGCGCCAACGCCTTCTACCTGGACGACCGCATGGCCTGGGGCAACTGGCGCTTCACGCCGGGTGTGCGCTACGAAATGATCCGCTCACAGCGGGTGGACAAGGCCTCGGGGGCCACTTACCGTACCGACAACAACAAGCCGCTGCCGTCGGTCAATTTGTCGTATCTGGTCAACAGCGCATGGACGATCTTCGCCGACTACAGCACGTCATTCGGTCCGGTGCAGAACACGCAGCTCAATTCGATGTCGGCATCGAACCCGCTGCAGCCGGAAGTGGCGCGCACTTATGAAATCGGCACGCGCTGGACGGACGCGCGCTGGAAGGCCGAACTGACCGCGTTCAAGATGAAGTTCGACAACCAGATTCTGCAGGTGCCCGGTGTGAGCCCGGCCACGTTCCAGAACATCGGCGCGACGAACCACGACGGTGTCGAAACCGCCGTCGACTACACGTTCGATCGCGACAGCGCCCTGCGCGGCCTGAATCTCTACGCCAACTTCACGTACGTGCGCGCCATCCAGAAGTCGGGCGCGACCGCCGGCCTCGACGTGCCGTTCTACTCGCGCTTCACCGATACGCTGGGCGCGCGTTACACCATCGGCCAATGGACATTCAACGTCTCGACCACGCATCAGAGCGCGCAGTACTCGGATCTGGCGAACACCGAGGCGCCCTCCGCCGACGGCATGAACGGCAAGGTGCCCGGCTATCGCACGTGGAACCTGCAAGCGATGTACAAGCTGCCGTTCTACAAGAATGCCGACGTGACGGTGGGCGTGAACAACGTGTTCGACAAGCGCTTCTACACGCGCAACACCGACCAGAACGGCGGCATCATGGTCGGTGCGCCGCGCATGGTCTACGTGCAGGGGCACTTCGGATTCTGAGCGCCGCCGGGCAACGACCGCCGGCTGGCAGCGGCACGTCGCTCGGGCAATCGATGGGGGCGGCGCACATGAGAACATTCGCGGCGTTCACGATGCTCGCCTTGCCGAGCCACTGCGGGGATGCCCCGAGGCGGCTCGGACTCGACACGTGCGGCACGTCACCATTGATATGAGACACCGGCAGCGTAGGTATTGCCCTGACCGCTGATTCCCACGCCGAGCCGGGCCTTCAGATTGTCGGTAAAGCGTACCGAAGCGCCGATCGAGGTCGCCGCCCGCCCCTGGAAAGTCGCGGTGCCCACTCCCAACGCAACGCGCTTTCCCGGGTCCACTTCCGGAATCATCGCGAGCGCCGTGGCGGCCGCGATCCCCGAATAGGCGCGCTTGGCGACCTGATCGATGCCCGCCTGCATGCCTGCGAGTTGCCCCACGGTTGCCGCGTCGGTCGGTCGCCGGCCCGGGGCCAGGTGGGTCAGCCGCCGCTCGGTGCCCGGCGCCCCGATGGAGACCGTCCCCGGTTCCGACGCAACGGCGTTGGCGCCGATCGCGACGGCATTCGCACCGGAGGCCATGGCGCCGTCGCCCAGGGCGACGGCGCCGGCCTGCGTCGCGGCCGCCGAATGGCCGATGGCGGTGACCTTCGCCCCTGAAGCCCTCGCGCTTTCCCCAAGCGCGACGCTGCTCTCGCCGCTTGCGACCGCGTCGATGCCGATGGCCGTCGCGCGCTTGCCCGAAGCGCCATCGCCGCGCAGGTTGCCCTTCGGCGCGCCATTGTCGTTCACCCCGACGTACGACACGCCCGTCGGCGCAGGCTGCGCCGCGGGTGCCCCCAGCATCCTGCGGGTCGATGCCTTGACCATCGACTCCACCGGCACCGCAGGCACCCCAGCCTCGCCCGGTGCGACCGGGGACGACGACGCCTCCGTGCCCTCGCCCAGGCGCGACGCGAGCCGACTCACCGCGCTGAGCGCGTCGCTGATGCCGGTCGACGCGGCGGTCGAGAGCGACGTGACGCGGCTGTCCGTCGCCTGCAACTGACTCACGTTGACGGCGTCGGTCCCTGCAACACCAGCGGCGAGATTGCCGAGCACGACGCCGTTGCGGGCATCCGCCCCGCCAAGCGTCACGCGCGCATGCATCGGATCGTCGTACCGCACCGCCTGACTGCCCGACGGCGACATCGACGCGAGCTTGCTCAGTCCGGTCGACAGTGAACTCACGTGGCTGTTGGTCTCGCTCAGTTGCCCATAGTTGACGGCGTCGGCCGGACGCTTGCCGTCGGCCAGATTGGTCAGGGTCACAGGGGCTGTCGCCCCGGCGCCACCAAGGGTCAGTTGCGAGCGCGAAGCGTCGTCATAGCGCGCGCTGTGCTCCACATCGCTCGCCAGCGACGTCAGCGTGCGCCGCGAAAGGTCCAGTCCCGTCGAGAGCGATCCCACGTTGCGATTGGTCTGACTCAACTGGGCGACGTTGACCGCATCGCCCGCCTCCACACCCTCGGCCACGTTGCGGACTCGCACCGCGCGCCGCGACACCGTATCGCCGAGCGTGAGTGTGTCGCGCGCCTGGCCATCGTAGCCGACATAGTCGTCCGAGTTCGATTCCAGCGTCGTGAGGCGCTTCTCGGCCCGGGTCATCCCGGTCGAGAGCGAGCGCATGTGCTCGTGCGTGGCGAGCAAACCGGTCGAGAGCGCATCCACGCTGCGGTTGGTCGCACTCAGTTGCCGGAACGTCACGGCGTCGCTCGGCTTCGCGCCGTCGGCCAGGTTGGTCAACGTGACCGGTGTGGCCGTCACGGTGTCGCCGAGCGTGAGCGTCGAATGCGATGCGTCGTCGTAGAACACGCCATTGTCTGCCTCGCCCGCGAGCTTCTCAATCTTGCGCAATCCGGTCGAAAGCGAGCCTACCTGCCTGTCGATGCTCGTCGAGATCGATCCCATGTGGCTGTTGGTCGCACTCAGTTGGCCGAAGTTGACCGCCTCTCCCGCGTGTTCCCCATCGGCCACGTTATCGAGCGTGACCGGCGCGGGGGAGCCGTCGCTGTGCAGCGCGGCGCGTCCGCCCAGCAGCAGCTTCGGGTGCCGGACGTCATGGCCGCTGCGCAATGCAGTGTCGGGCGTGATGAGTCCGGCCAGACCTGTCGACAGCGACGCCACGTCGCTGTTGGTCGCCGCGAGCTGACCGGCGTTGACGGCGTCGGTAGGGGCCACGCCGGCAGCAACGTTGGCCACCAGCACGGGGGTCTTGGTCAGACCGCCGAGCCGGAGTTTGGTGCGGTTTGGCGTGTCGTACTGCACCGCGACCGCCGCCTCGGAGACGAGCTTCTCGACGGTTCCGTCGATCGAGCCCAACATCGAAGTGAGCGATCCCAGACTGTCCTCGAACGCTGTCATGCCTGTGGAGAGCTGCAGGACATTGTTGTTGGTCGTGCTCAACTGACCGAAGTTGACGGCATCGAACCGGTGTGCGCCGTCGGCGACATTGGTCAGCGCGACCGGCGCCACACCCGAATCGCCGAACGTCACCTTGTCGCGCCGGTCGCCGTCGTACACGACGCCGCTGCCGGCGCCGCTCGACAGGGAGGCCAGGGCCTTGAGTCCGGTCGACAGCGAATCCAGATGGGCGTCGACAGTCGCCGAGAACTGCGCGACGTGGTCATCGACAAGTGCGATTTGCGACGCCGACTGGTCATTTACGTCACTCAGCTGACGGAAGTTCACGGCGTCGCTGGGTTCGACGCCGTCGGCAACGTTGAGAATTCGCACCGAAGGCTTCGCCGTAGTGCCGCCAAGCGTCAGCGTGGCATGCGTCGTGTCGTCGTACAGCACGGCGCCAGTTTCGATCGCCCCAACGCTTTGCTGAATGTGGCCCAGGCCGGTCGAAAGCGAATCGACGCGCGCACCGACCGCAATCATGCCGGTCGACAGACTACCGACATTGCTGTTGGTCGCCATCAATTGACGGTAGGAAGCCACGTCGTCGGGATTGAAGCCGTCGGCGACGTTGGTCAGTGTCACCGGTCCATCCGCGTTGTTCTCTCCCGTGGTGGGTACGCCGCCGAGGATAAACGTCCTGTGTTTGCGCCCCTTGCCCGAACGCAACTGAACCGAAGGCACGATAAGGCTGGCCAGCCCGGTCGAGAGCGACGCCACATTACTGTTCGTGACGCCGAGCTGCGCCGCATTCACCGCGTCATTCGGCCGGAGGCCGTCGGCCACGTTGCCAAGCGACACCGGGGTTTTCGACAGGCCGCCGAGGCGAAGCTTGGTCTTGGCCGCATTGTCGTACTGCACGGCGACCGCGATCTCCGAGACCAGCACGTCGACCGTGCTGTCGATTTCGCTCACCCCCGTGGAAAGCGAAGCAACGTTGGTCTCGAAGTTGGCCATTCCCGTGGACATTTGCATGACGTTACTGTTCGTCACGCTCAATTGCCTGACCGTGACGGCATCGGTCGCCTTCGTACCGTCGGCCACATTGGTCAGTGACACGGGCTTGGTCGCCCGCCTGCCGCCCAGGGTCACCTTCAATCGCCGCTCGTCATCGAACTGCACAAAGTTTTCGGTGGCGCTCGCCAGCTCGGCCATCTGGCTGAGGCCGGCGGAGAGTGACGTCAGCCCTTCCGTGAGCGCCATCGCACCCGTCGAGAGCGAATCGACATTGCTGACGAGATTGCCAGTAAGCGACGTAATGTGGCTATTTGTCGTGCTCAGTTGCCCGAAGGTCACCGCGTCGGTCGTGTTCTCGCCGTCGGCAAGATTGGTCAGCTTCACCGGCTTCGCCTGCGCACCGCCCAGCGTCACGCGCTCCCGTGTCGTATCGTCGTATGTGATGGTATGCGGCATTCCGCTCGACAACAGGGCCAGATTGCTTTCCATCGTGCTCAATCCCGACGACAGCGAGCCGGCGTGGGTCTCAACGCTGGTCGAGAGCGAGAGTGCCCTGTTTTCAAATCCCGTCGAGAGCGACGTCAGGCCTTGCGCAAGCGATAACACGCCCGTCGAGAGCGAATCGACGTGGCTGACGAGATTGCCCGTGAGCGACGCGATGTGACTGTTTGTCGTGCTCAGTTGCCCGAAGGTCACCGCGTCGGTGGTGCTCTGGCCGTCGGCAAGATTGGTCAGCTTCACCGGCTTCGCCTGCGCACCGCCCAGCGTCGCCCGCTCGCGTTTCTCGTCGTCGTATGTGATGGCGTGCTCGATCCCACCCGACAACAACGCCAGATTGCTGCTCATCGTGCTCAATCCGGTCGACAGCGAAATCGCATGACTGTCGAAGCTCGTGGAGAGCGAAATCATGCTTTCGGACAGCGTCACTGCACCCGTCGAGAGCGAACTCGCGTGACTGTCGAAGCTGGTCGAGAGCGACGTCAGACTCTCCGCAAGCGTCAATGCGCCGTTCGCAAGTGTCGCCACCCCCGACGAGAGCGAACCGACGCGCCCATCGAGATCGCTCGTGAGCGATGCGATGTGGCTGTTTGTCGTACTCAGTCCGGTCGAGACGGAACCGGCGTGACTGTCAAAACTGGTCGAGAGCGACGACAGACTCTCCGCAAGCGTCAATGCACCGTCAGCAAGTGTCGCCACCCCCGATGAGAGCGAACCGACGCGCCCGTCGAGATCGCTCGTGAGCGATGCGATCTGACTTTTCGCCGCACTCAATTGTCCGAAAGTCACCGCGTCGGTCGCATTCTCGCCGTCCGCAAGATTGGTCAGCTTCACCGGCTTCGCCTGCGCACCGCCCAGCGTCACGCGCTCCCGTGTCTCGTCGTCGTACGTGATGGCGTGCTGAACCCCGCCCGACAACAACGCCAGATTGCTGCTCATCGTGCTCAATCCGGTCGACAGCGAACTCGCATGACTGTCGAAGCTGGTGGAGAGCGACGTCATGCTTTCCGCCAGCGTCACCGCACCCGTCGACAGCGAACTCGCGTGACTGTCGAAGCTGGTCGAGAGCGACGTCAGACTTTCCGCGAGCGTCACTGCACCCGTCGAGAGCGAAACGGCGTGGCTTTCGAAGCTGGTCGACAGCGACGTCAGGCTCTCCGCAAACGTTACCGCGCCTGTCGACAGCGAAACGACGCGCCCGTCGAGATCGCTCGTGAGCGATGCCATGTGACTTTTCGTCGCGCTCAATTGTCCGAAGGTCACCGCGTCGGTCGCATTCTCGCCGTCCGCGAGATTGGTCAGCTTCACCGGCTTTGCCTGCGCACCGCCCAGCGTCACGCGCTCCCGTGTCTCGTCGTCGTACGTGATGGCGTGCTGAATCCCACCCGACAACAACGCCAAATTGCTGCTCATCGTGCTCAATCCGGTCGACAGCGAACTCGCGTGACTGTCAAAACTGGTCGAGAGTGACGTCATGCTTTCGGCCAGCGTCACCGCACCCGTCGAGAGCGAACTCGCATGACTGTCGAAGCTGGTCGACAGCGACGTCAGACTTTCCGCGAGCGTCACTGCACCCGTCGAGAGCGAGACGGCGTGGCTTTCGAAGCTGGTCGACAGCGACGTCAGACCCTCCACAAACGTCAGCGCGCCTGTCGACAGCGAAACGACGCGCCCGTCGAGATCGCTCGCGACCGACGCAATGTGACTTTTCGTCGCGCTCAATTGTCCGAAGGTCACCGCGTCGGTCGCATTCTCGCCGTCCGCGAGATTGGTCAGCTTCACCGGCTTTGCCTCGGCACCGCCCAGCGTCACGCGCTCCCGTGTCTCGGTGTCGTACGCGACGGCATGCTGCATCCCACCCGACAGCAACGCCAGGCTACTGCTCATCGCACTCAATCCCGTCGACAGCGACCCGGCGTGGGCATTAAAGCTGGTTGACAGCGAAACGACGCGGCCGTCGAGATCGCTCGTGAGCGATGCGATGTGGCTGTTCGCAGTGCTCAGTCCGGTCGAGACCGAACCGGCGTGGCTGTCGAAACTGGTTGAGAGCGACGTCAGACTTTCCGCAAGCGTCAATGCACCGTCCGCAAGTGTCGCTACCCCCGACGAGAGTGAGCTGACACGCCCATCGAGATCCCTCGCAAGCGATGCGATGTGGCTGTTCGTCGTGCTCAATCCAGTCGAGACCGAACCGGCGTGGCTGTCAAAACTGGTCGAGAGCGACGTCAGGCTCTCCGCAAGCGTCAATGCGCCGTCAGCGAGTGTCGCCATGCCCGTCGATAGCGAACCGACGCGGCTGTCGAGATGGCTCGCGACGGATGCGACGTGACTTTTCGTCGCCCTCAATTGCCCGAAGGTGACGGCATCGGTGACGTTCTCGCCGTCCGCGAGATTGGTCAGCTTCACCGGCTTCGCCCCGACGCCGCCCAGCGTCGCCAGCTCGCGTGTCGTATCGTCGTACGTGATCGCATGCTGCGTCCCGCTCGACAACAACGCCAGATTGCTCTGCGTCGTGCTCAAGCCGCTGGATAACGAGGTCACGTCGCGAGTGGTGGCACTCAACTGACCGAAGTTGACGGCGTCGTTCTCCCTCTCCGCGTCGGCCACGTTGGTGAGTTTCACCGCGCCCTTGGTGACTCTTCCCCCCAGCGTCACCGACGAATGTATGGCGTTGTCGTACTTCACGACATCGAGTACGTCGCCCTGCAGCTCCGCGATGTCGCTCAGTCCCGTCGAGAGCGAACTCACATGCCTGGACAAGGCCGCCATGCCGGTCGACAGCAATCCGACGTTACGGTTCGTCGCGCTCATCTGGCGCATGTTGACCGCATCCGTCGGATTCACGCCTTCCGCAACATTGGCCAATATCACCGGCTTCGTCGATACCAGATTCCCGAACGTCACCGATTCCTGCGTGTCGTCGTCGTACTGTACGGACGTTTCGATGCCCGCCGTCAAGGCAACCATCTTCCTGAGTCCGGTCGAGAGCGAACCAATCTTCTTCGTCGTGGCGGCGGCCCCTGACGAGAGCGAGTTCACATGGCTGTTGGTCTGACTCAATTGCCGCACCGTCACCGCGTCGCTCAGGCCGGTGCCGTCCGCCACGTTGGTCAGCGTCACCGGCTTCATCGAGAGCAGATTACCGAACGTGACCGACTCCTGATCGTCGTCGTCGTAGTGCACGACATTGCTCATATCCGAGACCAGCGCGCTGATCTTGCCCATTCCCGTGGACAGTGAACTCATTCCCGTGGTCAGGAGCGCCGTGCTCGTGGAGAGCGATCTCACGCTTTTGGTGGTCACACTCAACTGCCCGACCGTCACCGCGTCGCTCGCGTCGACGCCGTCGGCCACGTTGGTCAACTTGACCGGCGTGAGGGACAGCAGATGACCGAGCGTGACCGACGCCTGCGAGTCGTCGTCGTAGAGCACCGCACCTCGGGCCTGACCGGCCAGCGCGCCGATCGTGCTCAGTCCGCTCGACAGTCCGCTCGACAGCTCGCTCACCCCGGTGAACAGGGCACTCACGCCACTCGAGAGCGAATCCGCGCCGGTGGACAGCGACGCCACACGTCCGTCGGTGAGATTCAACTGCCGGGTGGTGACGGCGTCGCTCGGCTCCATCCCGTCTGCCACATTGGTCAGTTTCACGGCCCTCGCGGATTGCGTGCGACCCAACGTGAGCTTTTCGTGAGTATCGTCGTCGTACCGCGCCATCCGTTCAAGGTCGGTCGCCAGCCCCATCGCCATGTTCAGGCCGGTGGATAGCGAACTCATGTCCTTCGACAGCGAATCGACGCCGGTCGATAACGAACGGACAGTGCCGTTCGTGTTGAGGAGCTGCCGCAAATTGACGGCATCGGTTGCGTCCTGCGCATCGGCAACGTTGCGCACGAGAACGGGATGTCTGGCGACGGCATCGCCCAGCGTCACGCTTTGACGCGCTGCGTCGTCGTAGTGCACGGTGTTTTCGAAGGCGACGATTGCCGGGCGCAGGGCCGTCGACAGGGAGTTGATACCCGATGAGAGCGAACTGACATTCAGCTCGGCCGAGGTCAGGCCTGAAGAAATCCGGATCTTGAATGTCGAGAGGTCCGTGTTGACCTCCGAGAGCGCGCGATTGGTCGCGCTCAATTGTGAACCGTTGATGGCGTCGAGACTTGTCTCATTGATTCTGCCGGCAGCGACGTTGGTAATCGTGCGCGAATAGTCTGGCGTTCCGACGCTTACCGTTCCTTCCGGCGAGACGCCTGCGAAGCTGTAGGCCACGCCATTGATGTCAACGCCCTTTGTGCCTGTCGGGTCGGATGTCGTCGAATGCGCGCCAAGCGCCACAGACCACTTGGACGTGGCCTTCGACCGATACCCCAGTGCGAGGGACTGCTCCGCTTCCGCTTGTGCCCAATGGCCGACAGCGGCGGAAAAATCACCAACGGCTCTGGTACTCGCGCCGAGCCCCGTGCCGGCATGGCTTGCGAATGCGTGTGTGCCGATCGCGGTGTTCCACTTGTCATTCTTCCCTTTCTCGCCGGCCGCGGCATAGGCGCCCAGCGCGGTATCGAAGTTCGCCGTGGCGATTGAGTAGGCGCCAATCGCCACGGGCGCCTCATGCACATTCCAACCGGAGCACCCCTCCCCTTGCCCGGCGATCGCGTCCGTGCCGTAGGCGATCATCATCTTGAAAGTGTATTGACTGGGGCAACCCGTGCCCCCTCCATCGCTGAATCCCGCGAAAGCGGGATTGCACAATGACGCCAGACAAAGCGCCGCCCCCCCGCACAGCAGCACACTCGCCCGCTTCAACGCCGCACCGCACCTCGACCTGCCTGCCTTGCCCTGCCCCGTGCAAATCTCCGCGACAGCAACCCAAGTGCCTGTCCTGCGACTGAAAACGAGACGATAAGTCTTGTTCATCATTCTCTCCATCAAGCTCGGACATCCACATCGCAGTTCGCTTGTCGACGCTGTCGATCGGGCCTGCATCGAGCTCGCTGGCGAACGCGTCCTTGTTTCCTCGGCGACTTCGGGGGGGAGAATCCCCCGGCACCGATCACGAGTCATGATGAAAAGTTGACGAATGTCGCCGGGACGCGCCGAGGCACGCGCCGGCCGGAACGTCGGACCGACAGGCCTGCGCCGCAACGATAAGGAGGAAATGGCGCAGCGGCTCGCTCGCGGGCCGGCCACACGACCGCCCGGGAAGCCTCCCGGCGACGCCTTGGGAATCGGCGGATTCGGAACGCGATGTGAATTCGCTCGGTTGCGCGGTGGCGTGCGCGCAATAAAAAACCCCCAGGGGTCGGACGGCTGTCCAACCCCTGGGGGTCAATTTGCTGACGATCCGGCGAACCGGCGGCAGCGCCCGCTCGCGCGGGCGCCGCCCAACCGATTACTCGGCCGTCGGGGCTTCCACCGAATTCGGCATCGGCGCAAACGCCTCTTCCAGAGCAATCTGGTCGTGACGCTCGCGATCCGACGTCTCGCGGGCCTTGCGGGCCTTGTGATACGCCAGACCCGTACCTGCCGGAATCAGACGGCCGACGATGACGTTTTCCTTCAAGCCACGCAGGTCGTCCTTCTTGCCCATGATGGCGGCTTCGGTCAGCACGCGCGTCGTTTCCTGGAACGACGCCGCCGAGATGAACGAGTCCGTCGACAGCGACGCCTTCGTAATACCCAGCAGCACGTTCTCGTACTGCGCCGGACGCTTGCCTTCGGCGATCATGGCGTCGTTCTCGTACAGCATGTCCGAGCGCTCGACCTGTTCGCCGATGATGAAGCGCGTATCGCCGTTGTCGGTGATCTGCACACGACGCAGCATCTGGCGAACGATCACCTCGATGTGCTTGTCGTTGATCTTCACACCCTGCAAGCGATACACGTCCTGCACTTCGTCAACGATGTAACGCGACAGCGCCTCGATACCCTGCAGACGCAGGATGTCGTGCGGATCGGCCGGACCGTCCACGATCATTTCGCCCTTGTTCACCACCTGGCCGTCGTGCACCAGCACCTGCTTTTCCTTCGGAATCAGGAATTCGTGCTGGTTGCCGTCGAGGTCGGTAATGACCAGACGCTGCTTGCCCTTCGTGTCCTTGCCGAATGACGTGGTACCCGTGACTTCGGCCAGAATGCCGGCATCCTTCGGTGCGCGCGCCTCGAACAGTTCGGCCACACGCGGCAGACCCCCGGTAATATCGCGGGTCTTCTGCGCTTCCGTCGGGATACGTGCGAGCACTTCACCCACCGGCACATGCTGGCCGTCCTTGATGGTGATCAGTGCGCCCACCTGGAAGCCGATCGTCACAGCGTGATCGGTACCCGGGATCTTCACTTCCACACCGTTCTCGTCGAGCAGCTTGACCTGCGGACGCACGTTCTTCGACGCCGGACCACGACGCTTCGGATCGATCACGACCAGCGTGGACAGACCCGTCACATCGTCGATCTGCTTGGCGACCGTGACACCTTCCTCGACGTTCTCGAACTTGGCGTAACCGCCGTGTTCGGTAATGATCGGGCGCGTCAGCGGATCCCACGTACCCAGTTGGGCACCGGCCTTGACCTGAGCACCGTCCAGTTGCAGCAGCGTGGCGCCATACGGCACCTTGTGACGCTCGCGCTCACGGCCATGATCGTCCGTGATCAGGATTTCGCCCGAACGCGAAATCGCGATCTGCTCGCCACGGCCGTTCGTCACGTAACGCATGGTCGACGTGAAACGCACCGTACCGTTGGACTTGGCTTCGATCGACGAGGCCACCGCCGCACGCGACGCCGCACCACCGATGTGGAACGTACGCATCGTCAGCTGCGTGCCCGGCTCACCGATCGACTGTGCCGCGATCACGCCGACGGCTTCACCGACGTTCACGCGCGTACCACGGCCCAGATCGCGGCCATAGCAGGCGGCGCACAGACCGAAGCGCGTATCGCAGGTGAGCGGCGTGCGCACGCGCACTTCGTCCACACCCAGCGTTTCGATCATGTCGACGACGTCTTCGTCGAGCAGCGTGCCCGCTTCGTACACCGTTTCCTGCGTTTCCGGATTCACGACGTCGGCTGCGGCCACACGACCCAGGATACGGTCGCGCAGGGCCTCGACCACTTCACCGCCCTCGACCAGCGCCTTCATCGCCACGCCGTTGCTCGTGCCGCAATCGTCCTCGACCACGACCAGATCCTGCGTCACGTCGACCAGACGACGCGTCAGGTAGCCCGAGTTCGCCGTCTTCAGTGCCGTATCGGCCAGACCCTTACGTGCGCCGTGGGTCGAGATGAAGTACTGCAACACGTTCAGGCCTTCGCGGAAGTTCGCGGTAATCGGCGTCTCGATGATCGAGCCGTCCGGCTTGGCCATCAGGCCACGCATCCCCGCGAGCTGGCGAATCTGGGCGCTCGAACCGCGAGCGCCGGAGTCGGCCATCATGTAAATCGAGTTGAACGATTCCTGATCGACGGTGTTGCCATCGCGATCGACGGTCGGCTCCTTCGAGAGCTGCTCCATCATCGCCTTGCCCACCGCGTCACCGGTCGCGCCCCAGATGTCCACGACGTTGTTGTAACGCTCTTGCGCCGTGACCAGACCCGACATGTACTGACGATCGTATTCCTTGACCTTCTTCGACGCTTCGCTGATCAGCTCTTCCTTCTTCGTCGGCACGAGCATGTCGTCGACGCAGATCGAGATACCGGCGCGCGTTGCCAGACGGAAGCCCGACTGCATCAGCTTGTCGACGAAGATCACCGTCTCGCGCAGACCGCAACGACGGAACGCCGTGTTGATCAGCTTCGAGATTTCCTTCTTCTTGAGCGACTTGTTCAGCACCGAGAACGGCAGGCCCGGCGGCAGGATTTCCGACAGGATCGCGCGGCCGACGGTCGTCGCATACAGCGTGACCTTCGGCGTCTTCTCGCCGGTTTCCGCGTCGACCGTGTACTCCGTGATACGCACGTTCACGCGCGAAGCCAGTTCGACTTCCTTGTTGTCGTACGCACGCAGCACTTCCGAGACGTCGACGAACGACAGGCCTTCGCCGCGGCCGTTGATCTTCTCGCGGGTCGCGTAATACAAGCCCAGGACGATATCCTGCGACGGCACGATCGACGGATCGCCGTTAGCCGGGAACAACACGTTGTTCGAGGCCAGCATCAGGGTACGGGCTTCCATCTGCGCTTCGAGCGACAGCGGCACGTGAACGGCCATCTGGTCACCGTCGAAGTCGGCGTTGAACGCCGCGCAGACCAGCGGGTGCAGCTGGATGGCCTTGCCTTCGATCAGCACCGGCTCGAACGCCTGAATACCCAGGCGGTGCAGCGTCGGTGCGCGGTTCAGCATGATCGGATGCTCGCGGATCACCTCTTCGAGGATGTCCCACACCACCGGCGTCTGGTTCTCGACTTCCTTCTTCGCGGCCTTGATGGTCGTGGCCACGCCCATCACTTCCAGCTTGTGGAAGATGAACGGCTTGAAGAGTTCGAGCGCCATCAGCTTGGGCAGGCCGCACTGATGCAGCTTGAGCGTCGGGCCCACGGTAATCACCGAACGGCCCGAGTAGTCCACGCGCTTACCCAGCAGGTTCTGACGGAAACGACCGCTCTTGCCCTTGATCATGTCGGCGAGCGACTTGAGCGGGCGCTTGTTCGCACCGGTCATCGCCTTGCCGCGACGGCCGTTGTCGAGCAGCGAGTCCACCGATTCCTGCAGCATGCGCTTTTCGTTGCGCACGATGATGTCCGGGGCCTTGAGCTCGAGCAGACGCTTCAGACGGTTGTTACGGTTGATGACGCGGCGATACAGATCGTTCAGGTCGGAGGTCGCGAAGCGGCCACCGTCGAGCGGCACCAGCGGGCGCAGCTCGGGCGGCAGCACCGGCAGCACTTCGAGCACCATCCACTCGGGCTTGATGCCCGAACGCTGGAAGGCCTCGAGCACCTTCAGGCGCTTGGCGTACTTCTTGATCTTGGCTTCCGAACCCGTGGCCTGCAGCTCGGCGCGCAGGTGTTCCACCTGCTCGTCGATCTTGATCTCGCGCAGCAGTTCACGCACGCCTTCCGCGCCCATCTCGGCACGGAACTCGTCGCCGTATTCCTCGACCTTGTTGTAGTAATCCTCCTCGGTCATGATCTGGTTCTTCTTGAGCGGCGTCATGCCCGGGTCGATGACCACGTACGCTTCGAAGTACAACACGCGCTCGATGTCGCGCAGCGTCATGTCGAGCACCATGCCCAGACGCGACGGCAACGACTTCAGGAACCAGATGTGCGCGACCGGCGAGGCCAGTTCGATGTGGCCCATGCGCTCGCGGCGCACCTTCGCCAGCGTGACTTCCACGCCGCACTTCTCACAGATCACGCCACGGTGCTTCAGGCGCTTGTACTTGCCGCAAAGGCATTCGTAGTCCTTGATCGGACCGAAGATCTTTGCGCAGAACAGGCCGTCGCGCTCGGGCTTGAACGTCCGGTAGTTGATCGTTTCCGGCTTCTTCACTTCGCCGAACGACCACGAGCGGATCTTGTCCGGCGACGCCAGACCGATCTTGATCGCTTCGAACTGTTCGTCCTGTTGGACTTGCTTGAATAGATCGAGCAAAGCTTTCATTGCTTTCTCCTATTTGCCTGAACGCGATTAACCGCGCTCCAGGTCGATATCGATACCGAGCGAACGGATTTCCTTGACCAGCACGTTGAACGACTCAGGCATGCCGGCATCGATCATGTGATCGCCCTTGACCAGGTTCTCGTACACCTTCGTACGACCCGTCACGTCATCCGACTTCACCGTCAGCATTTCCTGCAGCACGTACGACGCGCCGTAAGCTTCCAGTGCCCACACTTCCATTTCACCGAAGCGCTGACCACCGAACTGGGCCTTGCCGCCCAGCGGCTGCTGCGTCACCAGCGAGTACGGACCGGTCGAACGGGCGTGCATCTTGTCGTCGACCAAGTGGTGCAGCTTGAGCATGTGCATGAAGCCGCAGGTCACCGGACGCTCGAAAGCTTCGCCAGTGCGACCGTCGAACAGCGTGACCTGGTTCTTCGACGGCGTCATGCCGAGTTCCTTCGCGATGTGATCCGGGAACGCCAGATCCAGCATGCGACGGATTTCCTCTTCATGCGCACCATCGAACACCGGCGTTGCGAACGGCACGCCGTTCTGCAGGTTGTGCGCCAGCGTCATCACTTCTTCGTCCGACAGGCTGTCGATATCTTCTTGCTGACCGCTCTCGTTGTAGATCTGCGTCAGGAACTTGCGAACTTCCTGGACCTTGGTGTGCGCCTGCAGCATTTCGCCGATACGCCAGCCCAGACCCTTCGCGGCCCAACCCAGGTGCGATTCGAGAATCTGACCCACGTTCATCCGCGACGGCACGCCGAGCGGGTTGAGCACGATGTCCGCCGGACGGCCGTCGGCCATGTACGGCATATCCTCGATCGGCACGATCTTCGAGACCACGCCCTTGTTACCGTGACGGCCGGCCATCTTGTCGCCAGGCTGCAGACGACGCTTGACCGCCAGGTAGACCTTGACCATCTTCAGCACGCCCGGCGGCAGTTCGTCGCCCTGCGTGAGCTTCTTGCGCTTCTCTTCGAAGGCCAGGTCGAACGAGTGACGCTTTTGCTCGATCGATTCCTTGATCTGCTCGAGCTGCTGGGCGCCTTCGTCGTCGGCCAGACGGATGTCGAACCAGTGGTAGCGATCCAGATCGGCCAGGTATTCCTTGGTGATCTTGGTGCCCTTGGCCAGCTTCTTCGGACCGCCGTTGGCCGTCTTGCCGACCAGGAAACGCTCCAGACGCTGGAATGCGTCGCCTTCCACGATACGCAGCTGGTCGTTCAGGTCGAGGCGGTAGCCCTTCAGTTCATCGTCGATGATCTGCTGGGCGCGCTTGTCGCGCTGGATGCCTTCGCGCGTGAACACCTGCACGTCGATGACCGTGCCGCTCATGCCCGACGGCACGCGCAGCGAGGTGTCCTTCACGTCCGAGGCCTTCTCGCCGAAGATCGCGCGCAGCAGCTTCTCTTCCGGCGTAAGCTGGGTTTCGCCCTTCGGCGTGACCTTGCCCACCAGCACGTCGCCGGCTTCGACTTCCGCACCGATGTACACGATGCCCGACTCGTCCAGGCGGCTCAGTTGCACTTCCGCCAGGTTCGAGATGTCGCGCGTGATTTCTTCCGGTCCGAGCTTCGTATCGCGCGAGACCACGTTCAGTTCTTCGATGTGGATCGACGTGTAGCGATCTTCCGCAACGACACGCTCCGAGATCAGGATCGAATCCTCGAAGTTGTAGCCGTTCCACGGCATGAACGCGATCAGCATGTTCTGACCCAGCGCCAGTTCGCCCAGATCGGTCGATGCACCGTCGGCGATCACGTCGCCGCGCGCCACCTTGTCACCCACGCGCACGATCGGGCGCTGGTTGATGTTGGTGTTCTGGTTCGAACGCGTGTACTTGATCAGGTTGTAGATGTCCACGCCGACTTCACCGGCCACGGCTTCGTCGTCGTTCACGCGGATCACCACACGGCCGGCGTCGACGTAGTCGACCACACCGCCGCGGAATGCCTGAACCGTCGTACCCGAGTCGACTGCCACGGTACGCTCGATACCCGTACCCACGACCGCCTTTTCCGGGCGCAGGCAAGGCACGGCCTGGCGCTGCATGTTCGAACCCATCAACGCGCGGTTCGCGTCATCGTGCTCGAGGAACGGAATCAGCGAGGCAGCCACCGACACGATCTGCGACGGTGCCACGTCCATGTACTGGATGCGGTCCGGCGTGACCATCAGCGTTTCACCCGCTTCACGCGACGACACCAGTTCGTCGGTGAGTTCGCCGTTCGCGCCGATCGACGCGTTCGCCTGGGCGATCACGTAGCGACCTTCCTCGATGGCCGACAGGTAGTCGATCTGGTCGGTGACCTTGCCGTCCACCACCTTGCGATACGGCGTCTCGAGGAAGCCGTATTCGTTCAGGCGGGCGTACAGCGCCAGCGAGTTGATCAGACCGATGTTCGGACCTTCCGGCGTTTCGATCGGGCACACGCGGCCATAGTGGGTCGGGTGCACGTCGCGCACTTCGAAGCCTGCACGCTCACGCGTCAGACCGCCCGGGCCCAGTGCGGAAACGCGACGCTTGTGCGTGATTTCCGACAGCGGGTTGGTCTGGTCCATGAACTGCGACAGCTGCGACGAACCGAAGAACTCGCGAATGGCCGACGAGATCGGCTTGCTGTTGATCAGGTCGTGCGGCATCAGGTTTTCCGATTCGGCCTGACCCAGACGTTCCTTCACAGCGCGCTCGACACGCACGAGACCGGCGCGGAACTGGTTCTCGGCCAGTTCGCCCACGCAACGCACGCGACGGTTGCCGAGGTGGTCGATATCATCCACTTCGCCACGGCCGTTACGCAGATCCACGAGGATCTTGATGGTCGCGAGAATGTCGTCGTCTTCCAGCGTCATCGGTCCGAGCACTTCGTCACGGCCGACACGGCGGTTGAACTTCATACGACCCACCTTCGACAGGTCGTACGCTTCCTCGCTGTAGAACAGACGGTTGAACAGGGCCTCGACCGCATCTTCGGTCGGCGGCTCGCCCGGGCGCATCATGCGATAGATCGCAATACGCGCGGCCGTCTGGTCGGCGGTCTCGTCGATGCGCAGCGTGGCCGAGATGTACGAACCCTGGTCCAGATCGTTCGTGTACAGCGTCTGGATGTCCGACACGCCCGACTCGCGCAGCTTGAGCAGCACGCTTTCGGTGATTTCGTCGTTCGCGTTGGCGATCACTTCGCCCGTGTCGCCATCGATCACGTTCTTCGCGAGCACGCGGCCGAGCAGGTAGTCTTCCGGCACCGAGATGAACTTGGTGTTGGCGTTCTCCAGATCGCGGATGTGCTTGGCGTTGACGCGCTTGTCCTTCTGGACGATGACCTTGCCGTCGCGATCCGTGATGTCGAAGCGAGCCACTTCACCACGCAGACGCTCCGGCACGAACTCCATCTGCGCGCCTTCCGGCATCAGCTTGAAGTTGTCGAACACGAAGAAGTTCGCGAGGATCTGTTCCGGCGTGAGGCCGATGGCCTTGAGCAGGATCGTGACCGGCATCTTGCGGCGACGGTCGACGCGGAAATACAGGATGTCCTTCGGATCGAATTCGAAGTCCAGCCACGAACCGCGGTAGGGAATGATACGCGCGGAGAACAGCAACTTGCCCGAGCTGTGCGTCTTGCCCTTGTCGTGTTCGAAGAACACGCCCGGCGAACGGTGCAGCTGCGAGACGATGACACGTTCCGTGCCATTGATGACGAAGGAACCCGTCGACGTCATGAGCGGAATTTCGCCCATGTACACTTCCTGTTCCTTGACTTCCTTGACGACCGGCTTGTTCGGCGATTCCTTGTCGAGAATCACCAGACGAACCTTGGCGCGCAGGGCCGAGCAAAAGGTCAGGCCGCGCTGTTGACATTCCTTGACATCGAACGCGGGAGTGCCCAGCACATAGCTGACAAACTCCAGGCGTGCGAACCCGTTGTGAGAAACGATCGGGAAAATGGAGGAGAAGGCTGCTTGCAGACCCTCCGGCTTCCGCTCCGATGCAAGCGTGTCGGCTTGCAAGAACGATGTGTACGAGGCGAGCTGGGTTGCCAGCAAAAACGGCACCTTGTGCACGGTCGGACGCTTCGCAAAACTCTTGCGAATGCGTTTCTTCTCGGTGAAGGAATAGTGCATTACGATCTCCGAATCACTACGCTGGCGACGACGGCAGGCATCGACAACGGGTGTTCATCGACTGAGACCAGACGTCCCCCACGGCGGGCTTGCCGCGGAGCAACGAGCTTGGTGGTTGGCCGCTACCAACCGCTGGCTGACGGCGACGGATGCCTGTGTTGCCCGTCGCCCGACCAAACTTGCCTTCTGCAGTCGCTTCAGAAGACAAAGAGAAAATCGTCGCCGGCAGCGCGCCCGCACGATCTTTTCTTTGGCCTCTCAGTCATTTTGGCGCTGCCTCGAACCGGCCCGGCGCTTGCATCCGGCGCTCACGGAACGGCCGTTTGAAACGGCGCGGGTCGCGCTAGCTGCGGCGAAATGACTTTGCTTTCAATGACTTGGCGCCGAATGGCACCGGCTTTCGAAATCCGCACCCGCCTTGCGGGTTTTGCATCTCCAGAAAGCACAAAAAGGCTGACGACATTTCGTCGCCAGCCTTCCCTACGCGCAGAGTCGAATTACTTGACTTCGACCTTGGCGCCGGCTTCTTCCAGCTTCTTCTTGGCTTCGTCGGCGGCAGCCTTGTCGACGCCTTCCTTGACAGCCTTCGGAGCGCCATCGACCAGGTCCTTGGCTTCCTTCAGGCCCAGGCCGGTGATCTCGCGGACGGCCTTGATGACGCCGACCTTGTTCGCACCGACTTCCGCCAGGATGACGTTGAATTCGGTTTGCTCTTCAGCAGCAGCAGCACCGCCGCCAGCGCCAGCCGGGCCAGCCACTGCCAGGGCAGCTGCCGACACGCCGAACTTCTCTTCGAACGCCTTGACCAGGTCGTTCAGTTCCATAACCGACATCGCGCCTACGGCTTCGATGATTTCGTCTTTCGTGATTGCCATTTGTAAAACTCCTAGATTGTGTTCGGACCGAAGTCAGCGATCGTGTAACCGGGGAGAGACTTAAGCAGCTTCCGCTTGCTTCTTCTCTGCCACGGCAGCCAGGACGCGAGCAAAGCCGGAAACCGGCGCTTGCATGACACCCAGCAACTTCGCGAGCAGTTCGTCGCGGCTCGGGATCGAGGCCAGCGCTTGCACGCCTGCCTTGTCCATCACCTTGCCGTCGTACGAGCCGGCCTTCAAGATCAACTTGTCGTTGCCCTTCGAAAAGTCGTTCAGGACTTTCGCAGCGGCTACGGGATCCGTCGAGATACCGTAGATCAGAGGACCGGTCATCTGCTCAGCCAGGTCAGCAAACGGGGTGTTTTCCACCGCGCGGCGAGCCAGCGTGTTCTTCAGAACGCGCAGGTAGACGCCTTGCTGACGCGCATTGGCGCGAAGCTTCGTCAGATCGCCAACCGTGATTCCGCGATATTCAGCCACAACGATGGTCGAAGCGCCGGCGACTTGCGCCGATACTTCAGCCACGACGGCTTTCTTATCATCAAGATTAAGTGCCACGGTTAACCTCCAAAATTGACATCACCTCATGGTGACGCCGTTCCACTAACGGCTTACCGACATGTCTGGAGTTTCTACCTCCGCGACCGGGTTTCCGGACACGGTGGTGTGACTGCATAACTTGTTCGGGTTCGCCATCTGCGTTGGCTGGCGTATTAAGGGAGCGTCAGGACTTGCCCGTTCCCGCCAACGGTCTTTGATAACCGGAAGCGCTTTCCGAAGAACTCGCTTCCGCCCAAAGTCTTTTGCTACCGGCTATCGATCCCATGAATCTCAGCCATCGCAGGGGACGCCATCACCCTGCGATTGCGATGCTGTTGCTTAGGCCGAGAGGCTGGCCTGGTCCACGCGCACGCCAACGCCCATCGTGCTCGACAGGGCGATCTTGCGCAGGTAGACACCCTTGCTCGAAGCCGGCTTGGCCTTCGTCAGGGCTTCCAGCAGAGCCGACAGGTTCTGTTGGAGAGCGGTCGGTTCGAACGAAGCGCGGCCGATGGTCGCGTGGATGATACCGGCCTTGTCGACGCGGAACTGGACCTGACCGGCCTTGGCGTTCTTCACTGCCGTGGCCACGTCCGGGGTCACCGTGCCAACCTTCGGGTTCGGCATCAGGCCGCGCGGGCCGAGGATCTGACCCAGCGTACCGACGATACGCATCGTGTCCGGCGAAGCGATCACGATGTCGAAGTCCATGTTGCCGGCCTTGATCTGCTCGGCGAGGTCTTCCATACCGACGATTTCAGCGCCGGCAGCCTTGGCTTGCTCGGCTTTCTCGCCCTGGGCGAAAACCGCCACGCGAACCGACTTGCCGGTACCGGCCGGCAGAACCACCGAACCACGAACCACTTGATCCGACTTCTTCGCATCCACGCCCAGTTGCACGGCGACGTCGATCGACTCGTCGAACTTGGCGCTTGCGCATTCCTTGACCAGGGCCAGAGCGTCGCCGACCGGGTAAAGCTTGTTGCGATCGACCTTTGCGGCCAGTGCTTGTTGACGCTTCGAGATCTTAGCCATTACAGACCCTCCACCGTGATGCCCATCGAACGTGCGCTGCCAGCGATGGTGCGAACCGCGGCGTCCAGATCGGAGGCGGTAAGGTCAGGCATCTTGGTCTTCGCGATTTCTTCCGCTTGTGCGCGGGTGATCTTGCCCACCTTGTCGGTGTGCGGCTTGCTCGAACCCTTTTGCAGGTTGGCAGCCTTCTTGATCAGCACCGTTGCCGGCGGGGTCTTCAGGACGAACGTGAAGCTCTTGTCTGCGAAAGCGGTGATCACCACCGGAATCGGCAGACCCGGCTCGAGGCTCTGCGTCTGGGCGTTGAACGCCTTGCAGAACTCCATGATGTTCAGGCCGCGCTGACCCAGGGCCGGGCCCACGGGGGGCGACGGGTTGGCTTTACCTGCAGGAATCTGCAGCTTGATAAAGCCGATGATTTTCTTTGCCATGGTTTACTCCGGAACGAATATGTGGCGCATATTCGGGGTTGAGTCATAGCGCGTTTTCACCGGAAATTCGGTTACTGGCGCTCCTCGGCGACGGTTGTCACCAAACGCAAAAACGCGCCGGACGTCGCGCCGGCGCATTTTATTCTTAGATCTTTTCGACTTGTCCGAACTCCAGCTCTACCGGAGTCGCTCGTCCGAAAATAGTGACGGACACACGGAGGCGGGATTTTTCGTAGTTCACTTCTTCGACCGAGCCGTTGAAGTCCGTGAACGGACCATCCTTGACTCGAACCAGCTCACCCACTTCGAACAACGTCTTGGGACGTGGCTTTTCCACTCCGTCCCGCATTTGCGACATGATCGCGTCGACTTCTTCCTTGCGGATCGGAATCGGACGATTACCCGTGCCGCCGACGAAACCCGTGACTTTCGGCGTGTTCTTCACCAAGTGCCAGGTATCGTCCGTCATTTCCATCTCGCACAGCACATAGCCGGGGAAGAAACGACGTTCGGTGACCGACTTGTGGCCACCCTTGATTTCAACGACTTCTTCGGTCGGGACGAGAATCTCGCCGAAGTAGTCTTCCATACCCTCGCGCACAACGCGCTCTTTCAACGCCTTGGCTACGCTCTTTTCCATGCCGGAATACGCATGAACGACGTACCAGCGCTTCTTACTCGGTGCAGCCCCGGTATCAGACATATCACTTCCAGCCAAGAATCAAAGAGAATACCGCCCACTCGATCGTCTTGTCGCTGATCCAAAGATACAGCGCCATCACGATGACGAACGCGAAGACGATCGCGGTCGTTTGGGCGGCCTCTTTACGGGTCGGCCAAACGACCTTACCCACTTCCCGATACGCATCCTTGGCAAAAGCCAGGAAGCCTTTGCCAGTTTGCGATGCCAATGCAACACCTGCCGCGATGGCCAGAACGACGACGATGGCCGCAACGCGCACGTAAAGCGCCTGTTGCTCCAGCGCGTAGAACGCCACGACGCCAGCAATGACAAGCACTCCGGCCAGAGCCAGCAGCAGCTTATCGCCAGTCGTACGTACAGTTTCTACGGGAGAATTCGCCATTTCCAGCTTGCAGACAGTTGTTTGGCAGGGGCAGAGGGAATCGAACCCCCAACCTTCGGTTTTGGAGACCGACGCTCTGCCAGTTGAGCTATACCCCTAAAACAGCAGAGGGGCCAGCCGCCAAAAGCTGACCCCGTAAGCGCGGACCGTTAAGGTGCCGGCTTAAGCTACGATCTTTGCAACCACGCCGGCGCCGACGGTACGGCCACCTTCGCGGATTGCGAAACGCAGACCTTCCGTCATGGCGATCGGAGCGATCAGCTTGACCGAGATCGAAACGTTATCGCCCGGCATGACCATTTCCTTGCCTTCCGGCAGGGTGATCGAGCCCGTTACGTCCGTGGTACGGAAGTAGAACTGCGGACGGTAGTTGTTGAAGAACGGGGTATGACGACCACCTTCATCCTTCGACAGAACGTACACTTCGCCCGTGAATTCCGTGTGCGGCGTGATCGAACCCGGCTTGGCCAGCACTTGACCGCGCTGAACTTCTTCACGCTTCGTGCCGCGCAGCAGGATACCGACGTTGTCGCCAGCCTGACCCTGGTCGAGCAGCTTGCGGAACATTTCCACGCCCGTGCAGGTGGTCTTCACCGTCGGGGTGATACCGACGATTTCGATTTCTTCGCCGACCTTGATGACGCCCGACTCAACGCGACCGGTCACAACCGTACCGCGGCCCGAGATCGAGAACACGTCTTCCACCGGCATCAGGAATGCCTTGTCGATGGCGCGCTCCGGCGTCGGGATGTACGTATCGAGGGCTTCGGCCAGGTTCAAGATGGCCACTTCGCCGAGTTCGCCCTTGTCGCCTTCCAGCGCGAGCTTGGCCGAACCCTTGATGATCGGCAGATCGTCGCCCGGGAAGTCGTACTTCGACAGGAGTTCGCGAACTTCCATTTCGACCAGCTCGAGCAGCTCGGCGTCGTCGACCATGTCGCACTTGTTCAGGAACACGATGATGTACGGCACGCCGACCTGACGGGCCAGCAGGATGTGCTCGCGCGTTTGCGGCATCGGGCCATCGGCAGCCGAGCAAACCAGGATGGCGCCGTCCATCTGGGCAGCACCGGTAATCATGTTCTTGACGTAGTCGGCGTGGCCCGGGCAGTCAACGTGTGCGTAGTGGCGGTTAGCCGTTTCGTACTCGATGTGCGCGGTGTTGATGGTAATACCGCGTGCCTTTTCTTCCGGCGCCGCGTCGATTTCGTCGTACTTCTTGGCTTCGCCGCCGAACTTCGACGACAGAACCGTTGCGATAGCGGCCGTCAGGGTGGTCTTGCCATGGTCAACGTGACCGATGGTGCCGACGTTCACGTGCGGCTTAGTCCGCTCGAATTTTTCCTTTGCCATTTCCGACTCCTAACGGGTTATCTATTGCCGAGGTTGCTCGGCATGTTGATTGCCGCGCTTCACACTATCTTGTGGTGCCCATGGGCAGGATCGAACTGCCGACCTCTCCCTTACCAAGGGAGTGCTCTACCACTGAGCCACATGGGCGAATCCTTTACATCTACTGCGCGTCACCTGGAGCGGGTGAAGGGAATCGAACCCTCGTCATAAGCTTGGAAGGCTTCTGCTCTACCATTGAGCTACACCCGCTTGGATTCTGACTCTCGCCTCTTGGTAACAAGCGCCGGAGACTCATGCTTCCGGCGCTTATTACTTCCGCATTCTGGTGGAGGAGGTTGGATTCGAACCAACGTAGGCGTAAGCCAACAGATTTACAGTCTGCCCCCTTTAGCCACTCGGGCACCCCTCCGCAGAGAATTTGCAATTATGGAGATGTCCCCCCGCCTTGTCAACACCTTCCACGCGATGATTACGCAGATTTTGTGCCAGTGAGCCCCCGAATTCCTGATAAATTCGATAAGTCATTGATTTTATGGAATGTGCGAAGCCGCGTGTGGAACATCCGCGGCGTAATACGCAGCGGCACCACTCAAGACTCCCTTCGTGCGCTTGCGGGAATCGCGCATGGCGATGTCAACGGGGGACGCTGAGAAACGCCGACTGACCGAGGGGAGGGATACACCACGCGTCCGACTTACAGTTTGGCTTTGGGTACCCCGAGTGGATACGTGACGGACGCCCCCCCCCCCGCCCGTGCGCCACTTCTCGAGTTCGCCCCCCCTGTAGAACCAAATGCACCGCGATTTTTGGAATACGTCACACGTTCCAGCACAGATGCCCGCATCGCGGAAATCGGGCGGCTCTCCGTAGAATGAGGCGCGGGTCGACGGGGGATGATTAACGAGCCTTCCATTGGACGTAATCACACCACCAGATACGCCAGCATCGGAGCGCACAACGGCAAGCGCCTCGTCAGTGCGGTCTTGACGGCATTATCGGTTGCCCCAGCGGTTGGACGCCATACGCATTAGCGCAGCGTTTGCCGCACGTATATCGAACAGTTCGGGGTCGAAGCCAGGGCCAACCCAGCTACGGTAATGGTCGGCTTCTTCGCTATCAGGGTTGTCAAGTAGCGCGGTGAGGAATACCTCGTATCCGGGCGGTCCCCCCACGTCCTCGGGCGGGCAGGCGCGTGCGCCGTCGATGACCTGAGCGACACCCCAGGGTTCTCTGTCAATGGTCTCAATTTTCTCGACCACGATGTCGTGATC
The DNA here is from genome assembly GCF_902459575.1 of Pandoraea morbifera. Lineage (NCBI taxonomy): Bacteria > Pseudomonadati > Pseudomonadota > Betaproteobacteria > Burkholderiales > Burkholderiaceae > Pandoraea > Pandoraea morbifera. The sequence continues at coordinate 136,109 of NZ_CABPSD010000012.1, forward strand.
CCAGCCGTCGCCGAAGTCATATCGGTAGAGCATTCGGAACCCCGGTCGCAGCACCTTATGCACTTTGGCTTTCCGGTCGTCGAGCGTCCTGTCCAGGTCCATGAACTCTAGGCCCGCTTCAATGTCGAGCTGAGCATAGGTGTCGTCGTCGATCAGGAAGTCGTGCCGATGGGCGTTCGACCAGCCGAAAGCGGCTTGCAGGATGTGGTGCAGCTTGCGCAGTGACTCGGTTCCTTCGACCTCGATCCGGCGCCAAATCGCCGGTCTGATGTGCTGCAATTGCACATGCAAGGTGTAGAGCTGGAGCGACTTGGCTGACCTGCCCCCTTCAATAGGGCCAATGGGCTTCTAGCAAAGTCCCTTTAAACCAACTCCTGGAAAGCGGCAGGA
>NZ_CABPSD010000013.1:0-132843 GCF_902459575.1 Pandoraea morbifera
CGCCATCGCTTCGAGACGCTGCAACACGCCAGCCGTGTCATCGGCGACTGGATTCAGTTCTACAACCATCGACGGCCGCACCAAGCGCTGAAGATGATGACCCCGGCCGAGGCTTTTGCTTTAGCCGCCTGACCTGAGCAGGTTCTGCTGGGTCATTACATCGTGAGCTCCCGGACATCGACAATCCGCAAGATATTCTCCTGATTGTCCGGTGGTGGTGTGATTGATGCGGTGGAGACCGCGAACTCGACTATAGGCCGATCCCATGCCCGACAACATCGAAAATACTCAAGTCACACTTCACGAAAACCGATGAATCCGTGAAGAGACGACTCGATGGCGAGGCGCGCCCGGTCGTGTCCCGCGAAATTACAACGATAAGTGCTCGTTCACGCACGCCGTCACGACGTGCTTGAGTTGTACCAGCGCGGGTGACGTGTCCTGATGACGTCCATGCAGGCACAGCTTCACGGACGGCAAAGGCGGAAGTCCCTCTTGCGCACCTAGCCGTCTTAGCGACGACGGCATGCCTGCCCCCGTTCGCAAGGTAATGCCCAGTCCCGCCGCGACTCCCGACCAAAGACTTTGGAGGCTGGCTGTCGTGTAGGCCAGCCGCCAGGAGATATTGGCGCGGTCCAGCGCCTCGATTCCTGCACGCCGGAAGAAGCACGGTGGATGGAAAAGGGCGAGATCCAGAGCGCGACCGGAATGCAAGGCTTCGTCGGCGTCGGCCGATCCGATCCACGTCATCGGCAATGTCGCCAGAAGTTCGGCATCCGGACGGTGTTCGTTGTCCATCACCAGCGCGAGATCGAGTTCGTCGCGATCTAGTCGTTCGAGCAATACGCCGTTTCGCTCGACGGCAACTTCGACGCGGACCCCGGGGTGCGCTTTCTTGAACCGTCCGAGTGCCGCCGGGAGCCAGGCTTCGGCGAAATCGCCCGGGAGGCCGAAACGGACCACGCCGTCGATGGAGGCGCCGCGCACCGCCAGCACCGCTTCATCGTTGAGATCGAGAATGCGATGCGCATAGGAGAGGATCATGTCGCCGGCATCCGTCAGTACCAGCCCGCGCCCTTGTCTGCGGAACAGCGGGTGACCGACCTGCTCTTCGAGCTTGCGCATCTGCTGGCTCACTGCTGATTGCGACCGGCCGATACGCTCGGCTGCCCGGTTCAGGCTGCCCAGCTGTTGGGTCGCGACGAACGTCCGGAGCGCGTCCATATCCAGGTTGGGAAACGGCATCGTTCGGTTTTTATGAATTCACGATGCCGAATTATCGCATTCATTGCATGGTTTGTTTGGCTACCATTTTCTCGGGAGAACGATCCGGCGGGACTCTTCGCACGCAGGTGCCTCCCGCGATAGGGCTGCTCCCAACATCCTGATGAATGCTTCCTAGAAGAGGTTTACGGTATGGACTTGCAGACGAGATTCAAACGCAGCGTGCTCGTGACAGCCATTTCGGCATGCGCGCTCATGGCGGCCGCGCCCGCCGATGCGGCGGCCATCGATCCGGCTTTCGTTGGCACGTGGACGCTGGTCGCCGCCGATGTCCAGCACCCGGACGGCTCGCGCGGCCGCGATTACGGGGCGGCGCCCAGGGGACTCATGATGATCGACGTGCAGGGGCATTATTCGGTGCAGATTTACAAGGCGGAGCGACCGAAGTTCGTCTCGGGAGACAAGGCCAGGGGAACGCCGGAGGAATACCAGGCGGCGGTAATGGGGTCGAGCACCCATACCGGTACGATCAGCGTCGATCAAGCAAAGGGCACGCTGACGTTCCACATTCAGAACGCCTCCTTTCCGAATTGGGAGGGGGAGCAACAGAAGCGCAACTTCGAACTCAAGGGCGGCGAACTGAGCTATCGCGTGGTGCCGCGGCCGAACGGCGACGTACCGATTTCCATCTGGAAACGACTGAACTGAACGGTAACTCACCGCGTTGATGCCCGCGGCGCAAACGCGCAGGCGCAGTGTGCTCGCGAGGGACGATATGCCGTTGGGGCGTCCGATTCCTCTGCTATGACTCGTCGGGGAAGAGTTTGGCGTCGGCCAGGATGATGTCTGCCGTGGTTTCGTAATGTGACTTCATCAGTGCAATGGCGCGCGGCGCATCGCGCTCGATGACGGCGTCGAGCATGGCTTTGTGCTCTTCGCGCTCATGGCGATTCGGGTAGATGCGTCGCACCGACAACTGGCGATAGCGATAGAGTTGGTCGGAGAGCTGCTCGCAGAATCCCAACAGCCAGCGCGACTGGCAGCCGCCGATCAGCGTGCGGTGAAAGGCGCGATGCAGGCGCTCCCACTCCGGATTTTCCTGGTACTCGGTCTCCGACAGCGAGCGCGGTGCCTTCGACAGTCGGTGATACGCCAGCACGAGTGCTTCTTCCCACTCGGGCGCATCGGCCGCGAAGGCCTCGCGCAGGGCGACCTCCTCCAACCACACACGCGTACGCGTAATCTCCCGCAGATCAGCAGCGCTGATACCCGCCACGGCGAAGCCGCGCTGGTCGCGTCGCTCGACGAGGCCGTCGGATGTCAGACGGTTGAGCGCCTCGCGCACCGGCGTCTGTCCCGCCTGGTACTGCTCGCACAGGAATTCGATCTGCAGTTTGCGCCCCGGCTCCAGCTTGCCCTGCAGCAGATCGGTGCGAAGTCGGTCGTACAGATTCGTGGCCAGCGTCACAGTCGAGCCGGCTTGCCCGGCAGTCTGTGCGGCGGGCGTCATCTCGGAAAGGCGGGGCATGGCGCGGGACACGATGAAGTCTCTCGAATGGGCGTGAGTCGCCGGGAGGTCTGGCGCAAGTATATCTGAAAGCAACTTCCGTCTGTGCGTTTGCAGAAAACTAGGTGTTTACGATAATTTGTGTACAAAAACTGTGAATTAACTTTTTTATATATATAATTTCTCGCGATGACTGCCCCGTCGATACGGGCGAAATATGGAGACATTGCAGCATGGCATCCGTCCTGACGTTGGCCCAGGCCAACCGAATCATCGCCGCCGCCCTTGAGGCCGCGCGCGCAAAGCAATACAAGGCGATGGCGGTCGTGGTGGTCGACGCCGCCGGCCATCTCAAGGCGGCACAGCGGGAAGACGGTGCTTCGATGTCGCGTGTCGATATCGCGACGGGCAAGGCCTGGGGGTGCGTGAGCATGGGCGCGACAAGCCGAGCGCTGTGGCAGCGCGCGCAGGACAACCCGGTGTTCTTCCAGTCGCTTGCCGTGACCCACGGCGGCAAGTTCGTTCCGCAAACGGGCGCCGTACCGATTCGCGATGCCGAAGGGATGATCATCGGTGCCGTGGGTGCGTCGGGAGGCACCGGCGACGAAGACGAGTCCATCTGCATGGCCGGCGTAGCCGCCGCAGGCTTGCGTCATGAGTGACACGCCGAAAGCCCGCGCGATGCGTGCCTGCGGATGCCCGGGCAAGCCGGGTATCGACGTCCACTGCCACGTCGTGCCGGAGCATTTCCCTGCCGCGCTGGGTGTGCCGCCCGCCGGCTGGCCGTCGATGGCGCCGGCGCATGAATGCCATCGCCATGTGATGATCGACGGTGGGCTGTATCGCACGGTTTCCGATCGCTGCTGGGATGCGGCCAAACGTCTGGAAGACATGGATACGCAGCACGTCGGCGTTCAGGCGCTATCGCCGATGCCCGAGTTGCTCGGCTACTGGCTGCCCGCCAAGGACGGCGCGCATCTTTGCCGCTTCCTCAACGACGAGATCGAGGCCATGGTGGCGAGCGCCCCGACGCGCTTCATCGGTCTGGGTGCGGTGCCGATGCAGGACATCGATCTGGCTATCGCGGAACTCGAACGACTTATGCGTACTGGCGCCTTCGCGGGCGTGGAACTGGGCAGCAACATCAATGGGGCGCCGGTCGGCGCGCCACGGCTCGACGCCTTCTTCGAAGCTGCGCAAGCGTTGGGCGCCGCAATCTTCGTGCACGCGCTGCGACCGGCGGGCACGGAGCGTCTGATCGGTCCGAAGCCCTTGTTGCAGGCATTGGCATATCCGACCGACGTCGGCCTTGCCGCCGCATCCGTATTGACCAGCAACCTGATCGTGCGTCGACCGCGTCTGCGCATCGCGTTCAGTCATGGCGGCGGCACGCTGGCCTCGCTGCTGCCGCGGCTGGAGCAGGCGCACAAAGTGTTCGCGCCGCTGGCCGAAACCATGGAAGTGGCCCCGCGCGAGCAGTCGCGGCGACTCTACTACGACACGCTGGTGTTCGACGACGATACGCTCGCGCATCTGGTTCACCAGTTCGGCCACACGCAACTGATGCTCGGCACCGACTATCCCTTCGCCTTTCGCGAGCACGCGCCGGTGGCGCGCCTCGCACAATCCTGCGCCGACGCCGACGTGCGCGCGCATCTCGTACATCGAAATGCCGAGCGCTTTCTCGGCATCGCTTCCAGGAGTCAACCATGAATTCGTCGCCCGTCAGCGCGCTGCGCGGCATTGCGATCGGCGTGCCGGATCTCGCGCTCGCCGAAACCTTCTACACCCAGACGTGGAACCTCGCTGTTGTTGCCCGCACCGAAGACGCCATCTATTTGCGGGGCACCGGCGCCGCGCATCATGTGCTCGCGTTGCACCGCAGCGATCGCCCCGATGTGCGCTGCGTCGACTTCAATGCGTCGTCTCGCGCTTCGCTTGACCAGCTCGTTCAGGCGATTCCCGCCAACGGCGGACGGATTGTCGCCGGCCCGCGCGCCGTGACGGAACCCGGCGGCGGCACCGAGCTGATCGCGCAGGACCCGCAGGGGCGCGTGCTGCGCTTTATCGTGGACGACATTCGCTGGGAGGACACCGAGGCCCGCGCCGACCGCCCGGTGAAGATCACGCACGTGGTGATGAACAGCGAGAACGTGGCCGAGGCGCAGCGCTTTTTCGAAAGCGCGCTCGGCTTTCGCCTGTCCGACCGCACGCGCATCATGGCTTTCATGCGCTGCGGCAGCGATCACCACAGCATCGCGCTCGCGGACGCACAAGAGAACAGCCTCAATCACATTGCCTTCGTCATGCCGGACATCGATTCGGTGATGCGCGGCGGCGGACGCATGAACGACGCCGGCTATCCGATCCAGTGGGGCGTTGGCCGACACGGTCCGGGAAACAACGTGTTCGCCTATTTCCTTGGGCCTTTCGATTTCGTCATCGAGTACACCGCCGAAGTGCTGCAAGTGGACGACACGTATCGCACCGGGGGCCCCGACGACTGGAAGTGGCCGCCGGGACGCATCGATCAGTGGGGCATCGGCGTGTCGCCGTCGCCGCGCCTGAAAGCCGCGCAAAAGACCATTTTCTTTCAACCCGTCAACAACGCATGACGATCCTTGGCGGCACGCGCCGGCGGGTTCTCACGAGAGACCTGCGGCAAGCGCGCCGTTCTGGCCACACACACGGAGACTGACAGTGAAATTCATTACCTTCAAGCAAGATTCGCAAAACCGCCTGGGCGTCGTCGACGGTGACGACGTGATCGATCTGGCCGCTTCGCAGGGCGTGCCGGCCGATTTGCGCGAGGCGCTCGAGCAGGGCATCGACGTCCTCGCCGCGGCTCGTCGCGCAGTCGAATCGCACAGCAGCCATCGCGTGCGCATGTCGGACGTGACGCTCGCGCCGGTCGTGCCGCGTCCGGGCAAGATCGTTTGTCTGGGGCACAACTTCTACGATCACGCAAAAGAGGGCGGCAATCTCAAGCCGGTCTATCCGCTGATTTTCTTCCGCGGCGCCACGTCGCTGATCGCGCAGGGGGATCCGGTGGTGCGTCCGTACGTCTCGGAGAAGCTCGACTACGAAGCCGAACTTGCCGTGGTGATCGGCAAGGGCGGCCGCCATATCAAGCGCGAGAATGCCCTCGAGCACGTCTTCGGCTACGCCTGCTTCAACGACGTGTCGGTGCGCGACTTCCAGAAGCGTACGTCGCAGTGGACGATCGGCAAGAATTTCGACGGCACGGGGCCGTTCGGTCCGTGGATCGTCACGCCGGAAGATCTGCCGGCCGGCGCGACCGACCTGAAGATGGAACTGCGCCTGAACGGCCAGGTGATGCAAAAGACCAATACGTCGGACATGATCTGGGGCGTCGCCGAGACCATCGAACTGCTGTCTGAATGCATGACGCTGGAGCCCGGCGATGTGATCGCGATGGGCACGCCCGCCGGCGTCGGCTTTGCGCGTACGCCTCCCGTGTGGATGAAGGCCGGCGACCGGGTCGAGGTGGACATCGAGCGCATCGGCGTGTTGTCGAACGTCGTGCAAGACGAAGTCGAGGGCAAGTGAGCGTGATGAGCGAGTCTTTCGACGTTCTCATTTCCGGCTTCGGGCCGTCCGGGGCCGTCGCGGCGAACCTCCTGGGCAAGCTCGGTGTGCGCACGCTGTGCGTGGATCGCGCGCGCGAGGTCTATGACAAGCCGCGTGCGATTGCGCTCGATCACGAGATCATGCGCATCTTCCAGGATCTGGGGCTGGCCGAGCGGATCGCGCCGTATGTCGACGTGTTTCCCGCCTCGGAGTACTACGGCACGCAGGGGCAGTTGATCAAGCGCATCGATACGGTACCCAAACCCTATCCGTTGGGATACACGCCGACGATGACCTTCACGCAGCCGCCGGTCGAGCGCGAATTGCGTGCACAGGCTGCGTCCTACGACTGCATCACGGTAGCGTTGGGCACTGAGCTGATCGATTTCAGCGACGACGGCGAGCAGGTGAGTGCACGTTTGCGTGACGACACCGGCGCGCAGCGCAGCGTGACGGCGAAGTATCTGATCGCGGCTGACGGCGCTTCCAGCTTCGTGCGTACAAAGCTCGACATTCCGCTCGAGGATCTCGTGTTCGACGAGCCCTGGGTGGTCGTCGATGTGCTGGTCAACGAGCACGGTCTTGCGAAGCTGCCGACGACCGCCATCCAGTATTGCGAACCGCGGCGCCCATGCACGTACATCGTGGGGCCCGGCAACCATCGCCGCTGGGAGATCATGCTGTCGCCGGGCGAGGATCCGCTCGAGATGCAGAAGGAAGCCAATGTGTGGCAGCTGCTTTCGCGCTGGCTGACGCCCGAAGACGGGCGCATGTGGCGTGCGGCGAGCTACCGCTTCCATGCGCTGGTCGCGAGCGAGTGGCGACGCGGACGCGTGTTCATCGCGGGCGACGCCGCGCATCAGCAACCGCCATTCATCGGGCAGGGCATGTGTCAGGGCGTGCGCGACGTGGTGAACCTCGTGTGGAAGCTCGTTCGCGTGATGCGTGGCGGCGCGTCCGATGCATTGCTCGATACCTATGAGGTCGAGCGCAAGGCGCACGTCACGACGCTCACGACGCGGATCAAGGAAATCGGCCGGGTGATCTGCGAGCGCGATGACGCGGCTGCGGCGGCGCGCGATGCGCGTTTGCTGGCCGAGGCCGGTGGTGTCGTCAAGACGATCACGCGTCAGGAGATCGTGCCGCCGCTGCAAGGTGGCCTGTTGTGCGGAGACGGTGCGAGCGTGAACGGCACGCTGTTTCCGCAGCCGCTGGTCGCCACCGGGACCGACGCAAGCGCTTTGCTCGACGAGGTCGTTGGGGCGGGTTGGCGCGTGGTCGTGGACGATGCGTCGTTGCTCGACGGCGGCGTGATGGCGGCGGTGCGCGACCTTGGCGCGCGGGCCATCGTGCTGGCAAACGATGCGCAAGCGCGTACGGCGGGCGGTCACGCCGCCGTGATCGAGCGTGAAGGGGTGCTGGCGGGCTGGTTCGCCCGGCACGGTTGCCGTGCCGCCATCGTGCGCCCCGACCATTATGTGTGGGGCGTCGCGGTGGACAACGCGACGCTGGCAGCAAAACTCGGCGTGCTGATGGGCTCGTTGGGTTGATGTCCCGGCGCCGCGCGCTTCGGGGGGAGCGCGCGGCACGCCGTCGTCGGTCATACGACACCACCGCGCAACCGGCAACAGACCGGCAAGCGCACCTTCGCCCCGCTCAGGAGACAACTGTGACGACCACTATTACCGTGCGCGAGGAGATCGCGCAGGCCCGCTTCGGCGGGTTCCATTTCAAGTTCGCCGTATTGCTCACGGCCATCATGTTCTTTGATGGCTACGACTTGTTCAACGCAGCTTATGTGATCCCGCTGGTGCGCAAAACGTGGCAGCCTTCGCCGGGCATGATCGGCTTCATGCTGTCGAGCGGCATTATCGGGCTGTCCATCGGCTCGGTGCTCCAGGGACTGCTGTCGGACCGCTTCGGCCGCCGCCGCATCATGCTGCTGGCCCTATGGATGCTGACCGCGTCGAGCGCGCTGCTCGCGACCGTTGTGCACGGCCCGCTGCCGTTCGCCGTCTTCCGTCTGATCATGGGCACGGCGCTGGGCATGGTGACGCCGCTGGCGCTCACCTGCATCAACGAGTGGGCGCCGGCCAGGCATGCCAATACATTTGCCACGTGGGTCTTCCAGTTGGGGTTTTCGGCCGGGGGGATTTTCGCGGGCGTGGCAGGGCTTTCGCTCACGGCACGCTACGGTTGGGAGTCGCTGTACTACGTGGGCGCGCTGTCGTTCATTGTGGTGATTGCCGCGACGCTGTGGTTGCCGGAATCGATCCAATACCTGATGCTGCGTGGGCGCGAGACTGAAGTGCGCGCGCTGCTGGGCAGGCTGCGTCCCGAGCGGGCCGCCCTTTATCGCGACGCGGCGTTCACGCCGATGCACAAGCCCGCGAAGATCGGTTCCATTGCCGAGTTGCTCTCGCCGCTGTACCGTCGCAACACGATCGTGCACTGGGTGGTCGGCTTCCTGAGCCTGTTCTGCATCCACGGGCTGACGGGCTGGTTGCCTTCGCTGGTGGTCGCGAGCGGCGGCGGCGTGTCGTCGGCGTTCGCCTACGGCACGCTTGTGATGGTGGCGTCCGTGTTCGGCGGCATCGGCATGGGCTGGCTGGCCGACAAGCTTCGCAGCCGAATTCGCGCCATGATCATCGGCTACTCGCTGGCCTCGGTATCGATGGTGTCGGTGGGTATTGCGTTGGGCAACCTGTGGGCGCCGCCGTTCGTTGCCGCGCTGGGCTTCTTCATTTTTGGCGCGCAAGCGGTGCTGAACAACTACCAGGTGATGTGCTACCGGACCGAAGTGCGCGGGACCGGGATGGGGGTGGCTGTTGGCCTGAATCGCGTGGGCGGCATCATGGGGCCGATGATCGTCGGGCTGGTGGCGTCCTATGTCCCGGGCACGTCTTATACGTTCGGCATCTTCGCCGTGGCGTTGGCGCTTGCGGCCGTCATCATCTCGCTGGGCCGGCAGGAGATCGCCTCGGTCGGGCTGATCCCCGGAAGTGCTTCTCCCGGTGACGTTGCCGCTCCGGACGTGGTTGGACAGCCCATGTCACGTTGATCGGGGCGAAACACGTGAGCATCTCACCAGTTGAATCGAACGCCGACAATGCCTTGGGCGGCGGACTGCCGCGAGCGGCTGTCGTCTAGCGACACGCGGTAGCTCGCCTGACCGTAAAAGCTCGTGTTGGCGTTGACGCGCGCCGTCACGCCGGCGCCGATCTCCAGCGCCGTGTCGCCGAAGCGGCTCGTGATGGGGGCGTTCGTTCCGAACGTCGCCTGATCGCTGCCGGCGAAGGCGTGCCAGAGGTTCAACCGTGCGTAGGGTTGCCATAGCGTGCCACGCGTATCCCGGGTCACGCGTTGCAGGCGAACGCCCAGCCGTCCCGTCACGGCGTTCCCCGAATCCCAGTCCACGCTGGAGTAAGGGTCCCGCGCATGGTTCACCGACACGCCTTGCCAGACGATCTGCGCCTGCGGCTCCCACTGCCATTGCCCTTCATCGCCAAACCGCATCGGATACCCGGTCTCGAGCGAGGCGGCGAACCCGGTGGCATGCGGCGATACCTCGGCACCGTAATTCGACCGGGCCTTGATGTCGTACCAGCTCGTCTGAAAGACGGCGTCGGTATACCAGCCGCTCGGGCCGAAATGTGTCCAGTACGCGCCGAGCGATGGCCCGCTCATCGAGAGCTTCCCGACGGCCAGATCCTGCGTGCCGAGCGCGAAGCCTTGCACCGATGTGGCGCTGTAGTCGGTATAGGCGACGTATACGCCGACATGGTCGCGGTGCCCGCTGTCCGTCGTGCGCCGGAACAGGTCGACACCGGCCTGCACCCCGGTCTGATTGCCGGCCGCCTTGGCATCGACGTCGCCCGTCCACCGGTTGCTCACGCGCGCGCCGAACACGCGCGCCCAGCCAAGGTTGCCGTAGTCGCGGCCTTGCGAAGTGCCGCGCAGATCCTCTTCGTCGCCCACCCGTTCATGCAGGGTGCCGAGCGTGGCGAGCCCCATTTGCCGCGCGAGCGCCGGCACCGGCATGTAAAGCGCGACCTCGGGACGATAGAGCGGAACTTCCGTGGTCGGCGCCGACGGCGTGCTCGGCGCTTCGATGAGATTCGAGCGCAGGAACCAGTCGTTCGCGCCAGTACTGCCACCGCGAAAGAGTTGGTACTCGTACGCCCCCGCGGCAACCCGCTGGCCGAGCGTAAAGGCACCCGTCGCGGAGGCGCCACCGCCGGTCACCTGCACCAGTCGAATGCCGTCCGCCGTCGTTTGTGCGCCGGGGCCCCCGGCGTTATTGACCAGCAGTGTGCTGGTGCCGCTGGCCTGTCCGCCGTTGACCACCAGAAGATTGGTCGGCGAATTGTCGGCACCGAGATACGTGTTGAAGCCGACGCGGCTACCGGCGCCGCCGGCGTAGCTGCCGACCGTCAGGGTGCTGTACGATCCCGTCCGGGCCACGAACTGCATCAGGCCCGCATTGGTCACGGTGCCAATCGCGTTGGAATCTCCCGTGACATTCCATACGCTGGCGCCATCGATCACGACGTTGGTGGCGTTGCGCGCCAGGCCCGTCCAGAGACTGTTCTGCAGCGAAACGTTCGCGGTATTGCCCGCGTCGGCTAACAGGTTTCCGGTCCACTGGGAGGTGGCAAAGCTCGCACTGGCCGTATTGCCCGGGCCGTTCAGCACCAGATCGCCAACCCAGCGGCTGTTGCCGACGCGATAGGTGAGGGTGGAGGGATCGACAACGATATCGCCGGAGAGGGAGGGCGTATCGACGATGTCGAGCGTCAGGTTCGATGGGGCACCGCTGGTGCTTTCGGTCACCATCGCCAGCAGTTTTCGGCCGTTGACGGTCGCCGGGACGATTGAAGTCACGCCGCTGAGGGAGACGCTTCCGGTGCCGCCCTGGGCGAGGACGATGGCGCCGCCGGTCGCACTCAGGCTGCCGCCGCTGATCGAAATCGTGCTCGGGGCGCTGCCGGCGAGATAGATCGCCGCCGATCCGTTGCCGCTCACGGCAACGCTCGTTGCCGTGGCCAACAGTGTGCCGCCGTCGATGGCGGCGAGTCCATGCGCTGCCCCTCCGGTGGTCGCGACCGAACTACCCGTCAATTGCACTCGGCCTGCATTGCCGGCCTGGATAGCATTGGCCGCCTCGCCCGCCGTGGCAATGGTGGCACGGTCGAGCGTGACGACGCTGCCCGCATCCTGTGCCTGGGCACCGAAGGCGCTTTGCCCCTGCGTGGCCACGGCAGCGCCGATGGCGGAGATGCTCCCTCCGGCCGATGCGTGCAGGCCGACGGCTTTGACGTTCGTGGTGCTGATCCGGGTACCGGTCAGGTCGACGAGGCTGCCGCCGTCGGTGGCGCGAACGGCGTCGGCGCCGCCGAGCGCGCCGGTATCGGCGCCGTGGGTCGTGATGGTTCCACCGGTCACGCGCGCCACACCTCCCTGACCGCTCCAGACGCCAACGGCGCCGTCGCCGTTTGTGGTCACGGCGTTGTTTTCTCCCAGCCACTGACTGCCTTGACCCAGGACATCCACCCCATGCGCTTGCAGGCCGATCTGTGCGTCGGGGAACTGGAGGACCGGTGGCGCGCTGCCGCCGACGCGATATCCGGTGGTGATCTCTGTGCCCGTCGCGAGCACCGTGGCGCCGTCGCCAACCAGCAAGCCCGCGCTCGAAGGCCCCGACGTACGGACGATGGTGTTCGTCAGCGTGATGGCACCGGCGCTGCTGGCCTGCGCGCCCGGCGAGTCGGGTTGGTAGGTGAAAACGCCATAGCCCGAGAAGTCGATCTTCCCTCCGGCATCGGCCCATATGCCCGGGCTGTTCGCGCCATAGGTGGCGGAACTCGCTCCGCTGGAGGCCACGATGCTGCTACCCGCGCCCCGGGCGAGCATGCCCGGCGCGTTGGCGATGATCGTGCCGCCGTAATAGTCCCCCGACGCAATGGCGCCGCCGCTCATGGCGATTGCGCCGCCAGCGGTGGCGAAGAGCCCCGCGCTGCCGTTGCCGAGGACATTGATGTAAGTGCCGTTCAGGCCGAGATGGCTATCGGCGCCCGACGCGGCTGCGCCCGGGGTGTTGTCGCCATAGCTGAACGTGTTCAGGTTGTTGAGCGTGATCGAGCCACCGGCATCCGTGAAGACAGACGAGGCGCCCGCGCCTGACGTCGTGATGCTGGTGCGCGTGAAGACGAGGGATCCGCCATTGGCCGCATACGCGCCGTACGCGCTGTCGCCGCTGGTGTTCACGGCACTGTCGATGAGCGTGACCTCGCTGCCCGCGCCGACGGCGCCTACGCCGTTGGCGCCGACGCCGTTCGTGTAGACGGACGTGTAGCTTCCGACGATCCGGCCGCCGCCGTCGGCAACGAGACCATGTGCGCTCGCGCCCTGCGTTTCGATTGTGGAACCGTCGACCGCAGTGCCGTCGAGGGTGACCGTTCCACCGCCGGTCGCGTGTACGCCCAAGCCTGTCCCGGTGGCCGTCAGACTGAGGGACGTGCCGCTATAGACGCCTGTGCCGGAAACGTCCACGACCGGGGCGGGGCCCGCGCTTTCTCGCGCGGTGAACGCCGTATCGGTGCAACTCCCGGACGACAGGCTGACCGACGCCGGCGACGGGGCGCATTGCGCCAGCGCCTGGGCGGAGGGCAGCATCGCTGCCACGACCGTGGCCAGGACGTGATGTTTGGTGCCGACCGGGCCTGCGGACGCCGGTTTCGTTTTTCCAGGCAAGGGTCCCCTCCGATTGTCGGGCGACTTCAGTTTCTTTGCTTCAGATCATAAGTATTCTTAATGATTTGTGCGAGCGGATTGTTACGAATGGCGTACCGTTTTAATAGGTAGTGAATATTCGAATGAAAAAATTTGGTTCGAAGTCCGTCATAGTTGAATGGTGCTTGTGTACGGAGAGAAAGCACGTTTTTTGATGGCGCGTCGGATGTCGGGGACGTGGCGTCGAGTCATGGACAGGCGAGCGACACTCAACGCCCCGGTGAGTCGGGGCGACGGTAATATTGCGGGGATTTCAACCCGAAACGACCGGAGGGGGCGCAGCCACCCCATGGTGAAATGGAACTCAGACAACTGCGGTATTTCGTGAGCGTGGTCGAACACGGCAGCATGGGGCGAGCCGCACTGGAGCTCGGCGTCGTGACTTCTGCGTTGAGCCAGCAGATCAGCCGCCTCGAGAGCGAACTGTCGACCCGCCTGTTGCAGCGAACCTCCAACGGCGTTGTGCCCACCGACGCCGGTCTGGCGTTCTGGCGCCAGGCGCAGCTTGCCCTGCGTCATGCCGACGCGGCCGCATCCGCCGCGCGCTCCGCACGCCTGTCGGGGCATGTCAGCGTGGGGCTGGCGCCGAGCACGGCGAGTGTGCTGGGCGTCGCCTTCGCAAGGTCCATGCGCGAGCGCTATCCGGACGTTCGTTTGCGCATCGTGGAGAGCCTTTCCGGTTATCTCTCGTCGATGCTCGGGGCCCGCCAGATCGATCTCGCCGTGATTTTTCATGAGGTTCCCGCGCAACGCTGGAGCGTGATGCCGCTGCTCGACGAGCCGTTGTTCCTCATTGGCGCCGTCGACCTCGACGGCATGCCGAGCGGCGCCGCCGTCCGGCTCAAAAGCCTCGGCAAGCTCCCGCTGATTCTTCCCAGCAGCACGCACGGCCTTCGCTCGCAGCTCGCCACGGCGTTCAAGCGGGCGCGCTTCGAGCCTAACGTGGTCGCCGAGGTCGACGGCCTGGCACTGCTCATGGACATGGTTTGCGCTGGCATGGGCGCGACGATCCAACCCGGGGCGGCGCTCGCACGGCCCGCACCGGTGCCACTGGCCAGCGTGCCCGTCGCCGAGCACTATGCCACCCGGCCGAACATGATCGTCAGCGTCTCAGACGATGAGCTGTCGCCCGCCGGGCTGGCCGCGCGCGTCGTGCTAGCCGACGTGGCCCGTCAACTCGTGCGAGAAGGCCGATGGCCCGGCGCGCGGCTTCGTACCTCGACCGTTCACGAAACGTGAAGGCCCCTTGACGCCTGACGTCTGGCGACCCGGATTTGACATCCCTATGATGCGGGCGAAAGGAGTCAAGTCAAATGGTCGACGTATTGGTAATCGGAGGAGGCAACGCCGCGCTTTGCGCCGCGCTCATGGCGCGCGAGGCGGGGGCGTCGGTTCTGCTCCTCGAGTCGGCGCCGCGTGAATGGCGCGGCGGGAACTCGCAGCACACGCGCAATCTGCGCTGCATGCACGATGCCCCGCAGGACGTTCTCGTCGATGCCTATCCCGAGGAGGAGTTCTGGCAAGATCTGCTGAAGGTCACCGGCGGGCTCACCGACGAACATCTCGCCAGGTTGACGATCCGCGCATCGTCGTCGTGCCGTCCGTGGATGCAGAAGCATGGCGTGCGCTTCCAGCCGCCGCTGTCCGGCGCGCTGCACGTCGCGCGCACCAACGCATTCTTCATGGGCGGCGGCAAGGCGCTCGTCAATGCTTACTACCGCAGTGCGGAAGCCCTCGGCGTGGACATCCGCTACGACACGCCGGTCGATTCGCTGGAGCTCGACGGCGACCGATTCGTGGCGGCGCGCAGCGGCAACAAACGGTTTGCCGCGCGTGCCTGCGTGCTGGCCGCCGGTGGATTCGAGTCGAATCGCGAGTGGCTGCGAGACGCCTGGGGCCAGAACGCGCGCGGCGAATGGCCTGCCGATAACTTTCTGATTCGCGGCACGCGCTTCAACAAGGGGGTGCTGCTCAAGCACCTGATGGATACCGGCGCCGATATGATCGGCGATCCCTCGCAGTCGCACTGCGTTGCCATCGATGCGCGTGCGCCGCTGTACGACGGTGGCATCTGCACACGCATCGATTGCGTGTCGCTGGGTGTCGTGGTGAACCGCAATAGTGAGCGCTTCTACGACGAGGGCGAAGACTTCTGGCCCAAGCGCTATGCGATCTGGGGCCGGCTCGTCGCGCTCCAGCCGGGGCAGATCGGCTACTCCATCATCGACGCCAAGGCGATCGGACGCTTCATGCCGCCGGTCTTCCCGGGCGAGCGCGCCGACTCGCTCGAAGCGCTGGCGCGCAAGCTTCAGCTCCCCGAGGGGCCGTTCCTGGACACCATCGCACGCTACAACCAGGCCTGCCGGGTCGGCACGTTCGATCACACCGCTCTCGACGACTGCCATACGGAAGGCCTCACGCCGCCCAAGACACACTGGGCGCGCCGGATCGATACGCCGCCGTTCTACGGCTACGCGTTGCGCCCCGGTATCACCTTTACCTACCTCGGCCTGAAGACCAACGACCGCGCGCAGGTGCATTTCGGCGGCGCGCCGAGCGACAACCTGTTCGTTGCCGGCGAAATGATGGCTGGCAACGTACTCGGCAAGGGCTATACGGCAGGCGTCGGCATGTCGATCGGAACGGCTTTCGGGCGAATCGCCGGAACGCAGGCCGCCCGCGCCGCCCTCAAGACCACGGAGTTTCGCAGTGCAGAAGTCTGAAGCTATCCCCTCCGGGCAAGGCCCCTCGCCGACGCCGCTCGTGTCGCAGCCCGATGGCGTGGGCGAACGGGGCAAGACCACGCGCGTGATTCCCATCGTCGCGCTCAACTCAGGCGAGGCGGAAGTCGCGCGTCAGATGCAGATCTGCAACGCCTGCCGCTATTGCGAGGGTTTTTGCGCCGTATTCCCCGCAATGACGCGCCGCCTCGAATTCGGCAAGTCAGATGTGCACTATCTGGCCAATCTCTGCCACAACTGCGGAGCCTGCTATCACGCTTGCCAGTACGCGCCACCTCATGAATTCGGCGTCAACGTGCCCAAGGCGATGGCTCAAGTGCGCCTCGAGACCTATTCCGAGTACGCGTTTCCCGCAGCGTTCGGCGCGTTGTACCGGCGCAATGGGGTGACGTTGTCCATCGCGCTGGCGGCCGGCATCTCGCTGTTCCTGCTGCTGGGCCTGGGACTGCGCGGCGGCCTTGCGCCGAGCGGCGCGCCTGCGGACTTCTATGCGATCTTTCCGCACAACCTGCTCGCCGTGATGTTCGGGGCGGTGTTCCTGTTCGCCGCGCTCGCATTGGGCATTGGCGTTCGGCGGTTCTGGCGCGACGTTGCGCCGGGGACGGCAAGCGTGCCCGCGGTGAGCGAGGCCGCCCGTCACGCGCTGACGCTCAAGTATCTCGACGGCGGCCACGGCGAGGGCTGCAACGAAGCGGACGACGCCTTCACGCTCGCGCGGCGCCGTTTCCATCACCTGACCTTTTACGGCTTCATGCTTTGCTTTGGCGCGACCGTCGTGGCAACGCTCTATCACTATGCATTTGGCCTCGAGGCCCCGTATCCGGTCCTGAGCGTTCCCGTGGTGCTGGGCGTGCTCGGTGGCGCCGGGCTCATCGTGGGGCCGACGGGACTGCTGTGGCTGAACGTCCGGCGCGATCCCGCGCGCACCGACACACGCCAGCGCCCGATGGATCGCGGCTTCATCGCGCTCCTGCTGTTGACCAGCGCGTCGGGCCTCGGATTGCTCGCGTGCCGGACAACCGCCGCGATGCCGACGTTGCTCGCGCTTCACCTGGGCATCGTCATGGCGCTGTTCGCAACGCTGCCATACGGGAAGTTCGCCCACGGAATCTTTCGCAGTGCGGCATTGCTCAAGTCGTCCATCGAGAGGCGGGAGCGCAACACCCTGAGCCTGGGCTCGGAATAGCGATGGCCCGGCGCTCACGCAGCGCCGGTGCCCACACAATAACCTGGAGACAACCATGAACCCCACCGAATCCATTGCGGCGAGCGCCGGCGGTCGGCGCGCGAACCGGGCGGCCGCTGTGCTGCGCGTGACGAGCGGCAACTTCATCGAGCAGTTCGATTTCTTCCTGTTCGGCTTTTACGCCACGTCGATCTCGAAGATATTCTTTCCGGCGACCAGCGAATACGCATCGCTCATGCTCACCTTCGCCGTGTTCGGCGCGGGATTTCTCATGCGGCCACTGGGCGCCATCTTCCTCGGCGCCTATATCGACAAGGTGGGGCGACGCCAGGGCTTGATCGTGACGCTGTCGATCATGGCAAGCGGCACCATACTCATTGCGTGCGTTCCCGGGTACGAGCGCATCGGTTTGCTGGCGCCGGCACTGGTGCTGTTGGGCCGGCTTTTGCAGGGCTTCTCGGCGGGGGCCGAACTCGGCGGCGTGTCCGTTTATCTCGCCGAGATGGCGACGCCGGGCCGCAAGGGGTTCTACACGAGCTGGCAGTCCGCGAGCCAGCAAGTCGCCATCGTGATGGCCGCGGCGATCGGCTACGGCTTGAATCAATGGCTTACCGGGCAACAGATCGCGGCGTGGGGCTGGCGGGTTCCGTTCTTCGTCGGATGCGCCATCGTGCCGCTGCTGTTTGTTCTGCGCCGCTCGCTGCAGGAGACGGCCGCCTTCGAGGCACGAGGCCATCGCCCCCCGTTGCGCGACATCGTGGCGATGCTTTTCGCGCATTGGCGCACCGTCCTGGGCGGCATGATGCTCACGGCGATGACGACCACGACGTTTTATCTCATCACCGTCTATACCCCGACGTTCGGCAAGTCCGTTCTCAAGCTCTCGACGTCTGACAGCCTGCTGGTGACCTTGCTCGCCGCGGCATCGAATTTCATGTGGCTGCCCATCGGCGGCGCGATCTCGGATCGGATCGGGCGCAAGCCTGTGCTGATCGGCATTTCCCTTCTGGCGATCTGTACCGCCTATCCGGCGCTCGACTGGCTGGCGCAGGCGCCGAGCTTTGCCCGCATGCTGAGCGTGCTGCTGTGGTTCTCGTTCTTCTTCGGGATGTATAACGGGGCGATGGTCGCTGCCCTCACGGAGGTGATGCCCGTGCAGGTGCGCGTGGCCGGATTCTCGCTCGCGTTCAGCCTGGCGACCGCGGTGTTCGGTGGCTTTACGCCCGCCATCTCCACGTACCTGATCCAGATCACGCACGACAAGGCGGCGCCGGGATACTGGATGAGTTTCGCGGCATTGTGCGGCCTGCTTGCCGCGCTGCGGCTTTACCGGCGCGGTCCGAAAGGCAACGTGATGAACAGCGAGCGCAGCGGCGTTCCGGTGTGACGCGACAGCACTGCTCGATCCGAGCGTGCGACGTCGGACGCGGCGCGGCACCGCGCCGCTCCGCCACACACTCGCCGCCACGTCCGTGCCGGGCGTCGAGGGAGACCGAGCGAGGTCACGCGATGGCCCTGGCCATCGTTGTCTATGCGCGAATCAACGCCATCGCGGCGCGAAGATGGCGCTTTCTCAGGGATCGCAATCGCTTGCGCAACTTTGCGGCATCCATCCGGCCGCCGAGCAGTCCGGGGCGACTGCGCAGCAGGGCTTCGCTGGCCACGACGTCATTAAGCTTGCCGAGCGATTCCTGCAACCGACCGAGTTGTTTGAGATGCCGTTTGTCGGCGGCGTTGCCATGTTCGAACAATTCGAGCAGATACCTCACGGTCTTCCCGCGCTTTCGAAGCTCATGGAGTTGCTCCAGCCGGCTGCGTCCTGGCGCGTGTCCCGCGCTTTTCGCCTTCCGTTTCATGTTTTTTCTTGCAACGGCGATGCGCAGCGAGACGAACGCGTCTTCGCTCTGCGCGCACTTTGGCAAGGGGCGCAGGGACTGCACCGCTTGCGCGCTGGTATTGGCCAGATCCCGCATGACTTCGCGTCGCGCCATCGTCGTTTTCGCGTGAGCCAATGCGAGCGCGCGCTCGCGGGCAATGTTTTCCGACAGCGGTGCGTCGTGTGCGACGCACGCGAGCAGTGAAGACAGGACGTCGTAGTTTCGCACCTGGCCGGCGACGTCCCCGAGGCCCTTGAACAGCGCGCGATGCCGCGCGTATTGCCGGCGATCCAGCAACGGACGATAGGTCCACCAAAGCGCGCGCAAGCGGCGCATCGTCACGCGAAACTGGTGCAAGTCTTCCGCGGCGCCGGCCGCCACGATGCGTGTCGCCTGAACGCCGCCGCACCGTACCAACGTTGAGGCCAGCTCGGAGAACGTCGACGATCGACACGCGGACGCGGCCTGCGAGGCCGTCGCGAATGCCGGCGCTTCCGCTGGCGGCGCCTTGCGGGGCGGCGCGACGTCGCGTGTCACCGTGATCGGGGCCTTTTTTCCCTCTTTTGCTGCTTGCGGCATATGTCGGAGATGAGCCACCGTGCGACCGCCTCGGGCGTATTCATGTCGTACGACGCAAAAACGCACTCGTCCCCCACGTAGGCGATGACCGAGCCATTCACCACGCGGTAGTGCCCCACATAATGGTTGCCGTTGATCTCAACCTCGACGGGTGTTCGTTTTTCGGATATCCGGGCGGGCGTCATCGCGTTCGCTCCATGTCGGTCTGTCGAAATTTCAACTTAGCCGCAGGCCCGCCATATCCGTCGTTCATGGCGAGTGCCTTTGATCTACGTCAGACCGCTCCCCCAACCGGATGAGGGGAGCGCCCGCGCCTGCCCGCGTCAGCGCGATGCATCGTGAGCGCAACGGAATTCGTTTGACGTCGGTCAACGTCGACTGGCTGCGGCATGCCACGCTTGTCGAGGGCGGCCCGATTTCGCTCGGCGACGCCCGTCCGCGAATTCAGACAGGAGGCAACCATGTCCAAAGTCGTCAAGGTTATCGAAGTTCTCTCGGAATCGCCGAAAAGCTGGGAGGACGCCGCCGGGAATGCGGTCAAGGAGGCGCAGAAATCGCTTCGCGACGTCAAATCGATCTACATCAAGGATCTTTCGGCCGAAGTGGACAACGGAAAGATCGTCAATTTTCGGATCACCGCGAAGCTCAGCTTCAAGCTGGAGTGATCGGGGCGGGGCGCGCGTCGCCCCTCGCGCGCCGAGTGCCGCTTGCACGGTTGGCGTGCCGGTCGCGCAACATCCACGGGGAACCGCCCGCTCAACCGGCCGGCACGAGTCTGGGCGCAGCGATGGTGTGGGTAGCGTTCGCTAGAAAATCAGTTGGCTCATCCAGCCGGGCGTTGGCCTGGCATTTTTGATTTCGTCGCCGACGCGTTTGATTTCGGAGAGGTAATCGTTGCGCATCAATACGATGCGCCTCGCAACGAGTGCCCGGAATCTCATTTCACCCTCGCTGAAACCCACCCGGTCGCGGTAGCGTTTCCCGTCGGGCAGAGCCCCCCGAATTTCGTAATACGTGATCCCGTCCCTGACGTATTTCGTGATTACGGCTGCCATTTGCGTCGCAATTCGCTTGTTATAAGTTGTGCCCCGAACCAGCGTAGTTGCCCTGTGACTTCTGACAGGCAATGGTCGATTATGGCCGATCGCCCGGCTACGCGGCAACTGACGAGAAAAAATTGGGCGGTATTGCGTTTGCGCGGCCTGTCGATCCCATGCGCGTTACTCGCGCGCCGTGATGCCCAGAGCGGCCATCTTCTTGTAAAGGGTGGCACGTCCGATATCGAGCCGCGCGGCGGCGTCGGCAACCCGGCCCCCGGCGGCGCGCAGCGCTTGTGTCAGCAATTGACGCTCGAACGCCCGCATGGCGTCGTCATAGCGCTGGGCATTCGCGTCGTCGGCGGTTTTGTTATCGGACGGGACGGCGAAAGCGGCAGTGCCGGCGCCACCGGTCGGGTGGTTAGCCTCGCCGTCGCCCATGCCCTCGCCGATGAAGCGGGAAAGCGAGCGAGCGTCGATGCGCTCGCTTTCCGAGAGCAGGGCAACGCGCTCGAGCGTGTTGTGCAACTCCCGGACGTTGCCGGGCCAGCGGTAGGCGCGAAGGCAGTCGATGGCGCCTTCGTCCAGTTCCAGATGACCGGCGTCGCGGTAGGCGCTCAGCTTGTCGAGAATCGCGTACGCCATGGCCTCGATATCCGACGGCCGTTCGCGCAGTGGCGGCACGCGAATCGTCAGGACATTCAACCGGTAGTACAAGTCGGCGCGAAAGCGCCCTTGCGCCACGAGATTCGGAAGATCGGCGGAGGTGGCGGCGATGATGCGCACGTCCGTATGCACCATCCGGTTCGATCCGATCGGCTCGAACTCCCGTTCCTGAAGCACACGCAACAGCTTGCCCTGCAGCGGTAGCGGCATATCGCCGATTTCATCGAGAAAGAGCGTTCCCCCCTGGGCCAGCTCGAACTTGCCGGTGCGGCCTTTCCGGTCGGCGCCGGTATAGGCGCCCGCTGCCGCGCCGAAGAATTCGACTTCGAGCAAGGCGTCGGGAATGGCTGCCACGTTGACCGTGACAAGGGGTTTGTCGGCCCGCGCGGAAGCACCATGGATGGCGTGCGCGAGCAATTCCTTGCCCGTACCGGTCTCGCCGAGCAGCAGCACCGGCGAGTCGAGCTGCGCGGCACGGCGTCCGAGGCGCTTCGTCTCCAGGCTTGCCGCGCTGGTGCCCACGAAACTCCCAAAACTGTATTTGGCCCGCCTGGCTTGCGCGAGCGACTGGCGCGTTGCGAGCAGTTCCGTCTGCAAGCGCGAGTACTTGCTGAACATGGGCGTGAGCGCCTTGAGTTCGTCGAACAGCGCGAACCCCACGGCGCCGACCGTTTTGCCATGGGCGTCGCGGATGGGGAGCCGCGTGACCACCAGCGGCTCGTGTCCGGTCTCGAGAATGTCGAGCAGAATCGGCCGTCCGGTGGACACCACCTCGCGCATCAGACTGTTTGGGATGACGTCCTCGCAGTCGAGTCCGATCACGGCATCCGGATTGCTGAATCCGAACCGCGCCGCGTAGCCCCGGTTGATCCATACGATTCGCGCATCGCCGTCCACCACGACGGTGCCCTCGCTGGAATGATCCAGCGTTTCGAACAGCGATTGCATGGCCTGCTTGCGAACGAACTCGTAATCGGAGAGCAGGTCGTGCTGTCTTTCGAGACCCGGCGCGTTGCGCGCATCGTCGTTCATTATGCTGAAATCCGGAAAGTCCACATTTGGAGACGATTATTCCACGAATTGAGACATTTGCTCGATTGGTGAAAACGCCTGAATCATCTTGATTCTTGTTCTTTTACCTCGATCGACTTGTTGCCGCGTAGTGGGATGTCCCGGAAATGTCTCCAAATGGAGACGTCAGGGCGCCGCATGGCCCGTCAGCGGCCTTCGTTTTTTCATTTGGCGCTTCGGCAGGGAGGTCGATGTCCTTTGTAATCATGACGTTAATGCGATGCGGCATGCTTTTTGCGTGGCTGGCAGTCGAACGTAAGAACTTCAACCTGCACAACCCCGTGCAGGCAAACAAACTGGAGACAAGATGTCGTTTCTCATCGTGCTCGCCGCACTGGCGTTTCTGATGTTTGTCGCGTACCGCGGCTATAGCGTGATTCTGTTTGCCCCCATCGCAGCACTCGGGGCGGTTCTCCTGACCCAGCCGGAAGCGGTTGCCCCCGTGTTTTCCGGGATTTTCATGGACAAGCTGGTCGGCTTCGTCAAGCTTTATCTGCCCGTGTTCCTGCTTGGCGCCGTGTTTGGCAAGGTCATCGAGCTGTCCGGCTTCTCCGAGTCCATCGTGGCCGCCGCGATCAAGTACATCGGCCGCACGCGGGCCAATGCGGTCATCGTGGCCGTGTGTGCGCTGCTCACCTACGGAGGGGTTTCTCTGTTCGTGGTCGTATTCGCCGTCTACCCGTTCGCGGCGGAGCTCTACCGGCAGAGCAACATTCCGAAGCGGCTCATGCCTGGCGCCATTGCGCTCGGTGCGTTCAGTTTCACGATGGATTCGCTGCCGGGCACGCCGCAGATTCAGAACATCATTCCGACGACGTTCTTCAAGACGACGGCGTGGGCCGCACCCGTGCTCGGAATCGCCGGCGCGGTCTTCATCGTCGCGGTGGGACTGACTTATCTCGAATGGCGCCGCCGCGCCGCCGCGGCCAACGGCGAGGGCTATGGCAGCTCGCTGCTCAATGAACCCGAGCGCGTGAACTCGGCCGATCTGCCGAACCCCGTGCTCGCCATTACGCCGCTGATCCTCGTCGGCGTGGTGAACTACGCTCTCACGAAGGCGATCCCGCATTGGTACGGAAGCCAATTCGATGTCACGCCTGACATCCTCCCGGGGCTTCATGCGCCGGTGTCGATCTCCATTAACGGCGTGGTGGCAATCTGGGCGGTTGAGGGGGCGCTGCTGACCGGCATCCTGCTCGTGCTGCTCACCGCGTTCCGCAAGGTGCGCGACCGTTTCGCCAACGGCACGAAGGTCGCTGTCGCCGGTGCATTGCTCGCGACGCTCAACACGGCATCCGAGTATGGATTCGGCGGCGTCATCGCGGCGCTCCCCGGGTTCCTGGTAGTGGCCGACGCACTCAAGGGTATTCCCAACCCGCTCGTGAACGCCGCAGTTTCCGTCTCTACGCTCGCGGGCATCACGGGCTCCGCGTCGGGCGGGATGAGCATCGCGCTTGCGGCCATGTCCGACACGTTCATCAAGGCGGCGCAGGCGTCGCACATTCCGCTCGAGGTGCTGCACCGCGTGGTCGCCATGGCCAGCGGCGGCATGGACACACTGCCGCACAACGGCGCGGTCATCACGTTGCTCGCCGTGACCGGTCTCACGCACCGCGAATCGTATCGCGACATCTTCGCCGTGACGGTGATCAAGACGATGGCGGTGTTCTTCGTGATCGCGCTCTATTACGCGACGGGGCTGGTGTGAACATGACCGCCATTTCCTCCACTTCGGCTCGTACAACACCTGAGATGGACGCTGCAATGCGCCTGAACGGCAAGACGGCACTGATTACCGGTTCGACGAGCGGCATTGGATTGGGCATTGCCCAGGCGCTCGCACGTGCCGGCGCGAACATCGTGCTCAACGGCTTTGGCGATGTCGAAGCCGCGCGCCGCGCGGTCGAATCGACCGGTGCGCAAGTGATTCATCACCCCGCGGACATGCGCCGCGCGGACGAGATCGAGCACATGTTCGCCGCCGCGCGCGAGCGTTTCGGCGGCGTGGACATCCTCGTCAACAATGCGGGCATCCAGTATGTGTCGCCCATCGAGTCGTTTCCGGCGCAGCAGTGGGACGACATTATCGCGATCAACCTGACGTCGGCGTTTCACACGACGCGGCATGCCCTTGCGGGTATGCGCGCGAGGAACTGGGGGCGGATCGTCAACATCGCGTCGGTGCACGGACTGGTGGGTTCCGCCGGAAAGTCGGCCTATGTGGCCGCCAAGCACGGTCTGGTCGGACTCACGAAGGTCACCGCGCTGGAAACGGCGACGACCGGCGTGACGTGCAATGCGATCTGTCCAGGTTTCGTGCTCACGCCGCTGGTACAGAAACAGATCGACGATCTTGCCCTGCGCGAAGGACTCTCGGCGGACGACGCGCGCGCGCGTTTGCTCGGGGAAAAACAGCCGTCCGGTCAATTCGTGACGCCGGAGACGCTCGGGAGCATCGCATTGATGCTTTGCTCGCCGATGGCGGCGGAGGTCCGCGGCGCGACGTGGGCCGCCGACGGCGGCTGGACGGCGCAGTAGTCGTGGTTTCCCATCCTGTAGTTTCTATCGAGGCGTAACCCACATCATGAACAGCAACGAAACCAGGTTCTCGCACGTCAAGCCGGGAGATACGGCGTTCGTCAGTGGCGGTCTGCGCGATTTCTTCGTCTATCGCGATCTCGGCATCGCCGATGCCACCGGCGGCAGGGTCATCGCGCACCTGGTACGCGCCAACAGCGCGCCGGAGACCGGCACCGGATGGCATGTCCACGGCGCCGATTTCCATATCGTGTACATGCTCAAGGGCTGGGCGAGGTTCATGTACGAGGACAAGGAAACGCTGGTGGAAGCCGGAGACTGCGTTCACCAGCGTCCCGGCATTCGCCATTTCCTCTTCGATTATTCGCCCGATATGGAGTATCTGGAAGTGGTGGGGCCCGCGGATTTCACCAGCGTCGGTGTCGAGGGCCCGTGTGCGGTGCCGGCGCCGACCCCTTGGTGACGGCAGGCTCGCCCGGCGTGTCGATACCGCTTCGCTCAGGGCGCGACCGACACGCCGGCTATGCCGTGCCGGCGCAGCGCCTCGGCCACGAAGCCTGACGTCTTCATCCCTTCGACGAATGCGGCGAGGAACGCGTTGGCGGCCTCGCCGCGTCCGACAGGCAGCCCCATCGCCTGACGAATCACCATGAA
This sequence comes from Pandoraea morbifera, assembly GCF_902459575.1. NCBI lineage: Bacteria > Pseudomonadati > Pseudomonadota > Betaproteobacteria > Burkholderiales > Burkholderiaceae > Pandoraea > Pandoraea morbifera. The sequence goes on from NZ_CABPSD010000013.1 coordinate 25,464, forward strand.
TCGCTCGCCCAGCAGGCGATATCCGGGCGTGCCCGCGATGTCGGCCTCGATCTGCTGCTTCACCCCAGCGGCAACGTCATACCCGCCGCTGAGAAAGGTGGGCACCACCGCCGGCGACGTCGGCGCTCGCACGATCTCCGCATGCTTCAGCTCGCGCGTGAGGAACAGGTCGTAGGCACTGCCTTTGCCGACGACCACGCGGGTGCCGGGACGGTCGACGTCCGCATTGGACTTCACCCCTGACGCGTCGGGCACGAGGTAATAGCCCTCGATCAGCAGGTAAGGTGCGGTAAAGGCAATCGCGGCCGCCCGCTTCGGATCGACCGCGAAGAAGCCGATGTCGGCCGCCTCGGAGGCCACCGCGTCGACCGATTTCCCCGCCGCGTCGACGGTTTGCAAGGCGAGCGGCACGCCGAGGCGCTGCGCGAGCGCCGTCGCCAGATCCACCGAAATGCCGCAGGGCCGCGACTGCGCGTCGAGTCCCGCGAGGATGGGATTGCCCAGGTTGATGCAGGCGCGCAGCACGCCAGTGGGGGCGAAGGCGCAAACGAGAGCGGAGTCGGGGGTCATGTCGATGGCGTGCTTTCCTGTATGGCGTCGTGGGGACCACCGGGCCCGGCGATCGAGGGCCCGGGTGGCGCTTGGCTTCGCATCAGCCCACCGATTCGAACATGATCTCGGCGTGCTTTCGGCATTCTGCCAGCGCATCGATCTCGATGCAGGCATCGGCTGCCAATATTCACTCGCGATCGAGCGGTGTCCATCGCGGTTGGTGCTCTCGCCCGGCCCGCGCGCGCTCGGCATGTGCGGCGGCGGAGACCAACGCCGAATCACGTTACACTCTGTCGACATTCAAACCGACTTGCATCGCCGGCGACGTCACGACGCTCCATTCGGGCACCGGTGCGCATCCGGCAGGTCGTTTACGGGGATTCGATACATGTCAGCGAAACGTTTGCTGATCGCGTGCATGAGCGCGGTCGGTATTTCGACGGCGGGCGGCGCCTGCGCGCAGTCCTACTTGCAGAGCGGCGATCTCAACAGCATTCGTCAGTCCAACCAGGCCGCGCCGGGCGGTCCTTCGGGCACATCCATCGCACCGCCAGCGGCCCGGCAACCCGCCACGGGCGGCGTGAGCGCTCAGTTCAATCAAGGCATGGCTCAGAGCGAGCAACAGGCGATGCGCCAGCGCGAAGCCGCCGCTGCGGGGGACATGCAGATGCGCGGCCTGACCGACCCGCAACGTGCGCCTCAGGGGCGCTACCCGGGCGCGCCGACGAACCAGCAGGGCTCGATCTACTTCGACGCCCAGGGGCAGACCGCCTGCCGCAAGGACCCCGTCTCTGGGCAGGTGCAATGCGGGGCGAGCCTGGGGCGATGATGGCGCCGGACGAGGGCGATGGCTTGTCGCCACCCGGGTGTGCCGCTGACCGTCACTCGCCGCGCAACGCGGCGACCTGCCGCTTCCACAGTGTCCAGGGGCGCTCGATGACACCCAGATTCGTCGCGTTCGAACGCTTGCCTTCCTCCGCATCCAGATAGGTGACTTCGCCGCCGAGCGCGATGGCTTTGGACTGCATGCCGGCATTGAGTTCGGTGTAAATGGCACGGTATACCGCGGCGGGCAACGACGGCGCCGTGGCCACGAAGCCGTGCCCGCGCATGAGGGCCACGTCCGAGTCGCCGAGCGACGCCGCCAGCGCCTTGCCCTGTTCACCGGTGCGCACCAGCATGTCAGTGCAGCCGAAGCAGTGCCGGATGTCGAACACCGGCGCACCGCTGCCGAGAAACCCGGCCATGTGATACACCGGGCGCAACCGCACCGACGATGCCGCAAACGGAATCACCGACGGCGAATGGCTGTGCACGATCGCCATGACGTCCGGGCGCGCCCGGTAGATCTCGCTGTGAATCCATGTTTCCAGATAGCGCTTGCGGGTGTCGCCGTCGACCGGCTGACAATCGAAGTCGAGCGTGAGGATGTCGTCTGGCGACACCAGCTCGGGCGCCATCGACTGCGCGATGAGAAAGCGCTCGGCATTGCGAGGATCACGAACGCTTACGTGGCCGAAGCCGTCGAGCACCTCGTGGTGCGCGAGGATATGGTTCGCGGCGGCCAGATCGTCGCGCAGTTGCGACATCGAATGCGCGTCATGTTCCGTGACGGCCGGCTGATAGGGGGAACGAACTTGCGACATGGTGTTGGCGATTGAAGTGGAAATGCAATGAAACGAGCACGGGCTCGGCGTTGGCGACGGCAGACGTCAAACCCTGACGTCGGCACCGACCTCCGGCGGAAACAGTTCGTCGGCCTGCATCGGCCGATGGCACACCCCCTGCTCGCAGGCGAAGCGCAGGAAGGCGTCGAGCGTTACCCGGTTGGGAGCAACGCCGTAAGGCCATGGATCGCCGCCGAACATGGCGCGTGCCTGGGCCGCGCGCTGCGGCATCCAGGGCAGCGGGAAATGCGAGCATGTGATGTCCTCGAGGCGGGCGATGCTGGCGTCCTTCGCCTGCGTGAACGCCCGAAGAAGATTCCCCGCGATCCACGGATGCGCGGCGAAGCGCTCGCGCCGCATCACGATCAGATGCATGATCGGAAAGATGCCCGAGCGTGCGAAATAGTCGCGCTCGGCGGACTCGACGTCGGAGAGCAACCGCACGATCTCGGTTTCGCGACCGGGCGGCGGCGCGGGTGGTCGGGCGCTGAGGATGGCGTCGATCTCGCCGTCGAGCAGCATCCCGGTGAGCGATTTGCCGGGCGCGGGCCGGTAGCGCACGCCATCCGGTACGCGAACGGCGACTTTCTCGCGCCGCCCCGCCTGGTTCACGCCGGCCTGCACCCACTCGACGTCGGCCAGCGCCACGCCCTGATCGTGCGCAAGCCAGCCCCGCGAGTAGACCGACGCCGTTTGCGCCCATTCGGGCACGCCGATGCGACGCCCGCGAAGATCGGCGGGCGATGCGATAGCGCCACGATCGCGCACGTAAAGCGATGACAACCGGAACACGCGCGACGGAAATACCGGAAGGCCGATCAGGCGATCGTCACCCTGCGAGCGCAGCGAGGCGTACTTCGCAAGCGACATCTCGGAGAGGTCCCACTCCTGATAGTGCGTGGTGCGATAGAAGATCTCCTCGACCGGCAGCACCGAGGCAATGAGGTCGATGCCTTCGGCCGCGACCCGGCCGGTGAGCAGGTCGCGCACATGGTCGTAGTCGTTGACGGCGAGAGAGAGGGGCAGCGTGGACATGATGCGTTCCCTTGCGCGGGCGTCGGTGCACTGTCGCGGCGACGGCCGATGTCGTTGGATGGGGGCGCGTGACACGCCGAGCTTTCCGGAGGAACGCTGGGCGGGCCTCAATGACCGAAGGCGGGGGCCTCGGGCAGGCGCTCTGGACGCGCCACGAGAAACACCAGTATCGCGGCTGTGACGAGCGCGGCGCCGAGCACGAAGAACATCGTGCCGGCCCCGCCGGTGAGTTGTTGCAGCACGCCGGCGATGGCCGGGCCGCACATGGCGCCCACGCGGGCGATACCGAGGTAAAGCCCGACCGCGGTGCTGCGAATCTCCGTGGGATAGCTCACGGCAACCAGGTTGTTGAGCACGGTCTGCGTGCCGATGACGAACATGCCGGCCACCACGATGCCCACGAACGTCACCGAGCCGCCAGAGGCGAACGCGAGCAAGGCAATGGCGCCCGCACCGCACAGCCACGCGAGCGACATTGCCAGTCGGCGGTTGCCGATCCGGTCGGCGACCACCCCGCAGATCAGACTGCCGAACGCGGACGCGAAGACCAGCAGCGAACCATAGGCGAAGCTCGTCGACAGGTTCTCGCCGCGCTTGAGCATGATCGTCGGCAACCACCCGGACAGTCCGTAGGACGAGAACAACGACAAGGCACCCATGGCCCAAAAGCAGATCGTCTGACGGCGGAAGCCGGTCGAGAACAACGCTGCCACGGAGCCCGCCCTGACGCCGGCATCCGGTGAGGTGAACGTCGCCTTTTCGAATTCCGGCGCGCGCGCGGGCCACAGACGCGCGAGTTGCGCGCGTACCGCGTCCTGACGCCCGCGACTGGCGAGAAAAGAGACCGACTCGGGCAACGCGAACTGCAAGGCGAGCGCGAGCACGACCGACAGGCCACCGACGAAGTACATGCTTTGCCAGCCGTGCTGCGGGATCAGCCAGGCGGCGACGAAGCCCGAGGCCGTGGCGCCGCCGATCCATCCACAGGTGAAGAACACGATGGTGAAGACGTTCGCGCTGCGCTTGGGCGCGATTTCGTTGATGTACGTGACGGCCACCGGCATCAACAGCCCCAGCGAGATACCCATCACGAAACGCAGGCCGATGAATGACGTGAGGTCGTGCGCGAAGACGGCGATCGCCAGACTCATCAGGCCCGAGAGCCAGATGCCGGTGAGCAGTACCCGGCGCCGCCCGATCCGATCGCTGAATGGCCCCGAGACGGCCGAGCCCGCGGCGAAGCCGGCCAGCCCGCAGGACAGCAGCACGCCGATCTGACTGGGCGAGAGGTGCCAGAGCGAGGTGACGTCGTGCACGATGTAGGCGGCGTTATAGAGATCGAAGCCGTCGAACAGGAGGATCAGCGCCAGCAGCGTGCCTAGCCGATAGTGAAACGCGCCCAGTGGCGCGGATTGCAGCGTCTCGCGAACGTCGATGCGTTCCGGCGGCGTCTGCGCGATGTCGTGGGCCATGCCGTGTCTCCGAAGGGGCGACCTGTCGGAAGCCAGCATCCTGGCGCCGCAGTGTCTTTGTCGTGAAATCCGGAGTCGACTTTACTGGGCGGTTTTTTGTTTATCAATATTGATTTTTAAAGTCAATATACCTATGGCATCATGTGTCGCGAATTCAGCCGAACGGCGCAAAATCCGCACGAATCAACGCCCGCTGCAACGCTTGACGTGCAAGTGACCGACGAGACAGACGATGACGCAACCGACCGACCTGATGTCGCGCGAGGAAGTCCTGAGCATGCTCGACATCAAGCCCGCCACGCTTTACGCCTATGTGAGCCGGGGCTTGATCCGCGCGAGGCCGCATGAGGACGGACGCAAGAGCCTATACCTGCGACGCGACGTGGAGCGACTGGCGACGCGCAAACGCGGGCGGGCGCCGACTGGCGCGGTGGCGGAATCCACGATGCGTTTCGGCGACCCGGTGCTGCATTCCGCGATCACGCAGATCACGCCGCACGGGCCCCGCTATCGCAATCGCCTGGCGATCGACCTGGCGGCGGGGGGCGCGTCGTTCGAGTCGGTGGTGCATCTGCTCATGACCGGGATCTGGCAGGACAGCATCGCCGAGTGGCCAATGCAGGACACGCCGCCCGACGTTCTGCGCTTTCTCGCGACGTACGACGGCGAGGTCGCGAGCGCGGACATCGGCAATCTGCTGGGCATGGTGCCGTTCGCGCTCGCCATGCACGAGCGCGGTGCGCGCGAGCTTGCCGACGGCGCCGCCGTTCAGGCCGCGCGCATGATGCTGCATTGCATGGCCGGTTGCGTCGGCTTTCTTGGCCCCGGGCGTCGCTACGTGGCGCGCGCCAAGGGCGAGAACATCGCCACGCACATGCTGCGCGCGGCGGGCATTGCGCTCACGCCGATGCGGCTGCGTGCGATGAATGCCGCGTTGGTGGTGCTGGCCGATAACGAACTGGCCCCGGCGACGTTTTCGGCGCGCGTGGCGGCGTCGACCAACGCCGATCTGTTCGGTTGCGTGGCGGCGGCTATCGGCTCGCATATCGGCTTCACGACGGGCACCAGCACCGAGAAGATCGAAACGCTGCTGCTGTGCGAGCCTTACGACGCGCTCGACTCGCGGGTCGATCGCGTACGCGAATACGGCGCGAGCCTGTTCGGGTTCAACCATCCGCTGTATCCGGGGGGCGACGCGCGTGCCGATCTCATGATGCAATGCGCGGCGGATCTCATGGCGGCAACGGGAAAAGGCGCGATGGGTGCCGCATCGCGCGAGAACACCCGACTGACGCTGGCGTTTCTCGAGCGCATGCGCGTCGAGTTGAACGCGCATCCCGGACTGTCAACGGGGTTGGTCACGCTCGCGCGCGCGCTGCAATTGCCCGACGGCGTGTCCACCGCGATGTGGATCGTCGGCCGTTCGGCAGGCTGGGTGGCGCATGTCATGGAGCAGCGCACGCAAGCGTTCATGTTGCGTCCGCGAGCGAAGTACGGGTTTGGCGGGCCGGTGTCGGCCGAGGCTTTCGAGACGCCGGCGTCGCGCTAGCGCGATGCCGGCCCCGTACCCCCGGCGGCTAGTGCATCGGTTCCGTTGGCGTTTCGTTCTCGAAGGTCCGGAAACGCCAGCCGAACCACACCGCCAGCATTCGGATCACGAAGCCTGCCAGACAACCAATGGTCGTCGCCACGCCGTTCGACACCCCCCAATGCAGCATCGCCACGTACAGTGCACCGGCAATGCACGCCACGCTCGCGTACATCTCGCGGCGCAGCACCAGCGGCACCTGTCCGCAAAGCAGGTCGCGCAGCATGCCCCCGCCGATCCCCGTGAGCACGCCGGCCAGCACGACGATGACCGGACTCGTGCTCACCGTCATGCCGATATCGCAGCCGAGAATGGTGAACGCGGCCAGTCCGATGGCGTCCACGGTGATGAACGTCATGCGCAGCCGGTGAATGTGACGTGCCACGATGGACGCCAGCGTGGCGGCCCCCAGCGTGAGCAGCAAGTACTCCGGATGGGCGATCCAGACGAGCGGATGGCGGCCGAACAGGACGTCGCGGATGGTGCCGCCGCCCAGCGCCGTCACCATGCCCACGAAGGCGAGGCCGAAGCGGTCCATGCCGCGCTGCATCCCCATGATCGCGCCCGACATCGCCTCGGTCACGATGGCGATCAGGTACAGCGCGTAGAAGATTTCCGTTTTCATAATGTCCCTTCGAATGCCGGGGAAATATATCACCTGCACGATCCGGCCGCGATCGGGCCGCGCCCGCACTGTGATTTGTACAAGTTTCCCGGAGGTGGGGCCGATGAGACACTGCTTGCAACGAAACGACACGACACAGGCACGGGCCATCGGGCTCGCCGTGTCACCACAACGCCAAGGAGTCACCTATGCGCTACGTTCCCGGCTTGTTCCCCAAAGCGATCGCGGGCCTGATCGCCAGTTTCCTGCGCATCCGGCCTCTGTAATGCGCACGCTCTTTCAGGTTCACAGCGTCTTCGTGATCGTCGTCGGCGGGATTTCTTTGCTGCGGTCGTGCCGACGGATGGTCTGTAGAGGCGTCAAACGGCTTAAACTCTCATCTTTTTGTGCTCCGAAGCGTGCCGGGCGGCGATGATCGGGCAGGTCCGCCACACCGGCGGATCGGCCGGCCGGTCAGCGGCAGCGCAATCGCGCAGCGTTTTTTCCGACGGGCCTTTTTGATCGTTCATTTCGCTCCATGATCCAGTTCATTCGCCGCCGACGCTACCTCGTCGCCAGCCTCGTCGTGCTCGTCCTGCTCGTGGTGCTCGGGCTGCGCAGTCTCGCGACCCCGAAGCCGCCGCAGTACATCAGCGCCAGGGTCGAGCGCAGCGATCTCGAGAATACGGTGCTGGCGACGGGCACGCTGGGCGCCGTGCAGCAGGTCGATGTGGGCGCGCAGGTCACCGGTCAGTTGAAGTCGCTCAAGGTCAAGCTTGGCGACAAGGTGAAGAAGGGACAATGGCTCGCGCAGATCGATCCGGTGCTCGCACAGAACGGCCTGCGCTCGGCCGAGGCGGACGAGCAAAATCTTCAGGCGCAAAAGCGCACCGCGCAGGCGCAACTGCGCCAGGCCGAGCTCGCCTTCGCGCGCCAGCGCCAGATGCTGCCCGACGAGGCGACGTCGCGTCAGGACTACGAGGCGGCCCAGGCCGCGCTCGATACCCAGCGCGCCACGCTGCTCGGGCTCGACGCGCAGATCCGCAAGGCCCGTGTGCAGATCGAATCGGCGCGGGCCAGTGTCGGCTACACGCGCATCGAGGCCCCCATGGACGGCGAGGTCGTCGCCATCGTTACCCAGGAAGGCCAGACCGTGGTCGCCCAGCAGCAGGCGCCGGTGATCCTGAAACTCGCCGACGTGAGCACCATCACCGTCAAGGCGCAGGTCTCGGAAGCCGACGTGATCCGCATCCAGCCGGGACAAACGGCGTACTTCACGATCCTTGGCGACCCCGACAAGCGCTATTACGGCAAGCTGCGCGCCATCGAGCCCGCACCGCAGAATTACCTCGACACGCAGAGCACGCTGGGCGGCGGCGCCACCCGCAACAATACGGCCGTGTTCTACAACGCGCTGTTCGACGTGCCCAACGACGACCATCGCCTGCGCATCTCCATGACCGCGCAGGTCAACGTGCTGCTCGGCACGGCCAGGCAGGCGCTGAACGTGCCGGTGGCGGCGCTCGGCAAACGTGTCGGGCCGAATCGCTACGAAGTGCGCGTGCTCGGCGACGACGGCAAGGCCGTCACGCGCCAGATCGTGACCGGCCTGAACAACAACGTCCGGGTCGAAGTGCGCGAAGGCCTCTCGGCCGGCGAGCGCGTCGTGATCGGTGAGGCGGGCGAGTCCGCGCCTGTCGATACGTCGTCCAACGCCGGCCAGGCACAGTAAAGGGAAGGGACGCCGCGCATGTCGAGCACCTCCGCCCCGCCCACCGTCGATTCCGGGTCGGCCCCGATGCTGTCGCTCTCGGGCATTACCCGCCGCTTTCCGGCAGGGGAGCGCGATGTCGTCGTGCTGCACGATGTCAACCTCACCATCGAGTCCGGCGAGATCGTCGCCATCATGGGGGCGTCCGGTTCGGGCAAGTCCACTCTGATGAACCTCCTCGGTTGCCTCGATCATCCGAGCGAGGGCAGCTACCGGGTGGCCGGGCGCGAGACCCGCGATCTCGACGCCGACGCGCTCGCGCAGCTGCGGCGGGAGCATTTCGGATTCATCTTCCAGCGCTATCACCTGCTGCCCCACCTGGACGCCGCGTCGAACGTGGAGATGCCGGCTGTCTACACCGGCGCCGCGCATGCGTCGCGTCGCGCGCGTTCGGAGATGCTGCTCGCCCGCCTTGGACTCGCCGACCGCATGCATCATCGTCCGAGCCAGCTCTCGGGCGGTCAACAGCAGCGCGTGAGTATCGCGCGCGCGTTGATGAACGGCGGTGAAGTCATTCTCGCCGACGAACCGACAGGCGCGCTCGATTCCCGCAGCGGCAAGGAAGTCATCCGCATTCTGAAGGAGCTCAACGCGCAGGGGCACACGGTCATCATCGTGACTCACGACGAAAGCGTGGCCGCGCATGCCCGTCGCATCATCGAGATTCGCGACGGCGAGATCGTGGCCGACCGGGCGAACACTCCCGTGATCGAGCCGCCTGACGAGAGATCGGGCGACGAGGTCGAGGAGGGTCCCGGCGAACCGGCCGCGGCGCGCCGGCCTGTCCCGGCGGCGCCGCGGGACGGTCACGCAGACGCCCCGGGCCCGGTGGCCGCGCCGCGTCGCTGGACAGGCGGCATCGACCGGTTCGCCGAGGCGTTTCGCATGGCGTGGATCGCGCTGGTCTCGCATCGTCTGCGCACGTTCCTGACGATGCTGGGCATCATCATCGGCATTACGTCGGTGGTTTCGATCGTGGCCATCGGCGAGGGAGCCAAACGCTACATGCTGGCTGAAATCGGAAGCATCGGCACGAACACGATCAACATCTATCCCGGCAAGGACTGGGGAGACAACCGCGCCACGACGATCCAGACGCTGGTACCCGAAGACGTGCTGGCCCTGGCCGAGCAGGTCTATGTCGACAGCGCCACGCCGGAGACGGCGCGCAGCCTGCTGCTGCGCTATCGCAACATCGACGCGAGCGCGATGGTGACCGGCGTGGGCGAGCACTACTTCCAGGTGCGCGGGCTGAACATCGCACAGGGCATTGCGTTCGGTGCCGACGAAGTGCGGCGACAGGCGCAGGTCGCCGTGATCGATCAGAACACGCGTCGCAAGCTCTTCGGCGCGAATCCGAATCCGCTGGGCGAAGTGATCTTCGTGGGCAACCTGCCTTGCGTGGTGATCGGCGTGACCGCCGAGAAGAAGAGCGCGTTCGGGGACATGAAAAGCCTGAACATCTGGGTGCCATACACTACCGCCGCAGGACGCCTGTTCGGCCAGCGCAACGTCGACAGCATCACCGTGCGGGTACGCGACGGCCAGCCGAGCAAGGCCGCCGAAAAGAGCCTCGAGACACTCATGACGCAGCGCCACGGGCGCAAGGATTTCTTCACCTACAACATGGACAGCATCGTGAAGACGGTCGAGAAGACGAGCCAGTCGCTCACGCTGCTGCTCTCGCTGATCGCCGTGATTTCGCTGGTGGTAGGCGGCATCGGCGTGATGAACATCATGATCGTGTCGGTGACCGAACGCACGCGGGAAATCGGTATTCGCATGGCCGTCGGGGCGCGTCAGAGCGACATCATGCAGCAGTTCCTGGTCGAGGCGGTGATGGTGTGTCTGATGGGCGGTGCGATCGGCATTGCGTTGTCGTTCGGCGCGAGCTTCGTCTTCGCGCTGTTCGTCGCGAAATGGAAGATGGTGTTCTCGATGGGCTCGATCGTCACGGCGTTTCTGTGCTCGACGCTCATCGGGGTGGTATTCGGTTTCATGCCGGCGCGCAACGCCGCACGGCTGGACCCCGTGGAAGCGCTGGCACGCGATTGAGGTACGGCCAAATGATCCGAACGATTCCCAAGAATGCCGCAAGGCGCCTCGAGAAGCCGGCGCGCACGTGGCTCGCGCTCGCCAGCGCCGCAGTGCTGCTTGCCGGCTGTGCCGGCGTGCGCCACGATCCGCTGCCGGTCGTGCCGGTACCCGCGCAGTGGGCCGCGGCGCCCGTTGCCTCGGCGAACTCGCCGGGCATGTCAGGTCCGAACGCCGGCGCGACCGCCGTGAGCCCATCGAGCCCATCGAGTGCATCGGCCGCCGTGACCGCGCCCGAATTCTGGCGCGCGTTCGGTGACCCCGTACTCGACCGCCTGATCGCCGAGGTGCTGGCCGTCAACACCGATCTCGCGGCGGCCGGCATTCGCGCTTACCGGGCGCAGTTGCAGTCGGGTTTGGCTGACACCAATCTCACGCCTTCGGTCAGCCTGAACGGCAAGGGCGGGGTGTCGCGCACGCTCGACACGCAAACCATGGCGCGCAGCAGCAGCCTGAACGCGACGGCGCAGTACGAAGTCGACCTGTGGGGCAAGCTCGCCGCGCAGCGCGATGCTGCCCGCTGGGAGTACGAGGCCACGCAGGCCGATCGCGACGCGGCGCGCTTGTCCATCATCAGCCAGACAGCCCAGTATTACTGGACCCTCGGGTATCTGAACCAGATCATCGCTTACTCGCAGAGCAATATTGCCTATGCCGAGCGCGTGGTGGCACTGGCGCGTTCGCGATACGCCGCCGGCGCGGTCTCTGCGCTCGACGTGGCGCAGGCCGAACAATCGCTCGCCGACCAGCGGGCGACGCTCACGCAGCAATTGCAGCAGCGCGCGGAGAACCGCAATGCGCTGGCGATCCTGTTCGATCGCCCGCCCGAGCAGATGTCGGCAGAGCCGCCGACCCTGCCGACGCAGGCGTTGCCTGACGTGCCGGCCGGTTTGCCCGCCGAGCTGCTCGGACGGCGCCCCGACCTGCGCGCGGCGGAGTGGCGTCTGCGCGAATCGCTGGCCAATGTCGACGTCACGCGCACCGGCTTTTACCCGACGTTCTCCCTCACGGGCTCGCTCGGCACCTCGAGCAGCACGCTCGAGCGCGTGCTGAGCAACCCGATCGCGGCCCTGGGTGCGGGACTGACCCTGCCGTTCGTTCAGTGGAACACCATGCAGTTGCAGATCAAGGTGTCGCAAACGCAATACGAGGAGAATGTTGTCAACTTCCGCAAGAGTTTGTACACGGCGCTGAGCGAGGTCGAGAATGCGCTCTCAGCGCGCGACCAACTGACCAGGGAAAGCGAGCAGCGTGTCCTGTCGCTGGCACAGGCGCAGCGGGCCGAGTCGCTGCTGCGCTCGCGCTACCTCGCCGGCGCGATCGACATTCAGCCCTGGCTGCAGCAGCAAAAGTCGTTGCGTGATTCGCAGGCGGCCGAGGCCCAGGTTCGCCTGAATCGTCTCAATAACCGCATGGCGCTTTACAAGGCGCTCGGCGGCGCGGGCAATTCGGCGGACGCCAGCCCGCCGGCGTGACCCGATGGCGAAAACGACAAAAAGGCCGGCAATGCCGGCCTTTTCTCGTTGGTGACGCCCAGCGCGAATCTCAGGCGGCGGCTTCGCCGGATTCCGAGGTCTGCGACCATTGCGGCGACTTGGGCAGCGTCACGGTAAACGTGGTACCCACGCCGACCTGGCTGGCGACATCGATGGTGCCCTTGTGGAATTCGATGGCCGCATAGACCACGGCGAGCCCCACGCCCGAGCCGTCTTCGAGCACCGCGTTGCTGCGCGAGCGGAACGACATCTGAAAGATTGCCTTGAGCTCGTCCTCCGGAATGCCCGTGCCGTTGTCGCGCAGCACCACGCGCAACGCCTCGCCCGCGTCGCTTATGCCGATGTCGATGACCGGCGTCGCCATCGTGTACTTGGTGGCGTTGCTCACCAGATTGATGAACGCATGGAACAGCACGTTGCTGTCGCCCATCATGCGGCTGTCGAGCTCCGGCGCGGCCTGCACCGTGATGGTGGCGGTCGGGAACATGTCGGTGCCAACGCCACGCACCTCCTCGAGCAGGGCCACGAGCGAGAGCTCCGCGCGCTTGCCGAACTTCGGGTCTTCGAGCGAGGCGCTTTGCGCGGCGTCGAGCCAGTTCTGGATCAGATGGTTGAGCTTGGCGACGGCCTCCCGAATCTTGGTATAGCGCGGCCGCGAATCGGTCTCTTCGTTGCGCGGATTCAACAACCGCTGCGCATGTCCGTCGATCACGCTGAGCAACGTGCGGAATTCGTGCGTGGCCATGGACCGGAACGTTTTCTGGAAGTTGTTTAGCCGTTCCTCATTGGCCAGGGCGCGCTGCAGGATGGTGTTCTTCGCCGTGGCGAGCTTCTGGTTGCGAACGAGCGACGATGTGCTTTCCTGGAATTTGGCCAGCGAGCGCGACAACGTGCCGATTTCATCCCCACGTTGCAACCACGGCAGACGCAACTTGGCCTTGCCGGTCACGGCGTTGCCCGACATGCGGATCAGCCGGGTGAGCGGCTTGAGAATGACGGCGTCGACGTAGATCAGACATAACATCGTGACGACGATCATGGCGGCGATCAGCGCGTCGATTTGCAGCAGGCGATGGCGGGCAGCCGCGTTTTTCGCCTCGACGTCTTTGATCAGCGCTTCCGTGCTGCGAAACACCAGTGCGCCGAACGTGCTGTTCGCCTGCGTGTACTTATTGTTCGACTCGCCGCGATAGAGCTTTGCGGCTTCGCCCAGCTTACCGGCCTGCGCGAGTTGAAACACCTGGTTCGACGCGCGGCGGTACTGTGCCCACTGAGACTGAAACTTGCCGAATGCGAGTCGGAACTCGTCGTGCACCAGCACCTTCTGGTAGCGCTGCGACGCGGCCTGGATCTTGATGTCGAATTCGTCGGCCGCGGCGCGGATGTCGGCGAGCGCCTTGGGCGACATCGGGGCGAGCGCTTCGGATTCGACCGTGCGGAAGTCGGAGATGTAGTCGTTGAGCTCCTCGAGCACGCTCAGGTGCTCGATCTGCGTGCGCTCGGCGGCGATCGCGCGCTGCTGCGAGGCGTCGACTTCGCGGTGCACCATCACGCCCACGGCGATCATGGCCGCGAGGCAGAGGGCAAGCAGGAGGTACATGCGGCCCCGGATGGGGAGCGGCTTGCGGGGGGAAGACGAAGCTTTAGCCATGCGAAAACGTTCCAGCGCGACGGCGCGCGATCAAAGCTGAATGATGTTGAGCAGGGCGGCCCGCACCACGGCCTCGGTGCGCGTGGCGACGTTGAGCTTTTCGCGGGCATTGTCGATGTGGAAATCCACGGTGCGCTTGCCGAGATCCAGAATGATGGAAATCTCGGCCGAGGTCTTGCCGCGTGCAGACCACTGCAGCACTTCCACTTCGCGCTTGGTCAGGCCGAACGGCAGGGGCGCGCCGTCTTCCGGCTCGTCGTGGTCCGTGTATTTGCGGATGACGGTGTCGAGCACGTCGAAATCGACTGGCTTGAGCATGTACTCGTCGGCGCCGGTGCTATGCCCGCGCATGATCGACGCCTTGTCGGCGTTGCCCGTGAGGAAGATGAACGGAATCTTGCGCTCGCCCTGGATGATGCCGCGCGCGCTTTCGAGGAACTCGAAGCCGGTCATACCCGGCACGTTCACATCGCACAGGATCACGTCGGGCATGAATGACGCGAGCGTTGCCAGCGCGCTCGAGAAGTCGTGCGCCACCTTGACGGTATAGCCCCGATCGGTCAGATCTTCCCGGATCAGATCGGCTGAGTCGTGGTCGTCTTCGATACAGAAAACTTTGGTGGGAGATGACATCCCGCTGGCCCCGGTTTTTTATGTGGAATGGTGAAATCCTACTAAAAAATCACCGGACGGCGAAATTTCCGCCGTCAGTCCCCGCGCAGGCCGGCACGAGAGGCGGCGCCGCAGGCGGGCGGCGCAAGGAAAAAGGGACCGCGCAGGCGGTCCCTTCCGAAGGCTTTCCGCCGTCTTCCGGCGATGCGCCGTGGGCGGCATTCCGGCGAGCGCATCAGAAGCCGAAGACGTGTCCGACGTGAACGGCGCATTGCATGCCGGCTTCCACGCACACGTCGTTGCCGAGCAGGCTGTCGATGAGGTCGATGAGATGGGTCATGGGGGGTCTCCGTGGGGCGTTGGGCGGGGGGCAGGGGTCAGCCGAAAATCGGGGCGATAACGCCGACGAGGCCGAGGACCGAGGCGAAGCCGTAAGCGATGAGTGCGGGCATGGTGTTTCTCCTTGTGTCGATGCGTCGTGGTTTCGGTTTCGGGCTGCCGTGGTGTCGTGCCAGCCGTTGAGTGAAGTATCGTCGTCGCCCCCCGGCGGCGAAACTGTGATTAATACAAGCCGGGAAGAAAGCGCCCGAATCGAGACCGTCGGCCACGAAAAAGTCCTTATTCCACGGTGGGTTACGGGCATTCTTCGCAAAACCCCGTATAAATCGCAGTGACGCGTTCGGGGGCGCTCCGTACCATTCGCTTCACATTACAAAGCCTTACAGAAGCCATCAATGGATACGGAGTACTGAATGAGGACCATTCGCATGACGAGCGTTGCATTTGCGGCGCTCTGCACCATGATGTCGTCCGCGATGGCGGTGACGACGATCGACATCAACGACCGAAACGGCACGCCGTTCATACAGGCGCGACTGTTCTCGCCGACGGACGACCCCTACACCTTGGGCAACGACGGTGTGACGCCAGTGAGATCGACGGGCACGCTTTCGCCGCTGCAGACCGACCAGGTGCGAGCGGCGCTGGACTATTGGGCGGAGATCATCAAGGTGCCGCCTGGGCGGTCGCCGGCGATCATCAATGTCGGCATGAGTACCGACGGGGGAGCGCACGCGCAAAGTCCGTATGTGTACGCAGCGACGGATCAGCGCGCGGTCGGCAACCAGAACCCGACGCTCGTGCAGGCGGCATTGCAGAACAGCAATCTGGGCGGCCCGACCTACTTCGGGGCACATGGCGAGATCACACTGGGCAAGATGGACTTCTCGACGGCGCCGTATGCCGCTTCGCAAATTCCATTGACCGAGAAAGCCGACATGACGGCCGTCATGGCACACGAAGTCGCGCACGCACTGGGGGTGGGGACCAACATGTTCGTCGGGACTTATACGGCGAACGGCTTGCCTTACGCCCAGTTCGCCACCGTGCTCGACGACTGGTCCGCGCATCTGTATGACGACAACGGGAATCCGGCCAGGCCGGGCCAGGTGATCATCTCGCCGGAAAACGCGAGCATGTACGACCCGTCCGTGTTCGACATTCGCAAGGACAACGGCTATTTCACCGGCGAGCATGTGCAGGAGGTCCTCGCGGGCGCCATGAACGGTCATATCCCGGTGAAGGCGATGTTCGAGCAGACGACCTATGATTCGCCGATTCTCTCGCACATCGAGCTCAAGAACAGCCTGATGAGCCATCAGACCTACCGCAATTACACGGGGTTCATGGAGGCGGAGCTGGCGATGCTGCAAGACATCGGCTACAACATCGACCGACGCAATTTCTTCGGCAGGTCGATCTACAACGATGGCCTGAGCGTCGTGAACGACAACCCGTACTTCGGCCGCAACGCGGACGGCACGGACTACGTGCCGAACACCTACAACACGGCGACGCAAGGCCTGGGGCTACACATCTACGGCAGCGGCAATACCGTGTCTCAACGCGCCGACCTGCTCACGATCGGCGCGGGCGGCGCGGGCATTCGCGTGGACGGTGTGGGCAACAACGTGACGGTGCTTCCCGGTACGCGCATCTACGCGGACGGCAGCAATGGCCGTGGCGTGATGTTCACGTACGGCAAGAATCATACCTTCGTGCAGCGCGGCGACGTTCAGGCGCTGGGCGCGAACGGCATCGCCGCGAGCTTCGACTTCGGACACAACGCGCTGGGCGATTACGGCGACGACGGTTACAGCGGCGACTATCGCGGCTCGTACATCTTCGTGAAGTACGGCCCGCAACGACAACCGCTGGATCTGCTCGACGAGCTCGACGGCCCGCTCGTCACGCGCGCCGACATTACCGGCCGCCTCGCGGGGAGCTATGCGTCGCTGTATATGTCGGAGAACGGCTATGTGGGGCAGATCAACATCATGCGCGGCGCAGCGCTCTACGGCGACATCATCTCGAAGTACGCCCAGCGTGACGCGAGTGGCGCGTTGCGCCTGACGCGACTGAGCTTCGGTCTGACCCCCGATGCGAACGGTGTCGCAACGACACAGGCCGACCCCACGTTCAACCTGCGCTACGACGGCAATATCGTCGGCGGCAACCTGTCGCTCGCCCTGATCGGCGGCACCACGCAGATCAATGGCGATCACACGGTGCATGACGTTACCGTCTCCAGCGGCGCCACGCTGACCGGTAACAGCCGTTACACGCTCGATCCCACGGCCGGTTTCGTCAACGCGGGCACCGTCGCGCCGCTGCTCGCGGGCGGCTTCATCAGCATCGCGGGCGACTACACGCAAACGAGTACCGGCCGCCTCGTGTCCTCGCTGTCGGGAGACGGCACGTTCAGCAAGCTGATCGTGTCGGGCACTGCGACACTGGACGGCACGCTCGCGATTGCGCCGCAGCGCAGCTGGTACGCGAACGGTTTCACCGTCACCTCGAACCAGTGGCTGGGCGCGTCGAGCGTCAACGGCGCTTTCGCCAGCGTCACCACGCTGCTGTCGTCGCCGACGCTGCTTGCCACCGCGTCGTCGCTGGGCAACAACACCTACCGTGTTCAGCTCGCGCGGGCCGCGAACGCCTACTCCCAATATGGCGCGGACGGCAACAGCCGTCGGGTGGGAGCGGCACTGGACCAGATCGCGGGCAGCGTGGGGGCCGACTTGCAACCGCTCGTCACGGCGCTCGACTTCTCGGCGGCGAACGGCAGCGATATCGCCAGGGCATTGCCGCAACTCACACCAGCGGCCTACGGTGCGATGTTCACCGGCGCATTGCTGCGCGAGCGCCAGATCACCGACATGGTGGCCGCCGCTGTCGGCGCGGACGGTACCAAGGGCGCAGGCGAGGGCGCGCTCACGGGCAACTGGCGTGGATTCGCCATGCCGTTCGGCAGCGGTTACTGGCGCGGTCGCAACGGTGACATGGCCGGGGCCAGCGGCAATACCTACGGCGTGGTGTTCGGCGCCGAACGCGTGGCGGGCGAGGGGCGAGACTGGACGTTTGGTGTGCATGGGGCGATCAGCGGCCAGTCGACCCGCCTGGACGGCCAGACGCCGGGCTCGGGCAAGACCACGGCGTTCGATCTCGGTGTACAGGCGCGCTTCGCGCCGGACCCGAACGCGGGCCCGCATGCGTTCGCGTTGGCGCGCGTGGGGGTCGAGGACGGCCGCATGGATCGCTCTATCGCCGTGAACGGTTATCGCGCGTCGCCGCGCGGCACGTGGACCGGTGCCACCGCGTCGGCGACGGTCGGCGGCGGATGGCGCTGGCAGCTGGGTAGCACGGTGAGTGCCGGTCCCCTGGCGGCGCTCGATTACACCGCGTTGTATCGCCCGAGCCTGACCGAAGACAATGCCGACGGCGCGCGCCTGCACCTCGACGGCAAGACGTTCAACTCGCTGCGCACTCGTCTGGGCGGTGAGTTGCGCTTCGATCTGCCGATGATCTCCGGCAATGCGCTCACGGCCAACCTGCAAGCGACCTGGAACCACGAACTGACGAGCGGCGCGGTGACGCAGAGCGCCAGCTTCGCCGGCTATCCGGGGGCGTCGTTCACGACACGCAGCGAAGTCGTCGGTCGCGACAGCCTCGGCTTGCAGGCCGGTGTGTCGTACCGCATGGCCAAGCGCATCGTGTTCGGCGCCGCGGTGTCGAGCAACTTCTACAAGGCCGGCAATGCGGATGTTGCCGGATCGGTGTCTGCGACCTGGCGCTTCTGATGTCGGCAGGCCACAGGCGAGCGCACGCCTGACCGGTCATTACGTGTAAAACGCCCGAGGGACGAGATACCTCGGGCGTTTTTTTGTTTCCGTCGCCGCCTTGCAGACGATGAGAAGCGCGGGAAGCACCGGTTCGCGAGTGCGTCATTATGTCGCGATGTATGGAATATGTGTATGCGTAGCATTCGAAACGCAAATTCCTTATACATACATCGAGGCTGTAAATGTCCATGCATAACGTCTCCCCGCCGATGCGGCGCAGGGCGGACACATCGCGCGGCACGCGCTGGCACACGTTGTGCGCCCGCGCCGCGGCGCTGATGGCAACAGTGCCCATGAGCGGTTGCACGCTCGAATTGCTCGACCCGAAGGGCAGCGTTGGCGAGCAGGAGAAGCATCTGATCCTGATTGCATTGGGCGTCATGCTGCTCGTGGTGATCCCGGTGATCGTGCTCACGCTGGTGTTCTTCTGGCGATACCGCGAGACGAACACGGCTGCCACGTATTCGCCGCGCTGGGCGCATTCGACAAAGATCGAAGTGGTCGTATGGACCATTCCCGTGATCATCGTCGTGTCGCTCGCCGTCATGATCTGGGAGACGACCCACAAGCTCGACCCCTATCGTCCCATCGAGCCGGTGGCTTCGGGCACGCCACCGGTGCGCGTCGAAGTCGTGGCGCTGAACTGGAAGTGGCTGTTCATCTACCCGGACTATCGCGTGGCCACCGTCAACAAGCTGGTGCTGCCGGTCGATACGCCCGTCGAGTTCAAGCTCACGGCCGAGTCGCTGATGAACGCGTTCTTCATTCCGCAACTGGGCAGCATGGTCTACGCGATGTCGGGCATGCAGACGAAGCTGCACCTGATCGCCAACGAGACCGGCACCTATGCAGGCATGTCCTCGGCATACAGTGGCCCGGGTTTCTCCGACATGCACTTCAAGGCGCATGTGACGTCGCGCGCCGATTTCGATCGCTGGGTGAAGGCGGCGCAGGCCGTGCCCGACACACTCGACGCACCGGCCTACGTGAAGCTCGAACAACCGGGCACCGGCGCGCCGGTGGCTGTCTATGCCAACGTCATGCCGGGCTTGTTCGACGCGATCGTGGGCAAGTACATGGGACCGATGGAAGGGGGCTCGCAGGGGTTGCGGGTCTCGGGCAATGCCATCGACGACATCATCGCCGCCGCGAATTGCCGCGCGGACGGCCAACTGGACCGCCGCGCCTTGCTCGCGCAGCGTGCCGAGCGCGCGGCCGGCACCCCGTCGGTGCCTGCCGCACCGCGTGCGCTCACGGAGTAATTCATGTTCGGAAAACTCGATCTCGACGCCATCCCACTGCACGAACCCATCATCATGGGCACGCTCGCCGTGGTGCTGCTGGGCGGCGCGGCGCTGCTCGGCGCCATTACGTATTATCGGAAGTGGGGCTATCTCTGGACGGAGTGGATCACGTCCGTGGACCACAAGCGCATTGGCGTGATGTACATCGTGCTCGCGCTCGTGATGCTGTTGCGGGGCTTTGCCGACGCGATCATGATGCGCGCGCAGCAGGCCATCGCCGCGGGCGGCGAGGCGGGCTACCTGCCGCCGCATCACTACGACCAGATCTTCACTGCTCACGGCGTGATCATGATCTTCTTCGTGGCCACACCGCTGGTGCTCGGCCTGATGAACGTGATCGTGCCGCTGCAGATCGGCGCGCGCGACGTGGCATTTCCGTTCGTGAACTCGCTCTCGTTCTGGCTTTCGGCGATGGGCGCCGTGCTGGTGATGATGTCGATGTTCGTGGGCGATTTCGCCGCCACCGGCTGGGTCGCCTATCCGCCGCTGTCCGAACTCGGGTACAGCCCGACCGTCGGGGTGGATTACTACATCTGGTCGCTGCAGATATCGGGGCTTGGCACCACGCTCACGGGCATCAACTTCATCGTGACGATCTTGCGCATGCGCGCACCCGGCATGAATCTCATGAAGATGCCGGTGTTCACGTGGACCGCGCTGATCACCAACATCCTGATCGTCGCCGTATTCCCCGTGCTGACCGCCACGCTCGCGCTGCTCACCGCCGATCGCTATCTGGGCATGCACTTCTTCACGAACGAACTGGGCGGTAACGCCATGATGTACGTGAACCTGATCTGGATCTGGGGGCACCCGGAGGTCTACATCCTGATCCTGCCCGCGTTCGGCGCGTTCTCCGAGATCATCGCCACGTTCTCGCGCAAGCCGCTGTTCGGCTACAAATCGATGGTCTACGCCACCTCGTCGATCGGTATCCTGTCGTTCTTCGTGTGGTTGCACCATTTCTTCACGATGGGCTCGGGGGCGAACGTCAACGCCTTTTTCGGCATCATGACCACGATCATTTCGATTCCGACCGGCGTGAAGCTGTTCAACTGGCTGTTCACGATGTACCAGGGGCGTATCCGCTATCACTCCGCCACCCTCTGGACCATCGGCTTCATGGTGACGTTCGCCATCGGCGGCATGACGGGCGTGCTGCTGGCCGTGCCGGGCGCCGACTTCGTGCTGCACAACTCGCTGTTCCTCGTGGCGCACTTCCATAACGTGATCATTGGCGGCGTGGTGTTCGGGTGCCTCGCAGGCATCACGTTCTGGTTCCCCAAGGTCTTCGGCTTCACGCTCAACGAGCGCTGGGGCAAGATCTCGTTCGCGTGCTGGCTGGTCGGCTTCTACCTGGCCTTCATGCCGCTCTACGTGCTCGGTTTCAAGGGCATGACGCGCCGCATGAACCACTACGTGCAACCCGACTGGCAGCCGTATCTCGTCGTCGCGATGATCGGCGCGGCGCTCATCGGGCTCGGCATTCTGGCGTTCGGCGTGCAATTGGTCGTGAGTATTCGCGATCGCAACGCCAATCGCGACCTGACCGGCGATCCGTGGGACGCGCGCAGCCTCGAATGGGCCACGTCGTCGCCCGCGCCGTTCTACAACTTTGCTCACGTGCCGCACATCGACTCGCTCGAGCAGCATTGGGACGACAAGGCGCGGGGCCTGGCATGGCGCGAGCCGGCGCGGTACGACGACATCCACATGCCGCGCAACACCGGAACGGGATTCCTCGTGTCAGTCGCCAGCGGCGTGATGTGCTTCGCGCTCGTGTGGCACATCTGGTGGCTGGCGGGCGCAAGCCTCGTCGCCTCGATCGCCATTTTCCTGTGGCGCGCCTACGACCGTGACGTCGATTACTACGTGCCGGCGGCGGAAGTGGAGCGTATCGAAAGCGCCCGCTTCGCCGGCCTGCGTGCTGCGCTTCCCGCGCGTCAATCCCTGCAAAAGGCGGCCTGATGTCCTCGGCAACCCTTCACTCCAATTCCGGTCGCGGCGCGAAGGCGCCGGCCAACGACCACGCCGATCACGCGCACCACGACAGCGGCGCCACCACGACGCTCGGCTTCTGGATCTACCTGATGAGCGACTGTCTCATCTTCTGCGTGCTGTTCGCCACGTTCGGCGTGCTGGCGCAGAGCACCGCCGGCGGGCCAACCGGGCGCGAGCTCTTCGAGCTGCCGTTCGTGCTCGGGGAAACCGTGCTGCTGCTGCTCTCGAGTTTCACGTTCGGGCTGGCCTCGTTGTCGATGCGCCCGGGCAACGAGGCGGTCGTGCAGCGCTGGTTGTGGATCACGTTCGCGCTGGGCGCGGCGTTCGTCTCGATGGAAGTCCACGAGTTCACGGCATTGCTCCACGAAGGCGCGGGCCCCGGGCGCAGTGCGTTCCTTTCGGCATTCTTCACCCTGGTGGGCACGCACGGTCTGCATGTGACTTGCGGCCTGCTTTGGCTGGTGGTGATGATTCATCAGATCGGCCGCTTCGGCTTCGATCCGGTGGTGCGACGCCGGCTGCAATGTCTGAGCCTGTTCTGGCACTTCCTGGACCTGGTCTGGATCTGCGTCTTCACCTTTGTCTACCTGCGGGAGTTCGTATGACGAGCGCTCAAGTCCATGACCACGGCGCCTATGCCTCGCAAAGTCACCTGCGCGACTACGTGGTGGGGTTCTTCCTGTCGTTGCTGCTTACGTTCGCGTCGTTCGGCGTGGTCATGCTGGGCGTGGTGCCCGCCGGCCTGGGACTGACGTCGATCGTCCTGCTGTGCGTGGCGCAGCTGGTCGTGCAACTGGTGTACTTCCTGCATATCGGTGCGAAGCGGAGTCAGCGGCAGAATTCGGCTATCTTTCTGTGTACCGCGGGGCTGATCGCGATCATCGTGGCGGGCTCGCTCTGGGTGATGCATAACGCCAACACGAACATGATGCCCACGCACATGTCCATCGAGCGGGCCAAGCTGCGCGACTGATCATGGATCGCCTCAAATGCATGGAAGTATTCGTGCAGGTCGTGCGCGCCGGCAGCCTCTCGGCGGGCGCGGCGGCGTGCGGCATGACGACGGTCACGGCCGCGCGCCACGTGCAGGCGCTCGAAGCGCGGCTCGGACAGCCATTGTTGCGGCGCGTCGGACGGCGTCACGCGCCGTCGGCGCTGGGTGAGCGCTATTTCGTCGAATGCACCGAGGTGCTTGCACGCGTGGCCGACGCCGAGGCGCTCGCAGACGTGGGCACAGTTGGGGGGCGCCGCGCGTCGGTGTCGGGCGCGTTGTCGCGTCACGTCGGGCAGATTCGCGTGAGCGCGCCCACCACCGTGGGCGCGCATCTGCTCATGCCGATCTTCGCGGAATATTTGCAGACACATCCGGACGTGGCGCTCGATCTCGCGCTCAAGGATCGCGCGGTCGATCTCGAGGAGGAGGGCATTCACGCGGCCTTCCAGGCGGGAGGGAATACCGAACCGGGGCTGGTTGCCCATCCGCTGCGTGGCGTGTCGCACGTGGCGTGCGCGTCGCCCGCTTATCTCGCGCGGCGCGGCGTGCCTCGTGGGCCGGCGGATCTGGTGGGGCACGACTGTCTGGGCTTCCGGTACGACGAGGTCCTGGGCCGGTGGCACGTCGCCGAGGCCGGGCGCGACGCGCGGCTCATTGCACACAACCCGATGGCGCAACTGCAGGCGGCCGTGTGCGGGATGGGCATTGCCCTCCTGCCCGAGTATCTGCTAGCGCCGGAGGTCGATGGTGGGCGGCTCGTGCGAGTGCTGGAAGCGGATGCCCGACTGAGCGAGCCGATGCAGCTCGTGCATCGGGCAGGACGTTACGTGTCGTCGAAGCTGGAAGACTTCGTGCGCTATATGGTGGCCAGACTCGGTCCTGACGCCACGGTTGCGCCGACGGGCACGCCGGTCGCCGTGCCTGCGCGTCCAGAGCCTCGCGGGCTTGCGCTGTCGTCCGCCTGAGGGCTGGATTGGCCGGGGCGGCATTGCGGTGCGGCCCTCTGCCCGATGACATCGGATAAGATGCACGCATCGACGTCGTGGCCGATGCGATATCTCCGAGAGCGAGGCCGTTCGAGCCCGCCATTGCGACGATCCGGCAATGAAACTACGTGGCAAGATTTTGCGACGCCTGCCAGCCTGCGCATTCGCAGGCGCGGCGTGCCTCTGGATGGTGCTCGACACGACGGCCGCGCTGGCCCAGCCGCCGCAGTACAAGAACGACGCGGAGCTGATGGGCGCCGCGATCGCGTCGCCCGAGGGCGTGGGCGAAGTGTTGGCGCGACTGGTGCAGAAGTGCGGGTTGTATGGCGCTTCGACACGTGCCCATGGCAATTCGGCACTGCGCGCATGGCAGGCGCGGCATCGCGACTATCTGGCCGAAGGTCGACGCGTACGTGCCGAATTGCAGGCGACCTACACGGATTCCCAGGCGCGCGAGCACTTCGACGAGTTGCTGCGCACGCAGTTGCCGATGCTCGTGGAGCGCCAGTTCGTGGTGTACTCGCGCAGCATCGACGACCAGCCGACCGAGTCCGCGAAGGCGGACCTTTGCGACGGCTATTTCTCCGCGGTGGATGATCTTCAGTTCGATCTCAAGGTGAACGACCCGGCGCTTGCCGCGTTTTTCGACCGGCGAATTGCTGCGCGTGGTGCGGCGCGTGGTGCGGCGCGCGGGGCGGTCGACGGCGGCTCGGGCGCCGCCAATGCCGCGAGCGCGGCCGGCGACGCGGCGGGCCCGCCCGCTGCGACGAGTGGGCCGGTGGCGAGATGAGCGCCCGGGGAGACGGTACCGGAAAGCGTCAGGCCAACGCCGCCGCGCGCGCGGCGTCGATATCGTCCGGCCGCTCGCCGGTGAGCAGATAGCGCATGAGGTCGGCCACGGGGCGAATGCGTTCGCCGAACGGCAGCGGGTCGCGGCCGCGGAAGAACAGCCCGCGCGCCACGTCGCCCCGCACGGCCTGCGCCAGCTTCAGATCGATGCAGAACTGCCCGATGCGTGCCACGCCGTCACGAAGGCCGCATGCCTGAAGGCAATCGAATCCCTCAAGGCACTGGCGCACTTTCGCCTTGGCCTGCAACGCGGTTTCGCGCGACAGATATTTTCTGAGCCATGGCGTGAGCACGGCGCGCGCAGGGAGTCCGGCCACGCTGGTGAATTCGGCAATGTCCTGCGGCCGGGCACTTGCGAGCACCGCCTTGAATGCCGGATGCGCATCCGATTCCTCGGTCACGGCGAATGCCGTGCCCAACTGCACGCCGGCCGCGCCCTGGGCGAGCCAGTGCCGGACCTGTTCATGGCGGTGGATGCCGCCGGCAAGGATCAGCGGCACGCGATGCCACTCGATGCCCAGCGTGGCATAGATCTCGCGGCACTCGCCGAGCACGCGCTCGAACGAGAACCGGGCGTCGCCGAGATCCTCGATGCGCGACGCCCCGAGGTGGCCGCCTGCACGTGCGGGATGCTCGATCACGATGGCGTCGGGCAGGCGCCCCTTCTTCATCCACTTGCGCAACACGAGGCTCACGCCGCGCGAATCGGACAGAATCGGGATGAGCGCGACGTGAGGGTGCGACGCCGTGAGCTCGGGCAGGTCGAGCGGCAGGCCGGCGCCCATGACGATGGCGTCCGCGCCGCTCTCGCACGCCTGACGCACGAGCGCGGCGTGCGCGCTTACCGCTTTCATGACGTTGACCGCCACGAGCCCGTTGCCGTCGGCAATGGCCTTGGCTGCACGGATTTCCCGATCGAGCGCGATCAGGTTGACCGCCTCTATCGCGGCTTTGTCGCGTGTGCCTTCGACGCGGGCGAGCAGGTCCGGATGATGATGGCGCAGATCGATGCTCGCGATCGTGCCCATGGCGTTGTGCCGCGCCACCGTGCCCGCCAGCCGGTGCGCCGAGATACCGATTCCCATGCCGCCTTGCACCACCGGCACCAGCCGGCGGCCAGCCAGCGTCAACCATTGCTCGTTCATGTCAGTTCCGTTCGTCGAGGATTGCGCGCGCGGTGCGAGGGTCCGCATCCGCGAGATGGCAGTCTGTCATCGGCGCGGCGAACGAATGTTGCGATGGGTCAAGCGTGACGCGGCTCAGGGCGCGCGGTTGGTGCGGCATGGCGTCGCAGCGGTTGGCTGCCCGCCCGGGACGGTGCCGAGCGCGATGCCGCCAACGATCAGTGCGAGGGCGAGCCAGACATCCCATCCCAGAGACTCGCGCAGGATGAGCGCCGATGCGAGCGTGCCCACGACCGGCACGCCGAGCAAGCCCAGCGAGGTAACGCCGGCCGGCAGGCGCCGCGTGACCACGCCCGCGAGCCAATAGGCAATGCCGCCGCCCACCACACCGCCATATGCCATCAACCCCGTAAAGCGCGCCCATCCGAGCACGCGCGGCGCGCCGTCGGCAATGCAGGCAATCGCCGTCATTACGACAGTCGCGAGCAGTAACTGCCAGGGACTGAGCTCGAACGGGCCATTGACCCAACGATGGGCACGCATGTGGACAATGGCCACGGCCCACACGAAAGCCGCCACCAGCACCAGCCCATTACCCAGGATCGCCTGGCGATCGTGCCAGTCGAACGCGAGTGGATTGAACATCACGCCCAATCCGATCAGGCCGCAGGCCAGCCCCGCCAGCCGCCGCGGCGTGAGCGCCTCGCCGAGCCAGAGGCGCGCGGCAGGCATCACCCAGAGCGGAGTGGTGTAGGCAAGCACGGCCGAGCGCCCGGCGCTCACGTATTGGAGGCTGAGCGCGACGAGCAGGGAGAACACCGTCATGTGCAACAACCCCACGCTCAGGATCACCGGCAGATCACCCCGTCGCGGCAGCACGAGACGCCGCGTGAGCGCGCAAATCACGAAGAGGGTGGTCATGCCGACGGCTGAGCGCAACGCCGCGCTCCACCACGGTGATACATGCGCGAGCAAGGCCTTGCTGACCGGCCAGTTCACGCCCCAGGCCACGATCACGATGGCGAAGAGCGCGCCGGCATGCGAGCGCAACGGGGCGCGCTTCGATGCAAGGCGTTGCAGGCTGGCAGGCAGATTCACGCGCGGACTCCCTCGGGTGGCGGCCAGGGCGTTCGGGCGGAACGCGCCTTGCCATCACGGTAAGGGAATCGTGGTTCGCCGAGAAGCGCCAAAGGCGACGCAATCGGTGGTGCCACGCCGGTGGGTGGGTCGTTACGCCGCGCGATCCCGGGGCGGCCTGCCGCGCATCTTCATGCACAGGCCGCGCAGGAACACTCGCAAGCCGTCGGCCTTGCCCAATTGCGGACGGTGACGGAAGACGTCGTAATCGGCCGCCTCGATCATGTCGAGAATGCGCAGGCCGCCATGCACCACGCAGCACAACTCGAGGCCGAAGCGGCCCGGCACGCGGTTGGCAAGCGGGGCGCCGCGCAACATCATGCGACGCGCGAAATCGACCTCGTAGCGCATGAGTGCGCGCCAACGGTCGTCGAAGGTCCGCGCCCCGATGTCGGCATCGCTCACGCCAAAGCGGGCCATGTCCTCCTGCGGCAGGTAGACGCGCGCCTTGCGCCAGTCGACTTCCACGTCCTGCCAGAAATTGATGAGTTGCAGCGCGGAGCAGATGTCGTCGGAACAGGCGATGTTCTCGGGCGTGTCGAGCTTGAACAGCGCGAGCATGATGCGTCCGACCGGATCGGCCGAGCGCCGCGTGTAGTCGCGCAGGTCGGCGAACGTGGCGTAGCGTTTGGTCTCGATGTCCTGGTCGAACGCGCTGAGCAGGTCCGAAAAGGGCTGGACGCTGAGCCGGTGTTGCACGATCACGCGCGCGAGCGCCGCGAACAGCGGCTTGTCGGGCGACGTGGGCAGACCTGCGGCGATCTTGTCGAGTTCTGCCTGATAGGCGGCGAGGCCGGCGTGACGCTCGGCATTGGTGGCGTCGCCTTCGTCGGCGATGTCGTCGGCCGTGCGGGCGAAGTTGTAGATCACGCCCACCGGTGCGCGCATTTCGGGCGGCAACAGGAGGCTGGCGACCGGGAAGTTCTCGTAGTGCTCGATCTTGGCGTCGGAAGTCATCGACTGGGGCGGCAAAAGGGGCATTGCCGTTCGCCGGCCGGGCGGTGCGCCCGGTGCGGGAAGGGCTGCGATAGCAGAAACCGGGACAATCCGGAACCCCCGAGATTCTATGCTATCGTTCCGAATTCTGGCGGGAAAGTCACGCCAATCCCCGGTATACTTCCTTCCTTGCAAGAATCCCCCAGAGTTTTTTTCGTGGTGTCACCCTGTTCCCCTGCACGACGAGGAGCCTCGTGAGCGTCGCCGAACCGATCGAAATTTCGCCTGAGCAGAGCAATGCCCGCGTGGCCTCCGGCAGCAGCTTTTACGCCGCCATGCGCATCCTGCCGCCCGCGCAGCGCGAAGGCATGTTCGAGATCTACGCGTTTTGCCGCGCCGTGGACGACATTGCCGACGATGGCGACGATTCCCCGGCGAGCCGCATGGCGCGCCTGGCAAGCTGGCGACGCGATCTGGCCGATCTTTACGACGGACGCCCGACGCCGTCGCTCGCCAACCTTGCCCGTGTGGTCAAGCAGTTCGGCCTGAAGCACGACGACTTTCTCGCGGTCATCGACGGCATGGAAATGGACGCGTGCGGCCCGATCGTCGCGCCTGATCTGCCCACGCTCGATCTGTATTGCGATCGCGTGGCAAGTGCCGTGGGCCGGCTGTCCGTCAAGGTTTTCGGCATGCCCGAGCAGGACGGTATCGACTTGTCGCACCACCTCGGCCGCGCGCTCCAGTTGACGAACATTCTGCGCGACATCGACGAAGATGCCGGCATCGGTCGCGTCTATCTGCCGCGCGAAACGCTGGCGGACGCCGGGGTCGTCGACCCGACGCCGGCGTCGGTGGTCGCCGCCAACCTCGATCGCGCCTGTGCGCCGCTGGTCGCCGAGGCCCATGCGCATTACGCCAAGGCGCGCGCGATCATGGCGCGTCACCCGCGCCGCGTGGTCGTCGCGCCCGCCGTCATGGCCAAGGCATACGGCGCCATCCTCGATAAATTGATTGCGCGCGGCTTCGCCGTGCCCCGCGAGCGCGTGCGTGTACCGCGCTGGCGTCTGATCCTGATGCTGCTGCGGCAGATGATCCTCTGATGGCGGGCACGGTTCACGTCATCGGCGCCGGTCTTGCGGGCCTGGCTGCCGCGGTCAGGCTTGCCGCCCGGGGCGAGTCGGTCGTGCTGCACGAAGCGGCGCCACAGGCGGGCGGGCGTTGCCGTTCGTATTTCGATCGTCAACTGAACGCCATCATCGACAACGGCAACCATCTGGTGCTCTCCGGCAACGCCACGATGCATGAGTTCACGCGCACGATCGGATCGGCGCACACGCTGACCGGCCCGGGCCGCGCGGAGTTCGCCTTCGTGGATCTCGACAGTGATGAACGCTGGACTGTGCGCCTCTCGGAAGGACGCCTGCCGTGGTGGATTTTCGACAGGCACGCGCGCGTGCCCGGCACGAAGTGGTCCGACTATCTGTCGCTGGCGCCATTGCTGCGCGCCGGGCCCGACGCGACGATGACCGACGCCATGCGTTGTCCGCCAGCGCTGTACAAGCGGCTGATTCACCCGCTGTTCCTGGCCGTGCTCAATGCCGACCCCGCCGAGGGTTCGGCGCAGATGGCCGCCGCCGTCATTCGCGAGACGCTCGCCGCGGGCGGCAAGGCTTGCCATCCGCTTATTGCCAGCGAAGGTCTCGATGTGTCGTTCGTCACGCCGGCGCTCGCGTTCCTGGAAGCGAACGGCGCTCGCGTGATGATGCAGCACCGGGTGCGTGCGCTGGGTTTTGCCGAGGACGGTAGCCGTGTCGACGTGATCGATTTCGGCGACGGGCCGCAGGCGCTCGCCGAGGACGATGCCGTCGTGCTGGCCGTGCCGCCGAATGTCGCAGCCGGACTGGTGCCGGACCTGACGACACCCGACGAATATCGCGCCATCGTCAATGCGCACTATCAGATCGCGCCGCCGCCCGGCTGCCCGCCGATGATCGGCGTGGTGAACGGCGTGAGTGACTGGATATTCGCTTTCGACGGTCGTCTGTCGGTCACGATCAGCGGGGCGGACCATCTGCTCGACGAATCGCGGGAGTCGCTTGCGCTTCGCATCTGGGAGGAGGTGGCGCGCGCGTGCAAGGTGCCGTCGACGCCGATGCCGGTGTGGCAACTGGTGCGTGAGAAGCGCGCCACGTTCGCGGCAACGCCGGCGCAGGACAAGCGCCGTCCCGGCGCGCGCACGCGCTGGCGCAACCTCGTGCTAGCCGGAGACTGGACGGCCACCGGGCTGCCCGCCACCATCGAAGGGGCGCTGCGCAGCGGCAACCGCGCCGCCGATCTGCTTCGGCCGGCGTGAGCCATCGGTCGACACGGCCAAAATGAAGCGCAAATGAAGCACTAGCGAAGCGCAAACGTCGGTAACGTCTCTCGCCCGAACCGTTTACGGAAACGGCTGCCAACGCAAGTGTGAATGTTTAACCGGCGCGCCCGGCGCGCCGTCGATACGCCTTTGAACAGGCAAGAACGCCATGGATACGATACGCGATGCTTCCGAGAAGGAAGCGCGACGAACGGCCACCGCCACGGCCGTGGACCTCAAGCTGCATACCGAGCTCGCGCAGAAGGTGAGCACGGCAATGGCCACGCAGACGCTGGAGTCGGGCATCGAACGCTCGATCGCCGCGCTACTCGACCTGCAACAGGACGACGGGCACTGGCTTTTCGAACTGGAGGCCGACTCGACGATCCCGGCCGAATATGTGCTGCTGCGCCATCACCTGGGCGAGAAGGTCGACGCTGAACTCGAAGGCAAGATCGCCGCCTATCTGCGTCGCATCCAGGGCGAACATGGCGGCTGGCCGCTGTTCCACGACGGCAAGTTCGACATGAGCGCGAGCGTGAAGGCGTACTTCGCGCTGAAGATGATCGGCGAGCCGATCGACGCGCCGCACATGGTGCGCGCCCGCGAGGCGATTCTGTCGCGTGGCGGCGCCCAGAATTCGAACGTCTTCACGCGCATCCTCCTCGCGCTGTACGGCGTGCTCGATTGGAAGGCGGTGCCGATGATGCCGGTCGAAATCATGCTGCTGCCGAAGTGGTTCCCGTTTCACCTGTCGAAGGTGTCTTACTGGGCGCGCACGGTGATCGTGCCGCTGCTGGTGCTCCAGGCCCGGCGTCCGCTTGCGCGCAACCCGAAAGGCGTGCAGATCGATGAGCTGTTCATCGGCAACCCGAAAGAGGTGGGCCCGCCCAAGCGGGCCCCGCATCAGAGCCGCTTCTGGTTCACGTTCTTCTCGGGCGTCGATCACGTGCTGCGCGCGCTCGACCCGTTCTTTCCGAAGCGGCTGCGCCAGAAGTCGATCGATCGCGCGGTGGCGTTCGTGGAGGAGCGGCTCAACGGCGAAGACGGGCTCGGCGCGATTTATCCGGCCATGGCCAATGCGGTCATGATGTACGACGTGCTCGGCTACCCGGAAGATCATCCGAGCCGCGCCATTGCCCGCAAGTCGGTCGAAAAGCTGGTCACGCCGGCCGACCACGAAACGTATGTGCAGCCCTGCCTGTCGCCCGTGTGGGATACCGCGCTGTCCGCCCACGCATTGCTCGAGACGGGGGATAAGCGCGCCATCGAAATGGCGGGCAAGGGGCTGGAGTGGCTCATCCCGTTGCAGATTCTGGACGTGCGGGGCGACTGGATCTCGCGTCGCCCTAACGTGCGCCCCGGCGGCTGGGCATTCCAGTTCGCCAATCCCCATTACCCGGATGTGGATGATACCGCCGTGGTGGCGATGGCCATGGACCGCTATGAGAAGCTTGCCGGCAAGTTCGAGAACGACAAGGTCGACGCCAGCACTCGCCCGATGCGCCATGCCATCGACCGGGGCACCGAATGGGTCATCGGCATGCAAAGCAGTAACGGCGGATGGGGCGCATTCGAGCCGGAGAACACCCATCTGTACCTGAACAACATTCCGTTCTCGGACCACGGGGCGCTGCTCGATCCGCCTACCGTCGACGTCTCGGCCCGTTGCCTGTCGATGCTCGCCCAGTTGCCGCCGTCGCCCGAGCGCCGCGCGTCGGCCGAACTGGCATTGAAATATATTCTCGACGATCAGGAAGCCGACGGCAGCTGGTACGGCCGCTGGGGGATGAACTACGTGTATGGCACGTGGTCGGCCATGTGCGGCTTGCAGGCTGCGGGATTGTCGCCAGAGCACCCGGCGCTCGCGCGCGCGGCCCAGTGGCTGATGTCGATCCAGAACGCCGACGGCGGCTGGGGCGAGGACGGTGACAGCTACAAGCTCGAGTACAAGGGCTACGAATCGGCGCCGAGCACGTCGTCGCAGACCGCTTGGGCATTGCTCGGTTTGATGGCGGCGGGCAAGGCCAACGACCCGGCGGTCAAGCGCGGTGTCGACTATCTCCTCAACACGCAGAACGACGAGGGGCTGTGGGACGAAGCCCTCTACACGGCCACGGGATTCCCGCGTGTGTTCTATCTCCGCTACCACGGCTATCGCAAGTTCTTCCCGCTGTGGGCACTCGCCCGTTACCGGAATCTGACGGTTCGCAACGACTGCCCGGTCCCTTGCGGCATGTAATGACCGAACGCGCGCAAACACTCATGCGTCCCTCCGTCATCGTGGTGACCGGCATGCCGTTCGAGGCGCGCATTGCGCGCGGCGACGGCGTACGGGTGGTGTGCGCGCAAAATGCCAGGCTTGCCGCCGATCTGGATGCGGCCATCGCTTCCTCGGGCGGTGCTCGCGGCCTGGTGAGCTTCGGCACCGCCGGCGGCCTGATTCCCGGTCTGGCGCCCGGGCAGTGGGTCATCGCGCACAAGGTGCTCGACATGCCGCGGCAGGCGCACGAGTATGTCACGACTATCGCCTGGGCCGACGCGTTGCACCGCGCGATGCCCGGCGCCCTGCGTGCCGACATGGCGGGCGTGACGGCGCCGGTGGTCAGCGCCGGCGACAAGGCAGCCCTGTTCCGCGAGAGCGGAGCGGCGGCTGCCGACATGGAGTCGCATATCGTCGCGCGTGTCGCGCACGCGCACGGTCTGCCGTTCGTGGTGGCGCGGGTGGTGATCGACCCGGCCGAGCGGACGTTGCCCCCGGCTGCGCTGGCGGGCATGCGCAGCGACGGCTCCACCGATATCGTTGGTGTGCTGCGCTCGCTTGCCGCCAATCCGATGCAGCTACCCGCGCTACTGCGCGTTGGACAGGACGCCGGCCGCGCCAGGCGGGCGATGCGGCAAGGCCGACAGATTGTCGCGCTCAAGCTGGGCGACGGCTTCGGTGCGGCTGCGGCGGGCCTCTGACGCCATTCGCGCGCACGGCACCCGGTTATCGGCAAGGACCGAAATGACCGCCGGGAGTCTGCCGGGAGTCTGCCGGGTCGGATCAGTGGGGAAAAAAATGCCAGCGTGTCGTTGCGACACACTGGCATTTGTCGTGGGGGCGATGCGGACGGCGTTGGCGACGGCGTCGGATTACGCGTCCGAGGATTGTTGTCCGCGGGCCTGCGCGCGCCCCTTCCACATGCCGCCGCGACCGCGCCAATGCTGCAGCGCCGAGTCGAAGGTGAAGACGGTGTAGAGCGCGGCCACCAGCGGCAGCATGGGACCAAAGCTCGACGGCTGGCGGTAGAAGCGCAGCATTGGCAGATATGCCAGCGTCATGGCCAGCCAGGCGAACAGCCCCAGCCACTGGGCGATTCCCGTGGCGAAGATCGTCATGACCGGTGGCACGATGAATGTGAGCAGCAGCGACACGAGCGTGCCCCCGAGCAGCACCGGCGAATACTTCAACTGCGCGTACGCGGTGCGCGACACCATCTTGCGAATTTCGCCGAGGTTGTCGTACGGACGCACGCTCACGGCGCGCTGCGTGAGTCCCAGCCAGATGGATCCCTGCTTCTTCAGCAGACGGCCCATGGCGCAGTCGTCGATGATTTCGTCGCGAATCGCTTCGATTCCCCCGCCCGCTTCGAGCGAGGCGCGATGAATCAGCATGCACCCGCCGGCCGCGGCCGCCATGCGCCTGTTGGGATCGTTGACCCACGCGAACGGGTAGAGCATCTGGAAGAACAACACGAACGCCGGGATTAGCGTGCGCTCGAACCAGGCCGTGCAGCGCAGCCTCGCCATGAGCGAGACGAGCACGCGATCGTCGCCCGTGGCACGCGTGACCAGACGGCGTACGTTATCTGGCGAGTGCGCGATGTCGGCGTCGGTGTGCAGCAGGTAGTCCGGCGGCACGCCGTCGTCGTTCGTGGCGGGGTCGCTTGCAAACGCCACCCCCTGACGCACGGCCCACATCTTGCCTGTCCATCCCCCCGGCAGGGGCTGGCCGCCGAGCACGTCCACGCGGCGCGTGAACCCTTCGGCGGCGGCACGCGCGGCGGCGTCGCGGGCCAGATCGGCGGTGCCGTCGCTGCTCTGATCGTCGACCACCACGATGCGCAGGCGCCCCGCGTAATCCTGACGGCACAGCGATTCCACGACCTGACCGATCGACTCGGCTTCGTTGCGCGCGGGAATGATGACGGCGACCGCGGGCCACGTCGCGGGAACGGGAAGGGTGTCGTCGTCGAGATCGTCGCGCTCACGGGCGCGCCAGAAGCCGCCTTGCGAGCTGAGCAGATAGATCCAGATGGCCAGCGAGAGCGCGGCAATCCAGGCCAGAACAGTCATGAGAGATATCCAGCGGAACCAAACCAGGCGAGCGCATCGCGCAGGCCGTCGGCGTAGGGGCGGGTGGTGTAGCCAAGATCGCGTTTGGCCTTCTCCGACGAGAAGAACATGTGATAGCGCGACATCTTCAGGCCGTCGACCGTCACGAAGGGCTCCTTGCCCGTGAAGCGCGCCACGCCTTGCGCGGCCATCGCCAGCGGGTAGAGCGGCCAGCGCGGCAGGGCGATCGTGGGCGCCTTGCGGCCGACCATGTCGGCAATGCCGGCGAGCATGTCGCGCAACAGCACATCGTCGCCGCCGAGAATGTAGCGCTCGCCGATGCGACCGCGCTCCAGCGCCAGCAAATGCCCTTCGGCGCAGTCGTCGACGTGCAC
Organism: Pandoraea morbifera; assembly: GCF_902459575.1. Lineage (NCBI taxonomy): Bacteria > Pseudomonadati > Pseudomonadota > Betaproteobacteria > Burkholderiales > Burkholderiaceae > Pandoraea > Pandoraea morbifera. Next base: position 60,589 of record NZ_CABPSD010000013.1, read on the forward strand.
GAGATTCAGGCCGGTGTCGACGAACGCAGGAATCTTGCCCTGCGCCGCTTCGACGATGATGCGTCCGGTCGGCGTGGGCTTGATGTCGCGCGGGCCGATCGGGGTGGACGGATTGACGATGACGGCCGGCAGGCCCTCGTCGGCGATCATGCGCTCGACCAGTCGCTCGGCCGCGACCTTGCTCCGCTTGTAGACGCCGATGGTCGTGGCCTCGTCGTTCGGGCGGGTTTCGTCGACCGGGCCGACGGCATCGTGCACACGCAGCGTGGCGACGCTGCTGGTATAGACCACGCGCTCCACGCCGGCGCGCAGCGCGGCTTGCATCACCGTGCGTGTGCCGTCGATATTGGCCCGCATGATGTCGTTGGGGTCTTTCGCCCAGAGACGATAATCGGCGGCGACGTGGAGCAGGGCGTCGCATCCGGCGAGCGCGCGCTGCATCGAGGCTGCATCGCGCATGTCGCCTTCCACGACTTCGACAGGCAGATCGGCGAGGTTCGCGCGGGGACTGGAGCCACGCACCAGCAGCCGAACCTCGTGACCGCGTGCAAGCGCCGTGCGAGCCACCGCGGAACCGACGAACCCGGAGGCGCCGGTGACCAGCACTCGCGACGGCATTTACGCCTTGGCCCGGCGCAGTTCGTCGAGCTTGATCTCGACGTGCTTCGAGAACACATATTCGGCCGGGCGTTGCTTGGCGAACGAGATGTCCTCGGCCATCGGGCCGTCGGTGCGCACGCCCTTGAGCGCCACGCCCAGCGCGCGCAGCGGGTGGGACATCGTTTCGTTCACGGCGGTGGCTTCGAAGCCGCTGTGGACCATGCAGTCCGCGCACTTCTCGTAGTTGCCCACACCGTACTTGTCCCAGTCGGTGGTTTCCATCAGCTCCGTGTATGTCTTGGCATAGCCTTCGCCAAGCAGGTAGCACGGACGCTGCCAGCCGAACACGGTGCGCGTCGGGTTGCCCCACGGCGTGCAGTGATACGAGCGGTTGCCGGCGAGGAAGTCGAGGAACAGGCTCGACTGACTGAACGTCCACTTCTTGCCGCCGTCGCCGCGCTTGAGAATGTCTCGGAACAACTGCTTGGTCTTCGAGCGATTCAGGAAGTGTTGCTGATCCGGGGCGCGCTCGTAGGCATAGCCCGGCGAGACGGTAATGCCGTCGAGGCCGAGGTCCTTGGTCGAATCGAAGAACTTGGCGACTTTCTCGGGATCGGCGTTGTTGAACAGCGTGCAGTTGATGTTCACGCGGAAGCCGCGCGACTTGGCCAGCTTGATGGCGGCCACGGCACGGTCGTACACACCTTCCTGCGACACGGCCGCATCGTGCATTTCACGGTCGCCGTCGAGGTGGATCGACCACACGAAGAACGGGCTCGGTTCGTAATCGTCGATCTTTTTCTCGAGCAGCAGTGCATTCGTGCAGAGATACACGAATTTCTTGCGCTCGATGATGCCTTTGACGATCTGCGGCATTTCCTTGTGCAGCAGCGGCTCGCCACCGGCGATGGAGACGACCGGTGCGCCGCACTCGTCGACCGCATCGAGCGATTCCTTGAGCGAGACGCGCTGGTTCAGGATGGGATCCGGATAGTCGATCTTGCCGCAGCCCGAGCAGGCGAGGTTGCAACGGAACAACGGTTCGAGCATGAGCACCAGCGGGTAGCGCTTGTTGCCCTTGAAGCGTTGCTTCATCAGGTAGGCGCCAACGTACGCCTGTTGGAGGAAGGGGATGGCCAAGTTCGGCTCCTGTTCGTGTTGCGTTAGCCGGCGACCGCGTGGCGCGCGGTAACCGGCTCGTCTTTGGTCAATTCCGACGGCAGGCGAAACTGAATGGTTTCTTCGATGCCGTCCATGAGAGTCACTTCGACCGTGTCGATGCGACGCAGCGCGTCGATCACGTCTTCGACCATGCGCTCGGGCGCGGACGCTCCGGCGGTAATGCCGATGCGGGTCTGGCCGCGCACCCATTCCGGATTTACCTCGGAGCCATCGGCCACAAGGTAGCTCGGCAGCCCCATTTCGGAGCCGATTTCACGCAGCCGGTTCGAATTCGAGCTGTTCGTCGCGCCGACCACGAGCAGCACGTCCACACGCTCGCACAGCTCGCGCACGGCGGTCTGCCGGTTCTGCGTGGCATAGCAGATGTCCTTGGTGTTCGGACCGACGATGTCGGTAAAGCGACGTTGCAGCGCAGCAATGATACCGCGAGTCTCGTCGACCGACAGCGTGGTCTGTGTCACGTACGACACCGGGGTGTCGATCGCGAGCGCAAGCGCATCCACATCGTCCTCGGTCTGCACCAGATGCACCGGGCCGTCGATCTGGCCCATCGTGCCTTCGACTTCCGGGTGGCCGGCGTGGCCGATCAGAATGACTTCACGGCCCGCGGACACGTAATTCTTGCCCTGGATGTGCACCTTCGTCACGAGCGGGCAGGTCGCATTGAGCACCTTCAGGCCGCGCACTTCCGCTTCCTGTTCGACGACGCGCGCGACGCCGTGCGCGCTGAAGATGGTGACAGCGCCCGTGGGGGCTTCGGACAACTCGTCGATGAAGCGCGCGCCCTTGGCCCTGAGCGAGTCGACCACGTGCTTGTTGTGGACGATCTCATGACGCACGTAGACGGGAGCGCCGTATTTTTCCAGGGCGCGCTCGACGATATCGATGGCACGTATGACACCCGCACAAAACCCGCGGGGTTGGGCAAGTATGACTTGCATTCAGCTCTCCGGCTCAGGTCGGCCGGGATGGCGGTAGCTATCGGGTTCCCATGTCGTGCATGTGGCCGCATGGAACGCGCGAGGCCAGTTTTGATGGCAAATCGCGTGTGCCCGTCGAGGGGACCGCCGTCCGGTCGTTTGACAAGCGACGATTGTAACCGCCGCGGCCAATTATTGCTGATGACCCCCGGCTTGACAGGCGTCACGGTGTACTGCGAAATCGTTGACCCACCACCCCCTGTTCAGCCCCTATCCGACCCCTATCCGACCCTTATCCCGCAACCATCTCCCGCCAACGTCGCACAGCGACGTCACCGACGCCGGGATTGACACGCCCGAGGGACCGCGCTGGCGCTGAAAATCAATGCCAAGTCTTTGTTTTATTTGCCAAATCTTGCGTTTTTCTCGCGCAGGTAGCCGATCAGGCTATCGATGCCGCCCTGCTCGATGCGTGCTTTGAACTGCGGTTGATACAACTGGATGAGCCAGGCATTGGCCACGTTCTCGCCCATCATGTTGATGTCGTAGATCTTCCAGCCCTTGTCGGTTTTTGCCAATCGGTAGGCCACCGACAGATTGTCGCCGGTGCCGCTCACCGTGGCGCCGACCACGACGTCGTTGCTGGCCGCGGTGAGTTTGGCCGGGGAAAACTTGAACGAAATCTGTGTGCCGCGCACCTGGGAGAGTTGCAGGGCGAAGGTATTGACCAGCAATTGCTGGAACTGCTCGAAGACTTGCTGTTGCTGTGCCGGCGTGGCGCTGTCGAAGGCCTTCGGGCCGACCGCGTAGCGCGTGGTACGAAGGAAGTCGGTATAAGGCAGGAAATCGCGAGCCACCACCCGGGCGGTGGCGGCCACGTCGCCGTCACGCGCGGCCGGGTCGGCCTTGGCGGCCTTGACGACCGTCTCGACGGCCGTTTTTACCATGTCGTTCGGATTCGACGTGCCGGCCTGCGCCCAGGCGCTCGACATGCCGATGCCGCTGATGGCGACAGCGCTGAATGCTGTCACGAGGAATTTGTTCATACCTGAGATCGTCGGATTAAATCGGGTAGGCGGTAGTGTAGTGCACGCGGCCTTGTATACTGCTGCGATTTCGTCAATACACCGTTTCCCCGCGTTTCAATGGCTGATCGACGGACAACGTCCGCGATTGGTTCCCCGCCAGGCCCTCCGGCTAACGTTTCGTTACGAGTTTGGGGGCTGCGAGCGCGGCCGAGACACCGTCTTTACCTTCCGGAACCGCTACATGCTGACTTCGCTCGTGGTGCGCATCGTCCGATTTTCGGCGAAGCACGCGTACCCGGTCATCTTCGCCTCGCTGCTGCTCGTGATTGCGAGCTGTGTGTACGTCGCCAAGCATTTCGCGATCAACACCGACATTTCGAGTCTGATCGACTCGAATACGCCGGCCGCCGAGCGTGGCCGGGAGATCGATCGTGCCTTCCCGCAGAAAACCGACATGACGCTGGCCGTCGTGGACGCGCCGGCCGTGGAGTTCGCCGACAAGGCGGCCGCCGAGCTGGCCGCCCGGCTCGCGACCGAGACCGACGTGTTTCGTGCGGTGAGCCGACCGGGAGCCGGTGAATTCTTCGCGCACAATGCGCTGCTCTTCGCGTCGCTGGACGACGTGAAGTCGCTCACCGGGAAGCTCGAAGACGCCAAGCCATTGCTCAATCGTCTGGCGCAGGACCCGAGCCTGACGGGCCTGTCGAACCTGCTGTCGGTCACGTTGCAAACGCCGCTGCTTACCGGGCAGGTGAAGCTTGCGGACATGCGTGACCTGCTGGGGCACGCGGCCGATACGACCGAGGCCGTGCTGGCCGGTCGTGCGGCGGCGTTGTCCTGGCGCGGACTTGTCACGCCCGACACCGTGGCGCGCAGCTATGTGCAGGTGCAGCCCGTGGTCGACTACGCGTCGCTCGAAGCCGGGGCGAACGCGGCCACGCGCATTCGCGAGGCTGCGGCCGAGCTCAAGCTCGCCGAGCGTTATGGCGCCCGGGTGCGCCTGACCGGATCGCGGCCGCTGTCCGACGAGGAGTTTGCCTCGGTGCGTGAGGATGCCGGTCCGAACGCCGTCATCACGCTGCTTGCCGTGCTGGTCGTGCTCTGGCTGGCGGTGCGCTCGGGCAAGATGATTCTGGCGGTGTTCTTTACGCTGCTCGCCGGGCTGGCCGTCACATTTGCGGTGGGCCTGATGATGGTCGGTGCCCTCAACATGATCTCGGTCGCATTTGCGGTGCTGTTCGTTGGCATCGGCGTGGACTTTGGCATCCAGTTCGGCGTGCGATACCGCGAGGAGCGCCATCGGCTGGACGCCCGCCGCAAGTCAGGTGAGCCCCTGGGCAAGGATGGGCATGGCGGGGACGAAAGCGGCGAAGCGTTGCGCGGCGCGCTCGTTGCCGCGGGGCGGGCGATCGCGATGCCGTTGTCGCTGGCCGCCGCCGCCACGGCCGCGAGCTTCTTTTCGTTTCTGCCGACCGACTATCGCGGCGTGTCCGAACTCGGGCTGATCGCCGGAGTGGGCATTCTGTGCGTGGCCTTCCCGTCGGCCATCACCTTGCTGCCCGCGCTCATCAGCGTGCTCAAGCCCAGGGGCGAGGCCAGCCCGCCTGGCTTTCGCAGCCTCGGCCGGGTGGACGATTTCACCGAAAAGTACCGCAATCCACTGCTGTATGGCACGCTGGCGCTGGTGGTGGCCGGTCTGCCGTTGCTCGCGCATCTGCACTTCGACTTCAATCCGCTTCATCTTAAGGACCCGAAAACCGAGTCGATGGCCACGCTCACCGATCTGGCCAACTCGCCGGAGGCCGGCGTGAACGACGTGCAACTGCTCGCACCGAATCTTGCCGCCGCCGATACCGACGCCGCAAGACTGCGCGCGGTGCCAGAGGTGGGGCGCGTGGTCACGCTCACGACATTCATGCCGGCCGATCAGCCGGCCAAGCTCGCGCAAATTGCCACTGCCTCCGCGTCGCTCATGCCGGTACTCACGCAAACGCCGCTCTCGCCAGGCGCGGACGCCGCCCGCGTGTCGTCGCTCAGGACGGCGGCGGGGCAGTTGGAGGATGCGGCGCTTGATCATCCGGGCGACGGGGCAAAGGAAGCCCAGCGCCTTGCCGCGGCGCTGCGCAAACTGGCAGCGGCCGACGCCGCCACGCGCGACCGTGCGGATCGGGCAATTGCCGAACCGCTCAAGCTGGCGCTCGGCCAACTGCGAGATGCGTTGCAGCCGCACGAGGTCACGCGCGAGACGCTGCCCCGCGACATCGTCTCGCAATGGGTGGCGGCGGACGGTCGGGCGCTCGTGAATATCTCGCCGCGCGTGGAGAAGGGCGCCGATCCGAGCGACGACGCCATGCTGCGCAAGTTCAGCGCAGCCGTGCTGGCGACGACCCCGGACGCCGTCGGCGGGCCAATCTCGATTCTTCGCTCGGCCGACACCATCATCCGCTCTTTCATCGAGGCGGGCGCCTGGGCGCTGCTTTCGATCACCGTGTTGCTGTGGCTGGCACTGCGCAAGTTTGGCGACGTGCTGCGCACGCTCGTGCCGTTGCTGGTCTCGGCGGCGGTCACGCTGGAGATTTCCGTGCTGATCGGGCTGCCGCTGAACTTCGCGAACATCATCGCGCTGCCGTTGCTGCTTGGCGTGGGCGTGGCGTTCAAGATCTACTACGTGATCGCCTGGCGCGAGGGCAAGACGCGGTTGCTGGCGTCGAGCCTCACGCAGGCGATCGTGCTGTCCGCCGCCACCACCGGCATTGCCTTCGGCAGCCTGTGGCTGTCGCACCACCCGGGCACGTCGAGCATGGGCAAGCTGCTGGCGTTGTCGCTGGTGTGCACGCTCATCGGCGCCGTGTTCTTCCAGCCCGTGCTCATGGGCAAGCCGCGCGAGCACCACCTGCCGCCGTCGAAATCCTGACGGCGCTGAGGTGCCTGCGGATCGGATGACGGCGTCCGTCGGGGCAATGGAAAACGGCACCGTGAGGTGCCGTTTTTCGTTCGTGACCGGACCGTTGCGTGTCCGCAGGGGCGTGATGCGATTCGCGATTCGCGATTCGCGCATCGCGCTCAGGCGTGCGGCGAGTCGAGCGTCTCTCCGGTGTCGCCCGTCGTCCCGACGGCCTCGACCTTGCCGCCGAGGCGCGCGGCCAGCGTGCGCCGAATCGACGCGGCGATGCCCGAGGCGTCAAGGCCGACCGACGCGAGCTGCTGCGCGGGCGTGCCCTGATCGATGTAGGTATCGGGCAGTCCCAGTTGCAGCACCGGCACCTGCACGCCGTGGGCATTGAGCGCTTCGATGCACGCCGTGCCCGCGCCCCCCATGATCGCACCTTCCTCGAGTGTGACAATGAGATCGTGCGTGCGCGCGACCTCGAGTACCGCCGCTTCGTCCAGCGGTTTGACGAAGCGCATGTTGAGCACGCTCGCATCGAGCTCGCCGGCCACCTGCTCCGCCGGCACCACCATCGAGCCAAAGGCCAGGATGGCCACTCGGTGGCCGGCCGGGGCGGTGCTGCGGCGGCGTGTCTGGGCGTGTCCCACGGGCAATGTCGACAGCTGCGCTTCGGTCGGGACGCCGGGACCAGTGCCGCGCGGATAGCGCACGGCGCTGGGGCCCTCGATGCCAAGCGCCGTCTGCAGCATCTGGCGGCATTCGCTTTCGTCGGCCGGCGCCATGACGACCATGTTCGGAATGCATCGCAGATAGGCCATGTCGTACGCCCCCGCATGCGTGGCGCCATCGGCGCCGACCAGGCCGCCGCGGTCGATCGCGAAGAGAACCGGCAGATTCTGCAGGGCGACGTCGTGAATCAACTGGTCGTAGCCGCGTTGCAGGAACGTCGAGTAAATGGCGACCACAGGCCGCAGCCCCTCGGTTGCGAGCCCGCCCGCAAACGTGACCGCGTGCTGTTCTGCGATACCGACGTCGTAATACCGCTCGGGAAAGCGCTTCTCGAATTCGACGAGCCCGGAACCCTCGCGCATGGCGGGGGTGATGCCCACCACGCGCCTGTCCGCCGCCGCGGCGTCGCACAACCACTCGCCGAAGACCTGCGTGTACGTCCTGGCATTCGCCGCGCCCGGTGCGGCGGGGCGAATGCCTTCGCTCGGGTTGAACTTGCCCGGACCGTGGTACAGCACCGGATCGGCCTCGGCGAGCTTGTATCCGCGCCCCTTGCGGGTGACGACATGCAAAAACTGGGGGCCCTTGAGCGCCTTGATGTTTTCCAGGGCGGGAATGAGCGCGTCGAGATCGTGGCCGTCGATGGGGCCTAGATAGTTGAAGCCGAACTCCTCGAACATCGTGCCCGTAGGCGAGACGATGGCCTTCGCATGCTCTTCGAGCCGGTGGGCCAGCTCGCGCATGGGCGCGGGGGCATTGCGCAACAGATTGCGCACGCTTTCCTTGCCCGCCGAGTAGAACTGGCCGGACATCAGGCGGGTGAGATATTGGTTGAGCGCGCCTACCGGCGGTGAGATCGACATGTCGTTGTCGTTGAGCACGACAAGGAACGGCAGGTCGTCGTAGACCCCGGCGTTGTTGAGCGCCTCGAACGCTTCCCCGGCCGTCATGGCGCCGTCGCCGATCACGGCGATCGAATGTCGCTTCTCGCCCTTGACCTTGCTCGCCAGCGCCATGCCCAGCGCGGCCGAAATCGACGTACTCGAATGCGCCGTGCCGAACGTGTCGTAAGGCGATTCCTCGCGCTTGGGAAAGCCCGAAAGGCCTTGCCACTGACGCAGGGTGGGCATGGCCTCGCGGCGTCCCGTGAGGATCTTGTGCGCGTACGTCTGGTGGCCCACATCCCAGACGATGCGATCGTTGGGCGTATCGAAGACGTAGTGCAGGGCGATCGTCAACTCGACAGTGCCGAGGTTCGACGACAGATGCCCGCCGGTGCGCGAGACGTTCTCGAGCACGCAGGCGCGCAACTCGTCGGCCAGACGCCGCAGGTCGGCGCGCGAGAGTGCGCGCAGATCGGTTGGGGAGTGGATGCTGGCTAGCAAATCGGTCATGGCTGAACGTCCGTCCCCGCGCTCACTTCAACAGCCGGGCGAACGAAGCGAGCAGGCGGTCGATGTCGGCGGACGCGAGGTTGCCCATGGTCGAGATGCGGAACAGCTCCTTGGACAGGCCGCCCTGGCCCGCATAGATCACGAAGCCGTCGGCCTTGAGCCAGTCGTGCAGGCGCGGATAGTCCACGCCCGAGGGCAGCTTGTACGCGCGCAGCACGACCGACGACTCGTCGGGCGGGAGCACGCTGTCGATGCCCAGCGCGGCCAGACCGGCGCGCGCCTGCTCGGCCAGCGCGGCGTAGTGGGCATGGCGCTTTTGCCAGCCACCGGCGTCTTCGAGCTCGCGGAGCGCCTCGACCAGCGCGTAGTAGGCATGCACGGAAGGCGTGAACGGCGTGTTGCGCTCGGCCTGCAGCTTGGCCAGGCGCGCGATATCGAGGTAGTACGTGCGGCTGAAGGCCTTGGCCAGCGCCGTCTTGCGCACCATCACGAACGATACGCCCGGCACACCGTGCACACACTTGTTCGCGGTGGCGGCCACGGCGGCAATCGCCGTGTCGTTGAAGTCGATGGCCTCGGCTGCGAAGCTGCTTACGCCGTCGACGAAGAGGTCGATGCCCCGCGCGCGGCAGGCGGCTGCCAGACCCGCCAACGCGTTCAGGCGGCCCGTGGTGGTCTCGTGGTGGATGATTGCCACATTCGTGTAGGGACGATCCCCGGCCGCGTCGAGCCTGGCCTCGATCTGCGCGAGATCGGGAGCTTGCATCCACTCGAAATGGAGAATGTCGTGGTCGATGCGGTACTGCTTGGCGATCTGCGAGATCCGTTCGCCGTACACCCCGTTCTCGACGATCAGCAACCGTCCGCCTTCCGGCACGAGTCCGGCGGTCATGCTCTCCACGGCGGCCGTGCCCGAGCCGGTCATCAGCACCGGCGTCCAAACTGCGGGGTCGAGACCGTACACGGCGTTCAGGCGCGTGCGGGCTTCTTCCTGCAAATCGAAAAATTCCGGCTCGCGGTGGCACAGGTCGGGTTGCAGCAAGCTCTTGCGGACGCGCTCGGTCAGCGTAACGGGGCCCGGATTCAGTAACAGCATGGCGAAGCTTCCTCGTCGGATATCGTGAATGATCGGTCGCTCAGGCCGAAGCCAGGGCGCGTTGTGCAATGTGATCCATCAGTCGCGCCTTGACCGTCTCCGGCGCGACCTTCGGCCGCGGCAGCCCATCTGGCGTACCCGGGCGAGTGCTCAGGCACGCGAAACGCGGGCCTTCGCTCAGGCTGGCCGTGCGCGCGTCGAACAGCGCCTCGACGACGTCGAGCGTGTCGCCCTCGAGCGCGAGCGCGTAGCCGCTGGCGGCGGCCACGCCCGCGAAGGAAACGCTCGGCGAGACGGTGGCCTGGGCGCCGGTTGAGTCGTGCGAGGCGTTGTCGAGCAGCAGATGGACGAGGTTCGCCGGGCCATAGGCGCCCAGGGTCGCGAACGCGCCCATGCGCATGAGCGCGGCCCCGTCGCCGTCGAGGGCCACCACGCGCAGGTCCGGACGGGCTAGCGCCAGGCCCAGCGCCAGCGTGGTGACGCAGCCCATCGAGCCGACCATGTACAGTTGGTTGGCGCGATCGTCGAGTGCGTAGAGTTCGCGTCCGCAGAAGCCGGTCGACGCCAGCACGACCGTGCCTTCCAGCGGCGTGTGAGCGATCACGCGCTCGAGCGCGTCGCGGCGGGTCGGCAGCCCGGAAGGTGCGACACCGCGCATCATCGACACGGGCGCCGGCTGCGCCGCACGCGCCGGGCGCTCCGCCGGTTGCAACGGAAAGGGCGCGACACTACCCTTTTGCATCACGAGCGCGTAGGGGCGTCCGGTCTCGTCCATGTGACGAACGGCGCGCGCCAGCGCGGGCGCGATCGCGTCGGGTTCGGTCGGGAACAGCTCCCAGGGCACTTCCATCAGATCGAGCATGGCCGGCGTGATGGGGCCCATGAGCGCGTGCTGGGGTTCGTCGGTGATGCCCGGCTGCCCGCGCCACGTTACGATCAGCAACTGCGGCAGGCGGAACGTCCATGTGAGCGACGTGAGCGGACTCACGGCGTTGCCCAGCCCCGAGTTCTGCATCATCGTGACCGAACGGGCGCCACGGCCCTCGCCGAGGGTCGCACCGGCCGCAATCGCGACCGCGTCGCCCTCGTTGGCCGCCGACAGATAGTGCAGCGTGGGGTCTTGCAGCACGTAGTTGATGAACGGCGTGAGAAAAGAACAGGGCACGCCGGTGTACCAGGTGAAGCCATGCCCGCGCGCGGCTTCGACGAATTGTCCCGCCTCAATCACCTTGTGCCTCCGACGCTGCGCCGCTGAAGGGCGTCTGACCGTGCGCGAAGTCGCCCGCGCGGCGGAATTCTTCCATGTCGTTCACCCCGCGCCAATGGCCGTGCACGTACTGCACCGCGATGGCGGCGCCGTCGGCCGCGAGCGCGTTGATGAGCTCCGGCATGCCGAGCTGGTCGAAATCCGGGCGCGTCTGCAACGCCGCGAAGACACGCTGGAGGCGCGCGCGGCCGTCATCGCCGTGCACGCCCAGCAGGCCGATCCAGCGCCCGTTCGGCGTGCGACCGGCGTCGGACGCGTCGCCGCTGATCTTCTCGAGTCGAACTTGCTGGCCGAACAGCCCGCGGTCGTCGCCCGACGAGCAGTAGGCGAAGTCGCGCACGCTGGCGTTCGCGGCGTCGGCGGTGGTTGCTGCGCTCGAGTCCACCACGACGGTAAATTCGGCCTCGCTCTCGACCAGGTCGCGCACGATGTAGCTGCGGAACAGCAGGTCGCCGTATGAGATCACGGTGTCGTGTGCAAACGCATTGGCCACCTGCGCGAGCGAGGCCAGTTCGCCGGTCTCGGCGTGGCGTTCGTTCACGGCCAGCGTGATGCCGGCCGTGTCGATGGCGTCGGCACGATAGCCACCCACGACCGTGATGTCGTTCACCCCCTGCTTCTTGAAGCCGTCGACCAGCCAACGCAGCAGCGGCTTGCCGGCCACAGGCAGCATCACCTTCGGGCGATCGGTCGTCACGCTCTCCAGGTTCTTGCCCCGGCTCGCTGCCAGCACGATGGCCGAGCGCGGCGCATTCGCCGCAGACAGGTAACGATCTTCGGCCCTCGCGTATTCCTCGGCATCCTGCAGGCGGAAAATCTCGTCGACGGTCGCGATTCGGTCCTCGACGTTGACCAGCGTTTCGCTGCGATGGATCTCGGCGGCGACCGCCTGCATGGCGGAGGTGGCCGCGCGGATCAGGTGGTTCGCCCAGATCACCACGCTGATGCCCGCATCCCGGAAGACGTCTGTCGGTGTGCTGTAGTACTTGGTCGGCACGATCACCAGCGGGCAACGGTTATCCCACTCGCGGGCGAATTGCACGATCTCGTCGGCGCGCTTGAGCTTGCTGTGGATCAGGATGGCGTCGGCGCCCGCCAGACGGTATGCCTCGGCGCGGCGCAGGGCTTCTTCCATGCCCCAGCCGGCGATCAGAGCCTCCACGCGCGCGACGATCGAGAAGTCGTCGTCGCCCTGCGAGTCCTTGCCGGCCTTGATCTTGCCGCAGAATTCGTCGACGTCGGCCAGCGGCTGGCGCTCGCCACCAATGAAGCTGTTGGTCTTCGGAAAGACCTTGTCCTCGATGCAGACGCCCGCCACGCCGCGCTGTTCGAGCTTGCGCACGAGGCGGCGCATGTTGTTGAAGTTGCCGTAGCCGGTGTCGCCGTCGAGCAGGATCGGCAGGTCGCTCGCGTCGGCCATGAACTCGAGATTGTCGACGACCTGCGTCCAGCTCGCTTCGTTGTTGTCGCGCACGCCGAACTGCGCCGAGATGGCCAGACCGGACGCCCAGATGCCCTTGAAGCCTGCCTCGCGCACGATGCGTGCGGACAGGCCGTTGTGGGCTTCCATGAGAAATTCGAGCTGCTGGCTGCGCAGCATGGCGCGCAGGCGCGCGGCGCGCGTTGCCGTCGGCGGTAGGGTAAAGACGTCGGGAGCGTTCATTCGGACACCATGGTCAGTGGTTCGAGCTGCGGCAGCACCTGTTCGGCGGCACGCTTCACGTCTTCAGGGTAGTCGATTTCGATCCAAGGGAAGCCGGTGACGTCGGCGGTCTCGAATTGCGCGCCGCGCTCGAGCAGCAGATCGCGCACGGCCTCTTCGTGCGGCATCTTGGCGCGGCCCGATTCGACGTAATCGCGCGTGATTTCGGCAAGGCGCACGGCCGTCGCTTCGTTGAAACGGAAAAAGCCGACGGATTCGCCGACCGTGTCGTACGCCAGGCCGACCATGACCTGCTTGCGCAACTCGACCGGTACGCCGTCGCGAAGACACAGCTTGACCGGCTCGTCCCCGACTTCGAAGTCGCGGTCGATGAGCAGGCGATTGGCGGTCTTGCCAGCCACGAGCGCGTTGAAAATGCGCTGGTCGTAGAGCACGTCGGCGTCCATGACGAGCACGTCGCCGCCAGCGGTCATGGCTTCCGCGGCGGTGTGAAGCGTGAGCACGCTGCCGAGATGGAATTCGGGATTGAGACAGACCTTCGGGCGCGGTGTCCAGTTCAGGCGCTCGAGCTCCTCGCTTACCTGTTCGTGGTGAAAGCCGAGCGCGAGCACGACGTCGGTGATACCGGCGGCCGCGAGCATGCGCAGGTGGCGCTCGAGCAGCGACATGCCGTCGAACTTGAGCAGGCACTTGGGCGACTGCTTGTTCTCGGGCTGGAGCAAACGCAGGCCCATGCCTGCGGCGAGAATGATGGCCCGCATGATCGATTTCCTTCTTTAGAGCGGTGCAGTATCCGTGGCGGACGGCAGCGGCACGCTTTGTTGCGCCGCGCGCTGGCGACGCCAGCCACGTTCGGAGAAATGCAGATAGATGAGGCCCGGCACGCCGAGCAGCAACTCGCGCGTGCGTTTGGCCAGTGAGAGGGCCAGCGCGGCGTCGGCCGGCAGACCCACGAGCGGGGCGAGCAGCAGGTAGCCGCCTTCCTGAACGCCGAGCGAGCCGGGCACGAAGAACGCGGCGCCGCGAATCGCCTGGCCCAGGCTTTCGAGCAGCAGGGCGTCGACCCAGCTGACCGGGAAGCCCATGAAATGGCAGATCAACCACACTTCGGCCGTGCCGACGATCCACCCGACCAGGCTGAGCAGGAAGCTCGCGATCACCTGGCGGCGCTGGCCGTACATGCGCTGTACGATCTCGTCGACGGCGTCAGCCCGGTCGAGCAGCGACGACCAGTCGCGCTTGGACGACATTTTCGAGAGCATGCGAAACGCCCAGCCGAAGATGCCGCGCCGTTGCGCGACATAGAACCCATAGAGCAGCACGGAGATGAGTCCGGTCGCCAGCAGCATCGGCATCCACAGGCCATCACCGGTGCTGCGCGTCGCGCCGATGCCGAACACGGCCAGGCCGAGCAGCGCGAAAACGATCTGGGCGACGGCCTGCAAGGTGGTGCTCACGGTAATGCCCGCCGCCGCCTCGCGCCCGGCCATGCCGTTTTGCTTCATCTGGCGCACCATCGCGATCGGCCCGCCGATCTGACCGGCCGGCAGCAGGCTGTTGACCGACTCACCGACCCAGCGGGTGAGGGTGGCACGGCGCAGCGAGCACGACTTCGCCACCAGCACCTGAATCGCGGCGGCATCCAGCACCAGCGGCACGAGGTGGAATGCGGCGATCGGCAGCAGTCCCCAGCCGGCGCCGGCCAGTGTGGACATCACCGATCCCGTGCCCTGCCAGATCAGCAGGGCCACGAAAAGGGCGAAACCGAGGGTGAGAGAGACGATGGCGGTCCGGTTCATTTAGCGTTTCGTCCGTCCCAGTACCTGACGAAACACTTGCCGGAATCCGAAGTAGGCAATGGCGTCCTTCATGTTGGAGATGAAGCGCTGCCAGGCGCCCATGCGAGGATCGGTCACATACTCGAACGTGAGCGAGATTCGCTCCTCGTTGTCGCCAAGCGGCGTGATCCGGTGATGCAGTTTGTCGCCGTCGAAAAACACCAGCGCGCCGGGGGGATACGCCACGGCGCCGTCGACCTGCGCGGCGCCCGGGTTGCGCGTGTGGAGCCGGTATTCGAGCTTGCAGCTCGATTGGTCCACCACGCCGAGCAGCAGCGTGTAGCGGCGGCCCTTGTAGTAGGAAGTGTCGTAGTGCCAGCCGATGTGGTCGCCCGGGCGCGTGTAGTAATACAGCGCGTAAGCGTGAGGGTCGTCCTGCGGCGAGGGGAGCAGCTTTTCGCCGGCGAGCCGCTCGAGAAACCGCATCAGGGCCGGCGAACGATACAGCTCTGCCACGAACGGCGCGCGCTCGTCGAGCGTATGTCGGCTCACACTGCCGCCTTGCTTGTGTCCGGGAAGATAGTTGCGGTTCACGTTCGGCGTGACCGCGCGCGCGGCGGCGATGAGTTGCTGCGTCACAGACTCCGGCAGGAATTTCTCGAGATAGACGAAGGCGTCCTGCGACTTGAATTCACGAGTGACGTCATCGACGTCGAGGGCGTCGAGCGCGCGTTCGATCTCGGCGTCGGCCGCGAAGGCGGCCGGTTGGATGGCCGCCGGGGCCGCCGGTGCCTCACCGATGGCCGTGTCCGGCGCACGTGTGCTCGCGCGCGTCGCGCGACGCATCACGCGCAGATAATCGGCGATGACCAACAGCGCAAAGACCGGCGCGCCGATCGCCGCGGCGATCAGAAAGCCACGCGTGCCATCGAACAGCGTCACGAGCGGCATGAGATACAGCACGTCTTCCGTCTCGAAACCGCCGACCGAGGCCTGGCGGGTGCCGGCCTTGCCCACGCGGTCCTCGATGCGCATGCGCAGGAAGAAAATCAGCGCCACGGCAACCCCCGCGATCCAGCCGAGCGCCGAGGCCGACAGTGGCACGGGCAGCGGGTGCTGCCCCGGGGCCACGGCATCCACGCCCATGCCGATGCCGCCGAACAGCAGCACGGTCACCAGGGCGTCGGACGCCAGGTCGTAGAGATGTCCGATACGGCTGGACTTGCCGCTAATGCGCGCCAGCTCGCCGTCGGTGTGATCGATGAAGTTCGACAGCACCAGCAGCACGGCGCCCAGATTGGCCATGGCATAGCCTCCCTGCGCGAACGCCCAGGTACAGGCCAGCCCGACGATCAGACGAAGCGTGGTGAGATGATTCGGCGTGACGCGTGTGTCGACGAGCGGCGTGACGAGCCAGCGTGCGAGTCGCGCGTCATATTGACGCGGGCGAGGCGGCACGGGGCGTTCTGACGCAGCATCGGGTGCCGAAATGATTTTCGGTATCGTTTCCATGAGGGGGGAATATATACCCATAAGGCGGTAATGTGCAGAGCACTCAAAACCCCCGTATCGGCCGGACAACCTTGGGGATTCGGTGCGTTGACGCTCGACGACGCCGACGCGCCGCACGGCCTGGCACCGTTGTGCAGAGGGGCTCGCCGAGTTCGCCATGACTACGGTAGGTCATCAGCGAGCGAAGTTCGCGATTATATTCCGCAATACACCATTTCGCTTTGCAGCCCCGCGGCGTCGCTTTGACGCGGACGCGCCGGCTCTGCGCGAAAAGCGACGGAAAGTCGGGATAGCGGCACCACGCCGATGCGCGGATAATGGCGTCCCATTCGTCACTTTTGCGGCGTGGTCCGACCGCCCATCTCCCAATGTCCCAAACGATTGCCTTGCTCACCGGTGCGTCCCGCGGTCTCGGCGCCGCACTCGCTCGCGGCCTGCTCGCCCCCGGCGCCCATCTTGTCACGATGGCGCGCCGCACCGACGACGACCTCGCCGCGCTGGCCGCAGCCAAGGGCGTCAAGCTCGAACAGATTTCCGTCGATCTGGCCGACACGGCCGCCGCGGCACAGGTTGCCGCGCGCGTTTTTGACGCATTGCCCCGCAACGCCGGTCGATACCTGCTGATCAACAACGCGGGCACGGTGCATCCGGTGGCCAATACCGCCGCATTGAACGACCCGGAGGCCATCGGCGCGGCGTTCGCCCTGAATGTCACTTCGGTCATGCTGCTGACGTCGCGCTTTCTCGCCGCGACGCAGGGTCTGCAGGCCCGTCGCCAGATCGTGAACATTTCATCGGGGGCGGGGCGCAATCCGAACGCCGGCTGGGCCGTGTATTGCTCGACGAAGGCCGCGTTGGATATGTACACGCGTGTCGTCAACGCCGAACATCGCGAGCACGGCGTGCAGGCGGTGTCGCTCGCCCCGGGCGTGGTCGATACCGGCATGCAGGAGGCGATTCGGAGCAGCAGCGAGGAAAGCTTCCCGGCGCTGGCCCGGTTTCAGGAACTCAAGGCGAGCGGAAAGCTGTCGTCGCCGGAGGACGTCGCCCGCCGCATTCTGGCACTGACCGAGCGCGACGATTTCGGTCAGACCGAGATCGACGATATTCGCAACTACGCCTGACACGTCGACAAGCTCCATGGCGAAAGCCGGCGAGCGCATATCGCCTCACGAGGCGTGAAAAACACCGGGCAGCCGTTTGGCTGACCGGTGTTTTCGTTTGAATCTCACGTTGGGTGCGCGCCGCGGTGGCGCCCGGCGTCTATTGTTCTGTGCTGGTGATGAAAACGCTGCCATTGCGCTCGGGCGCATACAGGATCAGCGTGGGAGTGTGAATGTCGAACGCACGCTCGCAGGCTTCGCCGTATGAATCGAACTGGACCGCCCACGCGCCATTGCGCACGTAGCAGTGGGTAATGGTGTCGGTCCGCCGATCGAACTCCTGCCCGAGAAATACGCCCTGCGTGTAGCACCAGACGACGAACCCATGAAAATCGGCCTGCTCGGGGGGACGGAAGACGCGCCAGCGCGCATCGTCCCTGCCTGCCTGACGCGCTGTCGCGCCCGCGGCCCAACGTTCGAAACCGTCGTGTCGTTTGCGTTGCTCCATGTCGTCGTACCCCCTTGGGTGAACCGCCCTTGAGGTGCCGAGACTCGACACCGCCGGGCGCGTTTCCATAGTCGGAATTTGTTCCCGGCATTTCTATCAGGCAATTCCGAAAGGCGACAGGGAATTTCTCCAAAGGGGCGACAACGGCTCAGTCGTAATGGATCGCGAGCCAGACGGTCGTCTCGCCCTGCGCGGTCCATTCCACACGGTGGCGCCGATTCGCGGCGATCGTGATCGCGTCGCCGGGCCGGAGCACGAGTGTGTCGGCCGTTGAGTCCGCGAACGCGAGGCCGGCGCTGCCGGCAAGCAGCACGACCCATTCGTGCCGAGGCTGGTCGTACCAGAACCCCGGGGGCGATGCCTGCCCGGTCGAGACGATGCGCTCGACGCGCAGGCCGGGCCGGTCGACCAGCGTATCGAACTGCTCGGCGGCCGCTGGATCGGGGCGCGAGGGCAGGCCGGCGAACAGATTCGTGTCAGGCAGCAGGGGCATGGGCATACGAAGGTGTGACTCACGCATGAGCGAAGCGTTGAAAAGCCTAACCGCGGGGGCTTGTCTTCCAAGGCCCCGCGCACGACGTGCGGGCCTGGCGATCAGTCGTCGAGCGTCTCGTGCACGGCGGCGTCGCCTCGGCGCCAGTATGCCGCCGCTTTCACCCATTTGGGATTCAGGCCGCGTTCGTCCACGAGGTAGCGACGGATGGTCTTTGCCACGCCGGCTTCCGCCGCCACCCAGGCATGCAGGTCGCCGTCGGGCAGCGTGGCCACCTGAAGCGCGTCGAGCAACGCGGTGCTCTGTCCCGCGGGGATGCCTTCGCGGAAGATCCATTCGACCACGACATCGGCGTCGCTGGCGAAGCGAAGCCGATCGGCCGGGTTGTCGACTTCCACGAAAACGAAAACCAGTGCGCCGGCTGGCAATTCGGCCAGGCGTCGCGAGATGGCGGGCAGGGCGGTATCGTCGCCGATGAGCAGGTAGCCGTCGAAGTTCATCGGAATGATGAACGAGCCGCGCGGGCCACCGACGCCAATGCGGTCGCCCGGCGTCGCCGAGCGCGCCCACTCGGTGGCCGGGCCGGAGTCGTGCAGCGCGAAGTCGATGACGAGCGTTCGGGTCGCCGCGTCGAACCGGCGCGGCGTATAGTCGCGCATGAGACGAGGTGCATCGCCGGGCGCGGGTTTGGCTACCCCTTCCGGGCCGACCCTGGGCAATGTCAGTTCGCCGGTTTGCGGGTCGGGGAAGAAGAGCTTGACGTGGTCGTCGAAGCCGGGGCTGTCGAAGCCCTCGAGATCGTCGCCGCCCAGGGTCACGCGCCGCATGTTGGGCGTCAGCACTTCGACGCTGCGCACTTCAAGCAACCGCATGCGAAGTTCGTGGCGCACGCGTTGCGGCGTGCGATCGGGGATGGCGTTCGGTGTAGCGTTGTCCGGCATCAGAGTCGCTCCAGTTGTTGTGCGGCCGCGTCGAGAATCGCGGCGAAGGCATTGGCCTGGTCGGTCGTGAGGGGCTCGCCGCCAAGACGCAGGTGCACGGCGTATTTGAGATTGTGCAGCGCGCGCATGACCTGCGGGGGCATGTCTTCCGAACGTTCGCGCCGCGTGGCCAGCCGCGCGAGCAGTTCCGTCACCGAATCCTCGTTCTCGGCCAGGTATTCGCGGCCGGCATCGGTGACTTCGTAGGATTTGCGCTGGCTGTCTCCCATATTTTCCTGCACACGGATGAAGCCCATTTCCTCGAGCAGCGTGAGCGTCGGGTAGACCACGCCGGCGCTGGGGCTGTAAGTGCCGTTCACGCTTTCTTCGATTGCCTTGATGAGTTCGTAGCCATGGCGCGGTTGCTGCGAGATGAGATGCAGCAGCACGAGGCGCAGTCCCCCATGGCTGAACAGCCGGCCGCCACCGCGTCCGCCCCGACCGCCGCGTTCCGCGCGCTCCATGCGGGTGTCGTCGCCGCGTCCGAAGCGACCGTCCCCGTAACCCTCACCCCCGCCGCGCCGTCCATGCCGCCCGCCGCGGCGTTCGTCGCCAAAATCCATTTTGTCCAGGTCCAGCGGGCCCCGGCCCATGAAATCGCCACGTGATCCACGCATGATGCGACCCCTTGTCGATGTAGTTAAGACATGTTTACGATATATCTAAATTGAGTCGAAAGCAAAATTATTTTTGCTGTGCCCCAGATCTGCCACGGGGAAATGCCCGCGTGGCGGGCGATCTGACATGATGTGGACATCGGCGGAGAATTGCTCAAGGGTATCGAAATGCGCATTTCGATACCCTCGGGATCAGGGCAGGGGGGCGGCGGGAGGGCGAAGTTGTGAGGGCGGGACGATGCGCGGCACGCGGCATCGATGGCTTTGGCGCGATCGCGTGGCGCTGAGGCCGACGATGCTTACGACAGTTTCGGCAGATCCGTATCCAGCCACTTCCGATACAACTTGTTCAGCTCGCCATTGCTGGTGTTGCGTGTGACGAAGTCGTTGACCGCCGCGAGCAGCTCGGGCTGATTGGGACGCATGGCGATGCCCATGGCCTGTTGAAGCAGGTTGAACTTGGGCTCGAACTGGCCGGGCGCACGCTGGCGAATCGCATTCGCGACGGTGACCGAGCAACCAATGGCATCGACCTGGCCGGTGAGCAGCGCCTGCATGGCGGAGGCGTCGTCCTCGAAGCGACGAATCTCCGTGCCGGCGGGCGCCGTTTTCGTGACCGCCATGTCTTGCGTGCTCGCGCGCGCCACGCTCACCCTCAGTCCTTTGAGGTCCGCGGCGGATTTGATCGACGTGCCTGTCTTGCCGAGCAGCACGATCGTCGCGGCCGCATAGGGCTTGGAGAACTGTACCTGTTTCGCGCGCTCCGGCGTGATCGCGAGCGAGGCGACCAAAACGTCCACCTTGCCGCTCAGCAGGTACGGGATCCGGTTCGGCCCCGTCACTGGCACCAGATTCACCTTCACACCCATGTCATGGGCGAGCAGGCGTGCGACGTCTGCGTCGTAGCCGTCCGGTTGCGCCTGGGCGTTCGTGGTGCCGTAGGGAGGAAAGTCGATGAGCATTCCCACGTTGAGCGTTCCCTTCTTCCTGATGTCGGCCACGGTCTGCGCATGGACAGGTGTGGCGAACAGAGAGAGGGTGCTGGTGAGCATACTCCCGAGCGTGCCCCCGAGCGAGCCGACGAAGCCCGCGGGCATCGCCGCCACACCGAGCGTCGCGAGAAAGCCGCGGCGCGAATGCAAATCGATCTCGCCGGCGGGCGTGCGGCGACTGGCCGGGTGTGGCGTCGCGGTGCGTGCTGGTACAGGGTGACGCGATAACTTGCGAGTCATGCTGAGTCTCCTGAAGCCGGGGAAACCGCCGCCGGCGTTGCCGATGGCGCGGCGCGAGCGAAATGCCGGGATCGGACGGTGCGCTGGCCGACGGGCGTCCCGAGCGATGGTAGCGGGCGGCAACAGAGGCGTCCACTCCGCAATAACCCGAGCGAAAACCGGGTGTTCGCGCACCACGCGCGGCTCGGCGAAGCCGTCGGGAAAGTGATGAGGATGACGAAATCAGTCACATGCGGGGGCGCGCGTCGGGCCGTCGCGAGTTCGCGAAATCGTGGCGTCCGGCGACGGCGGTCGCGATGGGAAGACGGCGGTGCAGCAGGGGGGGCGCGGGATGGCGGGATAGCGAACGGAGAGTGCAAAAAAAACGGTGCCGAAAAATCGGCACCGTTATCAGGCGCAGCTTGCCAGGTCCTCGCTTTTCGCCGTGCCGTGACGTGCACGGCGGCGTGAGCGCAGAGCTTACTGGGCGGCGTCCTTCACCTTCTTCAGCGGGCGAACCTTCACGCGCACCGAAGCGGGCTTGGCCGGGAACCAACGCTCTTGACCCGTGAACGGGTCCTTGCCGAAACGCTTCGCCTTGGCGGCGATTTGCTGCGACGTGACCTTGAACAGACCATGCAGCGTGAATTCGCCGGCGCCCTTCTTGTGCAGCGAGCTGATGATGGTGTTCTCGAGTGCGGCGAGCACTGCCTTGACTTCCTTCACGGCGACTGCCGATTGTTCGGCGAGGTGTGCTGCCAGCTGGGTCTTGTTGAGTGCTTCCTTGATCGGCGAAACCTTGCCGTTCGCGGCGGCCTTCGGAGCTGCCTTTGCGGCGGTCTTCGGGACTGCCTTCGGAGCAGCCTTCTTCGCTGCCGGCGCCTTCTTGGCGGCCGGGGCCTTTTTCGCCACAGGGGCCTTCTTTGCTGCTGCTTTCTTTGCCGTTGCCATATCGATCCAATCGATGAGAATAAGAAAGTGCCGTCGGAGAACGGCCACCCGAATGATACGTCTTGCTGCGCCGACGATTCTACCTAAGAAATCGCTTTATGCGAGTAGTGCGCGCACAATGTTGCGCGCTTGCCGCACAAGGCTGCGCGCCGGATCGCAGCGACTTTTCCGGGGGATTCATCGCGCTTTTGTTCACGACGTATCGACCGGTTCGCGCCGTCGCGTTTTTTTCACCGCGACGCCGGCGCGCCATTCTTCTGATTTTCGCCGGCAAGGCCCAACGGCATCTTGCATGCGAAGCGCCGCTCGCAACGACGCCACGATTGCCCGGAAACCCTCAGAAACGCTGCATTTCGCAGGTTTCGCAGCGACCGTCGGCATTGCACCAGGCGTCGGTGAGCGTGGTGCCGTCGGCGCCGAACGTGATGTCGTGCTTCGCGCCGAAACTGCCGGCCATTTGCAGTGTTTCGCCGACGAGCGTGCCCTGCACCGAGGTGTGAACATTCGGCTCGACGTCGTCGACGCTGCCGGTCACCTGAGCGCCGTTGAGCGCGAGCGACATGAGTCGCGTCATGGGCGAGCCCCATAATTGCCACCATAGCGGCGCATTCGTGCACAGACCGCGCCAGCGTCCCGAGGGATTTACCACGTGTGCCGGCGGCGGCACCGGCACGCTCGCCTGCATGACCGTGCCCGGTGCAATCGGTGGGGTCACGATGGTGACGCCCGCCGGTGCCGGTGCGTCTATCGACGTGACATCGCGCGCAACGTCGGGGGTGCCCGCGCTGGTGGCGTTCACCGCGTTCAGTCCGGCCGTGTCGCCGATTTGACTCGGCAGCGTTGGCGTCGTGGCGGCGTTCGCTGTGTTCGCGGCGTCGGCGGTTGCCGGGGGCGGCGGCATTTGCGCACCGCTTCCGGGCAGAGGGGCGGGCGCGGCGTAAGCGAGCGGCGCGGCCGGCGCAGGGGCGGGCGGCGCTCCACTGTAGGTGCCCGGGGCGCCGTCGACGCGCGCCATCTCCGGCGGCAAGCCGTCGTTGGGCACAGGGGCCGACGCCGGCGCGCACACGTGGCACGACATGTGCGACAGGCTGTTGCGCGTGAGCGGGCGCGTGCCATATAGACGCAGTGCGCTCTGTGCGCCGTTTTGCACGATCGTTACGTACGCCGTGTCGTCGAGCTGGTAGTCGACCTTCGCACATGACGGCGCGTTGGTCTGTAGCAGCACGTCGGCCGAGAACGCGCCGTTGAGGGCGCGCACCGGCAGAACGGATACGGAAGCCGAACAGTCGGCGACGATTTGTGCACAGTTGCAGGCGGGCGGCGCGAGCGCGGCAGGCGCTGGCTGCGCCTGCGCGTAGCCTGCATAGCCGAGCGTGCCCGCGACGAGCCATGCCGTCGCAATCTTGAATGAAGCCAATCCCCGCATGATGTATCCCCGAATGTGCGGCCTATCCCGTGCTGCGGATAGTCGATCAAAAGATGTCGGCTGACAAGCGCCGAAAACAGCGAACAGCAAGATAAAGCGCGCGTTCCACGGCGAATCGGAAACATGGCCGCGTCACGCAAATATGAGATTTCCCCCGTACCCTGGCATGGATCGTGCGGTCTACACTCTCTTTCAGTCTGCCCCCCTTCATTGTTCATCAACGCGCTCGTGCCGTTGTCCTCTGGAGAGATGCATGCCCGACGACCGCTTCTGCGAACCCCGCACCGCCGACGAAACCGGTGGTGGCCCCGTTGCCTGCGATACGGCCCCGACGGCCCAGCCTCGCGTGAACCGCGTGCTTGCCGTGCTCGCCACGTTGTTCTTCGCGATGGGGCTCATCACGTCGCTCAACGATATTCTCGTGCCTCACTTCAAGGCTGCGTTCGATCTGACGTATCGTGACGCGGCGCTCATCCAGTCCAGCTTCTTTGCCGCCTATTTCGTCGTGTCGTACCCGGCCGGGCAGTACACGGCGCGCATCGGTTACCGGCGCGCCCTGGCGAGTTCGCTGTGGCTGGCCGGTCTGGGTTGCGCACTGTTCTTTCCGGCCGCGGCGCTGGTTTCGTATCCCTGTTTCCTCGCTGCGCTCTTCGTGCTCGCGAGCGGCGTCACGTTGCTGCAGGTTGCCGTCAATGCCTATGTGGAGACCTTGGGCTCGCGCGGTGCGGCCGCAAGCCGTCTGACGCTCGTGCAGGCATTCAACTCGCTGGGCACCACCATCGGTCCGCCGCTCGCCGCGCTCTGGATCCTCGCGCCGCAATCGTCTGCGACAGCGGGACATGCTGCCGACAGCGTTCGCGGACCGTATGGCCTGCTGGCGGCCGTGCTGGCATTGGGCGGAGTCGTCCTGTGGCGCCTGACGCTGCCGGAGCCGGGCGCCGCCGAGACCTCGCGACCGGGCCTGCTCGGCAACGTTCGCGGCCTGTTCGCGCACCGTCCCTTGCGTTACGGCATCGTGGCGCTATTTCTTTACGTCGGTGCGGAAGTGAGTATCGGCAGCTTTCTCATCGTCTACCTGACCAACACGCAGACGGGCATTGCCGACCACGCCCATGCGAGCCGATATTTGCCGCTCTATTGGGGCGGAGCGATGCTCGGGCGCTTCGTCGGCGCATGGCTGCTGCGCCGGGTGTCTGCCGGCAGGATGCTCAGCGTGTGCGCGCTGTACAACGTGACGCTGATCGTGGCGTCGCTCGCAGTGCCGGCGTCGCTCGGGATGTGGTTGTTGCTGGCTTGCGGCCTCGGCAATGCCATCATGTTCCCGACGATTTTCTCGCTTTCGGTGGGGGGGCTGGGGGCACGCGTGAGCGAAGGGGGCGGCCTGATCTGCATGGCGATCGTGGGCGGCGCGGTGCTGCCCTATCTGCAGGGCATGCTCGCCGATGGCGCCGGGCTCATGTTGTCTTTCCTTGTCCCGGCGGTGGCTTATCTGTACATCGCGGGGTTCGGAGCATGGTGCGCACGCGCCATGGCACAGGCGGACCCCGAGCGGCATCAGCCGGGTTTGCCGAACGTGTAGCGGCCGAAGATGAACAGCACGTTGCCGTTGCCCTTGCCGCCAGGCACATACGCGGTGGCGACCGATGCGCGTCCCACACCGATCTCGGCGAGCGGGAGCGCACCGGGGAAGGGCACACCGCCGAGCGTGTCGGAGCGCGACATCAGAAACACCGTGTAGCCTAGCCCGAAACGCACGGGGCCCGCGTTCGCAATGTTCCAGATGCGTCCGTAGCCGGCCATGGGCGACCAGTCGTTGTGGGAGTCCTTGAACGCCATGGCATACAGCATGCGCGAGCCGCTCTTGCCGTCGGACAACACGCGGCCGTAGCCCAGGCCCCAGGGATTTTCGTTGTATTGGGCGATCTTCTCGGCCGTGTAGGCGAAGCGCAGATGATGCGTGTGCAAGGGCACGTAGAGATCGCTGGCGCCCTGCGTGGCCACGTCGCGCACTTCGTTGACGATCGCACCGGTCCAGGTCGATACGATGCCCGGGGCGTCGTTTGCCTGCGCGGCAAATGGCGACAGGCAGGCGATTGCGACACCCAGCGCGAGCGTGTGGCGACGCGACGCCTGAAACGCGCGGCGCGGCGCATGGGTGCGCAACGCGGAGGAAACGATTCGGTCGGGGACGGCAAGCGATGCGAGTGAAATCGATGGCGCGAGCCGCCCGATGCATTGGGGGGTCGTAGTCATGGTTGCTTGGAAGATGTTGCGAGACGCGTGTCGACACCGATCGTCGACTTCGCGGGGCGATGCGTGTCGCAGGCAGGGGCGGGGAACGTGTCCGTGTCGATGTCGGTATGAACGACAGCTTGCCTGCCCGGCGTTCGCGTGTCTTCTAGACATGCCATGCCGACGAAAAGTTCGCCTCGCGACCCGCGTTCTCCCGCTGCCCACAGCCCGCGCACGCTCTGACCGATCCGGCTGCGACGAAAAGAAAGCCTTTTGCGTCAAAGGCATACGACGGATATCGACGCGTTATTCACCGGGTTGTGAACATTTTCTGTGGATAACGCATTCGGCGACGCGTCACGCCGAGGCACGCCCGACCTGCCCGCCATTCGGTGTCGCGATGACAGCAGCATTGGCGCAGCAAATATGCGCGACACTTTTTCCGCATCGGATCAAGGACTTGGGCGACCTATCCTGAAGTTGTCCACTGCCTTGCAAACAGATTCTGTGGATAACGGCACCTGCCGAAAACCCGCGCCACGCCTCGTTTTCACGCACACGGCACAACTTTCGCGCGACGTCATTCTTCCTTGTCGAATCAGTCACTTGGTACGCTTTTCCGCAAGTTATCAACGGGCTTGTGAACAAAAAATGTGGATAAGGCACGCCGATTATTGCAATCTTAAAATCCCAATATATGAGATCAATGTTTACATATTGACATTTTAGTTGTCGGGGAATTACGATGCGCCTCATACCGGTCGACGGACACGTTCAGGAGACGACAGTGACAGAACGACGCAAACAGAAAGTGGCGATCATTGGCTCGGGCAACATCGGCACCGACCTGATGATCAAGGTGATGCGTAACAGCGAGCATCTGGAGATGGGCGCGATGGTCGGTATCGATCCGGCCTCGGATGGCCTGGCACGTGCCGAGCGTCTGGGCGTGCCGGTGACGGCCGGCGGCATTGACGGCCTGCTCGCCATGCCGGGCTTCGAGGACATCCGCATCGCGTTCGACGCGACGTCAGCCAAGGCACACGCGCATCACAACGAACTGCTGCAAGCGCGCGGCGTGCAAGTCATCGACCTGACGCCGGCGGCGATCGGTCCGTACGTGATTCCGTCGATCAATCTCGACGCGCACCTCGATGCGCGCAACATCAACATGGTGACGTGCGGCGGTCAGGCCACGATTCCGATGGTCGCGGCCATTTCTCAGGTTGCCAAGGTGCACTACGCCGAGATCGTCGCTTCGATCTCGAGCAAGTCGGCAGGACCGGGCACCCGCGCCAACATCGACGAATTCACCGAAACGACCTCCAAGGCCATCGAAGTGCTCGGCGGCGCATCGCGCGGCAAGGCCATCATCGTGCTCAATCCGGCCGAGCCGCCCCTCATCATGCGCGACACCGTCTTCGTCCTGTCCGAGCCGGGCGATCAGGCCGCGATCGAAGCGAGCATTCAGGCGATGGTCGACAAGGTGCACAGCTACGTGCCGGGTTACCGCCTGAAGCAGAAGGTGCAGTTCGAGCTGTTCGACGCCTCGCGTCCGCTCAACGTGCCGGGCCTGGGCAAGCTCACGGGCCTGAAGACGTCGGTGTTCCTCGAAGTCGAAGGCGCCGCTCACTACCTGCCGGCCTACGCGGGCAACCTCGACATCATGACCAGCGCCGCGCTGGCCTGCGCCGACCGTATCGCCGCCACGCGCCTGGCGCTCGCGGCCTGAACGTCGCACGCGCTATCAGGAGACTCACACCATCATGACGCAGAAAAAGCTTTATATCTCCGACGTGACGCTGCGCGACGGCAGCCACGCGATTCGTCACCAGTACAGCATTGCCAACGTCAAGGCGATTGCGGCCGCGCTCGATGCCGCCCGTGTCGATTCGATCGAAGTCGCGCACGGCGATGGCCTGTCCGGTTCCAGCTTCAACTACGGCTTCGGCGCGCACACCGATCTCGAGTGGATCGCCGCCGTGGCCGAGACGGTTACGCACGCCAAGGTCGCCACCCTGCTGTTGCCGGGCGTGGGTACTGTGCACGACCTGCGCGAGGCGTATGACGCGGGGGCCCGCGTGGTGCGTATCGCCACGCATTGCACGGAAGCCGACGTCTCGCGCCAGCACATTGCCTATGCGCGTGAGCTGGGCATGGACACCGTTGGCTTCCTGATGATGAGCCACATGACCACGCCGCAGCACCTGGCCGAACAGGCCAAGCTCATGGAATCGTATGGCGCGCAGTGCATCTACGTGGTGGACTCGGGCGGTGCGCTCGGTATGAACGATGTGCGCGATCGCTTCCGCGCATTCAAGGACGTGCTCAAGCCCGAGACGCTTACCGGCATGCACGCCCACCACAATCTGAGCCTCGGGGTGGCGAACTCCATCGTTGCGGTGGAAGAGGGGTGCGACCGGATCGACGCGAGTCTCGCCGGCATGGGGGCCGGTGCGGGGAATGCGCCGCTCGAGGTCTTCATCGCGGCGGCGTCGCGCCTGGGATGGAACCACGGCTGCGACCTGTACACGCTCATGGACGCCGCCGACGACATCGTGCGTCCGCTGCAGGATCGTGCGGTGCGTGTGGATCGCGAGACTCTCGCGCTCGGATACGCAGGCGTGTATTCGAGCTTCCTGCGCCATGCGGAAGCCGCCGCCGCGCATTACAACCTCAAGACCGTGGACATCCTGGTCGAGCTGGGGCAGCGTCGGATGGTGGGCGGTCAGGAGGACATGATCGTCGACGTTGCACTCGATCTGCTCAAGCGTCGCGCCGCCTGATCGTCGGCAAACACGACCACGAGTCGAGCCGGGTACCCTGGCGGTACCCGCGGCACGGCACATCCCTGCCGACTCCGGCCCCTCGTCAGACGGGCCGGTCTTTTTTTGCGTCTTGAATCCGCGTGATTTACCATCGCGGGGCCAGATCGCGTCTCGGTCGCCGCCGGCCGGATGTTTGCGCGCCGTGTGCTCGCCATTTGCCCGCCATGTGGCTGGCAGGCGGCCATCGTGCGGCCGGTCGACCTCGCCAACGCAAAACGCCCCATCGTCAAAATGCGAGGACGTCGGCGGATTTCCGGGATAATCGCGAACTTTGGTCGAAAGCGCGCTGTGGCGCTCGCCGATTGTGCATAATCGCGCCGCAGGCCGCTGTGGCAGTCGCATCGTCGGCGGGTCCCTTCGGCCGGCATGCCGCCGATGGAAAACTCGGCAGCGATGCCGCCAGGCGCTGCATGACTTCGTACCCTGATCGATACCTAGGAAATCCACCTGTGTCCGACCGCGCATTCGTATTGCTACAACATGTCTTGCCCAAAACGCTCATGACGCGTGCGTTCGGCTGCCTGGCGAATCGGCGCCTCGGTGCCTTGACCCCTTGGGTGATTCGGCGCTTCATTGCCCGCTACGGTGTCGACATGACGGAAGCGCAGCGCCAGGCGCCCGAGGCCTACACGACCTTCAACGACTTCTTTACCCGGGCACTGCGCCCCGGTGCACGCCCGCTCGCCTCGGCCCCGATGATCTGCCCGGCCGATGGTGCGGTCAGTCAGTTCGGCACGATCGCGCATGACCAGATTTTTCAGGCCAAGGGCAAAACGTTCGGCAGCGGCGCGCTGCTTGCCGGCGATCCCGCACAGGCGAGTCGTTTCAACGACGGCCAGTTCGCCACGATTTACCTGAGTCCGCGTGATTACCACCGCATCCACATGCCGTGCGACGGGCGGCTTCGCTCGATGCGTCACGTACCGGGGGAGCTTTATTCGGTGAACCCCGCGACCGCACGCGGCGTCGACGCCCTGTTCGCGCGCAACGAGCGTGTCGTGTGTGAATTCGACTCCCCTTACGGACCGTTCGCCATGGTGCTGGTCGGCGCGGCGATCGTCGGAAGCATCGCAACCGTGTGGCACGGCATCGTCAATCCGCGCAGCGGAGGCGGGGCGGCGGGCGTGAGTACGTGGGACTATGGTCAGCGCGACATCTCCCTGAAGCAGGGCGAGGAGATGGGGCACTTCCAGCTCGGCTCGACAGTGGTGCTGCTCGTGCCGCCGGGGATGGGACGGTTCAGCCCGGACTGGTCTGCCGGCTGCCAGGTTCGCATGGGCGAGGCGATGATCGTCTGAGCGCGGTGCGACGACGCGTGGCGCGCTCGTGCGCTCGTGCCATGTGCAGGCTCGCACCCTTCCGTCTGCCCGTCTTCTGACGCCTAGCCCGCTTTTTCCGCGTTGCGCTGCGCGCCGTGCCGGATGGCTTCCGCCACCACGCTCAGCACTTCCCGCGCCGTGTTTTCCGAGTGCGCCCGCAGTACCTCCGCCAGACGCGGACGGCCGGGTTCGCGCAGCGCCGCGATGATCTCGTCGTGCTCCTCATGCGAGGCCTGCCATCGCGACATGTCCGCGTTGGCGGCGCCGCGCGCCCGATGCACTTTGCTCATCAGACTTGCGTAGATCGACGCCAGCACCGGGTTGCCGGCGCCATCGACGATCATCTGATGGATCGCCTGATTGGTTCGAAAGTACTCGGTGCGCAGGCCCTTGCCGTGCGCATCGAGCATCTGGCCGTGCTGCTTCTCGATGGCGGCAAGCGCCTTGTCGGTCAGACGCCGGGCCGCCAGTTCACCCGCCATGTGCTCGAGCCCGTGAAGCGTCTCGAACGTGGCCCGGAGCTCCTCGAGATCCAGCGGCGCCACGCGATATCCGATGTATTGCCGGTGCAGCACTAGACCTTCCGAGACCAGCGTCTTCAGCGCTTCGCGCAATGGGGTCTTGGAGACATCGAACAGCTCGCAAAGGGCCTTTTCGTCGATGCGCTCACCGGGCGGCAATTCACCTTCCTCGATCATCATGCGCAGGCGCGCCGTGATCTCGGCTGCCATGCCCAGCGTGCGGAGCTTATGGGATTTCTGAAGGGGAAGGGTCACGGTCTCTGGCGTGTTTAGCAGTGTCATAAATATCCTACCATATAGGGAATTCCCTAAATCAAGTCTAATAAAATCAATTATTTACCGATATTGTAATTACAGATTACAGATCCTATACTCCATCCCAAGTCGCGCGACGAATCGTATTCAGGTCATCTACTCGGGAGAGTCACCATGCAGTCGACAGGTAGGGTCGCCACTTTGGCAACTGCAAAAAGTGCCGTGCGCTGGAAGATTTTTTTCTTGATGTTGTGTCTGATCTCGATCAACTACATCGATCGGGCATCGTTGTCTGTGGCCATGCCGTTGATTGCCAAGGAGTTCGATCTCACGCCCGCGATGGAAGGGCTGATTCTGAGCGGCTTCTTCTGGACCTATGCGGTGATGCAGATTCCAGGGGGTATGCTGGCGGACAAATACAAACCCCGGATCGTGATCGCGCTGGCGACCGTTTTCTGGGGGATCTTCCAGGCCGCGGCCGCGTTCTGCACGAGCGCCACGTCGTTGCTGCTCACGCGATTCGGGCTTGGCGCGGCCGAAGCACCGATTTATCCGGCGGGCGGGAAGCTGAACGCAATCTGGATGACGCAGCATGAACGCGGGCGCGGGGCAACGCTGCTCGACGGCGGCGCTCCGCTCGGCGCCGCGCTCGGTGCCATCATCATCACGTGGCTCATCACACTGTTGGGATCCTGGCGTCTGGCGTTCGTGGTTGCCGGTGTCGGGACGGTGCTCGCCGGATACGTCGCGTGGCGCTATATCCGCAACACCCCTCGCGAACACCCGGGCGTGAACGACGAGGAAGCGACCCATATCGAACAGGCGCAGGCGAGCGAACATCAGGCCGAACCCGCCAATCTCTCCGGCCGCTCGCTCGACTTCTTCAAGTACCGTTCCGTATGGTGCATGGCCCTCGGCTGGATGTGTTTCAACACGGTCTTTTACGGCTTGCTGACCTGGATGCCGAACTACCTCCACAAGGTGCACGGATTCGATATCCGGCAAATGGGCGGTGCGAGTTTCGTGATCTTCTTCTGCGGCTTCGTCGGCGAGTTGCTTGGCGGCTGGATCGGCGACAAGTGGAAAGCCGCGGGCGGGTCCGCCAATAAGGTCATGCGCACCCTGTTCGGCATCGCCGCGATCGTCGCGACCGTTTCGATCTTTTCCGTGGCCTATGTCAAGAGCGATGTCGCGACGGTCGCACTGCTGTCCTCCACGCTCTTCTTCCTTCGCTGGTGCGGGCTCTATTGGTGTATTCCGTCGATTCTCGGCACGCGTCACAAGGTGGGTTTCCTCGGTGGCGTGATGAATCTCGGCGGCAACATCGGCGGCATTTCGGTCCCGCTGATCGTCGGCCTCATCGTGCAGACCACGGGCTCGTACTTTCTTGCCCTGATGTTCTTCGCAGCCGCCGGTGTTGGCCTGTTCGTGTGCTCCACGCTGATCGACTACGAACGCAAGCTGCCCGTCTGAGATTTGCGCAACCTCTTCAAACCGCGATCGGCCAGCCTGTCCGTTGGCCGATCTCCGTGCTTCAGGTAAGACCATGACGACGAAAAAAAGAAAGCTGCTTGGCATGCTCACACCGTCCTCGAACACGGCACTCGAGCCGATCACGAGCGCGATGGTGTCGGGACTCGACAATGTGTCCGTTCACTTCTCGCGTTTTCGCGTGACCGAGATTTCGCTCGGGGCGAACGCCCTGGGGCAATTCGACCTGCCCAAGATTCTCGATGCGGCGTGCCTGCTCGCCGACGCGCAGGTCGACGTCATCGCGTGGAACGGCACGTCCGCCGGCTGGCTCGGATTCGAGACGGACGAGGCGTTGTGCCGGCAGATCACCGAGACGACCGGCATTCCCGCCACCACGTCGGTGCTCGCGCTCAACGAAATTCTGAAGCGCACCGGTGTGACCGAACTGGGCCTCGTTACGCCCTATCTGGAAGACGTGCAGCAACGCATCGTCGCGAACTACGCGCGCATGGGCATTCGGTGCACATCGGAGCGACACCTGAGCCTGAGCAGGAACTTCGAGTTCTCGGAGGTCAGCGGCGAGACCCTGTCGCGTCTTGTCGGCGAAGTCGCGCAGTCGCGCCCGCAGGCGATCACGACGTTCTGCACCAATCTGCACGCGGCGCCGCTCGCGCGCGACCTGGAGGCGAGGACCGGCATTCCGATTTACGACACGATATCGACCGTCATCTGGAAGTCGATGCAGCTCGCGGGCATCGACACGCGTGAACTGCGCGGCTGGGGACAACTGTTTACCGAAGGAGCATAAGGCAATGGGCGACACCTTCGATCTGGTCATTCGTCACGCCGACGTCGTGACGGCGTCCGACCGGTTTCAATGCGACATCGGCGTGCGCGACGGTGTGATCACGGCCCTGGGCAAGCACTTGCCCGGCGGGGCGCGCGAGATCGATGCGACCGGGCTGCTCGCGCTTCCCGGCGGCGTGGACGGCCACTGCCATCTCGACCAGCCGATGCCGGACGGGTTGCGCATGGCCGACGACTTCCATACCGGCACGCGTGCGGCCGTTTGTGGCGGCACGACCACGGTGATCCCTTTCGCGGCGCAGGAAAAGGGCGGCTCGCTGCGCGCTGCGGTCGAGGACTACCATCGCCGCGCGCATGGGCGCGCCGTTGCCGACTACAGCTTTCACCTGATCGTTTCGGACCCGACGGAAAAGGTGTTGCGCGAAGAGTTGCCGCAGTTGATTCAGGAGGGTTATACGTCGTTCAAGATTTACATGACGTACGACGATCTCAAGCTCTCCGACCGCGAGATTCTGGAAGTGCTGTCTGTCGCCCGCGAACACGATGCGCTGGTAATGGTGCACGCGGAGAACGCCGACTGCATCGCGTGGCTGACGGACAAGCTCGTGGGACAGGGGCGCATCGCGCCGAAGTTTCACGGCCTCGCGCGGCCGGCCGCCGTCGAGCGAGAAGCCACGCATCGCGCGATCACCTTTGCCGAACTGGTCGACGTGCCGATACTCATCGTGCATGTCTCGGGCAAGGAGGCCATCGGACAGATCCGCTGGGCACAAGGCCGGGGCATGCAGATCCTTGCCGAAACGTGCCCGCAATATCTCTACCTGAGTGCCGAGGACATGGGGCATCCGGGCGACGACGGTTATGCCGGTGCGAAATGCGTGTGCAGTCCCCCGCCACGCGACACCGATAACCAGGAGGCCGTCTGGAAGGCCCTCCGGCAGGGCGTGTTCTCCGTCTTTTCGTCCGACCACGCTCCGTTCAACTACGAGGACCCCCAGGGCAAGAAGCCGGGCGGCAAGCCACAATCGTTCGAGCATATCCCGAACGGCATTCCCGGCATCGAAACGCGTATGCCGTTGCTGTTCGACGGCGTGCGGCAAGGGCGCATCTCGCTCCATCAATTCGTCGAACTGACGTCATATCGACCCGCGCGGCTCTATGGGTTGTACCCGCGCAAGGGAACGATTGCGGTGGGCGCGGATGCGGACATCGTGCTGTGGGACCCCGATGCGCGCATGACCATCCGCAACGCGCAGTTGCATCACGCCGTCGACTACACGCCCTACGAGGGGCGCGAAGTCACGGGCTGGCCGGTGCATTGCTTCTCGAGAGGCGAACAACTGGTGGCCAACGGTCTGTATCTCGAACCCGCCGCCGGGCGAGGGCATTTCCTACCGGCAGGCAGTCCGTCGCTGGTGTAACGCCGGTCTCACGCCAATCGACGCAACTTGCAGGAGCGGTTATGCGCCTACTTGTGGTAAATCCCAACATCTCCACCAGTGTGACGGCACTCATCGAAGCCGAAGCACGCCGTGCGGCGTCGCCCGAGACGGCGTTGTCGTTCGCCACGGCGGCGTTCGGCGTCGCCTACATCGAAACCCGGTTCGAAGCGCTGGTCGGGGGCTACGCCACGGCGTGCGCGGCAGCGGAACAGGCCGGCTCGTTCGACGGGCTGGTCGTGGCGGCATTCGGCGACCCGGGACTGGGCGGACTCAAGGAGCTGTTCGACGTGCCCGTCGTCGGTATGACCGAGGCCGCGCTGGCGAGCGCCTGTCTGCTGGGGGCTCGCTTCTCGATCATCGCCATCTCGCATCGCATTCAGGCGTGGTATCGCGAATGCGTGGAAGCGAACGGACTCGCCTCGCGGCTGGCGAGCATTCGCAGCCTGACGTCGCCGCTGCGGGACATTGCGACCGTGCAGGAGGATCACGCCGAGCGACTGATCGCGCTCAGCCGGCAAGCGGTCGAGGAGGACGGCGCCGATGTGATCGTGGTTGCAGGCGCACCGCTGGCCGGACTAGCACGCACGTTACGTAAGCAAATTCCGGTGCCGGTTGTCGACGGCGTATCGAGCGCCGTGCGGCATTGCGAGTCGCTGGTCGCGCTGCAACCCGGGGCGGCGATGCAGGGGAGCTTTCAGCGTCCGCCGCCCAAGCCCAATGCGGGCATGCCACCTGCGATCGGTCGCCTGCTTCGCGCGCCCGAGTGACGCCACGTTCCGGTCGGACGGACGCCGAAGGGATACCGGCCACCACGGTTTGCGCCGTGAGTCCCGGGCAGGTGGGGATCGCTGCGGCGATCCCGCAAGCGGCACAACCCCATGCCCGGCAGGGCCCGATGTAAGGCCTGATACGTGGCCTGTCAGCGCGCGTCTCCGGACCATCCGAGTTGACGACTGATCTGCGCGGCGGCGTCCTTGACGCGCGGCACGAGCTCCTGCATGCGCTCGCGGCTCATGTATTTCGTCGTGCTCGATACGCTGATGGCGGCCACGATGCGCTGACTCGCGTCATAGACGGGTGCGGCCACGCAGCGAATTTGCGGCGTGTCGTCCTCGAGATCGAAGGCATAGCCCAGGCGCGCGTAATCGTGCATGCGCGCGAGCCATGTTTCGGTATCGACCGGATGCGACGGCGACTGTGTCCGATAGTGATCGAGCTGGGCGCGCCAATCGTCTTCCGTCTTGTCGATCAGCAGCGCCTTGCCCACGCCTGTGACGCAGATCGGCTTGCGTCCGCCGATACGCGAGCTGATTTCCACTGCGCGCTGTCCCGGCAGCTTGTCCAGGTACATCACTTCCCAACCGTCCGCGACGGCCAGATGCACTGTGTCCTGCGTGTCGCTGGCAAGGTGTTCCAGTGCCGGCCGGGCCAGGCGTGGCAGATCGATTTGCCGATAGGCGAGAAAACCCAGTTCGATGAGCTTGTTGCCGAGCCGATAACCGCGTCGCGGCTCGAAGCGCAGATACCCGGCGTGCACGAGCGCCGAGGCGATGCGATGCGTGGTCGACGGCGTGATGCCGGTGTGCGCGGAGAGCGCCGGCACGGTGTCGATGCCCGCGGCGACCGCCTCGACGATGTCGAGTCCTCGAAAGAGCGTCTGGCTGGCGAGCGTGCGGGGTCGTTCGGCGTCTGCCGACTTCGGCTTTGCCATCACGCCCCCCCGAGCGCGAGCAGGCGCTCGTACACATAGCATTTGAGCGCCACGTAATGCGCCGGCTCGAGCATGGGCAGTTCGATGCCATGCAAATGACCGTCGTCGCCCTGTTGCACGCCCCGAATCGTGCCTGCGGCGGCGATCGGCATGTCGATGTCGCCCACGCGCACGCGAAACGCGAGCTGCAACGTGTCGCCGGGAGTGCCCAGCGGTTCGTTGGCCAGCAACGACACGCCTTCGGCGCTGACATCCTGCAACAACGCCAACTGGTGCGCCTCGCCTGCGGCCGCCGATTGCACCGAGACAACCAGTCTGGCGGGCACGCGCTGCGAGCGTCGCAATACTTTGCGGCGAATCTGTGCGGGCGCCGAGAGCACCACGTAATCGAAAGGTGCGCGCTCGACACGCTCGACGGTGCAGACGAAGTGAAAGATGTCCTCACCCGAGAACGTCCACAGTTCGAGCCGTTCGCTCGGTTGGAGGGTAGGGGGGGCGGCGCGTCCGGTCGGCGCGGTCACGAAGAGCATGTGATTGGGCGCATGGCCGATCACGCGCGTGCGCACCCGCTGTGACCCGGCGCCCGGCGGCAACTGGATCTGCAGCCAGTCGCCGGGGCGCAGATTGAGGTCGTTGAGTCCGTACTGCGGCGCTGGCGTGTTGTCAGTGAGCACTTGCGGGGGCGACGCGGCGTCGCCGTCCGTCATGTCGTCCGCACCGAGGTTCGCCATGCGATGCGGCGCGAATGAGGCGAAGAGCCAATCGCGTCCGGCCGGTGTCGGAACGATGTCGCCCTGCGCCAGCAAAGGCTCGCCGTTGCGATCGACAATGGCCCAGGGCAGTGCTTCGCCGAGCGGTATGTCTTCGGGCGTAAGCGCCACGAGCGGCAGCACGGGTGCGGCCGTTGCAGTGGGCTCCGCGGTGGCGGGAGAGGAAGCTGGTGTGGAGGCTGTGGACATAGGGACGGATCAGGGGCTCGGTTCGGGTTGGACGACCGCGAACGTCAGGTGCCCGAAAGTCTACCGCGACGCATCGGCACTTGGCGAGGGGCTGGCCGGCATGTCGTTGCGCAATCTGCGTAAGTGTGTGCTCGCTGGGGTGCGCTCTCGGCGTTGGGACGAGCGCCATCGGTGTCGGCGTGCCGGGCGATGCCCGCGTTGCCGCTCGACGAGGCGCCGCGTGTTCGATGCCGCCTGCCTATAGTCGGCGCTTTGCCGGCACGCCGGTGACGACGAGGTGGGGGGTGTCATGGAGTATCAACGGCATGCAACGACGTCGGGCTGGGCGGGCGAACAGTGGGGTTCGCCAGGTGTCGTGCCGGCGGGCGCGCGCGAGGCCTCGATGCAGCATCGCGCACAGCGAGGCGGCCCCGGCGAAGCGATGATGCGGGTGACGAATGGGGGCATCGCCATCGGCAACAGCGCGACGTGTCACGCGCAACGCCGCACATCGGCGTCTTCGCCGACGCTCGATCCGGCGCTGGCGCGCGCGTTCAGCGCCGCCTGGGCAGGCCTGTGGGCGACGACCGGCGCGCACCAGCAGTTCTATCGCCCGGAGTTTGCGCTTGCTCACCAGCGCGATGCGCGACTGGCGCGCAAGTTGGCTCAGGTCGAGACGATGTTGGCGCCCACTCACGGGAATGCGGATGCGGCCGGGCGGGGCGGCATCGATGCGATGTGCCGTGATGTGAACCGGTGGCTGGAGAGCCTTGCATCTACCGGAGACCGGGGATGGCGCTTTCGCGCGGCACGTGACGCGCTGTCGTTGGCGGGCAATCTGTCGATGCTGGCGATCCTCGCCGCGTGCTTGCATCGCACCGATGCGACGCCCGACGGGGTGTCGGGGGCGGCGGCAGCCAACACGCCGTTCGGCGTGCCGTGGGCCGACTGGACGCTCCTGGCGTTCGAGGGTGCCAAGGGCGCTGTCACGCAGTCGCTCGGGTCGCCCACTTTGATTCGCCACCATGCGGTCGACGAAGTGCTCAAGCGTATGGATGCGGGGTGCCGGCTGCTCGAAGCCTGTCTCGTGTCGCCGACGCCGCGGCACTCTGCGTCGCGCCCGCCGTCGGCGGCGTTGCGATCATCCTGGCGGGACACGCTTGGCGCGCTCACCCGCGCGCGCGACGTGGCAACACTCTTCACCGTAGCCAATACCGCGGTGCCGCCTGCCCGGTTGGGTCTCTGGATACCATCGTGGTTCTCGGCGACCTCTGCCGCGAACGACGGCTATCGCGGCATACTGCGGGTGGCCGGCCTCATGCTCGATTCCTGCCGTGCGGTGACCAGCCTGCTCGGGACATGGGCGCGCAACGAGGCGTTCGCAATCGACGCGCAGGGGCTCACACGGCGGTGGCAATCGCTTTGCATGCGGCTGGCGCAGGTTCCCGAGGACATGCGCGAGTCAACCATGGCGCGTGCCGATCGGGTCGCAAGCCTGGCCACACATTGCGACACGGCGCTGCTCGCGACGATTGCCGCGCATGAAGCCTTGCGCGAGCACTTGCTAGCTTCGTGCGAAACATTGAGCGCCAGCCGGATCGCGCTGGCTTGCGAGGCATTCGGCGTGCGTTGCCACAGGTATCGGGACGGCGATCGGGAGGCGCTCAGTGCGAGCCCGGCGGAAAGTGCGTGGGGTCGCCGGTGGACGGGCTGCGCCTCGGAGAGTGTGAGCACCACGCCGTTACGTGCTTCGTATCGTCTGCTGCTGTCCTATCAGCACTGGAGCTCGGCGCTGCCGGAACGCCTGATGGCCGCCGCGCGCCGGGAAGACGACGACGGGGCCGCGGCGGCGACCTCGACCGATCCGGCAGGGCTCGCCCGAACGCGGGACGGCGTGGTGTACATCGAGCTCGACGCCCGGCGCGACAGAGGGCATCCCGGACCCGGGCAACGCGCCTTGCCGGGCATCGTTCGGCCCTCATGATGGTTTCGATGGCGACGACGTCATGACGGAATATCGAGGTCTGGCATGTGGGGTTCCGTATGCTGCGCCAGCGAATTTCATGCGCGTTTGCGCGTCCGATCTGCCATTGCCCCGGTTCGCGGCTTGCGGGGGCCGGCACTGGCGCTCGGTATCTTCAGCGCTTTCTGGACGGCGCTTGCGCTGCGGCTCGCGCAACCGCCGTTCTCGCTCGGCATGCGTGGCGTGGCGGTATTTGCGCTTGCCGGCGCGTCGGGTGCGATCGAGGCGCCGCCGCACGCGCAGCGACGACCTCGGTAGCGCGCGGCTGAAAACGAACAATTGAAGTTGTCCGCGCCAGGGTTCGTAAATTATTGATTTTTTGTTGTTTTTGTTCGCGGCCAGAATTGACAAGAACCTGTCCGAACTCCAACGTATCGGGCCTGCAAAGTGGAATTTTGCGCATGAAGTTGTCCGGCCGTTACAAATCAATGGGTTAGCGCAGAGAAATTCCGCTTTCAGTGGCAGGACTACTAGGCGGGAGCGCTTGGATTTTTGCGTTTGAGGTTGTCCGCGATGTTTGTACTCGGAAGAGTACATGGGCCCATAGTTAACTCGTGCGCGTGAGCGAGGTCGCGTTTGAATAGACGAGTGCTCGTCATGGGCACGGTCGATGTATAGGTCAAAGGTTATCGACAAACCAGTCGTAGTTATCGAGAAGGGCGTTGGTCTTGGGCTTATCGGATGTATTCTTGGCCGGTTTGATTGTCTTCACCTTCGCTGATGGTTTCTGGGTACGTTGCTCATCCTGCAGTTGCCTATGCGCGTCACGCTCCTTTGCGGTAAGCGAGGCCAGAAGTGCCTTTTCATCAGCCACTCGTTGGCGCATCTGTTGGAACTGCATTTCGGCATCGACGACTGTCGATGACTGTAGCGGCGAGGCTAAGTCCTTGCGTTTGCTCCCGCTTCCGCTGTGGATGGACATTGAGGTTTCGATGTCGTTACGGAAGACAGCATAATCTCTCGAGGAGTAGGCTCGTTCGAGCGCGAAAAGGTCGACGTCTGACCGAGCTCGAACCGCATTGGCACACGCTACTTGCAGCAAATATGTTGTCGCTCGGATTCCACCACCGGTCATGTTGTGTATCGACTTAGCGTCTTTCTCGGGGTCGAAAACAAATACGTCTGGAGCGACCCCTTGCAGCCATTCCAATAGCGTAGTCCAGTCGGCGCTGTCATGGGCTTCCGGAAAAAGGTGAATGGGCTTGGGCAGTAGGCGGTGAACGTCCTCCTCGTTGCGGGCGCGAAGCTTATGCAGAAGACTGAAGTTAGCGATGTATACCCAGGGCAGCCCCGCATAGTAGACGGACAGCAACATCTCGGTTACCCGAGCGTTTGCTGAATTGGATTGTGAGACGAACTGAAATTCGTCCAAGCAAAGGAACGACACGCCATCGCGAAACGCCTGCTTTCGAAGCAGTTGGGATAGCATTTTTGCAGTGCCTGCTCCTTGGTGAGCCGTGAGCATTATTAGAAGGTCACGCGTTGTACTGCAGTTGCCGACCTTTACCGTGCGGTGGCTTTCCAGAGGGAACAAAGTTCCGTCGGCAGCGGAGACTGTGCCCATACCTGGCATGACCCGGCGAAAGGCCGCAACTGTCGCTGATTTCCCGACTCCCGCCGGCCCGGTCAGGCAGATTGGCACGCTGTACTCCGGCAATGGAGGCTCGTGTTGATAGACACCTTGCAAGTGCGCCATTGGGTCGCGATATACCGCTTTGCAATGTTCTTGCGCGTGCGTTATCCATTTGTAGAGAATGTCCACGCATTGTGCGCTCGGGTAGTAAATTCGACCGAATGCTGCCTCGACTTCGATGCTGGCTTGGTCCGGAGTCATTGTTCTGAGGTCAAGAATCGGTGCCGGCCTCAGCGCTGCCTTTTCTGCAATCGTTTCTCGATTCAATAGAGGAGAGAAGCGCTCGACCCACGGATTTTGGGAGTCGCTCTTCATGCAGACTTTCTCCCTGACACGTGTCTGTTGGCCTCTTTTGTCTCCTGCCTATCCTTCTTTGCCGGTCCTGACTTTCGCCGGCCAACGGTCCATTTTTCTCCTGTACTTGCCTCGAAGCTCTCCATCATTTCTGCGGCGGCGGCACTTCGATGTTCTTCGAACTTGGCGTTCACCCGTGCACGGGCTTCCCGCCATTGCTTCAGTTCTTCAATTGATACAAAAAGCAGGCTCTCGTCGTCGCGAATCTTCAACTTGGCATCGAGCCTGATGATGGTGCTGTCAACTTCAACCCAGATGTGCCTGACGCAAAGGTCGAGCATATAGCCTTGCAATTCCACGCTGCCAAGGGAGTTTCGTGCGATTTTGTCGAGCAGGCCAGTATCTCGAAGTTCCGCGCAGTCGAATCGCCGGTCGTCAAGGTAGACACCGTCTTTCTTCGCAAATACGGGGATTGGGGTGAGAAACGAACGCACTGCTTCAGCGATGCTGACAGGCAAACCAGAGTTGCGCAGCCTTGCGGAGTAATGTTTGTATAGCTCGTGAGGCGTTGGAAGCGTGTAGGCCAAGTCGGGGTCAATCTCCATCCGCGCGGACATATCCGTCTGATGGTTGTAGCCCATCAGCCGAAGAATCTCCCGTTTTGCCAGTTCGACCGGTGTGAGACCACTCAGAACGTAGCTGGGCCGGCCCTCAAATTTCACATCCCTGGGATGGGACGACTCCACCGTGGCTTTGGATTGCCCGCTCCACGACGGAACCATGTCCCGAATCACCGGCTTCACGTTGTCGTCTCGGACTAGAGTCGGGGTGGACCCTGGGCCTCGGTCAAGTTTCAGGTGTGGCGGGAGGCCCTCGCATATCCAATAGTCATCTTTCAGCTCGATGCCGAAGAGTTCGCAGAAGTACGATTTAGGAACCGCCATGCTGAAGAGCGCCATACGGTAGGCGGACGCACGTTCGGCAAACGAGAACCCTATGCCTGCCATAACCCCACACAGATTGTCTCGGGCAACAACCACGCATAGTGGCGGAAGTGGCCTACCCTCGATGTAGCCTTTGGGTAGCTCGCTTGTAAAGTATCCGTCGAACTCGGTTATTTCGAGAACGTTGGAGACTTCCTCGGAGTATCGGCCATTTGATGCACGGAGGCTGCGTCTGTGTCGCGCAGAACCGAAACGGGTTCTCTGGACGGTTTCCAATGAAAACTCTTTCGTCACCCAGTACCGAAACTGGCGTGAACTGGGAAAGGGCTCACCATTAGGTTGGTAGTACTGGAAGCACCCGTCCTCGTCTCGCCTGGTCTTGCAGCCGAATATGAACTTCATCGTCTGCGTGTAGATGACTTTCATGGTCACCCCGGCAGCGCCATATTTGAGATACCCTTTCACGCACAACTCGACCATATGGGGTGTCATTGCATAGCCATGAAATTTCCCATTGGCTTTCGAAGGGGCGCCTAGCTTGACGTCCGAATACGTCCCTTCCTCTCGCCCCAGCCGATGAAAAGGCGGTAGTAAAGCCCACATGTTTCGGCCAAAGCAGAGGTAGACAAGCAACCAGAATCGAAATCTCCCCCTGTTTTGTGGGGGCGATGCGTCGTTTGCAAATTGGTTGATTGCGTAGTCAATGTCCGGCGCGGCAAAGATAGCGTCCAG
The DNA here is from genome assembly GCF_902459575.1 of Pandoraea morbifera. Taxonomy (NCBI): domain Bacteria; kingdom Pseudomonadati; phylum Pseudomonadota; class Betaproteobacteria; order Burkholderiales; family Burkholderiaceae; genus Pandoraea; species Pandoraea morbifera. The sequence continues at coordinate 103,089 of NZ_CABPSD010000013.1, forward strand.
GTTATCCAGAGCTCGTGCGAGATGCATGAGCCTCGACTGGACATACTCAAGGTAGGAGCGCCTGCCGCTCGGTCGGCGCGCATCGATTGCCATGATGTTCTTGCCCTTCAGTTCCTCCAGCCATGGCGGTAAATCGGCAGCGTCACTTCGACTTACCGATATAGCGTTCCGGTCGAGTCCGTCTTCAAAGATGTCTCGAGGAAGGCGTAACAGACTCGCCGTTGGTTGACGAGTATTCTTGCCATATGAATCAAATTGAGCCAGCAGGATGGTTGGGCCGGCGTTGACGACAAAATGGTACGTGACGCCGCGGGCGAGCGGACCAAAACCATCCGGGGTGGTGACTTGCGCTCCGATTAACATGGCTTCTCCTCGAACCAACCGGCATAACGGGTAAGGACATCTTCGTTCTCGCGGCGAAGGGGCCTGTCAATCAGCACGGGGTGGAAGAGGTCGACCCTTAAGGCCCGACGCCATATGCTCTGGTAAAAGACGTTGCAGCAGTCTTCGACGGAGAGGCCGTCGCCAGCAACGCGAGCGATTACGTGCAACGGAGGAAGGCCGGTATCCAGGCACGTTCGAAAACGGGCAATGAGGTCCGATTGCTCTGAAGCCGGCAGACTCACGCTTCGCTTGTGACGTAAGAAAAGCAGCCGCAAGTTCGACGTTACGTGCTTGTCGATTTCGCTCCCGGCAACGTGCACCGTCCTGATACCAGCGTCTGCGTAGTAGACGCGCTCAAGTTCATGGCGTGTCTGAATCTCTGCGGGGAACAGAAGCTTCGAGCGGGATATTCGCTTGTAGTCAAACGGTCGTTTGAATGCTTCTTCGCTGTCTTTCACTGACCAGTTGACGCAATACACCTGACCAGTTGGGGCTCGTATCGCCCATAGCAGGTCGCCGATATGAGGAAAGATAATTTCGCGCTTTCCCCTCTCGCAATTGACGTCGTCCACCCAAATGCGCGGGAGCACCTTCAGGCAGTTCAGCCGTTCGGCTACTGCCACCATCCCTCGAAGTGGCGGTAATCCGCCAGCAATGCAACCGGGGAAGTTGGCGAGAGGGTGCGCTTTCGGAGCTGGGGAGAGCATTCGCTGCTCTTGCAGTCCAACCGTGCGTGGGTGGTAAAGGCCTAAAAGTGTAGCGGCCAGCTCAGAGTTGGAGAGGAGGTGCAGGTCTCTATTGGCCAGTTTCGCGCAATTTATGATGTGCGCGTGAGAAATCGACGGCGCCTCACCGCGAACGGCCAACGTGGACGGCACGTAGCTGGCGTCCCAGCCTGGGTCCTTCTGACGTTTAAGAATCTGTTTCAGGCGGAGGGATGTTAATGCGATAGATGTTCCCATCAGGGCGTCCGTTATAAAGGCCGCTTGAGGGAAATAATGTTCGCGAGAGCCATTTATTTTCCTCCATAGCGGTAAGCTGCGATTCTCCTGTCCGAGTAGTTCGAGAAAATCGCGAAAACAGCTTGACACGCCCAGGCGAGTGGAGGAGACTAAAACTGCCACGTAATAGTCTTCTGCATTTCGCAGGCGAAGCCGGATGAGCCGTAAGGTGATTCCGGTTTTTCGTTTCTACATCTCAATCCTCCATTTATCTCCGCTTTCCTTGAACCCGCGTGTTCGAGAGGGGGGCGATTCCCCAATTGCTACCCACTGCATGCATTGACGGCTCGCTCTGCGAACGCAGTCTGATGCATTGCATATGGCTCGTGATTATTTCTGCATGCCTGAGTTTGATAATCGATGTAAATTAAAAAATAAAATCGCATTTATTTTGCATCACAATTAAATTTATTGCCACATAAAATTTCCTTGCGAAATTGCTTGTTTAACGGTATTCGATGATTGTTAACTTAACTTTTTGGTCGTATACCATTGAATTGATTTTTTAAACCGGTGGTTGAAATTTCATATCGTTGTGATAGTTTTATAGAGGTTCTGGGTTTCTGGTGAGTTAATGCGTTTGGGTGATTTGCCAGATTGATGGTCGGGAGGGGATTTGTTTATTTTGCCAACGATAGCCATTGATGAGTATGCGCTGGGGTATCTTGGTCGCATTTGCTCACTTAACCTTCTTGATGTTCGTCCAAGGCCTGGATTGGGAGGCCTAGTTTTACAGCGCGGGAAGTTTTCGAGTAGGTATCATGTGCCGCTTGCCAAATTGCTCGGCATGACCCTCCATTCGTTCCTGCTTGAGCATGCGCTGCCGTTTGCGTTGTGGTCCGGGAGTTCTTTGGGTGAGCCGAGGCCCGGTACGGCATCGCGACCAGCGCGCTTCTGTGTCGAGTGCGTGAACCAGCATCGGCAGGAGCTGGGGGCACCATTCTGGCGCCGTGCTCATCAATTGACTGGCGTGTGCATATGCTTTGAACATGGCACCGCCTTATTGGCGGTGGCCGAACAGTGTCCGTCGCGTGTGTTGCCAGCAGCCAAAAATATACGAAGCACAAGGGAGTGGGGCCCGCCAGGGAGTGCGGGCTGGGACGCCATTCGGAGCTACAGTGGCGCGGCTGGTTTTCTCCTTAAGGCACTTGGTGGTGGCTACCTATATGGCCTTTTGCGGCAAAAGCTCAGCCCAATGCTCCGGCGTCGAGCAGCAGAAATGGGCCTTGTTACTGCGCTGGACGATGCGCCAGGGCGGTACCTCAGTGACGTTGCGTTTGAGCGCTTTCCGCATGACTGGCTAGAGAAAATCTTCCCAGATGCCAAAAAGCGAAAAGAGTTTGGGAAACGATTTCTTCCTATTGATGACGTGGTTTGTGCCGCATACGCGGTGCCTTATGTCGCTGAGCCATTGGCGTTGGCATTGATGTTTGATATAGACGAGTGGGAGAGCTTAATCCTCCCGCGAATCGCGATGGAGAAATCGGACTTCCTCACAAAACATGGCAAGGAAAATGTTGCCCAATGGGCCGAGATGGAGCTGGACGTAGTCTTGGGTTGTCGTCCGACCGCCTAGAACGGTATGGAAGAAGCCCTTTTTCAGTGCGGTCCGTGTGTGCCGGCTTACGCCGATGAGACGGTTTACAGCTGGTGTGCCCGGTTATATCGACTTCATGGTGGGCTAAGCGCACGAGGCTTCAGTCGTCTGCTGAGCGGTCATCCAACGGCTTGCCTCAGACATGATTTCCCGTCGCGATTAGGGCGCTTCTATCAGCACATCCAGGATGGGAGGGCGGCAAGCGAGCTACTTGTTGAGCGAACCATCTACGGCATTCATGCGCCGTTCCTGTCTCAGCGCGCTGACTTGGCAGTTCGTGAGCGCCTGCTTGGCAGCCAAGGTTCGAGGGCAATGCGGACGTTGGGAATTCCGCGTGCCGGCATCCTTGCCCTTAACGCGTTGAAGTTCTGTCCTTACTGTGCTGAAGCGCAGCGGGAAGGGAGGGGCACGGCGTGCTGGTTGACGTCACAGCAGTTGCCATCGACATTCGTGTGCAGCGTCCATCGGGTCTGGTTGATGTTGCAGGACACAATCCAGTCGAGAGGCGTTACCGACGATTTTTACCTCCCTGACCCGCATCTCGCCCGCCCCTACATGTTGGCACCGCAGCACTCACCGGCGTTTCGCGCTCTTGAGAAGCTTGGGGTGTGGGGGCTTCATTTTCGAGCTCAGCGTGAGTTCCGATATACCGATGCCCATTTGCGTGTTGTCTATCTCCTAGGGGCCAAGGCTCGCGGCTTGGTTGCCCTCGATGGAAGCTTGCGCATGCGGCGGCTCCGCGAAACTTTTGTGAACCACTTTGGCGAGGCGCTCGGCCTGGTCGGGACCGAGTTCACTGGTGACATCTCTGGCACTTCAGAAGGGTTTCTTCCTCTCTTGGTTCGACGATTTGCAGGGCATCGGCACCCGGTAAAGCATCTCATGCTGATGAGCTGCCTGTTCGATAGCTTTGATGAGTTTGCCGAAGCGCATGCCAGTGCCTCAAGCTTGCTGGCGGATGGGGGAGAGGCTGCCGTACTCGCTAAGCTCCGTGACGGGCAGGATGTACTTCGTCGCATGGTCGACGACGGGCAGTCGGCGAGCGTTGTGGCTCAAAGCATGGGAATTCCTGTGACCCAGGCAACGCGGACCTTGGACAAACTTGGCGCGGACGGGCGTCTTCGTCGGCCGAGAATTGTTGGAACTGAGCGGGAGCGCGAGCTTTGTAAGCTGTTATCTGATGGGCAGAGTCGTGCACATATTTCCAGTGCTCTGTGCGTTCGTCCGGCCTTCATCAAAGACTATCTTTCGACCCGGCAAGCGTTAAAGCGTCAATGGGCGGACGCGTATGCGAGGCGACAGCGAGAACACTATCGCCGGAGACTAACGGAAGTTCTGCGCACGCACCCAGACCTTCCCATAAAGGCGATTCGCAGGCTACCCGGGAATGGCTTTCAGTGGCTCTACAACCATGATAGGGACTGGTTGCGTGAGGTGCTTCCCGCAATTTGGAAGCGTGAGTGACCGCTCAGCGGTGACGCGTGCCGGACAGTTTCCTCGTTCTGTGTGGATTCGCTGCGGGGCAAGCTGGGCCGGTTCCGGCTGGTTTCGGGAAGAGCGTCAGATTGTCTGTGGAGAGTCTCAACTCGTCGTCACTTCCGGGAGCATGCCGGCCACATCCGAAAGGAGAACCACAATGAGAGCGCTAGAAAACCAAATCGACTTAGACATAGCACTGCGGAAGTTGCACGAGCTCGCGCTCGCGGATGGCGACCTGGGTTACGAGTATTGGTATGGTATTGCTCAGTTGCTTCGGAATGCGGCCAGCATGCGGTCGGAGATTGAAATTTTGTCGAGGGCGCTCGAGGAGTGCCGGGCCGAGCGTAACAAGGCGCTGGCCGTTGCGAATTCCACTCACGGCAACGCCGGTAAGTGATTCGCGATTGAAGAAGTGGTCGAGATGGGGGCACGGTATCGAAGGGCGCGACCAAACCGTTTGGGGGCGGTGCAGAGGGTAGAGGGGCCGTATGCCGCTAGCGTGCAGTTGACCCTAGGAGCATCCACCAACACCTTTGGTCTGGTATCACGAAGTTTCATCACTTTTGAAACTTTTCAAAGTCGATGATACCGTGCTCCTCGATAACTGGCCCGTCGTCTCAGGCCCAAACCACTGGCTCGAGAACAGTTCGGGGGCGTCAATCCGTAGCAGTTGCAATAGGCCATTCAGTCAACGAACCTATATTTCCGGTATTATGGAATTGTTGAGTTAACCTCGGGCTTTGCCACGCTAACGATGCAACAAACCCTTTCGACCGACGTCTGCGTAATTGGAGGCGGCCAGTCAGCGCTAGCGACAGCCTACTTCCTGCGCCGGGCCGGCTTGAACTTCGTTCTGTTGGACGAGCAGCCGTCTCCCGGTGGCGCATGGCAGCAGGCGTGGGATTCGTTGCGACTGTTCTCGCCTGCGCAATGGAGCTCGCTCCCCGGCTGGCCGATGCCACGTAGCGAGAGTGAATATCCGTCGCGGGACGAAGTCATCCGCTACCTGACCGATTACGAACACCGGTACCAGATTCCGATTCGACGTCCTGTTCACGTCACGTCCGTGACGCAGGCCGACACGGGCTTGCTCGTCGAGACCAATGACGGTCACTGGTTGGCGCAAACGGTGATTAGCGCCACCGGCACATGGAAGAAGCCTTACATCCCGACCTATCCCGGGCAAGAGCTGTTCGAAGGCGAACAACTTCACTCCGCCAATTACCGTAATGCCGGCAACCTACATGGCAAGAACGTACTTGTCGTCGGTGGCGGCAATTCGGGGGCTCAAATACTCGCCGAGGTGTCGCTAGTTTGTAACGCGACATGGGTTACGGTGGACGAGCCGCTCTTCCTGCCAGACGAGGTCGACGGACGAGTGCTGTTCGAGCGCGCCACCGAAAAGTGGAAGGCTCAAAGCGAAGGCAGGCCAGCGCCCGCACTCACGGGCGGCCTCGGTGACGTAGTGATGGTGAAGAGCGTGAAGGAGGCCAGGTCCAGAGGCGTCCTTCATTCGGTTCGCCCGTTCTCCCGCTTCGTATTTGATGGCGTGGTCTGGGCGGACGGCTCCCACTCACCTGTGGATACCGTCATCTGGTGCACTGGCTTCCGACCGGCGCTCGACCATTTGGACGAATTAGGCGTGCTCGAAAGCGATGGACGTGTAGCGACTGAAGGTACTCACGCTATTCGCGAACCCAGGCTATGGCTCGTTGGCTATGGCGAATGGACAGGCTTCGCCTCAGCGACGCTCATCGGCGTGATGCGTGGTGCCCGGGACACGGCCAATCAGATTGCTGAATACCTTGCTTCAATTCAAGAACGGAGTAGCTCATGAAGGTCACGATTTATCACAACCCGGATTGCGGGACGTCGCGCAACACGCTGGCCATGATTCAGAACGCTGGCATCGAGCCGGAAGTCATTGAATACCTCAAGAATCCGCCGACACGCGACCAGCTCTTCGACCTTATCGAGCGGTCGGGTCTTTCCGTGCGCGAGGTGGTCCGCGAGAAAGGCACGCCCTTCGCAGAACTGGGACTCGGTGAACACGGCGTGACGGACGACCAGCTGTTGGATGCAATGATGGAGCACCCCATCCTCATCAATCGGCCTATCGTTGTGACGGAGCTCGGCGTGCGACTGTGCCGTCCGTCAGAGGTTGTTCTGGACATCCTGCCGACGCCGCAAAAAGGCGCCTTCACCAAGGAAGACGGCGAAGTCGTCGTCGACAGTGAAGGCAACCGCGTCACCAAGGGATAATCAGAAATACCGGGCGCGCTACTGCTGTGGCGCGCCCGCCAAAATCCACGTCAGAACAATCTTCAGGTCGGCATCACTGATGCCGGGATTCGGCGGCATGGCCATGGGCCCCCACACGCCGGAACCACCTTGCTTGACCTTCTTTATCAGCTTGGCCATCGCGCCAGAATCCCCTTTGTATTTCTCGGCAACCTCGCGATACGCTGGCCCCACAATCTTGTGGTCGGCGGCGTGACACGAGAAGCACATGTTCTTACTCGCGATGGACGTAGCCTTGGCGGCATCGACCTGAGCAAAAGCTGGCACTGCAACAGTTAAGCCCAGAAGAATCCCCAGAAATCGCTTCATCAATTTCTCCATAGTCGTTGGAAAGAAAAATGCCGCCCGGGGTGGCGGGCGGCATATGACTGCAATCACGCGTATCGTCGGCTCTTGAAACTCACGGTTTTCTGGTAATCCTCCATGGCACCGACGCGGCGCACGTTGGCCCAGGTGCCCTTGTAATAGGGAATGATGTTTCGGTCGGTCCAATCGGTCGTCACATCGCCCTGGATGCCATTGACATACCCAAAGAGCATAAACGTCTGGTCCTGCTTGATTTCCTTAGCCGGGTAGGCCATCGCGTACGTAGAACCGAAATCGTTGAAGACCTCGACAATGTCGCCAGCCGAGACACCTAGCCCCTTGGCATCGTCAGGGTTCATCTCCAGGTAAGCCATCGGGTATCGTCCCCGGACAAACTCGTTGTACTGGTCGTGATAAGCGGTTTGCCAGACCTCGTTGTTCCGTCCGTTGTTAATCCAGAACCGATATTTCTCCTTCTGCTGGGCCACCGTTTTCGGCAAACCGTTCCAGGGAGCCGGCTTGAACTGCGCCTTGCCGTCGGCCGTGTCGAACTTGGAGTCCGTGTAGAGCATCTCGGTGCCGACCAGCTTCCCGTCGGTGTACGACTTGACGGGCAACTGAACGCCATTGTTTCCCGCTGCCTTTAGACGGTCATACGTCACGAGATTGCCTGTCCCACCACCTTGGCTGTCAATCTTCGGCGCCCCTGGCTGCCCGGCCTGCCGGAACCCGTCGTTGAAGGCATCCTCTTCAGTCTTCCAGTCGAAGCCATCGAAGCGCGCGGCCATCTTCGAGTTGCCGTCGGCCTGGTACATGCTCTTCAGGGAATTGGCGATTCGAGCAGCGATAAGCGAGTCGGGCATTGCGCTACCCGGCGGGTCCATGAACTTCTGCGACAAGCGCATGCGCCGTTCGCCATTCATTGACGTGAGGTTGGTTTCACCAGGGTGTGCGCCTGGCAGCATGATGTGCGCCGCTTCGGCAAGCTTGGTCGGATAGAGGTTGACGGAAGCCACGAACAGGCCGCCTTTTCCGGTGGCATCGAAAATGGCATCGACAAGTTGCTCATCGGTCGCGCCCCGAGCCTTCTGCATTGCCTCTTTCACAATTTGCGAGCGTCTGAGTACGGCTTCACGCAGCGCCTCGGCGTTGTTGCTGGTCTGGAAGTTGTTGCAGGCCCACCAAGTCAGCATGCGGCCCTTGCCGTGAATGAGCTCCTGGTCGATGTAAATCTTCGTGTCTCCGGGGTAAGGCGGTCTCGTGTATCCCTCCTGGTGGCCGCCCATGCGAACCACACCTGTGCCTCGGCGACCGACGTTATGTGTCGCAAGCACTAGGTCGACCAACGCTGACTGAATCAGGTAGTTGTCGTTGCCCCAGATGATTCCTTTTTCGTAGGCGTGCATCGTGCGCGGCAGCTGACCGGACGTCTTCGGCTTATAGGCCCACTCGGCCGCCTTGCGCAGTTTGTCGACGGAGACGCCAGTGACCTTACTGGCTTCCTCGAGCGACATATGGTTGGTCTTCACCGCGTCATCGAACCCGTTCGTGTGCTGGGCGATGAAGTCTCGGTCAATCCAACCCTGCGAAACGACGTAAGTGAACAGCCCGTTGAAGAGCGCAACGTCCGTCCCCGGCTGGATGTCCAGATGAAGCACGTTATCTGCGCCAGCGACCTGCTCCGCGATAGCAATGGTCGGCGAGCGACGAGGGTCGACGAAAATAATCTTCGTGGCCGGTGTAGCTTCGCCAGCGAAATGCTGCTTCTTCTTGTCGAGCGTTCCACCTTGGAGATTGAGTACCCAATGATTGAGGAAGTAGTTCGTCTGGGTCTCGTATGCGTTATTGCCAATCGACATCAGAACGTCCGCGAGCTCTGCATCCTCGTAGGAATTGTTCAGCTCACCAATGCCCATTTCGCGGGTGGCGTGGCACTCAGAGTTGTAGGCCGGCCGATTGTGGATACGCACCATCGGCGTCTGAATTGCCGTGAACATCAGCTTTCCCGTCGCCCAGGTGTTCTCAAAGCCACCGCCGGCACCGCCGTGGTCGAATGCCGAGAACACCACGCCGCTTGGGCCATCTTTATCCAGAGTGCGCTTGAGCAGGCCGGCATAAATCTTCATCGCGCGGTCCCAGTTCGTGTCTACCCACTGGTCACCGACATAGAGGCGCGGGTTGAGAAGCCGGTCACGCGTGGAGCCGTATGGGTTGTACATGTACATGGCCATCTTGCCGCCACGCGTAGAACTGAGCCCGCTATTAACCACGCACTCCTTGTCCGGGACAATCATGACGTTGTAGCGAGCACCGTTTGCGTCGCTCACGACGTTGGTCATCGCGGGCGTAAGCGTCAGCGATAGTGGTGGCACCTGTTTTCGGAAGTCGACGCCAAGCGCGTTTTCTCCTGGCGCTCGGCCTCCCTCGGTCCCTTCCGGCCACTTGTAGACGTGATAGCCACACCCCACGATGCAGAAGTGGCAAGTCATGTTGGTACGTTGCGCGCTCGGGGGCGGCAGCGTAATGCGGTCACCGTTGTTGTTCATGACTCCTCCGTTACAGGACGTTCGCCTGCCGACCGTACAACATGCCCTCAACACCCGTGGCAGTGATACGGCCGCTCTTATCGTCGTAGGTGAGATGAATTCGCGGCAGATTCTCCGTCGCCTGACCGGCAATCATTTGTCCGCCTTTTTCCGCATCAAACATGCTGTAGTGACACCCACACTTGAAGGTGTTTGTCCCTGCGTCGTAAGCGACCGGGCAGCCCATGTGCGTGCACATCATGCTGTACGCGACGATGTCCTGATTCGGCCCGACGCCTCCGGGCGCGGGCACGCCGAGCTTGATAGCAAGACACGGCGAAGATGCGTCGGGATAACTGAATTGGAGCGGTGTGCCCTGAACAATCTGCCCCGCAGTGCCCAAGGGTTTTCGCGGATAGGGAAGAACCGTATGACTGGTATCCGGCGCTGCGGCCGGGGCGGCTGATGCTGGCTGTGCAATGCCTACAGCGGTTACTGCGACACTCCCACCGCTGAGCTTGAGAAATGTGCGGCGCGTTAAGTTCTTATCGGACATGCCTCCTCCTTGATACCCCTTCGGGCAACCAGTACTATCGAGAGGAGAAAGGCAAACTCCATGCCACACGAGACCGAAGCCGATGCGGCATGGGGTCCAATAATTCGATGCCCCCAGAAACATCGTTATATGTTTCCAGGAGGTAACGGGAAGAGGGGACAAAGCAATGTCCGGGTTACCGTTCAGTAACACCCGACGGACGTTGATTCACGCTGTTGGGGCTGGCGTCGGCCTCGCCGCGTGCGGAGCTGTTCGCTCTGCGCTTGCTGCTCCGCAGCAAAAAGTATTGTTTGGAACGACAGCTGTCTTCCTCGACAATCAAGTGCGGCTTCTCTCGAAGTGGCGCGCGCATCTGGAGTCTCATCTCGAGCAAGAGGTCCAGTTTGTTCAACGAGGCAGTTACGGTGAAATCACCGAAATGCTCCTGGCCGACCAACTCGATGTGGCGTGGGTATGTGGATACCCATATGTCACTCACACTGACCGCATGAAGCTGCTCGCAATACCGCAGTACAAGGGGCGCCCGCTCTACCAGTCGTACCTCATCGTTCCCAAATCCCAGCAAGACATATCGAGCATCACTGAGCTGCGAGGGAAGGTGTTTGCTTACAGCGACCCGCAATCGAACTCGGGGTATCTGGTCCCGCGCACCGAGTTGATTCGAAACAGTCTCGACCCACGGAGCTTTTTTAGTCGCACGTTCTTCACGTTCGCGCATCGGAAAGTCGCTGAAGCCGTATCAACAGGACTCGCATCAGCTGGCGAAATCGATGGGTACGTCTTCGACACAATGGCCAAACAGTTGCCGGATTCGGTGTCGGGGGTTCGCGTCGCATGGAAATCGCCGGCCTACGGCTTTCCTCCACTGGTGGCGCGTAAGGGGCTGTCGATGGAAACCTTCGCTCGCATCCAGTTGGCATTGCTCGCGATGCCGGAGAGCGCCGATGGGCGAGAGCTTCTTGAGCACCTGAACCTGGACCGCTTCGTCATTGGCGACGACCGGTTGTTTGACGGCATTCGAAGCCTCGTGCGGATTTCCGACACGATGCCGACGTGAGCCTGCGATGCTAGAGAACGTCAGTTATCGCTACAAGATTCCGCTCGCACTCGCTGCGGCAATCTTCCTGACCGAGTGTGCTGTCACGGCGGTGCTCCTTGGGTTGGCTCTTGCGGATGCTCGGCACAACGTTGTGGATGGCGCCAGAAGTCTCACCAATGCCACTGCCATCGCAGTTCGTGAATCACTGGTCAGGGACGACCTTTTCCGCGTCTATGAGTTTGTGCGCACGCCGGTCGCCGCGAAGCAACCCGACGACCCACTGACGGCGGTTGTCGTCTTCGATGCAAACGGTAAGGTCTATGCCGCGAGTGAGCCGCGACAGTATGTGACGCTAACGAAGTCCGACGACATGGGGCACGCCATCTCGTCGGCCATTGCCGCACTACGCGCCAGTCCGCTCGACTTCTACTTCCAATACCCAGGCATCTTCAGTCACGACCCTATTGTTGGCGCCCGAGCTGTGCTGGCAGAAGACAACACGCCGCTTGGCTTCGTTGTCGCCACTTACGACACGGGAACGCTTCGAGGCAGTCTCGGCACACTGTTTATTCGAATTGCGGTGCTTAACGCAGCAGGATTTCTGCTACTGATTCCGTTGAGTTGGCTTTGGGGCGCACGTATCGCCCGGCCGCTCCATCGACTCTCCAATGCGCTTGGCCGGGTTCACACGACCGAACCCGAGGTGCTCAAAGACGAAGTTGTAGCACACGGTCGTGATGAGATTGGCCGGCTCTCCGCCAGCTTTAGAGACATGCTCGATGAGCTAGCCGAGAAGCGCCAGCTTGAGCGCGAAATGGTTGTCTCCGAGCGATTGGCTGCGGTGGGACGCGTTGCCGCAGGTATCGCCCATGAAATCAATAACCCACTCGGCGGGCTGATTAACGCGGTCGACACCCTCGGGAAGCACGGGCAGCCAGACGGACTGACGCAGCGCACGCTGGCGTTGCTGGAGCGTGGTCTGGCTCAGATTCGCGCAACGGTCGGAGCCCTGTTGTTCGAGGCTCGTCTCGACTCACCGACGACCGCACCGTCGGATTGGGACGACCTAAGGCTGCTCGTGCAACCTCAGGTCCTCACTAAGCGCGTAGCACTTCAGTGGCACGTTCCAACTGAGAGCGTCAACGTACCGTCCCACCTGGTTCGCCAGCTAGTTCTGAACCTGCTCCTGAATGCGATGAAGGCTGTCCCTGTGAACGGACGGGTCTCCTGCCGCGCGGCCGTGAAGGCGTCGACGTTGCGTATCGAGATAGCCAACACCGGCGAGCAGATTCCCGAGGAAATGGTGACGAGCTTGTTTGAGCCGTACTGGCCAAGCCAAAGCCCAAAAGGCGTGCGCTCGTACGGTATTGGGCTTTGGGTTAGCTACCAGATAGTCACGCAGCTCGGTGGAACGATAGCGGTATTGAGTGATGAGTCCGACACGTCATTTGAAGTCATATTGCCGTTGCGCAATGGAGAACCCTCATGAACGCCCCGAAGATATGCCTCGTTGAGGACGACCCGATTATGGGTGAGTCGATGGTGGAGCGCTTCCAGCTAGAAGGGTTCGCCGTTGACTGGCACACGATGGGCGCCGCGGCATTGGCGGCCATCCCTAACGCGCACTACGCCGTGGTTATTAGTGACGTCCGATTGCCTGACGTGTCAGGCGACGACTTGTACTCGCGTCTGGTCACATCAATGCATAGCGTTCCACCGTTCGTGCTGGTGACGGCGTACGCCTCCGTCGACCGTGCAGTCGCGATGCTCAAAGCCGGAGTCTCGGACTACATCACCAAACCCTTTGACATCGGCAATCTGGTCGAGAAGATTCGGAACCTAGTTGCCACGACGATTCCCGAACATGCGGAGCTTGATTGTGGGCCACTCGGCGTCGCAGCAACGATGCAGAAGCTTGCGGAAATCGTGCCACGGGTAGCCAAACGGGCATCCTCCATTCTCATCAATGGCGAGTCCGGCGCTGGCAAGGAGGTTCTTGCCCGATACATTCACGACGTGGCTAGCGAGGGACATTCAGAGCCATTCGTTGCGGTGAATTGCGGCGCAATCCCGGAAACATTGATGGAGTCGGAGTTCTTCGGCTACGAAAAGGGGGCGTTCACCGGCGCCGACCGCCAGAAGCGAGGCCTGTTCGAGCAGGCAAATGGCGGAACGCTCTTCCTCGATGAAATTGGCGACCTGCCATTGAGCATGCAGGTCAAGTTGCTTCGCGTGCTGCAGGAGAAGCATGTCCGGCGCGTTGGTGGCGAGCACATCGTGGAGTGTAACTTCCGTCTGGTGTGCGCAACGCACGTTGACATTCACGAACTTGTGGAGAAGAAGCTGTTCCGTGAGGACATCTTCTATCGACTCAATGTCGTGACACTCAGGGTGCCGCCGCTGCGCGAACGGACAGAGGACATTCTTTGGATTGCGCGTCGTTTCCTTGCGGCCCACGCGGCAGCAAACGGTGAAGCCCTCAAGGAATTGCATCCGGCCGCCGAGGCTGCGTTGGTGACAGCCGAATGGCCAGGAAACGTCAGGGAACTTCGAAACCGGCTTGAACGCGCCTGCCTGTTGTCGAGTTCACCCGTGCTGCGGGCCGTCGACATTTTTCCCGAGACAGGGTCAGGTGATGAAGGCTCGGCTGATGACGCCGAAGAACCCCCGTTGTCGCAGTACCTTCAGCGCTGCGAGACGCTTTATATCCGCGGAGCTTTGCTGACGCACGGTGGGCGAATCAGCGAAACCGCGTCCGCGCTTGGAATTTCGAGAAAGAGCCTGTGGGAACGGATGCGGCGTTACAAGATTGCTGGCCACGTATCCCACGACGCCGTATCAAAATGAAACAGGCCGCGAATTCGCGGCCTGTCGGGTGACGTTACGACTGACGTTGGTACCACCGCCGGGAGGAGTTCACCACCTTCACGACGGCGAGCATGAGGGGCACCTCAATCAGAACACCAACAACGGTAGCCAAAGCCGCTCCGGACTTAAGGCCAAACAGGCTAATTGCGGTCGCGACGGCCAGTTCGAAGAAATTCGAAGCTGCAATCAGGCAGGACGGCGCGGCGACGTCATGAGATACGCCAAGTTTGCGGTTGGCAAGATATGCGAGCGTCGCGTTGATGACGACCTGAATCAGGATGGGCACCGCGAGAAGCACGATAACGCCTGGCTGCTCGATGATTTGCTCACCTTGGAAGGCAAACAGCAGCACCAGCGTAAGCAACAGCGCAGCGATGGAAAACGGACCAATCTTCGCGAGTGCGCGCTGAAAACTAGCCTCTCCATTTGCCAGCAGCACCTTGCGAAGGAGCTGCGCAATGATGACCGGGATGATGATGTAAAGCACCACCGACGTCAGGAGCGTGTCCCAGGGAACCGTAATGTTCGAGATGCCCAGCAGCAAGCCAACAACCGGGGCGAACGCGAAAACCATAATCACGTCATTGAGCGCTACCTGCGAGAGCGTGAAATACGGGTCACCCTTCGTCAGTTGGCTCCAAACGAACACCATGGCGGTACACGGTGCCGCAGCCAGAAGAATCAGGCCAGCAACATAGCTGTCCAACTGGTCAGCAGGCAACATCGACGCGAACACGTGCCGCACGAACACCCAGGCGAGGAATGCCATCGTGAACGGTTTCACCGCCCAGTTGATGACAAGCGTGACGCCAATGCCCTTGACCTGGCTGCGAACCTTGCCCAACGAAGCAAAGTCGATTCGCAGGAGCATCGGGATAATCATCACCCAGATGAGGATGCCCACGGGCAGGTTGACGTGTGCGACCTCAAGTGCGGAAATCGACTGCACGGCACCTGGCATCAGTTTGCCGAGCCCGATACCTGCAACGATGCACAAGGCGACCCACACCGATAGGTACCGCTCAAAGAACCCGATACCCCCGGCAGGCTTCTCCGACGGCGTATCGACGGTTTGACTGTCCGACATCTTTACTCCCCTTTCTCGCGCAGCGACGTGCCGATGTTCTGCATTTCCTTCTGAACCGCCATACGGTCGAGCTTATCGAGCGGCAGGTTGGTGAACAGTTCGATGCGCTTCTTGAGTTGCACGAAGGTCTTCAGGAAAGCCCGGCGCTTTTCCTCTTCGGTACCCTCGACCTGCGACGGGTCGGGCACGCCCCAGTGGGCCTTGGCCGGATGACCGGGCCAAATCGGGCAGACTTCACCAGCCGCGTCATCGCAAACCGTGAAAATGAAGTCGATGCGCGGTGCGCCGTCTACGGCAAACTCATCCCAGCTCTTGCTGCGAAGCCCTTCAACGGAGATGTCCTGCGAGCGCAGCAACTCGATACCGTGCGGATTCGGCGCCGTCCCAGGATGGCTCCCCGCACTGTAGGCGACAAATCTGTCACCGGCCAGCGCGTTCAACGCGGCCTCTGCGAGAATCGAGCGCGCTGAGTTGTGCGTGCACAGGAAGAGGACGTTGTATTTGCGTTGTTCGGTCACGAAAATTCTCCGCTTGTTGGGCATGGTCGAATTAAATCGACATCTCCAATATAATCGAAATGTTGATGCCCGACAAGCGCCTTTCGGACGGCAGGGTACGGGGCTGGCTGAACACCTGGTCCCCGAGGTGGGACCGGGGGATACACCCCTCGCAAGTGAGGAATTGCTGCTCACGCGCCACAGCCATCTCGATAGGCTTAGAATAGTCGCTTAACCATTGCGACCAAGCACCATGAAGGAAAACGACGCAGTCAAAGCTCTTGCCGCCTTGGCGCAGCCTACCCGCCTCGCGGTTTTTCGCCTGCTCGTCACAGCCGCGCCGGACGGCCTCAGCGTTGGCGTGATTCAGGAAGCTCTCGGTCTCGCGAGCGCTACGTTGTCCTTCCACTTGAAGGAATTGACTCACTCCGGCCTTGTCACGGCGCGCCAGGAGGGACGATTCATCTATTACGCACCGGCAATCGACCACATGAACAGTCTCATCGGCTTCCTGACGGAGAATTGCTGTCAGGGTGCCGAGGTGTGCGCGCCCAAGAAAGCGGTCAAGTGCAAACCGAAGACAGTCGCTGCCTGACTCCGCTGCCTGCTTCTTTGGGCACGACACAAACAAAATGGCCGCCTGATTGGGCGGCCATTTCGCGTTTACATGGCACTTAGCAGCAACTGGACTTCACGCTATCCGTGGTGGGCTTATTGGTCAACGGCATGCAGCATGCCTCTCCCTTTTCGGCCGTTTGACTGTTCCTGCCGTAGACAGGGATGGTCCCCAACGTGTGATAGGTTTCCCAAGGCACCCCAGCCGGGTCCTTCGCCCAATACTTGTTCGACGAGGCGTAGCAGCACTGAGCGCCGGCCTGGTCGACGATGTCCACACTCGCGGCGAACGCCTGCTCACGCAGCGAGGCGAGTTCGTCTTCGGTATCGACTTGGAAGCCCAGGTGATTCACCCCAGTCTCCCCGCCGCGGGCCGAAATCGCGAAATTGACGCGAGGGTCTTCCAGCATCCACTTGGCATAGTCGCCCTTGAGCACCGTCGGTTCCGCACCGAACAGGCCACTGTAAAAGCGTACGCTTTCGTCGAGGCTAGGCACGACAACATGTACGTGAAATCGCTTCATTTAAGTCTCCACTACGTTGGAAGCGCTGCCACACTTTTCGGCGGCGCAACAGTTTTCGAGCAAAAAGTCGATGAGAGCCTGCATGTTTTCGTAGTTCGCCCGGTAGATGACATTCCTCCCCTGTGAATGGCCCTCGATAAGCCCGGCATGGGTCAGCTCTTTCAGGTGAAACGACAGACTCGGGGCCGGCATATTCAGCGTGTCGGCAATCGCGCCGGCGTTCATGCCAGGCGACCCAGCTGTCACGAGCAATCGGAATGCCGCTAGCCTCGAATCCTGCGCAAGTGCGGCGAGTGCGGTAACGGCGCGCTTCGAGTCGATATTGGCCACGGCTTACTCGACCTCTTCATGTTGCAGCACCACGTTCAATCCCATCGCGAGCGATGCCAGGTCCGTGTTCACGTCGAGGACACGTCCCTCTTCAGCACGCTCGCTATATCGGTCGACAAGGTAGTCGGCGCGTCCACGCAGCAGCAGCGTGAATTTCACCAGCTCTTCCATCACATCCACCACACGGTCGTAGTACGGCGACGGCTTCATACGGCCGGTCTCATCGAACTCGTCATAGGCCTTCGCAACCGAGGATTGATTGGGGATGGTGAACATGCGCATCCAACGCCCCAACTGTCGAAGTTGATTCACAGTATTGAACGACTGCGAGCCGCCACTGACCTGCATCACCGCGAGCGTGCGTCCTTGAGTCGGTCGAATCCCGCCCATCGACAACGGCAACTGGTCAATTTGCGTCTTGAGGACGCCAGATACCGTTCCGTGACGCTCCGGGCTGCACCAAACCTGGCCTTCGGACCAGATGGACAGCTCACGCAGCTCCTTCACCTTCGGGTGGTCTTCAACACCCGGTTCATCCGGATACGGCAAGCCACGCGGGTCGAAAATGCGCGTCTCAGCACCGAACATCTCGAGCAAACGAGCTGCTTCTTCTACGAGCAGCCGGGAGTAGGAGCGCTGACGCAGTGAGCCGTACAAAAGCAGAATTCGCACGGGTTCGGCGCCCGGCATACCAAGGCGTGCCGCGATGGACGTGTCGAGATATTCAGTCTTTGCGGCCGGAAGAGTTGTTGCGTTCAGGTTAGGCGTGGTCATTGAATCGGTCCGTTGAACATTCTATGTTTCCAAGTTTATGGAAATATCAAAGAATTGCAAGTAGAATCGTCAAACGCACTCCGCCGGCGCCGAAAGACGCTGCTCTAGACCAAGCAATACATGGGAAGCCTTGGGGCAACACTGTATGGAACGCAACGAATCAAGTTCGCAGCTGACTCAGCCGGCCTCAAGCCCCTCCACGACAAACGAGGAGAACGGCTTGGCGGCGACTTGGGCACTCGCCTTGGCCCAGTTGGTGTCGTGGGGCTCTGTGTATTACGGCTTTTCGCTGTTCGTGGTGCCGATGGAACAAGCCATGGGCTGGACTCGCACGGACACGAATGCGGCACTTTCCTTTGGCTTGCTCGTATCCGGCCTCGCGGCGTTTCCGCTTGGCACGTGGATTGACCACGGGCACGGCCGTCGCATCATGGTGTTGGGGTCTGTTCTATCGAGTGCGATGCTGCTGCTCTGGTCGCAAGCGCACTCATTGGCCACGCTCTTCGTGGTGTGGGGAGGCTTGGGCATATCAATGGCCGCAACCCTCTACGACCCGGTGTTCGCCATCGTGACGCGCGACTACCCCAGAACGTTTCGCGCGAAAATTACGCTCATCACCCTGGTTGCCGGCTTTGCGAGCACCGTATTCATCCCGCTGACCCAAGGGTTTGTGGACTGGTTTGGCTGGCGTGGCGCGCTTATCGCGCTGGCGTCGCTCAACCTTGCGATTGCATTGCCAATTCACATCTTCGCCATCCGCTCCCACTCGAGCGGCGCGTCAACGAGCAACCAGCGGGCGCTTGTCCGCGAGGCGAACAAGGCATCGACCAAGCGCGCACTGAAGAGTCCGGTTTTCTGGGCGCTCGCGGCCTGCTTTACGGCCTACTACGCCACCTTTGCCGCGCTGACGTTTCACCTCGTTCCCCTCATGGTCGAGCGCCACGTCTCTCATGCGGTAATTCTGACGACAATGGCAATCATCGGCCCCGCACAAGTCATCGCCCGCGCGGCTTGGTTTGCCACCGGGCGAAACGTGAAGCCGTCCATCATCGGGTTGATTGTGACGACGGTGTTCCCGGTGTCCGTTGTTGTCCTCTTGCTTGCTGGCTCTTCACCGTATGCGCTCGCGCTGTTCGCGCTGCTTTACGGTGGCGCGAATGGCATGATGACAATCCTGCGCGGGACCATCGTGCAGGATTTGATGTGGACGGAGGGATACGGAGGCATCAGTGGCTTACTGTCGATGCCATCGAATATCGCGAAAGGTATCGCACCCATTTCGGCCGCGGCGATATGGAGTGTTCAGCAGCGGTACTTGCCAGTCGAATGGGTGGTACTGGCCGTTTCGCTGATGTCAGCAGTAGCGTTTGCTTTTGCCGTTTATTTTGCTCGTGGCGCGCATGCCCCAAAGCACGCACACTCACCGTCAGCAGTTTCAGCGGAGTAGCTCGCGATGAACGACAGCAGCATCATGATTCGCCCGGCGCGCGTAGACGAAATCCCGCAGATTAGAGCGCTGCTGGCCAAGTGCGAACTGCCGTGGGAAGACGTTACTGAGTCAGCGGGTATTGGATTTCTCGTCGCCGTAGCGACCGATGGGTGCATCGTTGGAAGTGTCGGCTTGGAGCTTTCCGGCACAGTCGGCCTGCTACGCTCCCTCGCCGTGGCAGAAGAGGTTAGGGGGGTGAAGATTGGACAGGCACTCGTCGCCGCAGCGGAAGCAAAAGCTCGAGAGCAGGCCGTCGATGCGCTTTACTTGCTAACGACCACTGCGAGCAAGTTCTTCGCCCGGCGAGGATATGACGTCGTGGACCGAGGCGGTGCACCAGAGGTGCTTCAGCGAAGCTCGCAGTTCACGAGCATCTGTCCCGCGTCGGCCATTTGCATGGTCAGAGCAAATAGCTAGCTGTAGGTGCTTATCTACGTACTCCGAATTCTTGGGTAGAGATAGGCGCACTATGAAGTCGACGCGCTGGGGTCAAACTGAGCGTCGTGGGCGAACAAGCCGTGAGCCTGCAATCGCCGAAATACGGTCTCATCTTCGACGGGGATGCCGAAATGGGTCAGTAGGGACAGGGCGTTTATATCACGATAACAGCGTAGAAATTCCATCGCGGTCCGCAGCGCACCGTCGAAGACTAACCAGAGACTGTTCGCGTGTGACGGATACCGAGTCCATTGCGCGAACTTGCCGGCGTTCTCCTTGTTCGTGTGAGCAAGCTCCCCATAAATCACTGTCTCCAATATCTCTCGGTGGCATACGGCATGTCCCCCGGGGGAAAAGGGGGACGCTGCATCCAGGAACAATAGGTACTCTGCTCTGATTTGTTCGATGAGACTTTGGAGTGCAGGGTGAGCATGCTCGTACCTCTTAGCAAGCCGCGAGATACTTAGTCCATCGTTGTTCTGGGTCAGCATCCGATAGACGAGCACGAATGCTTCCACGTTCTCTCTTTCGAAGTAATGGAGCCCCAACTCGTTGGTCGTCGCCCGGATTTCCAGTTCCAGGACAGTTCGGCCATCAACGTCGACCGACCTGTTGATGGCCAGAATCTGAGCCTTCGCTCGAGCCAAACTGAACATTGCGGATTGACTGCTAAAGAAGCGACCGCGTTCTAAGCGAGCCACCCGCTCGTTGAAGCGCAAGGCGTGGTCGCGGAATTCATTCGCAAGTTCGGACAATTCGCTCATGTTCGGTCCCATTGAGGCCGGAAACAAAATGCTACCCGGAAGCTAGCTGATTGATAATTTACAATTTACCGAGAGCACACAAAGAATTTCGTGATTGCATCCCGGTGTCGATGTATCCAGCAGCTTCGTAAAATTCATTTAGGATTTATATGCGTCTCTTTCTCGCTATCATATTGCCATGGCTTCAGTTTTTCACCATTGGTCGACCCTTCGCGGGAATCGTCTGCTTGCTGCTTCAGTTGACCATCATCGGTTGGGTTCCAGCAGCTATCTGGTCCGTATATGCGCTTAGCCAGTACAAGACGGACAAGAAAATCGAACGAGCGCTTGGTCAGCGTTAAGCTTATTGAGGTTGTGGTGAACGCGGCTTTCTCCAAAGTTGAATAAAAATCGAGAGAGGACGGGGAGAATGGGTGAAGGAGAGTGGTTTTCACAGTTTTGCGGTGCGCTGCGCATCAATGCGGAAAAGCGGAGTTCGATTAGTTACCGGACCGGGCGCATTGTTGGTCAGTTGAACTACGACCTTCGGGACAAGCTGGACTCGAAATCAGCCTATCGGTTTTACGTCGGCTCGTACGGGCGCAGTACGGCTATCCCGAGTGTTAGCGATGTCGACCTGCTCTACGAACTCCCCTATGCGCTTTACCAGCGCTTTCATGGGCACGCTGGGAATGGTCAGTCTGCATTGCTTGCGCTTGTCAAAAGCTCAATTCGGAATACCTATAAAGTCTCGGACATGGCCGGCGACGGCCAGGTTGTGGTCATCAAATTTGACGATGGTTTGCGATTTGAGGTTTTACCTGCGTTTGTGAATACCGACGGGAGCTACACATTTGCAGACTCAAACGGAGGTGGGGCATGGCGTGTCTGCAAGCCGAAACACGAGATGGACGCATTCTCTACTCGGAATACGGCTTGTAACGGCAACCTGGTCGAGCTGAGCCGAATGGTGCGAGCATGGCGCGACACAAATAGCGTGTCGATGAGCGGAATGCTAATCGACACGTTGGCCTATCAGTTTATTGCTACCTGGTCACATCGCGACAAGTCATATCTTTACTACGATTTTCTGACCCGCGATTTCTTCAACTACTTGGCGAATCTGGATACGCAGAAGACATATTGGCTAGCGCCCGGCAGCGGTTCATATGTCTACCGAGGCGACGTGTTTCAGTTCAAAGCTCGCTCTGCTGAACTGAGGGCCATCGAAGCCATAGCCCATCAACTGAAGGGCGAAAACTGGTCGGCAAAGCAAAAATATCGAGCAATCTATGGAACAGCATTCCCAGCCTGAAGAGTCATATGTTCAGCCGGCAGTCTCACTCGAAGGGCAGTTGAGGGAGATGTACGCACGCGCCGCGTACACCCACAAGACCCACGAGAAAATGGCCGACCGATATATCTCTCGTTACAAGCTCATCAAGAATGCGGAAATCTTTCTGTCGGCAGTGACGACGAGCAGCTTGTTGCTTGCGGTTTTTGGGGATACCCATCCGTACACACTTATCGGTGCGGTGCTATCGACCATCCTGTTGGCTTTCACGCTGTACTTCAAGGAGGCCAGCCTGGGCGAGCAGGCGCAGAAGCATACTATTGTCGCGTCCAAGCTTTGGGGTGTCCGTGAAGCACTCCTGTCACTTTTGGTCGATATGAGCGACGGTCGTGCCGTCGATGAAATTCGCGTTGCACGCGACCGCCTGAACGCAACTCTCGAAGACATTTATAAGGCCGCTCCACGTACAGACAGCAAAGCCTACACGGATGCACAAAAGGCGCTCAAGCAAGCCGAGGAGCTATTCTTCACCGACGATGAGCTAAACCGAATGCTGCCGAAGGAGTTGCGTACGAAGCGTGGCCAGCCGTAACGGCAATCGGTACGTTCTCTCGGCCGCCTCCCACTCTGGATGCGATGGAACACAGAGCGTATGCTGCGGCGAACGGTTCGTGATTACGTATCGAGACTTCGCGCAACCGTGAAAAATGCTGACGAACAACTGAGGACTGTCAAGACTTTCGTAAGTTGGCCCTATTTTGGCGCAGCTGTGCACAAGGTCGTCATCACACAAGGTGACCTTTTTGCGTCTGAGACGGAGCCGCTACTCAGGATAAGCGCCAACCCAATGCCAAAATCGGCATGAATCTGCCTCTTAAGCAGGAAAATCGCCCTTAAGGGGCAGATTTTTGCCTCTAGCGAAGGCAGCCAGACCGCAGCGCCCACTACTGGCCATTTTGCGCGGCGTTCCAGCCAAACTCGAAAGTTGTTTGCGACAGGTTCTCGATGAATCTGGAGCGAATGTGGCACGCAGGCCTGCGCCAGGTCGCCCCAACCGCGCTGGACAACTTCAATTGTTTCCGGACAACTTCAATTGTTCGCTTTCACGGCCGGGTCCTACCAGTTCGTTTCCCGCTCGGGTGTGGCCGTGATCTTGTGGATCGACAGATCGGCGCCGTAGTATTCCTGTTCATTGTCGAGCCGCAGGCCCACAAGGCGCTTGATCGCGCCGTAGACGACATATCCGCCGGCGAACGAAATCGCCACGCCCATCACCGTGCCCACGACCTGCGCGACGAAGCTCACACCGCCCAGTCCGCCCAGCCAGGTCTGCCCGAACAGTCCGGCGGCGATTCCGCCCCAGACACCGCACACACCATGCAGCGGCCACACCCCCAGCACGTCGTCGATGTGAAGACGGTTCTGCGTCACGGTGAAAAGCTTCACGAACAACACCCCGGCAATGGCGCCGACGACGAGCGCACCCAACGGATGCATGACGTCCGACCCGGCGCACACGGCGACGAGGCCGGCGAGCGGGCCGTTGTGAATGAAGCCGGGATCGTCCTTGCCGACCCACATCGCCGCGAGCGTGCCGCCGACCATCGCCATGAGCGAGTTCACCGCGACCAGACCGGAAATGCCGCCCACGCGCTGCGCGCTCATCACGTTGAATCCGAACCAGCCGACAATCAGAATCCACGCCCCGAGGGCGAGGAACGGAATCGACGACGGCGGGTGCGCCGCGACCTGCCCCTGTCCGTTGTAGCGCCCATGCCGAGCGCCGAGATGCACGACGGCGGCCAGTCCGATCCAACCCCCGACCGCGTGCACGACGACCGAACCGGCGAAATCGTGGAATGGCGCGCCGAACGCGTGCGTGAGCCAGTCCTGCACGCCAAGGTGCCCATTCCAGGCGATGCCCTCGAAGAAGGGATAGATCACGCCCACGAGGAAGAACGTCGCCACCGACTGCGGGTGGAACTTCGCGCGTTCGGCAATGCCGCCAGAGACGATGGCGGGAATCGCCGCGGCGAAGGTGAGCAGGAAGAAGAAGCGAACGAGCTCGTAGCCGTTGTGTTGCGCAAGGGTCGCGGCGCCAGACCAGAAATCGATGCCGTAGGCGAGCGGATATCCGATGAAGAAGTACGCGAGGCCCGAGACGGCGAAGTCCGTGAGGATCTTTACGAGGGCGTTGACCTGGTTTTTCTTGCGAACGGTGCCCAGCTCGAGGAACGCAAAGCCGGCGTGCATGGCAAGCACCAGGATTGCGCCGAGCAGAAGGAACAGCACGTCGCCGGGTGTATTGGTATTGGGCATGAATGTGCTCTTTTGGTGCAGACGGAGAGAAGAAAGGAGATACGCAAGAGCGATGCCAGATTTTTCAACGCGTTGATTTATATAGGTGTTTTATTGTGTGATATGACGAGGAGCATGCGAGAGTGCACGGCGATGGTGCCGCTGAGCGCGCTCATGTTCGATCGACGTGCATCGCCGGGCCGGCAGCAGGGGGCGGCGGTGTTGGCCGACGTTTCCGCCGTTTCCGACGTTTCCGACATATCCGACGTATCCGGC
The DNA here is from genome assembly GCF_902459575.1 of Pandoraea morbifera. Lineage (NCBI taxonomy): Bacteria > Pseudomonadati > Pseudomonadota > Betaproteobacteria > Burkholderiales > Burkholderiaceae > Pandoraea > Pandoraea morbifera. The sequence continues at coordinate 127,510 of NZ_CABPSD010000013.1, forward strand.
GGGCCGACGCGTCGCCGACGAAATGACGCTGCAGAGACAGTGCAATGTGGATGAAGGGGGAGTGGTGATCGCGCGCGGTGCGTGAGCGCAAGGCGCGGTATAGAATCGGGCGTTCTCGTTTCGCGCATCAACCGTCATCACGCACAAACCACTGAGGAAATCCCATGATCTTTGAAATTGCCCAGATCGAAGTGAAACCCGGCACGGAAGCCGCATTCGAGCAGGGCGTGACGAAGGCCGCGCCGCTGTTCAAGGGGGCGAAAGGCTGCCACGGCATGCGTCTGCTCAAGTCCATCGAGGCGCCGACGCATTACAGCCTTGTCGTGACGTGGGAAACGCTGGAGAACCACACGGTCGATTTCCGCAACTCGGAAGCCTTCACGCAGTGGCGCGCGCTGGTGAGCGACTGCTTCGCTGCGCCGCCCAACGTGTATCACGTCACCGAGGCGCTGATCGGCTTCTGATCCGCACGACTCGCAAGGACGGGCAAGCGCGGCAGCGGAGACGATTCTCCGCTGCCGCTTTTTCATGCCCTGGGGATGCGTGCGTGACCTAGGGTAAACGTGATGAAATTCAAGAAAAGTTTTCATATAACATGCAAACCAGAAAAGCTGAGGACGACGCGAGAGGATGACTACCAAGCCCAAAACCCTGACCGAACAGGTGGCTCAACAGTTGCAGGATGCGATTCGGCAGGGCGTGTACCCCATTGGCAGCCGGCTGCCGACCGGCAAGCAACTGTCCGAGACATATGGGGTAAGTCAGGCGGTGATTCGTGAGGTCACGGAGCGTCTGCGTGCGCAGGGGCTCATCGACAGCCGTCAGGGGGCCGGGGTGACGGTCAGGGCGCGCACGCCTTCGAGCGGCTTTCAGGTGCCGGTTGGACAGGACGCCGCGGATCTCGCCAGCGTCTACGAGCTGCGTCTGGATCTGGAGAGCACTGCGGCCGCGCTTGCCGCCGTGCGTCATACCGATGAGGACATCCGGCTTCTGGCGGACATTCTGGAAAAGCTCGAAACGAACCTTTATCACGCCGACAATGGGGTGGAGTACGACACCGCGTTTCACGCGGCCATTGCTCGCGCCACGCACAACCGGTACTACGCCGACCTGCTTCAGTATCTGAATCTGCAAATCCGGCAGGTCGTGCAGACGGCGCGCGAAAACACGCTGCGCCACGAGGGACTGGCCGCGCAGGTGCATCAGGAGCACGTGGCGGTGTTCAACGCCATCAAGGCGCGCGATCCGCTGCTGGCGCGGGCCGCGTCGCTCTCGCATCTGTTGCGAGCTTCGGCGCGTCTCGGGCTGACACTGCCCGGACGCGATGTCATCACCGGCGCGATCGCGCCCACGCGGGCCTGAGCCTAGCGCGCAGCCGTGCGCTCTGGCGCAAGCCCGATTCCGTAACCCCGACGCGTGAACCCATGACTATTTCCGCTTTTGCCCAACGTCTCATCGATGCGGTCGGTGTCGACAGCGTCGTCACCTCGCCCGATGACGTCGCGCCGTGGCTCGCCGACTGGCGCGGCCTGTATCGCGGCAACGCCCAGGCGGTCGTGCGCCCGCGCACGGTGGACGACGTGTCGAAGGTGCTGGCGCTGTGCCAGAGCACGGCCACACCCGTGGTGCCACGCGGCGGCAATACCGGCCTGTGCGGCGGTGCGACGCCCGACGCGTCGGCACGCAACGTGGTGCTCAGTCTGGATCGCATGAACGCCGTGCGCAGTCTCGACACCATCGCCAACACGCTCGTGGCCGAAGCCGGCTGCATTCTCGAGGACCTGCAGCGCACCGCGCGCGACGCGAATCGACTGCTCCCGCTCAGCCTGGCGGCCGAAGGCTCGTGCCAGCTCGGCGGGAATCTCGCGACCAATGCCGGCGGCGTGAACGTCGTGCGTTATGGCATGACGCGCGAACTGGTGCTCGGCGTCGAGGCCGTGTTGCCGAACGGCGAGATCCTTCACGGCTTGCGCACGCTGCGCAAGGACAATACCGGTTATGACCTGAAGCAGTTGCTGATCGGCTCGGAAGGCACGCTCGGGGTCATCACCGCCGCTGCGTTGCGGCTATATGCGCCGACGCCCGTGCGTCAGGTGGTGATCGCCGCCGTGGCGTCGCCGGCCCAGGCGCTGGCGCTGTACGAGCTGCTGTTCGCCGCGTGCGGTCCGCGCATGCAGGCGTTCGAATTCTTCACCGGCGAGTGCGTCGATCTCGTCATGGCGCACGTGCCCGGCGTTCGCGCACCCTTCGGCGAGCGACACCCCGGCTACGTGCTGGTCGAGTTGGCCGACACGGACGACGAGCCGGCGCTCGCCGCATTGCTCGAGCGCGTGATCGAGTCGGCCCTCGAGCGCGATCTTTGCGCCGACGCCGTGGTGTCGTCCACGCTCGGTCAGGTCGAGGAAATGTGGAAGCTGCGCGAGGAGATTTCCGAGGCGCAGCGCGCCGACGGCCCGCACCTGAAGCACGACGTCTCGCTGCCGATCGAAGCCATTCCGGCGTTCATGGAGAGTGCGTTGACACGGGTGCGCCGCGTCTGCCCGCAGGTGCGTCCGTTTATTTTCGGCCACTTCGGCGACGGCAATCTGCATTACAACCTCTCGCGCCCGTCGGGCGAGGCGCCCGACTTCATGGCCCGGCACGGCGAGGCGATCACCGCCGAAGTGCTCGACGAGGTGGCCCGGTACGGCGGCAGCATCAGTGCCGAGCATGGCATCGGACAACTCAAGCGCGACTATTTCGCCAAGTACAAGTCGCCGCTGGAGTTGCGCCTCATGCGCGAGATCAAGGCGGTTTTCGATCCGGCCGGCATCATGAATCCGGGCAAGCTGCTGTAAAGATTCGTTCACTCCCGGGCGCCGTCATCGACGCGGTACCCGGTTCGTTCCATCCCCCCGCGTGAGCCCGACGTTGCGATCGTCGCCCCCGCGCCTCCTGAGGAGTCGACATGACTGCCAGTTCCGCCCCTCCCGCCGCCGGGGCCCCCCTGTGCCTCGGCCCGCTGCCCGAGATCGATCCGCCCACGTTCGAGGTGCCGTTTGGCGCGGTCGACACGCACGCGCATGTGGTGGCCGAGAGCGACGCTTATCCGATGGTGCCCGAGCGCAGCTACACGCCGCCGCCGGCGCCGGAAGACAAGTACCTCGCCATGCTCGATGCGACGGGCATGACGTACGGCGTGCTGGTGCAGATCAGCGTCTACGGCACCGACAATCGCTACATGCTCGAGACGCTGCGCCGCCATCCGGATCGCCTGCGCGGCATTGCCGTCGTCGCGCCGGAAGTGACCGACGCGGAACTCGAAGCGATGCATGCGGCCGGCGTTCGCGGTCTGCGTATCAATGTGCTCTTCGGCGGTGGCATCGGCTTCACTGCGATGGAGACGCTCGCGCATCGCATCAAGGATCTCGGCTGGCACATGCAGTTCCTGATGGACGTCAACGCGTTGCCCGAGCTCATGCCGCGCATGACCCGGCTGCCGGTGCCGGGCATCGTGGACCACATGGGGCACACGCCGGTGGCGCAAGGGCTCGACGCGCCGGGTTTCTCGGCGCTGCGATCGCTCGTGCGCGACCACGGCTACTGGGTGAAGCTCTCGGGCGCGTATCGCATCAGCGAGCGCTTCCCGACGTTCGAGGATGTGACGCCGTTCGCGCAGGCCCTGATCGACGACGCCCCGGATCGCATGGTGTGGGGCAGCGACTGGCCGCACGTGTCGCTCACGCGCATGCCGAACACGGGCGCGTTGCGCAACCTGTTGCCGCAGTGGGCGCCGGACCCCGAGGTGCGGCGTCGCATTCTGGTGGACAACCCGGCGCGTCTGTACGGGTTCCCGGCAACGGCTTAAGGCAAGCATCCGGCGCGTGCCACGCGCCGGCATTTCTAACACGATCGGGCGCGCATTGCGCTCATGCGAAAACACAGAGAAACGAGGGGAGACAAGATGAACTGGTATCGCCAGATGAACAAGACCGAGCGGCGCACGTTTATCGCCGCGTTCGGCGGCTGGGCGCTCGATGCGCTCGACTTCATGGTGTTCACTTTCGTGATCACCACACTGATCACGATTTTCAACATCGACAAAGCGCAGGCGGGCATGCTTGCCACGGTGACGCTGCTGTTTTCCGCGATCGGCGGCTGGCTTGCGGGCGTGCTGGCCGACCGCTTCGGCCGTGTGCGAATCCTGCAGGCGACGATTCTGTGGTTTTCCATCTGTACGATCCTGATCGGGTTCGCGCAGAGTTTCGAACAGATCTTCGTGCTGCGAGCGCTGCAGGGGCTGGGCTTCGGCGGCGAGTGGGCCGTGGGCTCGGTGCTCATGGGCGAGATCGTGCGCACCGAGTACCGTGGCCGGGCCGTGGGCACGGTGCAAAGCGGCTGGGCGATCGGCTGGGCGGTGGCGGCGCTGTGTTACACGGTGTCGTTCTCGGTGCTGCCGGAGGCATATGCCTGGCGCGCGCTGTTCTGGATTGGCGTGATTCCCGCGCTGTTCGTGCTCTTCATTCGCAAGCACGTCCCCGAGCCGGAACTGTTCGAGCGCACGCGCAAGCGTGAAGCGGCCTCGGCCACGCGCACGTCGGCACTGGCGATCTTCTCGCCGGCGCTGATCAAGACGACGGCGCTCTCGGCATTGCTGTGCACGGGGGTGCAGGGCGGCTATTACGCGGTGACCACGTGGTTGCCGACCTTCCTGAAGACGGAGCGCCATCTGTCGGTCATCGGCACGGGCGGTTACCTGCTCGTGATCATTCTCGGATCGTTCATCGGCTATCTGACGGGCGCTTACCTGACCGACCGGCTGGGGCGTCGCGCGAACCTGCTGATCTTCGCCGTGCTCTCGGGCGTGAGCATCTACGCCTACACGCAAATCCAACTGAGCAACGATCAGATGCTGATCCTCGGTTTCCCGCTGGGGTTCGCGGCATCGGGCATCTTCAGCGGCATGGGGGCTTACCTGACCGAATTGTTCCCGTCGGCAGTGCGTGCCAACGGGCAGGGCTTCGCGTATAACTTCGGGCGCGGCATCGGCGCGCTGTTCCCGAGTCTGGTGGGCTATCTCGCGAAGACCAGCGGTCTTGGCACGGCCATCGGCATGTTTGCGGGCGGCGCGTACCTCGTCGTGCTGATTACCGCGTTCCTGCTGCCCGAGACGAAAGGGCGGGAAATCGAGTAAGTTCGTAGATTCGCGGGTGGCACGCGCCGCGCAGGCCGTCGGCCGCCCCGTTTTTCTGATTCAAGGGAGTTCCGCATGAAGGTGCTGGTACCGGTCAAACGGGTAGTGGATTACAACGTAAAGGTTCGCGTGAAGAGCGACGGCAGTGGCGTCGACATTGC
>NZ_CABPSD010000014.1:0-114283 GCF_902459575.1 Pandoraea morbifera
GCCGTCGCTTCGTTTTCTGCGTCGCTGCATCAGCAGCAGAGAAGTGAGATTATGTCGCAGCTTCTCGTCGTCGTCAACAGTTTTTTTCGCTTTCTTCGCTCGCCGCCGTAGCGACTCGCCTGCTCGAAAACCACCAACCACCGGGCTTTCCAGCCCGTCGCCCCAACCGCTTCGCCGCTTGCGCTGCGTCGCCGTCGTTGCGAGAGACGAGATATTAGTGAAAACCCCGAACCCTGGCAAGCCCTTTGTGAAAATATTTTGAAAAGCCATGAAAAAGCCCCGCCGGGACGGGGCTTTTTCATCAGGCATCTTCACCCACCGGGACCGATGCTCTTGTTGAACAGAACACCGCCCATCACGGCTTCTTGCCGAAGTACCGCGCGTAGATGGTGTCGTACGTGCCGTCGGCCCTGATCGCGTCGATGCCCTTGTTGATCTTGGCCAGCAATTCGGCGTCGCCCTTACGCACTGCAATCCCGTAATACTCCTTCGGGAAGCTGCTGTCGGAGACCGTACGCAGCTTCGCGCCCGGATTATTGGAAATGAAGTTCACCACCACACCATTGTCGGCCACGACGGCATCCACGCCCCCTGCCTCGAGTTCCTTCATCGCCAGCGGCGTGCCTTCGAAGCGTTTGACGGCGGGGTTGTTCTTGCCCATGAGCTTCTGCACCACCTCGTCGCCCGTGGTCGCCGTCTGCACACCCACCTTCAGCGACTTGAGATCGTCGAACTTCGTTACCGTCGAGCCGGCCGGCACAGCAATCAACTGCGACGCTTCGAAATACGGCTTCGAAAAGTCCATCTGCTTGCTGCGCTCGTCGGTGATCGTGATCGCCGATATCAGAATGTCCCGATCGCCCTGCACCAGCGAATTGAAGATTCCCTCGAAAGGCGTGTTGATGAAGCGAATGGAAATGCCGGCCTTGTCGGCGACGGCCTTCATCACATCGATGTCGAAGCCGGCGATCTGCCGGGTATCCGTTTCGAATTCGAACGGCGCATAGGCGGCGTCCGAACCGACGACATACACGGGTTGCGCGCCGTCCGGCCCCACCGAGCGGCCCGCGGCCGATTCTTCCTTTTTCCCGCAGGCACTCAACAGCAGCCCTGAAGCCACTATGAGCGCCAGCGCCAATGTACGTCGTTTGGTCGACATCGTTCCGTCCCTTGCTGAAAAAACCGGCAGCCTACCACAAGGACGCCCCCCGTAAAGGAGGTCGTCACCGTTTTTCACAACACCGTCAGCGATGCTTGAAAACAGGCTTGCGTTTCTCGACGAATGCCGCCATGCCCTCTTTCTGATCCTCCAGCGCGAACAGCGAATGGAAGATACGACGCTCGAACTGCACCCCCTCGTCGAGGGTCGATTCGAATGCACGGTTCACGGCCTCCTTGGCCGCCATCACGACCGGCAGGGAGAATTCGCAGATGGTGTTCGCCGCGCCGATTGCCTCGTCGAGCAGCTTGTCGAACGGGACCACGCGCGAAACGAGACCGGCGCGTTCAGCCTCCGTGGCATCCATGAAACGGGCGGTCAGGCACATGTCCATCGCCTTGGCCTTCGACACGGCGCGCGTAAGACGCTGCGTGCCGCCCGCGCCCGGAATCACGCCCAGCTTGATCTCCGGCTGGCCGAACTTCGCGGTGTCCGCCGCGATGATGAAATCGCACATCATGGCCAGTTCGCAGCCGCCGCCGAGCGCGAAGCCCGACACCGCCGCAATCACCGGCTTGCGGATGCGACGCACCGTCTCCCAGTTGCGCGTGATGTAATCGCCCTTGAACACGTCGGCGAAGGTGTACTTCGACATCATGCCGATGTCGGCACCCGCGGCGAACGCCTTTTCGCTGCCGGTGATCACCATGCATCCAATGGCGTCGTCGGCATCGAAGGCGGTCAGCGCGGCGCCAAGTTCATCCATCAGCGCGTCGTTGAGCGCGTTGAGCGCTTTCGGACGATTCAGCGTGATCAGACCGACGCGACCGCGCGTCTCCACCAGAATGTTCTCGTACGTCATCCTCTTCTTCCTCCAGTCAAAGTCTTGTCTTGTGTTTCGGGGGTAGGTAACGGCACATCACTGCAAACCTGGGTTCAGGGCATGATGCCATCGATCCCCCGGGCACGCACCTGCCGTTCCGCCAAGCAGACTTCCGGCCTTCACGCCCGACGACGGGCGCGGAGACCGTCCCGCCGTCGGGGAAAACCCGGCGTCATCGCATGCCACGCCCGGCAGATTTGATGCTATATTAACAAACCAACCGGTCGGTTAATTAATGTCGACAATGCGTGTCGACGACGACCGGGTGCCGTCACCTGCGTCCTGCCGCGCGCCCGCACGAACGTGCCCGCCGGCGGGTAGCGAATCCGCCAGCCGCATCCCGACACGGACAGATCCACCACCATGACCCATCCCCTCTTCGCCAAACACCAAGAGACTCTCGAGCGCGCCCTTCAGGCCATCGCCACGCGTGGTTACTGGAGCCCGTTCACGGAAATGCCGAGCCCGCGCGCGTATGGCGAAACGGCGGCCGCCGACGGCGAAGCCGCCTTCAAGCAGTATCTGAACGCTGCCTTCCCGCTTGATCAGCGCGGCAGCACGGGACGCGTCGGCCAGGAAGCCTCGCCGTTCGGTTTCGCCCTGGGCACGACCTATCCCGGTTTCGAGGTCGACACCCTGCTCGCCCGCGTGAGCGACGCGCACAAGTCATACCGCGCCGCCACGCCGGACGCCTGGGTCGGGGTTTCGCTCGAAATCCTCAAGCGCCTGAATGCCCGCAGCTTCGAGATGGCCAACGCCGTCATGCATACCACGGGCCAGGCCTTCATGATGGCGTTCCAGGCAGGCGGCCCGCACGCCCAGGACCGTGGCCTCGAAGCCGTGGCCTACGCCTGGGACGAACTGCGCCGCATTCCGACCGACGCCTACTGGGAGAAGCCGCAGGGCAAGAACCCGCCGCTCGCCATGGAAAAGCGCTACACGGTGGTGCCGCGCGGCGTGGCACTGGTCCTCGGATGCTGCACGTTCCCCACGTGGAATGGCTATCCCGGCCTGTTCGCCAGCCTGGCGACCGGCAATGCCGTGATCGTCAAGCCGCACCCGGGTGCGATCCTGCCGCTGGCCATCACGGTGAAGATCGCTCGCGAGGTGCTCGAGGAAGCCGGCTTCGATCCGGATGTGGTCACGCTCGCCGCGACCAACCCGAACGACGGCGCGATCGTCCAGCAACTCGCCCAGCGCGGCGAAGTGCGCGTGATCGACTTCACCGGCAGCACCGCCAACGGCGACTGGCTCGAGACGCATGCCCGTCAGGCACAGGTCTATACCGAGAAGGCCGGCGTGAACCAGATCGTGATCGACTCGACGGACGACCTCAAGGGCATGGCCCGCAACATCGGCTTCTCGCTGGCGCTGTACTCGGGCCAGATGTGCACCGCGCCGCAGAACATCTACATTCCACGCGACGGCATCCAGACCCCGGACGGCAATGTCTCGTTCGACGAGGTCGTGGCTGCCATCGCGGGTAGCGTCCAGAAGACGTGCAGCGACCCGTCCAAGGCCGTGGAGCTGCTCGGCGCGGTCCAGAACGAAGGCGTGCTCGCACGCGTCGAGGAAGCCCGCGGTCTCGGTCGCGTGGTCCTCGACAGCCAGTCGCTGCAGCACCCGGCTTTCGCCGACGCCCGCGTTCGCACGCCGCTGATCGTGGCCCTCGACGTGGCCGACGAGGCGACCTTCACGCGTGAGTGGTTCGGCCCGATCGCCTTCGTGATTGCCGTCGACAGCAGCGCACAGGCCTTCGCGCTGGCCGGACGCATCGCCGCCGAACACGGCGCGCTCACGCTTTCGGCCTACACGACGTCGGCCGAGGGCGAGGCCCAGGCGCTCGACGCCGCCATCGAGGGCCGCGTGGCGCTGTCGCTGAACCTCACGGGCGGTGTGTTCGTGAACCAGTCGGCCGCCTTCTCGGACTATCACGGCACGGGCGGCAACCCGGCCGCGAACGCGAGCCTGGCGGACGCCGCCTTCGTGGCGAACCGATTCCGCGTCGTGCAAAGCCGTCACCACGTGCCGGCCCGCTCCGCCGAAGCGAGCGCCTGAGCGACGCGACACTCATCTATATAGAAGGGACGGAGAGAAAACCCGGCGTCGTGCGCCAACGCGGCGGTAAGTCACTACCATAGTCACTCGCCGCCGACGGGGCACGATCGATCGCCACCGACCGGCACCGGGGCCGTCTCCCGATCACCAAGGACAGGAACGAGACATCATGACCGAAGCCTTCATCTGCGACGCGATCCGCACCCCCATCGGCCGCTACGGCGGCGCCCTGAAGGACGTGCGCGCCGACAACCTCGGCGCCATTCCGCTCAAGGCGCTCATGGCGCGCAATCCGAACGTCGACTGGACGCTCATCGATGACGTGATCTACGGCTGCGCCAACCAGGCGGGCGAAGACAACCGCAACGTGGCCCGCATGGCGTCGCTGCTCGCCGAGCTGCCGATCGACGTGCCGGGCGCCACGCTCAACCGCCTGTGCGGCTCGGGCATGGATGCCATCGGCACTGCCGCGCGCGCCATCAAGGCCGGCGAAGCCGGACTGATGATTGCCGGCGGCGTCGAATCGATGACTCGCGCACCGTTCGTGATGGGCAAGGCCGACAGCGCCTTCGCGCGTCAGGCGGCGATTTTCGACACCACCATCGGCTGGCGCTTCATCAACCCGCTGATGAAGGCGCAGTACGGCGTGGACTCCATGCCCGAGACGGCGGAGAACGTGGCCGACGACTTCAAGATCAATCGCGAAGACCAGGACCGCTTCGCGCTGCGCAGCCAGGAGAAAGCGGCGCGCGCGCAGGCCGACGGCACGCTGGCGCAGGAAATCACGCCGGTGTCGATCGCCCAGAAGAAGGGTGACCCGATCGTGGTGGAGCGTGACGAGCACCCGCGCGCCACGAGCCTGGAGGCGTTGGCCAAGCTCAAGGGCGTGGTGCGTCCCGATGGCACCGTGACCGCGGGCAACGCCTCGGGCGTGAACGACGGCGCGTGCGCGTTGCTGCTCGCGAGCGAGAGTGCCGCCAGGCTGCACGGCCTCACGCCGCGCGCGCGCGTGCTGGGCATGGCCACGGCCGGCGTGGCGCCACGCATCATGGGTATCGGCCCCGCCCCGGCCACGGTCAAGCTGCTCAAGCAACTGAACATGACGCTGGACCAGTTCGACGTGATCGAGCTGAACGAAGCCTTTGCCAGCCAGGGTCTGGCCGTGCTGCGTCAGCTCGGCGTGGCCGACGACGACACCCGCGTAAATCCGAACGGCGGCGCGATCGCACTGGGCCATCCGCTGGGCGCCTCGGGCGCGCGTCTGGTCACGACCGCGATGTATCAATTGCATCGCACCGGCGGCCGTTATGCGCTGTGCACGATGTGCATCGGCGTGGGCCAGGGCATCGCCATCGCCATCGAACGCGTCTGATCGCTCACGGCGCTTCGCCAAGACAAGAGACACCCGGAGGAAGACACTCATGACCGCCACGATTCAGCTCTCGCTGCAGGCCAACGTTGCGACGATCACGCTCAACCGTCCAGAGAAGCTCAACAGCTTCACGCGCCAGATGCATGCGGAATTGCGCGACGCGCTGGACGCCGCGCAGGCGCAAGGCGCGCGCGCGATCGTGCTGACCGGCGCCGGACGCGGCTTCTGCGCCGGCCAGGATCTGGCGGATCTCGACTTCACCCCGGGCGCCTCGACCGATCTCGGTGCGCTGATCGACGAGAACTTCAATCCGCTGGTGCGCAAGCTGCGCGCGATGCCGGTGCCGGTGATTGCCGCCGTGAACGGCATTGCGGCGGGCGCGGGCGCGAACCTGGCACTCGCGTGCGACATCGTGCTCGCCGGCGCCTCGGTGAATTTCGTGCAGGCGTTCGTGAAGATCGGCCTGCTGCCGGATACCGGCGGCACCTGGTTCCTGCCGCAACGCGTGGGCATGGCGCGCGCCATGGGGCTCGCCATGCTCGGCGACAAGCTCTCGGCCGAACAAGCCGAGCAATGGGGCATGATCTGGCGCTGTGTCGACGACGATGCGCTGATGCCCGAAGCCCTGAAGCTTGCCGCCCAGTTGGCGACGCAACCCACGCGGGCGCTCGCCACCATCAAGGCAGCGCTTTACGCGTCGGCGACCAACACGCTCGATCAGCAGCTCGACCTGGAGCGCGATTCGCAGCGGGCGCTGGGCGCCTCGTACGACTACGCCGAGGGCGTGAACGCGTTTCTCGAGAAACGCGCACCGAAATTCGAGGGCCGCTGACCGACGCCCGCACCCAGCGCGCTTGCCCCGGCCAGGACCGCATGCCGCGCGAGAGACCGATACCAAAACAAGACGAGAGACACGATGAGCCTGACCTCCTCCGCCGCCAAGGCACCCAGTGAGATGACACCGGAAGAGCTCGCCCGCGCCACGGGCGAGGCGATGTACAGCACCGATCGCGCCAGCCAGTGGCTGGGCATGGAATTGCTGGAAGTGCGTCCGGGCTATGCGCGCATGTCGATGCGCATTCGCGACGAATTCCTCAACGGCCACGCCATCTGCCATGGTGGCCTGATGTTCACGCTCGCGGATTCGACCTTTGCGTTCGCATGCAACAGCTACAACATCAACACGGTCGCCGCCGGTTGCAGCATCGAATTCCTGAAGCCGGTTGCCGGGGGCGACACCCTCACCGCCGAGGCGCAGGAGCAGGTGCTTTCGGGGCGTCACGGGATCTACGACATCCGGCTGACGAATTCGGCCGGCGAAGTGGTCGCCATGTTCCGCGGCAAGTCCGCACAGATCAAGGGCAACGTCGTCTGACGCGCCCCGGGCAGTACGTGGGTCCGGGCATGCAGGCACGAGACACACACGTCATAGTGAGTAGTAGTAGAAAGTAGCAAGTCCCAAGGAGACAGTCATGACCACCGCCTTGCCGCTCGAGCCGATCGAGAAAGCGAGCCTCGACGAACTGCGCGCCCTTCAGCTCGACCGCCTGAAGACGACGCTGCGGCATGCCTATGAGAACTCGCCGGTGTACCGCCGCAAGTTCGACGAGGCCGGCGTCCATCCGGACGATCTGACCACGCTGGCCGACCTGGCCAAGTTCCCGTTCACGACGAAGCAGGATCTGCGCGACAGCTATCCGTTCGGCATGTTTGCCGTGCCGATGGAGCAGGTCTCGCGCGTGCATGCGTCCTCGGGCACCACGGGCAAACCGACGGTCGTGGGCTATACCGCGAACGACATCAGCACCTGGGCCGACCTGGTCGCGCGTTCGATCCGTGCGTCCGGCGCCCGTCGCGGCGACAAGGTGCACGTCAGCTATGGCTATGGCCTGTTCACCGGCGGTCTGGGCGCGCATTACGGCGCCGAGCGCGCCGGGCTGACGGTGATTCCGTTCGGCGGCGGCCAGACCGAGAAGCAGGTCCAGCTGATCCAGGACTTCAAGCCCGACATCATCATGGTCACGCCGAGCTACATGCTCGCGATCGCCGACGAGCTCGAGCGTCAGGGCGTGGTAGCGGCCGAGTCGTCGCTACGCATCGGCATCTTCGGCGCCGAGCCGTGGACCAATGACATGCGCACGGCCATCGAGAAGCGCATGGGCATCGACGCGGTCGACATTTATGGTTTGTCGGAAGTGATGGGACCGGGTGTCGCGTGCGAATGCGCCGAGACCAAGGACGGCCCGACCATCTGGGAAGATCACTTCTATCCCGAGATCATCGATCCGGAGACTGGCGAAGTGCTGCCCGACGGCGAATTCGGCGAGCTGGTCTTCACCTCGCTCACGAAAGAGGCCCTGCCGATCATCCGCTACCGCACGCGCGATCTCACGCGCCTGCTTCCGGGCACCGCGCGCACGATGCGTCGCATGGAGAAGATCACCGGCCGCTCGGACGACATGATGATCATCCGCGGCGTGAACGTGTTCCCGTCGCAGATCGAGGAACTGCTGCTGCGCCAGCCCGTGCTCTCGCCGCACTATCAGATCATCCTGGACAAGGAAGGCCCGATGGACACGATGGCCGTCGAAGTCGAAGCCGCTGTCGGCTGCAACGACGACGGCGCGCTGCAATCGGCCGGCGGCGAGCTCAAGCGCGATATCAAGACGCTCATCGGCGTGTCGTGTGCGGTGCGCGTGAAGCCGGTCGGCGCCATCGAGCGCTCCGTCGGCAAGGCGCGCCGCGTGCTCGACAAGCGCCCGCGCTGACCCTTCCGACCCGCCGGACCGCGCGGCATCCCCGCGCCGCGGCGGGTCGCCGCGTTCCCTCGCCTTGACGGCGCCGTAACGACGAAAAAGCCCGCGAATCCGCGGGCTTTTTCGTTGTCCTGGACGCTGCGGCCCATGCCACCGGCATCCGGCGCATCGCGCGGCGTCACTGATTCGGCAGGAACACCCACATCTTGCCGCTCTGGCGCATACGCCCGGCGAGATCGCCGGCGTCGTCGCCCAGCCCCCAGAAGAAGTCCGCGCGCACGCCGCCCTTGATGGCGCTGCCCGTATCCTGCGCGAACATCAGCCGGTTGATGGGCGCATTCGCCTGCGGCCCGAAAGGCGGGCGCGTGGTCGAGAGGAACACCGGACTGCCCAGCGGGATCGACGCCGGATCGACCGCGATCGAGCGCTCCGCCGTCAGCGGCACCCCGAGCGCCCCGATCGGGCCTTCGATGCCGCCCACGCCGTGGTTCGGCATCTCGCGGAAGAACACGAAGCGCGGATTCACGTCGAGCAGAGCGTCCACCCGCGACGGGTTGGCCCGCGCCCACGCCCGAATGCCCTGCATCGTCGCCTGCGCGGGCGTGATCTCCCCGCGGTCGATCAACCAGCGCCCGATCGACTTGTACGGCTGGTCGTTATTGCCCGCGTAGCCCACGCGCATGACGGTACCGTCGTCGAGCAGCACCTGCCCCGAGCCTTGCACCTGCAGGAAGAACGCTTCGATGGGGTCGTCCACGTACACCAGTTCGTTGCCGCGCAACATGCCGCTGCGCATGAGCTCCGCCCGCGGGGGCAGCGATCCGGCTCGGCGGCCGGCCGGCCATTTGTAGAGCGGGGTCTGGTACACGCCGCCCCGCACCCGCGAGCCGTGCAGCAACGGCTCGTAGTAGCCGGTAATCAGGCCCGTCTGCGTGCCATCGGAGTTCGCGATACGAAACGGCGTAAAGTACTGTTCGAAGAATTGACGGACCGCTGCCGGATCGAGATCGTCGAGCTGCTCGGAGGCCCGGCAGGCCATTTGCCAGTGACTCTGGCGGCTCAGCTTGACGCAGCTTTGCGCGAGCGCGAGCCGGGCGCCGATGAGCGAATCATCCTGCCAGCCGTCGACCTGCGACCACGATACGGGTTGCATGCGGCCTGCGCCCGAGGGCGGCGTGGCCACGGTCGATGGTGGCGTGCCTGGACGATAGGTGCCCTTCGGGGGCACACTCGAACAACCGTAAAGCAATACCGCCAACGCGGCGAGTGCCAGCCCCCGGCCGGCACGCCACCGCCCGAACACATTCAGGAAAAGCGTCATGGGTAATCTGTTCGATGAATATCCGGCGTTGCTGGTACTGCCGGAAGTGTTGCTTGCCGTCGTGATCATCGCGGCCATCGTGGTGATGCGTCGCAGACCGTCGCCCCACCGCCGGGTGCACCAGACACGGGCGAGCCAGCCCATGCCGAGCGACACCGTCGACCCCATCGATGCCGACGCGGCCGCTCGCACGTCCGACGATCCGTTGAAGCGGGAAGACTGGTCCGACGACCGCCGCTGACGCCCGGTGCCTGCGTTCATACCCGATTTCAGTGCAGCGTGCGCGGCATGGTGAGCGCGAACTCGGCGATGGGGACTTCGAAGCGCGTGCCGTCCTCGGCCACGCAGAAGTACTCGCCTCGCATGGTGCCGACCGGCGTGCCGACCATGGCCCAGCTCGTGTACTCGAACTGCTCGCCGGGCTTGAGGAACGGCTGATGCCCCACCACGCCCAGGCCGCTCACTTCCTGCACCTTGTTGTCGCCGTCGGTGATCACCCAGTGGCGCGAAATCAGCTGTGCCGGCATTTCGCCCGTATTCACGATCGTGATCGTGTATGCGAAGGCGAACTGCCTCCGATCCGGTTCCGATTGTTCGGGAAGATACTGCGGGCGCACGGTGACGGTAAATTCGTACTGGCTCATCGGGTGTTCCTGTTGCGCATGCGTGCTCTCTGATGGCGTTCTGGTCATGGCGGTCGGGCCGCCGGCTGTCGGTCTTTCGTCGGTCGGTCCCACGGCGTCGCGACGATTGCGCTTCGCGCGACCGTGCGCGCGTCATCGCGCTTTGCAAGGCATTCTGCGGCAAGTCGTCGCGGGTCGCAACCGGCGGACATCCCGGGCCCATGCCGCCCCGGCAGGCGCCTGGTTCGTGCCGGGCCCACCTCGCTTGTAGCCGACGTGCCGCCTCAATACCTCCAGTCCCCGTGCCGATTCGTCACACGAAGCCGGTGCGAACCTTCCCGATGAGAGCACTGCGGGCAGGCGTCATGCGAAAGCTTTAAAATAGCGCTTTTGACGCTATCGCCCCACCCCGCCATGACGCAATTCTGTATCGCCCCCAGCATCCTGTCCGCCGACTTTGCCCGGCTTGGCGAGGAAGTCCGTAACGTCGTGGCGGCCGGCGCCGACTGGATTCACTTCGACGTGATGGACAACCATTACGTTCCCAATCTGACCATCGGCCCGATGGTCTGCGAGGCGATTCGTCCGCACGTGGACGTGCCCATCGACGTCCACCTGATGGTGCGCCCGGTCGACCGCATCGTGCCGGACTTTGCCAAGGCGGGCGCCAACCTCATCACGTTCCACCCCGAAGCCTCGGACCACATCGACCGCACGCTCGGCCTGATTCGCGACAACGGCTGCAAGGCCGGGCTCGTCTTCAATCCGGGCACGCCGCTGCACTACCTCGACCACGTGATGGACCGCCTGGACATGGTGCTGATCATGTCGGTCAACCCGGGTTTCGGTGGCCAGTCGTTCATTCCCGAGGCGCTCAACAAGCTGCGTGCCGTGCGCGCGCGCATCGACGCCTACCGCGCCGAGACTGGCCGCGAGATCCGCCTGGAGATCGACGGCGGCGTGAAGGTCGACAACATTGCCGAGATTGCCGCCGCAGGCGCCGACACGTTCGTGGCCGGCTCCGCCATCTTCGGCAAACCCGACTACAAGGCGGTGATCGATCAGATGCGCGCCCAACTGGCGAGCGTGGCATGATCCAGAATCCGCATCTCCGGCTCGACGGGATTCGTGCCGTACTGATCGACCTGGACGGCACGCTCGTCGACACCGCCGGCGACTTCGGCGTGGCGCTCAACGCGATGCTGGCCGCCCTGGGGGCCGCCCCCGTGCCGACCGGGCGCCTGATGACCTTCGTGGGCAAGGGCACGGCCAACCTCGTGCGCAAGACGCTCGCCGAGCGCTTCCCCGACAACGAGATCGAGTCCCTGTTCGCGCGTGCGCAGGACAAATACGAAGCCGTCTACACGTCGATCAACGGCGAGAACACGGTGCTCTATCCCGAAGTGCGCGAGGGATTGGCAGCGCTGCGCGAGGCGGGGCTGCCCGTGGCCTGCATCACCAACAAGCAGCACCGCTTCGCCGTGGCGCTGCTCGAGCACTACGCGCTCGCCGATCATTTCGATCTCGTCTACGGCGGCGACTCATGGCCCAGGCGCAAGCCTGACCCGATGCCGCTCATCAAGGCGTGCGAAGCCTTCGGCGTGTCGCCGTCGCAGGCGGTGCTCGTCGGCGACTCGGGCAACGATGCGCAGGCGGCCCGTGCAGCCGGTTGCGCATCGCTCACCGTGCCGTACGGCTACAACCATGGCGAATCTATACAAACGATCGACACGGATGGTATAGTCGCCTCAATTCTGGGCGCCGCCCGGGCGATCCTGCCCAGGGCAACGTCCGATCTGGCGAGCTGAATTCGCCGTCTTCCACACTGCATTCAAGCGCAATGTTCCTGAACAAGAAACGGAGTCTTGGCGTGATCGACCGGGGGGCCTGGCCCTGGCGACGCTGGTCCTGCTGAACCCTTCCACGGGGTGGCCGGGACCGCCGAGGCACGTCTTCGGCAACCCGTTTCTTGCATCGTTGTTGTTCCCAAGAAGTCATTTGTCTGCGCGCCGTGTCACACAGCGGGCGGATGCGTCGAGACGCGATTCGCGCGGCGATCCCGCGGGCGTTTGCCCGTGCCTCGCGCGCACGTTGCGCCCCGGGCGCGGGCCAGCACGTCCACCCCGACATCACTTAGGTATTCTCAACGCCAATCCACGCCGACATCGCGGGACCGCCCGCCGGCAAACCTGCAGGCAGAGTGCAACATGACCGAACTCGAATTCAAATCGCTGGCCAACCAGGGCTTCAACCGCATCCCGCTGATCGCCGAGGCCTTCGCCGATCTCGACACACCGCTCTCGCTTTATCTGAAGCTGGCGCTGGGCGACCGGCGCGGCGCGAACACCTTCCTGCTCGAATCGGTCGTCGGCGGCGAACGCTTCGGCCGCTACTCGTTCATCGGCCTGTCGGCCCACACGCTGCTGCGCAGCTTCGGACCGAAGACCGAAGTGGTGCGCGACGGCGCGATCGTCGAGACGCATGAAGGCGATCCGCTCGAATTCATCACCCGGTTCCAGGCCCGCTTCAAAGTCGCCCTGCGCCCGGGCATGCCGCGCTTCTGCGGTGGCCTCGCCGGGTACTTCGGCTACGACGCCGTGCGCTACATCGAGAATAAGCTGGCCCACACCACGCCGCGCGACGACCTGCATCTGCCCGACATCCAGTTGCTGCTCACCGAAGAACTTGCCGTGATCGACAACCTGACCGGCAAGCTCTACCTCATCATCTACGCCGATCCCACCCAGCCCGAGGCTTATTCGAAGGCTCGCCTGCGGCTGCGCGAGCTGCGCGCCCGCCTCAAGGCGCCGGTGGACGCGCCGGTCACCTCGGGCAGCGTACGCACCGAGACGTTCCGCGAATTCGCCAAGCCGGACTATCTCGCGGCCGTCGCCAAGGCCAAGGAGGCCATCGCGGCAGGCGAACTCATGCAAGTGCAGGTCGGCCAGCGTCTCATCAAGCCGTATCGCGACGCCCCGCTCTCGCTCTACCGCGCGCTGCGCTCGCTCAACCCCTCGCCGTACATGTATTTCTACAACTTCGGCGATTTTCAGGTGGTCGGCGCGTCGCCCGAAATCCTCGTGCGTCAGGAACGCCGACAAACGCCGGACGGCGAACAGGAGATCGTGACGATCCGCCCGCTCGCGGGCACGCGCCCGCGCGGCGCCACGCCCGAGCGCGACGCCGAACTGGCCACCGAGTTGCTTGGCGATCCGAAGGAAATTGCCGAGCACGTCATGCTCATCGATCTGGCGCGCAACGACGTGGGGCGCATCGCGCAAACGGGCACCGTGACAGTCACCGACAAGATGGTGATCGAGAAGTACTCGCACGTGCAACACATCGTGAGCTCTGTGGAAGGACGCCTGCAACCGGGGTTGTCGAACATCGACGTGCTGCGCGCCACGTTCCCCGCCGGCACGCTTACCGGCGCACCGAAGGTACGTGCCATGGAACTCATCGACGAGCTCGAACCCGTGAAGCGCGGGTTGTACGGCGGCGCGGTGGGTTACCTGTCGTTCGGCGGCGAAATGGACGTGGCCATCGCCATCCGGACCGGCGTGATCAAGGACGGCAACCTCTACGTACAGGCCGCCGCCGGCATCGTCGCCGATTCGGTCCCCGAGTCGGAATGGCAAGAAACGGAGAACAAGGCGCGCGCCGTGCTACGCGCCGCGGAGCAGGTGCAGGACGGCCTCGACGCCGAATTCTGACCCGAGCGCGCGGCGCCGGGGCATGGCGCCCCGGCGGGTGCGCGCACCAACTTGACGCATCCCACCGAACAAACGGAACGCCCCCCGCCCACGCGCGGAATCCCCGAATTGACGCAACAGCACCTGAAACGGGCCGGACTTCCGTGACCCCCGCATGACACGCCAATAGACAGGGCTCCGAATCGACTGAGTTGATCCTCTAGTCGATTCGGGGCCCTTGTTGATTTAGCACAATCGTTCGCTTTTTTTCGACCACTTTCGTATACGCCGATTGACGTCGCCACGCTATAGTGGGATGTCCGTCGGGAGGTCGAGACTTCTATGGCGAAACCATGCAATCCACGTATGCGTTCCGGCGTCGCATCCCCCCTTGCGACGACCGTGACGGCCACCCTGAGCGCGATTCTGGCAACCCTGACCAGCGGTTGCATTTCGATGGCGCCGACCTACGAGCGTCCTGCGGCGCCGGTGCCCAACGTGTGGACATCGGATGTCAGCACGTCGCCCGCCACCGTGGCCGCGCAACCGGCCGCCTCGCTGGGCTGGCGCGAATACTTCGCCGATCCGCAGTTGCGCGGCCTCATCGAGACGGCGCTGGCCAACAATCGCGATCTTCGCGTTGCGCTCGCGCGCGTCGAACAGGCGCGCGCCGTGTACGGCATTCAACGCGCGGACCTGCTTCCGTCGTTGGGTGTGGGGGCGAACGAAACCCGGCAGCGGCTGCCGCGCGACCTGAGCGTTACCGGCAATCCGTACATCAGCAGCCAGTATCAGGTCGGTCTTGGGCTGTCGACATGGGAGCTGGACTTTTGGGGGCGCATCCGCAATCTCAAGGACGCCGCGCTCGATGATTATTTGGCATCCGATGCATCTCGCCGCGCACTCGAACTCAGTCTGATCTCCCAGGTGGCCCAGACGTGGCTGAGCCTGCGCGAATTCGACGAGCGCATTGCACTGGCGCAGCAAACGGTCGACAGCCGAGCCGAATCGCTGCGCATCTTCACCCGCCGCGAGCTGGTCGGCGCCACGTCGAAGCTCGACCTGACCGAGGTCACCACACTGTGGCAACAGGCGCGCGCACTCGTCACGCAGCTCCAGCAGCAACGCGCCGCGCAGGCGCATGCGCTGCAGGTGCTCGTGGGCGCACCGATCGACACTTCGCCGCACGCCCTCGACCACACCTTCGACGACGCGGCGCTGATGCGCGATCTGGAACCGGGGCTGCCGTCCTCGCTGCTCGAAGACCGGCCCGACATCATCGCGGCCGAGTATCAGTTGCGCGCGGCGCATGCCAACATCGGCGCGGCGCGCGCGGCGTTCTTCCCGCAAATCACGCTCACCGGCTCGGTCGGCACGGCCAGCAGTGCGCTCGACGGATTGTTCAAGGCCGGCAGTGCCGCATGGACCTTCACGCCGAGCATCAGCCTGCCGATCTTCCAGGGCGGGCGCCTCGTCAACAACCTGGATCTGGCCGAAGCGCGTCGGGTGGAATCGGTTGCCAACTACGAAAAGACGATTCAAGGCGCGTTTCGCGACGTCGCGGACGCCCTCAGTGCGCGCCGTTGGCTGGCCGATCAGGTCTCGATCCTGCAGGCCACGCAGGACGCCCAGGCCGAACGCGCCCGTCTCGCAAAGCTGCGCTACGACCACGGCGCCGCGGCCTTCCTCGAAGTGCTCGACGCCCAGCGCGATCTCCTCGCGATCGAACAACAGACGGTGCAAACGCGTCGTGCGCTGCTCTCCGCGCGGGTATCGCTCTACACGGCACTCGGCGGCGGCAGCCGTCTGATGCCGGCGGCCGCTTCCCCCGCCGGCCCGTTCGCGCGCACGCCCCGCGTGATCGAGCCCACCCCGGCGGGCAATGTCGCGGCGCCCGGGGCATCGGGCCGGACGAACGCCACGCGGACCGCCCAATGACTTCAAGAGGTCAAAGAACATGACGCTTCCCAACGCCAAGCAACTGATGGTTTCCGTACTCGCCGTGCTGGTCGTGATCGGGCTGGGTTGGTACGGATGGAAGACCTACAACCACACCGGGCCGGGCGCGGGCTTTGCCAGCGGCAACGGTCGCATCGAGGCCACGGAAGTCGATATCGCGACGAAGCTCGCCGGACGCGTGGAGGCCATCTACGTGAAGGAAGGCGATTTCGTCAAAGCCGGGCAGGTTCTCGCGAAGATGCAGATCGACACCCTCAATGCGCAGCGCGACGAAGCGCGTGCACAGTATCAGCAGGCCGTGACCAACGTTGCTGCGATTCAGGCACAGGCGGCGGCGCGTCTGTCGGACAAGGCGACTGCCGAAGCCAACGTTGCCGCGCGCGAAGCCGAGCTCGATGCGGCGCAGCGGCGCCTGTCGCGCTCCGAGACGCTGTCGAAGGAAGGCGCCTCATCGGTGCAGGAACTCGACGACGACCGTGCGCGCGTGCGCAGCACCCGTGCGGCCGTGACTGCCGCACGCGCGCAGGTCGCCGCGGCGCAATCCGCCGTCGAGGCCGCCAACGCGCAGGTCACGGGCGCTAAGTCCACCGTGCAGGCCGCCCAGGCGACCATCCACCGCATCGAAGCCGACATCACCGACAGCGAACTGCGCGCCCCGCGCGACGGCCGCGTGCAGTATCGCGTGGCCCAGCCCGGCGAGGTGCTGGGCGCCGGCGGCAAGGTGCTCAACCTCGTCGACCTGTCCGACGTGTACATGACGTTCTTCCTGCCGTCCGAGGTGGCGGGACGCCTTGCGATGGGCGCCGAGGCCCGCATCATTCTCGATGCCGCGCCGCAGTTCGTGATCCCCGCGAGCATCTCGTTCGTCTCCAGCACTGCGCAGTTCACGCCAAAGACCGTCGAGACCGAGAGCGAGCGCCAGAAGCTGATGTTCCGCGTGCGCGCGCAGATCGCGCCGGCGTTGCTACGACAGCACCTGACGGTGGTCAAGACCGGCCTGCCGGGCGTGGCCTGGGTGAAGACGGACAGCGAGCGGCCGTGGCCGCCGCAGTTACAGACGAAGTTGCCGCCGCATTGAGTCGAATGTCATGACGGTACCCAAGACGTCCCCGTTGCCTGCGATGCCCGACCCGCCCCGGCCGGGACGCGGCCTGCCGCCGGTCATCCATGTGGCCGGCGTGTCGTTGCGCTACGGGCGCAAGACGCTCGCACTCGATAACGTTTCGATCGACGTGCCCGCGCACTGCATGGTGGGGCTGATCGGCCCTGACGGTGTGGGCAAATCGACGCTGCTATCCCTCATTGCCGGCGCACGCGCCGTGCAGACCGGCACGGTCGAAGCACTCGGCGGCGACATGGCGAGCGAGGCGCACCGCAACATCGTGTGTCCGCGCATCGCGTACATGCCGCAGGGGCTCGGCAAGAATCTCTATCCGACGCTCTCCGTCGAGGAGAACCTGCAGTTCTTTGCGCGCCTGTTCGGCCACGACGCCGCCGAGCGCCGCCGCCGGATCGACGATCTCACGCGCAGCACAGGCCTGCACCCCTTTCTGGGGCGCCCGGCGGGCAAGCTCTCCGGCGGCATGAAACAGAAGCTCGGCCTGTGCTGTGCGCTGATTCACGACCCGGACCTGCTGATTCTTGACGAGCCGACCACTGGCGTCGATCCACTCGCGCGGGCGCAGTTCTGGGACCTGATCGCGCGCATTCGAAGCGAACGCCCGGACATGAGCGTGATCGTGGCCACGGCCTACATGGACGAGGCCCAGCGCTTCGACTGGCTCGTGGCGATGGACGCGGGCAACATTCTAGCCACCGGCACGCCGGCCGAGCTGCTCACGCGCACGCGCCGCGACAATCTCGAAGCGGCGTTCATCGACCTGCTGCCGGACGAGAAGAAAGTCGGCTATGAGCCGGTCGCGATTCCGCCATTGCACGTCGACGAGCACACCGAGATCGCCATCGAGGCCAAGGGTCTCACCATGCGCTTCGGCGATTTCGTGGCAGTCGATCACGTGGACTTTCGCATCCGGCGCGGCGAGATCTTCGGCTTTCTCGGCTCGAACGGTTGCGGCAAGTCCACCACGATGAAGATGCTCACCGGGTTGCTGCAGGCAAGCGACGGGCAGGCATGGCTCTTCGGCCACGAAGTCGATCCCCGGGACATCGACACGCGGCGGCGCGTGGGCTACATGTCGCAGGCGTTCTCGCTCTACACCGAACTCACGGTGCATCAGAACCTGGTGCTGCATGCCCGCCTGTTCCACGTGCCGGCGCACGAAGTCGGCGTGCGCGTGGACGAGATGGTCGAACGATTCGGACTGGCCGAGGTGATCGACGCCTTGCCCGACAGCATCCCGCTGGGCATGCGCCAGCGCCTGTCGCTGGCGGTGGCGATGGTGCACAAGCCCGAGCTGCTGATCCTCGACGAACCGACGTCGGGCGTCGATCCGGTGGCGCGCGACACCTTCTGGCGTCTGCTGGTGGAGCTGTCGCGCCGCGATCGCGTGACGATCTTCATCTCCACGCACTTCATGAACGAAGCTGAGCGTTGCGACCGCATTTCGCTGATGCACGCGGGCAAGGTGCTGGTCTCGGATCCGCCCGCGAAGATCACCCTCGACAAGGGCGCGGCCACGCTGGAGCAAGCCTTCATCGACTATCTCGTCGAAGCGGGCGGCGGCACGCCCTCGGCGGGCCAGGCCGTGCAGGTGGCGCGGGCACCGGCAACGTCCTCCGTGCCCTCGACCGCCAACGCATCGCGCAAGGCATTCTCGCCGGCGCGGATGATCAGCTACCTCTGGCGCGAAATGCTCGAACTCCAGCGCGACCCGGTACGCGCCGCGCTGGCGCTGGTGGGCTCGCTCGTGCTCATGCTGGTGATGGGCTACGGCATCAACATGGACGTGGAGGACCTGCGTTACGCAGTACTCGACCGCGACCAGACGGCGCTCAGCCAGAACTACGCGCTCAACATCGCCGGTTCGCGCTACTTCATCGAGCAGCCGCCGATCACCGGGTACGACGACATGGACCGGCGCATGCGCGACGGCGAGCTGGCACTTGCCATCGAGATTCCGCCCGGCTTCGCGCGCGACGTGGCGCGCGGCAAGGCGGTGCAGATCGGCGCGTGGATCGACGGCGCCATGCCCATGCGGGCCGAGACCGTGCAAGGCTACGTCCAGGGCATGCACCAGAACTGGCTCGCCGATCAGTCGCTGCGCCGTCTCGGCGTGCGCCCGACCGCCTCGCTCGACCTCGAGACACGCTTTCGCTACAACCCCGACGTGAGGAGCCTGCCCGCGATGGTGCCCGCAGTGATCCCGCTGCTGTTGCTGATGCTGCCCGCGATGCTCACGGCACTGTCAGTGGTGCGCGAGAAAGAACTCGGCTCGATCCTGAATCTCTACGTCACCCCAGTCACGCGCACGGAATTCCTGATCGGCAAGCAGATTCCGTACGTCGCGCTCGCGATGCTGAACTTCCTGCTCATGACGCTCATGGCGGTGACGCTGTTCGACGTGCCGGTCAAAGGCAGTTTCGTGACGCTGGTGACCGCCGTGTTCATCTTCAACGTAGTCGCGACGGGCATCGGCCTGCTCGCGTCCACCTTCACCCGCAGTCAGATCGCGGCCCTTTTCTTCACGATGATCGGCACCATGATCCCGGCGATCCAGTTCTCCGGCATGCTCACGCCGGTGCCGTCGATGGAGGGCTCGGGTCGCTTCATCGGCGAGATCTATCCGGCGACCTACATGCTCATCATCAGCCGCGGCGTGTTCAACAAGGCACTCGGGTTTGGCGATCTGGGCGGCGCCTTCTGGCCGATGCTGGTCGCCGTGCCCGTGATTCTGGGCGTCACGATCCTGCTGCTCAGGAAACAGGACAAGTGATGACGCGTCCGGCCGCATCTCCCGCTTCCTCGCCTTGCGCGGCACCGCCGCGTCGCAGGCCGTCGCTACTGCGGCATCTGGCCAACATCTACCGCCTTGGCGTGAAGGAACTGTGGAGTCTTGCGCGCGACCCGATGATGCTCGTGCTGATCGTGTACACGTTCACCGCGGCGGTATATTCGGCGGCCACCGCGCAGCCCGACACGCTGCACCTCGCGCCGATCGCGATTGTGGACGAGGACGTCTCACCGCTCTCGCAGCGCATTGTCTCGGCCTTCTACCCACCGCAATTCACCATGCCACGCATGATCACGGCCGACGCCGTGGACCGAGGCATGGACAAAGGCGCCTACACGTTCGCGCTGAACATTCCGCCGAACTTCCAGCGCGACCTGCTCGCGGGACGCTCGGCCGAAGTGCAGCTCAATGTCGACGCCACGCGCATGAGCCAGGCATTCTCCGGCAGCGGCTACGTGCAGCAGATCGTCTCGGCCGAAGTGCGCGAATTCCTGCAGCGATATCGCGCCAGTCCGGAACTGCCGGTCGATCTGGCACTGCGCGTACGCTTCAATCCGACACTGGAGCGCGCGTGGTTCGGCGCGCTCATGGAGATCATCAACAACATCACGATGCTCTCGATCATCCTGACCGGCGCGGCGCTCATTCGCGAGCGCGAGCACGGCACCATCGAGCATTTGCTCGTCATGCCGGTGACACCGACCGAGATCATGCTGGCCAAAGTCTGGTCCATGGGGCTGGTGGTCCTCATCGCGGCGGCCATGTCGCTGTGGCTGATCGTCAGCGGTGCGCTGCACGTGCCGATCGGTGGCTCCGTGGCGCTGTTCCTGCTGGGGGCCACGCTGCACCTGTTCGCCACCACGTCCATGGGCATCTTTCTCGCGACGATCGCGCGCTCGATGCCGCAGTTCGGCATGTTGCTGATCCTGGTGTTGCTGCCACTGCAAATGCTCTCGGGCGGCAACACGCCGCGCGAGAGCATGCCGAAGCTCGTGCAGGACATCATGCTCGCCGCGCCGACGACGCACTTCGTCGAGCTGGGACAGGCGATCCTGTTCCGTGGCGCGGGAATCGGTGTCGTCTGGGTGCAGTTCCTGGCACTCGCCGGCATCGGCGCCGTGTTCTTCGTCTTCTCGCTGCGACGGTTTCGCCGCACGCTCAGCTCGATGGCCTGACGCCCCCGGGGAGAGCGAACGTCCGCGACGGCGCGCCGTCATGTCGAATTTGAGAGGTCATTGCCATGCCTGCCAAGTCTGCCAAGTCATCCGCCACGCCCGGCACGCCCGCTACGTCCGCTACGTCCGCCAAGACGCCCATGCCGGCGACTTCCGCCGCACTCGAACGCCCCACCTCGTCCCGCGACACGGCGTCGTCGACCGCCGACGCGCCCTGGCTCTCGCACCTGCCGTGGATGGCGGCGGCCGCCGAGTATGCCGTGGACGCCTGGCAGCGCAGCGTGCTGTTCGCCGACGTCATGCGACAGCGGGGCAACCAGTATCAGGCTCACCTCGCCGAGTCGGCGCCCAACGTGCTCGACTTTCCCGCCGAAGTCGTCCTCGACGGTCACGATCTGCCGCGACCGTGCAATTACTGCCTGATGCGCATCGTGCCGCCGCACGACACGCCGACCCAGCCCAACGCACGTCCCTTCGTCGTGGTCGACCCGCGCGCCGGACATGGTCCGGGTATCGGCGGCTTCAAGCCCGACAGCGAGATCGGTGCAGCCCTGCGCGCCGGCCATCCGTGCTATTTCGTGGGCTTTCTGCCCGACCCCGTCCCGGGACAAACGGTCGAAGACGTCATGCACGCCGAAGCGGCGTTCCTCGAGAAAGTGATTTCGCTGCACCCGGACAGCGCGAGCAAGCCGGCCGTCATCGGCAACTGCCAGGCCGGCTGGCAGATCCTGATGACGGCTGCGATGCGCCCGGAGCTCTTCGGCCCGATCATCGTGGCCGGTGCGCCGCTGTCCTACTGGGCGGGCTGGCGCGGACGCAATCCCATGCGCTACTCCGGCGGGCTGCTCGGCGGCAGCTGGCTTACGGCCCTCACGAGCGATCTAGGCGACGGACGCTTCGACGGCGCGTGGCTCGTGCAGAACTTCGAGAACCTCGATCCGGCCAATACGCTCTGGCGCAAGAAATATCACCTTTACGCCAACGTCGACACTGAAGCACCGCGTTACCTCGGCTTCGAGAAGTACTGGGGCGGGCACGTCTTCCTGAATGCGCAGGAAATGCAATACATCGTCGACAACCTGTTTGTCGGCAACCGGCTCACCAGCGCCGAGCTGATCACGAGCGACGGCGTGCGGCTCGACCTGCGCAACATCCGCTCGCCCATCGTCGTGTTCTGCTCCTACGGCGACAACATCACGCCGCCGCCACAGGCGCTCGGCTTCGTGACCGACATGTACCGCGACGACGCGGATGTGCTCAGCCACGACCAGACCATCGTCTATGCCACGCACGAGAGCATCGGGCACCTGGGCATCTTCGTGTCGGGCAGCACGGGACGAAAGGAGCATCGAAAGTTCGTGAACAACATCGACCTGATCGACGTGCTGCCCGCCGGCATCTACCAGGCGCAAATCGCCGACAAGACCGCCGACACGCCACACCGCGAGCTGGTCGACGGCGATTACGTGATGTCGATCCAGCGACGCAGTGTGGCCGATGTCCGGGCCATCGTGCAGCCGGACGTACAGAGCGACCGGCGCTTTGCGACGGTGGCGCATCTGTCGGACATCCATCTCGGGCTGTATCGCAGCCTCGTGCAACCGTGGGTGCGTTCGATGGTCACCCCGACCTCTGCCTACTGGATGCGACTGCTCCACCCGTTGCGGGTGAGCTACGAACTTTGGTCCGACCGAAATCCTTTCGCGGTGCCGTTCGCCGACAAAGCCGCGCGGGTGCGCGAGTCCCGGCATCCTGTGGCGCCCGACAACCCCTTCCTTGCCCTGGAGACGGCCGTCGCGTCGGCCATCGAGCAGTCGCTCGACTTCTATCGCGATGTGCGCGACGACACTTGCGAAAAGGCATTCGAGCTCGTCTACGGGCAAGCCTGGGTACAGGCGCTCGCCGGCTTGCACGGCAGCGACGACTCGGCCATTCGGGTGCACCCCGGCACGTCGCCCGAGCACGTGGCGTTCGTCCGGCACACACTGGAGCACCGCCAGCACGAACTCCACGAAGGCGGCCTGCTCGAAGCGGGCATCCGAGCGCTGCTCTGGGTGCATCGCCTGCGTGGCGAAGCCGACGAGCGGCAGTTCAATCTCGCGCGCTCGTTACCGCACGGCGAGCGCGATCTCCCGATCGAGACCTTTCGCGAAATCATCCGGCGTCAGGCCGGTCTGCTGCGCATGGCGCCAGACACGGCGATGGCGGCCATTCCCGGCATGCTCGCGCACGCGTCGCCCGGCCACATCCGGCGGGTGGCGACGGCCGTGCGGGATCTGAGCTTCGCCGTGCCGCTCGACGCGAGCGAACAACGCGATCTGGCCCGCGTGCTCGACGTGTTCGAGCAAACCGCCGCACAGCGCGAAGGCGAGGCGTCGGCGCCTCGGCCAGCCCGCGCGACACGTGCCCGCAGAGGCAAGGCGAACGCCAAAGCGCCCGCCCCGACGTCTGCTGTGACAACCGCAAAAGCGCCGGCCAGAGCGCCGGTCAAAGCGCCGGTCAAAGCGCCTGCGGCCACCGCGTCGAAGCGCAGGAAAGCCGCCTGACGGACGTATCGGTGCACGCTGCGGGTTCCGGTATCGCGAGCGCCCATCCCAGGCGATAGCCAAGCCCGCGCGACGTCTGGATCGCACCGCAACCGAGCTTGCGGCGCACGTTGTGGATGTGGACGTTGAGCACGTTGCTGCGAACACGCGCGGTCATGCCGTAGAGCCTGACATGCAAGGTGTCGGGGGGTACCCATCGTCCACGGTGGCTCGCGAGACACGCCAGCAAGTCGATTTCCCGGCGCGACAGGGCGACGGGCTCATGGCCCAACCACGCCAGCCCGCTTGCGGGGTCCAGCCGCAGCGGCCCCGCCTCGATCATGTGTGCGCAACGCCCCTGCGTGCGACGAATCAGCGCGTGCAGCCGCGCAGCCAGTTCACGCACGTCGAAGGGCTTGACCAGGTAGTCGTCAGCGCCTGCGTTCAGCCCGGCCACCCGGTGCTCCACCGCACTCGCCGACGTGACGAGCAACACGGGCACGTCGGGTTCCACGGTTCGCAAACGCGCAATGATGCCCAGGCCACCGGCGCCGGTGGTGTCGAGATCCAGCACCAGCGCATCGAACCGGTCCTCGGCGTGCGCGGTTAGCGTCGCCTCGCCGCAGACCACCCCCGTCACATCGATGCCCGCCGTCAACAACGCGCCCGAGATTCGCGTCGCCATCCTTGGGTCGTCCTCCGCCAGCAGCACTCGCATTGCGCTACGCCTCCCGCTCGCCTGGGTCCAGTTCACGTAATTCACGTATCCGAAAACTCACGTCGAGCCTTCACCGTAACGGATTCACTTTCGATTAATCCTGATCGAACACGCTCCGACTTGTCCGGAAACGCCGCAGGAAGACGGGTTGACCCAACGAACGCCGCTTCTGCGAGCCCCGGAGGCTTCAGCCGCTCTTCGGCAGGTGTGCATCTGCCGCTTTCCACCATCCGGCGTCTCGCGCGCCGAAGGAGTTCGCCATGTCCACTCGTCTGTCTCTCGCATTTGCCATTTCGTCGTCCGTTCTGCTTGCGCTGCCCACACGCAGTCCGGCGGCCGACGCCCCCACGGCGACAGACAAACCGGCTGTCCTGCAATCGCTCGAGCGCGAAGGCGTGAGCGGCTTGCAGCCTTTCGATACGGGTTCGGATTTGCGCGGCTACGCCGGCTTCGCCGGCCAGCAGCCGCTCGCCGTCTACCTGTCGCGCGACGGCGGGGCCATCGTCGGGTCCCGCATCGGGGCGGACGGCAAACCGCTCGATGTCGAGCGAGTGAAAGCCCTGGTCGAAAAGCCCATGGGCGAGGCCATGTGGTCGAGGCTCGTGTCGTCCGGTTGGGTGCAGGACGGCAAGATCGAGGCACCGCGCGTTGTCTTCATGTTCAGCGACCCGAATTGCCCCTACTGCAACCGCTTCTGGGAAATCGCCCGCCCGTGGGTGGCGGCGGGGAAGGTGCAATTGCGGCATGTTGTCGTGGGCGTGATCCGCGCCGACAGCGTCACCAAGGCGGCCGCGATCCTGGAGGCGGCCGACGCGTCGGCCGCCCTGCGCCAGAACGAGCAGCAATTCGCGCAAGGCGGCATCAAGCCGGCACGGAGCGTGTCGAAGTCCGTCGCACAGAAGCTCGAGGCGAACCAGCGGCTGATGGCGGAACTGGGATTCCGGGGAACGCCGGGCATCGTTTACCGCGACGCCCAGGGCATCGCCCGGCGCGCGAGCGGCATGCCGCCGGACGATGCGCTCGCGGCGATCCTTGGGCCTCGCTGAGCGGCCGCCCCTTCCTGGCCGCAGATTCGTCTACCGAAGGCGGCCGTCGGGCGCACATTCTTGCAAGAATCGCCCCGATGGCGCGCGAAATTCGCCGATTGGCCGCTTTTTGCGACACTCCGCCACGGCGGGCCGCGGATACTGCTACAATCGGCTTCACTATGAAGTCGCATCAGTCTTTCTCCCTCCTCTGGTCGCCCCTGACCGCCGCCCTGCGCTGGTGGCGGTAACCCGCCACGTCCATCTCATCCCCATAGCGCCCTCCCCCGCGGATCGCGAACTCAACGTGGGGGCACGCTCAGGGGGAATTCGCAAATCTCATGCGTTCGACAATCCTTTGTCACCAGACGAACAGGGACCATCATGCTGCTGATGATCGACAACTACGACTCGTTTACCTACAACATCGTCCAGTACTTCGGTGAACTGGGCGAAGACGTACGCGTCTTTCGCAACGACGAAATCACGCTCGACGCGATCGCCGAACTCTCCCCCGGGCGCATCTGCCTGTCGCCGGGCCCCAGTTGCCCGGCCAATGCAGGCATCACGCTCGACGTGCTCAAGCGGTTCTCTGGCGAAATTCCCATTCTTGGCGTCTGTCTCGGCCATCAGGCCATCGGCGAGGCGTTCGGCGGCAAGGTCGTGCGAGCGCAGCAAATCATGCACGGCAAGGTGAGCGAGATCGAAACCACGCAGCAGGGCGTGTTCGCCAACCTGCCCAGGCGCTTTACCGTCACGCGCTATCACTCGCTGGCGATCGAGCGGGCCTCGCTACCCGATTGCCTCGAGGTGACGGCCTGGACGGACGACGGCGAAATCATGGGCGTGCGCCACAAGACGCTGGACGTCGAAGGCGTGCAGTTTCACCCGGAATCCATTCTCTCGGAGCACGGCCACGACGTGCTGCGCAACTTCCTGCACGCCGCACCGCGCGTGGCGCAGGCCGCCTGACGCGCGCCGCCCAGCCGCATACGACGAACGCCGAACCGATACGAGACAACGCAATGATTACCCCGCAAGAAGCCCTGCAGCGCACCATCGAACACCGCGAGATTTTTCACGACGAGATGCTTCATCTGATGCGCCTGATCATGCGCGGCGAGATTTCGCCGGTCATGACGGCGGCCATCATCACCGGCCTGCGCGTGAAGAAGGAAACCATCGGCGAGATCGCCGCCGCCGCGCAAGTGATGCGCGAGTTCGCCAACCACGTGGATGCGCCGGCCGACGAACACTTCGTCGACATCGTGGGCACCGGCGGCGACGTGTCGCATACGTTCAACATTTCCACGGCATCGATGTTCGTGGCGGCCGGCGCCGGTGCGAAGGTCGCCAAGCACGGCAACCGGGGCGTCAGTTCGAAGTCGGGCAGCGCCGACGTGCTCGAAGCCCTGGGCGTGAACATCATGCTCTCGCCCGACCAGGTGGCCGAGTGCCTGCGCGAGGTCGGCATCGGCTTCATGTTCGCGCCGAACCACCATCCCGCCATGAAGAACGTGGCCGCCGTGCGCAAGGAAATGGGTGTGCGCACGATCTTCAACATTCTGGGCCCGCTCACGAATCCAGCCGGCGCGCCCAACCAGCTCATGGGGGTGTTCCACCCCGATCTGGTGGGGATTCAGGTGCGGGTGATGCAGCGTCTGGGCGCCGAACACGTACTCGTTGTCTACGGCAAGGACGGCATGGACGAAGTCTCGCTCGGCGCCGCCACGCTGGTGGGCGAGCTCAAGGACGGCAAGGTCACGGAGTACGAGATTCATCCGGAAGACTTCGGTCTGCAGATGGTGAGCAATCGCAGCCTGAAAGTCGGCAGCGCCGACGAGTCGAAGACGATGCTCCTCGAAGCGCTCGACGACAAGCCGGGCACCGCGCGCGAGATCGTGGTGCTCAACGCGGGCACCGCCCTGTACGCGGCCAATCGCGCGGCGTCGATCGGCGAGGGGATCGGCATGGCGCGCGAATCGATCGCCAGCGGCGCTGCCCGGGCGAAGCTCGACGCATTCGTCAAGTTCACGCAGCGCTTCAAGGCTTGAGCGCCGGCGCGGCGCCACCCTCGAACAACGAAGCGGTCCAACCCTACGCGACAGCGTCGCGCATCCGACACATGATGCCCGACCTTCATTGAACCTCCGAATCCACATCGATATGTCTACCGTTCTCGACAAGATCCTGGCCGTGAAGGCCGAAGAAGTGGCCGCCGCGAAGCGTGCCCGCGACCTCGCAAGCCTGCGGCGCGACGCCGAGGCGACGGTGAACGACAGCGCCCTGCGCACCCGGGACTTCGTCGGTGCGCTGCGCGCGAAGATCGACGCCGGACTGCCCGGCGTGATCGCCGAGATCAAGAAGGCGAGCCCGTCGAAGGGTGTGATTCGCGAGGACTTCGTGCCGCCACGGATTGCCGAGTCGTATCAGCGCGGCGGCGCCGCGTGCCTGTCGGTATTGACCGACGCCCAGTTCTTCCAGGGCGCGCCGGCCTATCTGAAAGCCGCGCGCGCCGCCTGCGACCTGCCGGTGTTGCGCAAGGACTTCATGATCGACGCCTATCAGGTGTACGAGGCGCGCGACATGGGCGCCGACTGCATTCTGCTCATCGCCGCCGCCCTGGAGCTCTCGCAGATGCGCGATCTCGAGGCGCAGGCCCACGAGCTGGGCATGGCCGTGCTCGTGGAAGTGCACAACGGCCGCGAGCTCGAGGCCGGGCTCGCGCTGCGCACGCCGCTGCTGGGCATCAACAACCGCAATCTGCACAACTTCGAGGTCACGCTCGACACTACGCTTGGCCTGCTCAAGCACATTCCCGACGATCGACTCGTCGTGACGGAGTCGGGCATTCTGTCGCGCGACGACGTGACGCGCATGCGTGCTGCCAATGTCAACGCCTTCCTCGTCGGCGAAGCCTTCATGCGCGCGCCCGAGCCGGGCGATGCCCTGGCCACGCTGTTCGACATGCCTCGCTGACCTTGCGGAGCGCACACCGATGGCCATCGAACGCGAACTCAAACTCGCGCTGCCGGGCGACCTGCCCGCCGCGCGCGCCAACGCGCTGATCGAACACCTCGACCGCCTGCCAGGCGCCGAGGCGCGCGGCGAGCGTCATCTCGTCAATCGATACTTCGACACGCCCTCGCTCGCGCTCGCGCACGCCAAGGCAGCCCTGCGGCTGCGCTACGTGGCGCGCGACGGCCATGCCGGCCAGTGGCTGCAGACGCTCAAGTCCGTGGGCGAAGCCCGCGACGGTCTGCACGTGCGCCACGAGTGGGAACTGCCGGTCAAGGGCGAGGCACTCGAACTCGCCGCGTTGATCGCCGCGTGCGATGTGCAGCAGACCGTCGAGCTGCTGCGCTCGGAAGGCGCGAACGTCGTGGCGCAGTTCGAGACGAATTTCGTGCGCCGCCTGTGGCGCTACATTGCCGGTGACGGCACGGCCGTGGAAATTGCGTTCGACCAGGGCGAGGTCGCGGTGGCGATCGACGGCACCCGGCATACGGAACCGCTCGTCGAAGTGGAACTCGAACTGCTCGACGCCCCGGACGACGACCGCGAAGGCCAGGGCGCGCGCATTCTGCACGCCCTCGCGGCCGACCTGCGCGCAGCGCTTCCGGAGTTGCGCAGCGACAACGTGAGCAAGGCGCAGCGCGGTTATCGGCTACGTCAACAGGTACTCGGCCACTGAACGCCGACACGCGCGGCGCCCGGTGCTTGCCGGACCGCGCCGCTTCTTGAACTTTCCAGACACGCATCGATGGCATCACGCTCCCGCGCGACCTCTCCGGCAAAGTCCGACGCACGACAACGTTCGCTCTTCGACGAGCCGCTTCCGGAAACCTCGGGTGCGCCGGACGCTTCCGGCGCTGCCCCCACCGCCATCACAGGCGGTACGGGCATGACGGAAGCGACGCACCCCGCATCGACCGCTGCGCGGCCGCTGGCCGAAGTGAGCACCGCCCCGACGGTGCGTCGTCGCGGTCGTCCGCCGAAGTCGGATGCGGCAGCCCCCCGGGTGGCGAAGCCGGCGGCAGCGCGCGCCGCGACGCCAGGCAGCCATCCCGAGGCCGCCGGACCGCTCAAGGGGCGCGTCGAGGACCAGTTCGACGCCCTGCCGCGCGACTGGAAGACGCTGGTCGCGCCGTTTGTGCAAAGCGACGCCTATGCTCCCCTGTGCCGGTTCGTGGACGCGGAAGTCGCAGCGGGCAAGACCGTGTATCCCGCCGACATCTTTCACGCGTTGCGCATGACATCGCCCGGCGACGTGAAGGTGGTGATCCTGGGTCAGGACCCGTATCACGGCGACGATCACGGCATTGCCCAGGCGCACGGCATGGCGTTTTCCGTGCAACGCGGCGTGCGCGTACCGCCGTCGCTACGGAACATGTACAAGGAAATCGAGCGGGATCTCGGCATCGCGCCCCCATCGCACGGCAATCTCGACGCGTGGGCGAAACAAGGCGTGCTGCTGCTCAACACGACCCTCACGGTGGAAGCGGGCCATGCGGCCAGTCACGCGAAGCCGTTCAAGACCGGCGGCTGGCAGGCCTGCACCGACACGCTGCTGAGCGGACTCGCCGCGCAACCGGGGCCGCTCGTCGTCATGCTCTGGGGCAGTCACGCGCAGGCCAAGGCGCCGCTGCTCGCCGGACACGGCCACCTGCTGCTCGAGGCACCGCACCCGTCGCCGCTTTCGGCGCACCGGGGTTTTCTCGGTTGCGGCCATTTCAGCGCCGCCAACGCCTTCCTCGAACAACACGGCAAGGCGCCCATCGACTGGCGCCTGCCTGCCTGACGCTGCCTGCCCCCCTGCCCGCCCCCTGCCTGCCCTCGCGCCGGCAGGTGCCCGGCACCTGTCGCCGCGATGTCGGTCGTGCCGGACGCACCGACGCCTGGCATCGAGACGCGAAATCGAGCGCTCCGAGGTGATTCGAAGCGAGGCGATGTGATTCGATTGGCGGGGGAAACCGGCCGCGATGCCGGGAGCTTTGCTTATGCGAGCGTTTCGGCAAGTGGCGCCAGGACGCCCATCGCGCCCTGCTGATAGCGGCGGGTCAGCTCGACCAGATCGCTTTCGTCGCGCGCGGCGAAGTTGCCGCGATACACCACGGGCTCGTCGAGCGGCTCGCCGCCGACAAGTACCAGGCGTGCGCCGCCTCGGCCCGCCAGTTGCCACGCGCCCGGCGGCAGCCGCATCGCCTGCGCACCTGCGCCTTCGGCGCGCAGTGCATGCCCGGCCAGGGCGGCATCGCCCTGCACGATCAATGCCACCCATCGACGCCCGTCGCACGGAATCTCCAGCGTGCGCAGCGCGTCGGCGCGCCAGTCGAATTGCAGCAGCGTCGTGCGCTCGCCCTCGGCTCGCGCCACGCTGTGCTCACCCCACTGGCCGCAGACCAACGTCAGCTCGACGTCGCCCTCGCGCCAGTGCGGCATGGCCTCCCTGCGCACCACCGATTGTGCGGGCGCGCCCTGGGCATGGCGTCCGGCACGGTTGACGATCATTCGCACGCCGCGCACGGCGGCGCGCGTGTCGCCGGGCAACTCCTCGTGTACCGTGCCGCAGTTCGCTTCGAGCCAAAGCATGTCGCCGGGACGCAGCGTGTCGTCGCCGCCGTGTGCGTGTCGGCATCGCAGCGAGGTTTCAGTATCGGGAAAAAGATAAGTCGCCACCACGCATCCGGCATGCGGATGCGGCGGAATGCATGCGCCGTGGCGGCGAAAGATGTCGATCGACAGCAACGGATCCGTCTCGTCGACCTGATCGAAAACACCCGTCCCCGCAGCCGCGGCACAACGGCCGGGACGGGAGACGGGAAGCACGCGCGCCATGGCACTCGCGCCGGCATGGGCGGCCGGGCGCCGGGTCTGACGCGGATGCAGGGGCGTCGGATGGGCCATTGGGGGCCTGCGCGTGCGGGTGAAGCGGTAGCCGAAGCCTTGAGCGCTGCGCGATTACAGTGCGGCGATGGCTTCGCGGGCGCCCTTGAAGGCGGCAGCGGCCGATTCCGGACCGCGTGCCAGGCCTTCGGCGAAGATGAACGTCACGTCCGTCATGCCGAGGAAGCCGAGAATCGTCTTGAGATACGGCGTCTGGCTGTCGGCCGGCGTGTCCTTGTAGTTGCCGCCGCGCGCGAACGCCACGATCACCTTCTTGCCCTGGATCAGGCCTTCCACGCTGCCGTCTTCGCGGTAGCGGAACGTCACGCGGGCACGGGCGATCCAGTCGAAGTACGACTTGAGTTGCGTCGGCACCTGGAAGTTGTACAGCGGCACGCCGAACACCACGTAGTCGGCAGCCTGAATTTCCGCGATCAGTTCGTCGCTGCGGGCGATGATGGCCTTCTGCTCTGCCGAGCGCTGCTCTTCCGGCGTGAAGAACGCACCGATCACGGCTTCGTCGAGGTGCGGCACGCCATCCGAGAGCAGGTCACGCACGACGACGTTGGCGCCGGGGTGCTTGGCGACCAGTTGTGCCACCGTTTCGTTGGCGAGGGTGGTCGAGTTCGCGCCTTGCGAACGGGCGGCGGAATTGATCTGGAGAATCGTGGTCATGTCACTGGCTCCTGAGCCTGGGGTGTAAGAGGATCCGTCCGCGCCGGCTCCCCGCTTCGGGGTGACCGTGAATTGCACGTCGGCTTGGGATGAATTCTAGTTACCCCCAAAAATGAAACAAGCCGGTAAAATCGAATTGTTTGTTCCCATTTTGGAACAATGACCTCAAGGCTCGAATCCGGGCCGCGTTGTCCCATCCTTCACTTGTTCACGCCCCTGTCATGCCGCATGCGGCGACGGGTCGACCGCGTCACCGAGGAGCGCGCGATGATTGACGATCTGAATGACATGCTGATCTTCGCGGAGGTCGTGCGCTCGGGCAGCATCACGCGGGCGGGCGAACGGCTCGATCTGCCGAAGGCCACCGTGAGCCGCCGCCTGTCGCGGCTCGAGGCGCGCCTTGGCACGAAGCTCCTGCACAAGACGACGCGACGGCTCGAACTGACGGAAGTCGGCGAAGCGTACTACGAGCGCTGCCTGCCGATACTGGAGGAGGTGGAAGAGACGCGCGACTTTGCGTCGCAATTGTCGAGCAAGCCGCGCGGGCGACTGCGCATCACCGCGCCGGCCGACTTCGCGGCGCAGTGGCTTGCGGTGCCGCTCGCCACCTTTTGCGCGGCCTATCCCGAAATTACGGTCGACATCGACCTGAGTTCGCGGCAAGTCGATCTGATCGCCGAACGCGTCGACGTAGCGATTCGTGCCGGGCAACTCTCCGACTCGACCCTCGTGGCGCGCCCGCTGCTCATGCTCACCCGCAGCCTGTACGCGAGCCCGCTGTATCTGAGCGCCACCGGGTTGCCTGCCACGCCGGACGAACTGGCGGGCCATCGGTTCGTCATCCTGCAGGGCTCACGGCGCCTGTTCACCTCCGACACCCTGCACAAGGGTCGCCAGCGCGTGGATATCACGATGCAGGGCGCGATTCAGGTCAACAGCATGGGAATGGTCAAGGAGATGGCGCTTGCCGGCAGCGGCATTGCCGCGCTGACCGACATACTGGCCGAAGACGCGCTGCGCACCGGACGACTGGTGAAAGTCCTGCCGGAATGGTCTCTGCCGGAAAGCCCGGTGAATCTGGTCACGCCGTCGCGGCGCTTCCTGCCGCGCAAGACACAGGCCTTCATCGAGCACATGCTGGCCGTGGCGCGGAGCTGCCCGGAAGAGAATCGCGACCCGGCGGTGCCGGGTCCGCTCACCGCCTGAGCCTGCTTGCGTCGGAGCACCGGAACCGGACGGGCGGAGTCCGATCGACGGCCATCAGACTCCCGGGGCGCCCCCGGCGCGCAGCGGCGCTCGGGTGCTCAGGCCGACAACCACTTCTCGCGACGCTGCGCTGCGGCGCGATCTCGCGTCTCGGTCATGCGGTACTGCGTGATCTCGGGGGCGTCGAGCGTGAGGGCGGTTTCGCGCAATTCATCGCGGCGGAACGCATGGACGGTGACCCGGTCGCCGGCGCGGTAGCGCTCGAGCAGCTTGTCGAGATTGCCTGTCGTCACGCGCAGGCCATCGATTGCCACGAGCACGTCGCCGGCCGACAGTCCCGCCGCCTGCGCGGCGCCGCCATCGAGCACCTGCGAGAGCGTGAGATCGTCGCCGCGCCGGGTCGTCTTCGCGCCAAGCGAGGGACGGCCGTTCTCGGGTGTTACCGGTTCGAGCGAGAGGCCCATGCGCTCGAGCAACGCGGGCAGCGGCAGATCGCGGGTGCCGTGAATCGCCGTGGCGAAGAAGTCCGACAGGTCGAGGCCGGAGACTTCCTCGAACAGCGGCTGCACGGCAGCCTCGTCAATGCCCACCGGTGCGCCTCGATAGAAATCACGCCCGTATCGTTGCCATAGTGCGCGCATGATGTCGTCGAGCGACTTCTGGCCGCGCGTTTGCGAGCGGATGGTCAGGTCCAGCGCCAGCGCCACGAGCGAGCCCTTGGTGTAGTAGCTCACGATGGCGTTCGGCGCGTTTTCGTCCTGACGGTAATACTTCGTCCAGGCGTCGAACGAACTCTCGGCCACCGTCTGCTTCAGGCGGCCGCTGCCGCGCAGCACGCTCGCGACCGTCTTCGAAACGAGCTCGTAATAGGCCGGGGGGGCGATCACACCGCTGCGCACGAGCATCAGGTCGTCGTAATACGACGTGAAGCCTTCGAAGAGCCATAGCAAGCGCGTGTAATTCTCCTGATCGAGCGTGTATGGCGCGAACGCCGCCGGCTTGATTCGCTTGACGTTCCACGTGTGGAAATACTCGTGGCTCACCAGGCCGAGGAAGCCGCGGTACGCGTCGCTCATGCGCGCCTGGCCCTGCACCGGCAGGTCGTTGCGGCTGGCGAGCAGCGCGGTCGATGCCCGGTGCTCCAGACCGCCGTAGCCGTCGCCCACTGTCATGAGCAGAAAGACGTAGCGCGACATCGGCACGCGCGAGCGCGAACTGGCACCTGGCTCGAACAATCGGATCTGCGACTCGCAGATCTTCTTCATGTCTCGCAGCAGGCGCTCGAGATCGAGATTCGGCACAGGTCCGGTGATCGCCACTTCGTGCGTCACGCCGCACGCCTTGAAGGTGCCGTGCACGAACGTGCCCATCTCGACCGGGGAGTCGATCAGCTCGTCGTAGTCGACGGCGAGATAACGGCCGAAGTCGAGCGCTGCCGTGCCCTCGGCGGGGGCGAGCGCGGTGGCCACGCGCCACGACTTGAATGCCGCGCCGCGCGGGCGCAGCACGTCGACTTCGCACGGCGCGTGTTCCTGCCCTTCCACGCGCAGGAACACGCTCGTGCCGTTGAAGAAGCCGTGGGTGTCGTCGAGATGCGCGGCACGCACCGACAGGTCCCAGGCGTACACCTCATACGTCACGATCAGCGTGCCCTTGCAGGGCGCGGCCTGCCAGGTGTGCTTGTCGAGCTTGTCGAGCGCGACCTTGCGGCCCCGGCAAGTCGCGCCGATCGTCACGATGTTGCGGGCGAACTCGCGCACCATGTAGCTGCCGGGAATCCATGCGGGCAGCATGAAACGCTGTCCGTCGGGGGCCGGGTTCGACACCGTGACGGTCACTTCGAACAGGTGGGCGGCGGGCGACTTCGGAACGATCGCATACCGAACGGCGGGCAAAACGGGTGTGGCGGTCATGACGTGGCGGCTTCTTGTTGTCGTGAGGTCGGGCGTACGGTGGCCGGGTTACTTGACCGTGGCGAGCGCCTTTTCCAGTTCTTCGGCGGGCACGGCCCCCGGCAGGCGGCGGCCGTCGGCCAGGATGATCGTGGGGGTGCCCGTCACGTTGTACTGGTGGCCGAGCGCCACGTTCTGCCTCACCGGTGCGTCGTCGCACTTGGCCGTGGCCGCGGGCGGTGCCTTCTTGTCGAGCATCCAGTCGTGCCAGGCCTTGACCGGATCCGCCGCGCACCAGATCGCCTTCGACTTGGCGTCCGAGTCCGGGCCGAGCACCGGGTAGAGGAAGGTATAGACGGTGACGTTGTCGATCTTCGACGACTTGAGCGTCTCTTCGAAGCGCTTGCAATACGGGCAGTTCGGGTCGGAGAACACCGCGATCTTGCGGCTGCCGTTGCCCTTCACGTACTTGAATGCGCGATCGAACGGCAGCTTGGCGAAATCGACCTTGTTGAGTTCCGACTGACGCGCTTCGGTCAGGTTCTGGCGCGTTTTCGTGTCGACGAGGTTGCCGCCGAGAATGACGTATTGGGCCTTCTCGTCGGCGTAGAGAATCTCGCCGCCGATCGACACTTCGTAGAGTCCGGGGATGGGCGTGCGCGCCACTGACTTGATCGGCGCGTCGGCGCCGAGCGTCTTCTGTACCGCGGCCTTGACGCGGTCGAGCGATGCGTCGGCCTTGTTTTGCGCGAAGGCGGACGTCGTGAGTGTCGCGGCGCAAAGTGCCGTCAGACCGAACGCGAGCGCCGCGGCGCGAGTACGTTGCAACATCGAAAATCTCCAGAAGTATGGCTAGCGGGAAGCGCGAGCGGCCAATGCCGAACGCGCGCCCGGAGGGTCATGCCGGGTCAGCCCAGTGCGCGGCCGATCAGGAATTTCTTGACGAAAGGCAGCATGTTCACGCCGTCGAGTCCGGCATTGCGAACGAACTTCGCAAGCGGGCTGCGCGTGGAGAACAGCTTGTGCAGGCCGTCGGTGGTGAGCGCCATGCTGCCGATGTCTTCCTTGCGGGCGCGCTCGTAGCGGCGCAGCACCGCCGCGTCGCCGCAATCCCGGAACGACTCGCGCGCGGCGACGGCGTCGCCAAGCGCCGCCACGTCGCGCAGGCCGAGATTCATCCCCTGTCCGGCGAGCGGGTGCACCACGTGCGCCGCATCGCCGACCAGTGCCACGCGCGCGGCGATCAGGCGCCTGGCCTGCGCGAGCACGAGCGGAAAACCCTGGGCGCGCGCTGAGACCGGCGCAAGACGCCCGAGTTCACCGCTCGAGAACGTGTCGACGCGCGCCGCGAGCGCTTTGGGATCGAGCGCAAGCAGGTGGTTGGCGTGCTCGTCGGCGGCCGACCAGACCAGCGAGACATGTTGATCGGGCAGCGGCAGCAGCGCGATGATCTCGCCGTCGTGGAACCATTGGAACGCGGTGTCGCGATGCGGGCGTTCCGCGCGGAAATTGCACACCACGCCGAGTTGCTCGTAGCGGTGCACCGAGCCGTCGAGACCGGCGGTGCGGCGCACCCACGAATGGGCGCCGTCGGCGCCGACCACGAGGGCGGCGCGCAAGGTCTTGCCATCGGACAGGCGCACGGAGGCCGCGGCGGCATCGACTTCCAGCGCATCGGCGCGGGCGTCGAGCCACTGGACCTGCGGCGAGAAGCGCAGGGCGGCGTCGAGGGCGCGTTCGAGATTCGACGATTCGGCGATCCAGGCCAGTTGCGGCACGGCGGCCTGGTAGGCGGAGAAGTGCAGGCTGCCACGCTCGTCGCCGAAGACTTCCATGTCGTAGACGGGGTTCACGCGCGCCG
The DNA here is from genome assembly GCF_902459575.1 of Pandoraea morbifera. Lineage (NCBI taxonomy): Bacteria > Pseudomonadati > Pseudomonadota > Betaproteobacteria > Burkholderiales > Burkholderiaceae > Pandoraea > Pandoraea morbifera. The sequence goes on from NZ_CABPSD010000014.1 coordinate 36,698, forward strand.
GATCGACGGCTTGCCAGACCCGCATGCGCTCGAAGAGGGCTTGCGAGCTCGACGAGAGCGAGTAGATGCGTGCGTCCCACATGTCGCCCCCGGCGGTGGCGGGAGCGGCCGGCTGGGCGAGCAGCGCGACGGACAGGCGAGCCTGCGAGAGCAGCAAGGCGGCGGCCTTGCCGACCAGACCGCCACCGACGACGACGACGTCGTGCGTTTGGCTGGAGGTTTGCGTTTGGGACATGCGGCGAATGCAGCGCCAGCGCATCGATCGCGCGAGCCGGCTGGGTTCAGAAAACGAGATGGCGTATTGTCGCACGCCTGCCGTGCGAGCGATGCCCGGGTGGCGCGTGGCGACCGGGACACAACGTCGCACGTCATTTCGCGGCGCTATACTGGCGCGCATAGTGAATATCGAAAGGGAGTCTGCCATGCGCCTCGACAACGAATCCGAGAGCCAGAATGTCGAAGATCGCCGGGGCGGCGGCTTTGGGGGGCGCACCACCATCGGCATCGGCACCCTCGTGGTGGCATTGGCCGCGTCGTACTTCTTCGGCATCGATCCGAGGGTGATCATCCAGGGTTCGCAGATGATCCAGGGGCAGACGCAGTCGCAGCCCCCATCGAACCCGAACGCGGCGCCGGCCAACGATCCGAAGACCGTCTTCACGCGCAAGGTCCTTGGCAACATCGAGCGCACGTGGACGACCGTATTCCCGCAGCAGGTCGAGCGTCAGTACGTGGCGCCGAAACTGGTGCTTTTCTCCGGGGCGACGCCGACCGCCTGCGGGACCGGCCAGACGGCGATGGGGCCGTTCTACTGTCCGGGCGACCGCAAGGTGTACATCGATCTGGCGTTTTACGACGAATTGCGTCAGCGCTTCGGGGCGGGCGGCGACTTCGCGCAGGCGTATGTCATCGCGCATGAGGTCGGCCACCACATCCAGAATCTGTTGGGGATTTCGGACAAGTTCGACGAATTGCGCCGCCGCATGAGCGAGACGCAGGCCAATGCGTTGTCGGTGCGTCTGGAGTTGCAGGCGGACTGTCTGGCGGGCGTGTGGGCGAACAACGCGGCCAGGGCGAACCAGCAATTGCTGGAGCCGGGCGATATCGAGCAGGGCCTGAAGGCGGCGGCGGCCATTGGCGACGACCGGTTGCAGCAGCAATCGCAGGGCCGGGTGGTGCCGGAATCGTTCACGCACGGCACGAGCGCGCAGCGCGTGTACTGGCTGCGTCAGGGCCTGCAGTCGGGCGACATGCACAAGTGCGACACGTTCTCGGCCAAGCAATTGAGCTGACGGCGCCGAGGGGGTGAAGCGGGTGGCGTTGACGGCAGAACGGGTACAATAGCGGACTTTCCGCGACGCAATGACGGCGCGATCACAGGGACTCCCGCCGGCGCATTCGACGCCGCTTCGGACACACAGGATTTAGCATGAGCCTCAAATGCGGCATCGTCGGCTTGCCCAACGTCGGCAAATCGACCCTTTTCAACGCGTTGACCAAGGCGGGCATCGCCGCCGAGAACTACCCGTTCTGCACTATCGAGCCGAACGTCGGCGTGGTGGAGGTGCCCGACCCGCGACTGGGCAAGCTTGCCGAGATCGTCAAGCCCGAGCGCATTCTGCCTGCCACGGTGGAGTTCGTGGACATCGCCGGTCTGGTGGCGGGTGCGTCCAAGGGTGAGGGCCTGGGCAACCAGTTCCTCGCGAACATCCGCGAGACGGACGCCATCACGCACGTGGTGCGCTGCTTCGAGGACGAGAACGTCATTCACGTGGCCGGCAAGGTGAATCCGATCTCCGACATCGAGGTCATCAATACCGAACTGGCACTGGCCGACCTGGGCACGGTCGAAAAGGCGCTGCAGCGCTATACGAAGGCGGCGAAGTCGGGCAACGACAAGGAAGCGGCGAAGTTGGTGGCGGTGCTCGAGAAGGTGGTGCCGGTGCTCAACGAGGCGCGTCCGGTGCGCTCGCTCAAGCTGTCCGACGACGAGCTGGCGCTGATCAAGCCGTTCTGCCTGATCACGGCCAAGCCGACGATGTATGTCGCCAACGTCAAGGACGACGGCTTCGAGAACAACCCGCACCTGGACGCCGTGCGTCAGTATGCGCAGGCCGAGAACGCACCGGTGGTAGCGGTGTGCGCGGCCATCGAAGCGGAAATCGCGGACATGGATGACGCCGACAAGGCGGAGTTCCTGGCGGACATGGGCATGGACGAGCCGGGTCTGGATCGCGTGATCCGTGCGGGCTTCAAGCTGCTGGGCCTGCAGACGTACTTCACGGCTGGCGTGAAGGAAGTGCGCGCCTGGACGATCCACGTGGGCGACACGGCGCCCCAGGCCGCCGGCGTGATTCACACCGACTTCGAGCGCGGCTTCATCCGCGCGCAGACCATCGCGTTCGACGACTACATCCAGTACAAGGGAGAACAAGGCGCGAAGGAAGCCGGCAAGATGCGCGCCGAAGGCAAGGAATACGTCGTGCACGACGGCGACGTGATGAATTTCCTGTTTAACGTCTGATCAACGTCCGAGCCCGTTCCAACCTCAGGAAAAGCCCGCCTCGCGCGGGCTTTTTCTTTGTTCGCAGGACGCTCTGCGGAGCGGCACGACTCGGTTCGACATCCGGCGAATTCACCGCGCCCATTCCTCCCGAATGATCTGCGCGATGCGCTCGCCGGTCTGGCGGTTGTGCCGCTCCACCAGCGCGACGGCGCCGGCATCGTCGCCGGTCTCGCACAGATGCAGCAGCGTCCGGTGTTCGGCATGCGAGCGTTCGGCGTTACCCGCGGCGCGCCATGAGAGAAACAGATAGCGGCCGAGATTGAGACGCGCCGTCGCCACCGCGCGCTGGAAGAACGGCCGGTCCGCCTTCGCGTAGAGCATCGCGTGAAACGCCGCGTTTCGCGCCACGATGTCCGCCAGATCCGTCGCCGCTTCCAGGGCGTCGAGCGCCGCCGATGCCCGAGCGATATCCGCTCGCGACAGATTTGGCATGGCCAAGGCCATCAAACGGCCCTCGAGCACCGCGCGGAAATCCGCCAGCTCCAACGCATCGGCCTCCGTCAACGCCGTCACCACCGTGCCCCGATTGACCCGGCTCGTCGCCAGACCGTCGGCCGCCAGCATCGTCAACGCCTCGCGCACCGGCACGTGACTCACCCCCAGTGATGCCGCCAGATGGTCCTGGCGCAATGCCTCGCCCGGCTTCAATTCCCCACGTCCAATTTGCTCTCGCAGGGCCTCATACGCGCGCTCGACCGCCGTTCCCGTGCCCGCTGACTGACGCATCGTTCGCCTCATCCGTTAACAATATATAATTAATTAAAATTATATATTATTTGATGACAGGTGACACCCATGCCTCCGGTCAGCGCCTCCTCGACCTCTCCGGCGTCGGCAACGCCCTCGGCCTCGCCCGGCGACGCCTTCTCCCGACGCTACCTCTGGCGCCACGCGCTGCTCCCCACGATGGCGGGCGTTGCCGGCATCGCGCTGTACGCCGCCGGCCTGCGCGGCGACAGGCTCGCTGTCGCCATCGTCGTTCTGCCCTGCCTGAGCTACTGGGCCACCGGATGGCTGCCGGATTTCCTCGTCTCCCTCCTCCTCATGTTCCTGCTCGCGACCTGCACGTCGTTCGGCGCGAACGTCGCGTTCTCCGGCTTCTCGTCCAGCGCGTTCTGGCTCGTCTTCAGTGGCGCCGTCATCGGCATGGCGCTCGGCACGACCGGCCTGGGCGAGCGCATCGCGGCACGTCTGGCCGACCACTGCGGCCACGCCTATGGCGCCGCGCTGGCCGGCTTCGTGACGATCGCCTTTCTTCTCGGCATCGTCATGCCGTCGACACTGGGGCGCATCGCCATCCTTACCCCCATCGTGCTCAGCTTCTGCGAACGCGTCGGGCTCACAAGCGCACGGCCCGGGCGCATCGGACTCCTACTCGCCACGGCGCTGGCCAGTTGCGAACTGACGAGCGCCGTACTTCCCGCCAACCTTCCCAATCTCGTGATGGCAGGCACCGCCGAGACCGTGCTCGGGTGGTGCCTGAGCTACGGCGAATATGCGCTCGCGCTCATCCCCGCGCTCGCGGTGATGCGCGGCGTCGTGCTGATCCTCGTCGCCTTGTTCCTCTTCCCGGATCGCCTGACGTCCCCCCGCAGCGACGGAACCGGCGAAACTGCCGCCGCGCCCACGGTCATGAGCCCCGGCGAGTGGCGACTACTCGCCGCCCTGTCGGCCATGCTGTGTCTGTGGCTGACGGAGCCGTGGCACCACATCGCCGCCGGCTGGGTCGGCCTGGGCATCGCGCTGCTGTGCCTCGGCCCGCTGAGGCTGGTGAATCCCGACGCATTCCTCCGGCAGGTCAAACTCGCCCCGCTGTGGTTCGTCGCCGCCGTTATCGGCCTGACCGCCGCCGTCGACCAGGCCGGACTGGCCAACGCATTGCGTCCCGCACTCATCCGCCTCGATCTTGCACAGATGTCGAGCTCGGCGGCGTACCTGGTCCTCGTCGCCCTGTCGATTTCGCTCACGTTTCTCGTCACGTCCAACGCCGCGCCGGCACTCTACACGCCACTGGTTCCCACCCTCGCCGCAGGCGCGCCGCTTGGCATGAAGGCGGTTCTGCTCACACAGGCCGTCGGCTTTTCCACTATCGCCCTGCCGTATCAGGCGCCGCCGCTGGTGCTCGCCATGGCGCTCGCGGGCATCGGCGTTCGCGACGCCACCCGATTCTGCGTCGCCACCGCCCTCCTCTCGCTTGTCACCGTGGTGCCGCTGAACGCACTCTGGTGGCACACCATCGGACTCGCCCCCTAGCGACACGCGGCACAAGACCCACCAGCCTTTTCCCGTCCTGAGCGCCGCGCCACGCTCGCGGCACATTGCGCCCCGGCATGCCTTGAATTTCCAGTTCAAACGCCGGTTTGCCACACCATGGACCGGAACCCGCGCATCTTCCCCCAGGCCATAACGGTTTGGAGGCCGTCTCGTCTAATATGAAAGTCAGGCGGGGCGCCAGCCCCACGCATTCGCGTCTTCGGGCGGTGCACTCGCCGGGTGCACCGGCCCGCTCGCCACACCGGGAATGTCCGGCTTGAGAAAACCGCTCCCATCCCGCGACAATCGTTGCAACCCGACGCACAACGCGTCGCATCGCTACCGGCGCAGTCATCGTTGTCGAACATCGTCATTTCATGCAGCCCAGGGGAGGTTCTTGCATGGCATCGAAGTCGTCGGCCGTCGTTGAACTGACAACGCGCGAACCCCGGCATTGGTCCGACGATCGCGCCCGCATCCGCCTCTATAGCGGCGCGGCGGTATTCATCGCGCTCGTCGTACTCGGCGCCTGGGCCTATCGACGCTACGCCGTCTCACCACCGACGATCGGCCCCATTGGCCTCGACTTCCTGCCGTTCTGGGGTGCCTCCCATTTCGTGCTGCAAGGCCACGCGCTCGACGCCTACAACATCGACGTCATGTTCCGAGCCCAACTGGCCGCGGAGCCATGGGCGAGCCAGATGGGCGGCGTCATGCCGTGGCTGTACCCGCCCGTAATGATGATCCTGCTCGCGCCCGTCGCGCTCCTGCCCTTCACCTACGCGTACGCTGTCTATGCCGCCGTCGGCTTCGCGCTCTATTACGCCGCCCTGCGACGTACCGCACCATGGCGCGACGCCCGCCTGGCGATCGTCGGCTTCCCCGGCGTGCTGCTCGTGATCGTCGCCGGCCAGATCGCGCTGTACACCACCGCTCTGGCGGGCTTCTCGCTGGCGCTGCTGCGCAAGCGGCCGGTCTGGGCGGGCGTGCTGGCCGGGCTGCTTTTCGTCAAGCCACACATTGCGATCCTGTTTCCGCTGGCGTTTCTGTGTGCCCGCGCGTGGCGCGCGCTGGCCTCGTGCGTCGCAACGGTGCTCGCCACCACGGTGCTCGCCGCCGTCGTGTTCGGGCCCGAGGTGTACCCGACCTTCCTGCATGCCACGACCTTCGCGCGACAGAGCATCGTGGACGGCACCGCGCAGATCGCCCGCGTGCCAACGATCTTCGTGATGATGAAGATGCTCGGCGCGCCGCTCGTGGTGTCCGCCGTCGTGCATGGGATCGTCGCCCTGGTCGCCGTGGCGGTCATGATCGCTTTCTGGCGCCGCCCAACCGCTTTTGCGCTTCGCGCCGCCACGCTCATGTGCGCAACCACGCTCGTGAGCCCCTATCTGTACGACTACGATCTCGCGATCCTTGCGCTGGTCGTCGCGTGGTACGTGCGCGACGGCCTTTCGCGCGGCTGGCTGCGCGGCGAGCGCGAGTGGCTCGTCGTGCTATGGCTCACGCCCTGGTTCGGACTGTTCGGCGTGCTGCACATCGGCTTCCAGTTCATGCCGCTCATCCCGCTGCTCACGCTGGCGATGCTGTGGCGCCGTCGCCGCTGCCTCTCGCACGTGCCCGACGGTTCCGATACGTCCAACGCCCGCGACGCCCGGCCGGCCATCGTCGCCTGTCACCGGCCGTCCGGCGCCCCCGCGTACACGAGGTCATGACCATGCCGCACGCCGCCGACCGTACCGAACACCGTTCCCCGCCGACATTGCCACGCTCGCCGACATCCCCGGCCGCGTCCCGCACGCCGCTCGTCTCGCTCGTCGTGCCCTGCCACAACGAGGCCCCCGCGCTCGGCGCGTTCCATCGGGCCGTGTCGCATGTCATCGACCACCTGCCAGGCGTACGTTTCGAAATCGTGTGCGTCAACGACGGCAGCACCGACGACACCCTGACCGAACTGCTGGCCATGCGCCGTGCGGACCCGCGCATCCGCGTCATCGACTTCACCCGCAACTTCGGCAAGGAAGCCGCGTTGAGCGCAGGGATCGACGAAGCGCGCGGCGATGCCGTCATTCCCATCGACGCCGACCTTCAGGACCCGCCGGCGCTCATCCCGGTGATGATCGAGCGCTGGCGCAACGGCGCCGATGTGGTCCTGGCCAAGCGCACCAACCGGGCAAGCGACAGCCTCGCCAAGCGCCTGGCCGCCGGTCTTTACTACCGCGTACACAATCGCCTGTCGGAAGTGAAGCTGCCTGAGAACGTGGGCGATTTCCGCCTGATGGATCGCCGCGTGATCACGGCGCTAAAACGCCTTCCCGAACGCCGCCGCTTCATGAAAGGACTGTTCGCCTGGGTCGGCTATCACACGGACATCGTGGAATACACGCGTGATCCCCGCGCGGCCGGGGTATCCAAATTCTCCGGCTGGCGGCTGTGGAATTTCGCGCTCGAAGGCATCACCAGTTTCAGCACCGTGCCACTGCGATGCTGGACCTACATCGGCGTCTCGCTCGCCCTGCTTTCGCTCGCGTATGGCAGCTACATCGTGGTGCGCACGCTCGTTCACGGCATCGACGTGCCCGGCTACGCCTCGCTGCTCGTCGGCATCCTGTTCCTCGGCGGCATCCAGCTCGTGGGAATCGGCGTGATCGGCGAATATGTCGGACGCATCTACTACGAATCGAAGGGCCGCCCGTTGTATCTGGTGCGACGCCGCTATCAATCGAGCGTGAAGATCAGCCATCTGCCGTCACAGGCCCCACTGCACGACGCCGGCGAGCGGACGGCATCGCCGAGGAAGGCGCTGCGCGCGCACGCTGGCGTCGGCAAACCGATCACCTCTCGTACGCGCGGGTTCATCGTCCGCTGACTCGCCGGGTCGCGCCGGACCGCCTCGCATAGCGCCTTCGATCGCATACGTCCCCGCGCGCATCGGCAACGTCCCCCTCCGCCCTTCCCCCGGTTCGCCTGCCGACACCAACACCCGACCGGGCCCGCCCCGCCGATGCCGCACCCCGGAATTACAAAGATATTAAGAAAATTGTTCCATTCCCCGGAATAGGTCTTGCATGCCTGCACGATGCGTCTAGGATTGTGTTGTACTCCGCAATAACAATACCCGCCGGACAACAGGAGGAAGACAATGCAACGCCTCAACGCCACCCACGCCGCGAGCGTGCTCGCCCTGGCCATCACGACGTGGAGCGCGTCCGCGCACGCCGACACCGCAAACGGCACGCCACCGCCCTCGCAAACGCTTACGGTCGCCGGTCTGTTGCAGCCGGCCGACATCCTGATCGACCATAACGGCGTACCTCACATCTTCGCCGCCAACGAGCGTGACGGCTTCTTCGTACAGGGCTTCAACGCCGCGCGCGACCGGCTGTTCCAGATCGACCTGTGGCGACGTCGCGGTCTTGGCCAGTTGTCCGAAGTTTTCGGACGCGCATACGTGGCGCAGGACGACGCCGCGCGTCGCTTCATCTATCGCGGAGACATGGCCACCGAATGGCGCCGCTACGGACCCGACGCGAAACCCGCGGCCGAAGCGTTCGCAGCCGGGGTGAACGCCTACATCGACTGGCTCGCCGCGCACCCCGACCAGATGCCGTATGAGTTCCGCAAGGTCGGCTACTGGCCGGCGAAGTGGACGGCCGAGGACATCGTGCGCATCCGGAGTCACGGCCTCACGCGCAACCTCAAGAGCGAAGTGGCGCGCGCGAAGGTCGTCTGCAAGGCGTCGCTGGACGCCGACGGCGTGCGCGTCGGCCTGCAACCCGCATGGAAGACACAGGTCCCCGACGGGCTCGATCCGTGCCTTCCCGACGATCTGCTCAAGGTCTTCGAACTGGCCACCCAGGGCGTGAAGATCACGAAGGACTCGCTGCAGCGCGCCGACGCCGACGTGGTGCAGCTCGCCGAGAATGGACCTTACGACGTATCGACCGAATCGGCCGAGGGCAGCAACAACTGGGTGGTCTCGCCGCAAAAGTCGTCGACGGGCCGCGCGATCATGGCCAACGACCCGCACCGCGCTTATGCCGCGCCGAGCCTGCGCTACATCGTGCAGGTGAGCACGCCCACGCTCGATCTGATCGGGGCCGGGGAGCCGGCCATCCCCGGCGTGGCGATCGGGCACAACGGCACCATCGCCTTCGGCCTCACGATCTTCAACATCGATCAGGAGGACCTGTACGTCTATGACCTGAATCCGACCAACCCCGACCAGTATCGCTACCGTGGCAAGTGGGTGCCGATGCGCACCGTGCACGAAACGATCCCGGTACGCGACGGCACCCCGGTACAGACGGACCTGAAGTTCACGAAGCACGGGCCGGTGATCCATGTCGACGCGGCCCGGCATCGGGCGTACGCCGTTCGCACCGCCTGGCTCGAACCGGGCATGTCGCCGTACTTCGACGCCATGCGCTACATGCGCGCGAAGACCTATGCCCAGTTCCAGACGGCGCTCGACACCTGGGGCGCGCCAACGGTCAACCAGGTCTACGCCGACGCCGCGGGCAACATCGGCTGGGTGCCGAGCGGCATGGCGCCGATTCGGCCAAACTGGGATGGCCTGATGCCCGTGCCCGGCGACGGGCGCTACGAATGGGCCGGCTTCTGGCGACGCGATCAACTGCCTTCGGCGTACAACCCGTCGAGCGGCTACTTCACCACGTCCAACGAGATGAACATGCCGCCCGGCTATCCGTACGCCGAACGCAAGCTCGGGTTCGAGTGGACCAACGGCTCGCGGCACGCGCGCATCGACGAAGTGCTCAGGGCGAAGGACAAAGTGTCGCTCGAAGATTCTGAGCGGCTGCAGAACGACATCGTGTCGATTCCGGCGCGGCGTCTCGTGGCCCTGCTCGCCCCACTGTCGAGCGACGACCCGAACACGGCCGCCGCGCTGAAGCTGCTCAAGGGGTGGGATGCGCATATGGGTGCGGATTCGGCACAGGCCGCGCTGGAAGAGGTCTGGTTCAGCCGCCATCTCGGGCGCGCGTACAAGAACGCCGTGCTGCCCCGGACCGCCGCCGAGAGCTTCGGCGCTCCCGATCCGGCCGCCATGCTCGACGCCCTCGAACAGCCGGCCGCGCGCTTCGGCGCGAACGCCGACGCCAAACGCAACGCCGTGCTGCTCTCGAGCCTGGGCGACGCATGGACCGAAATGGTGAAGCTCCAGGGCGCCGATCCGGGAGCATGGCGATGGGGCAAGCTTCAGACGAATCTGAACGCCCACCCCTTGGCCGACGCCGTGGACGCCGACATGCGCGCCAGGCTCAATGTCGGCCCGCTTCCGAAGGGCGGAAGCCCATTCACGCCGAACCAGTCGACGTACCGCGTGGGCGACTTCCGCCAGACCAACGGCCCCTCGTTCCGGATCGTGGTCGATGTGGGCAACTGGGACAACACCCGTGCAATGAACCTGCCGGGGGAATCGGGCAACCCGGACAGCCCGCACTATCGCGACCTCGCGCAGAGGTGGCTCGACGGCGAGTATTTCAAGTTGCCGTATTCGCGTGCGGCGGTCGAGGCCGCCACCGAGTCGCGCCTGCATCTGGTGCCCGAGGCGTCGCGCTGAGACGGTGACGCGGTAACGCGTCGGCCGTTCGCGCCGCGAGCCGGTCAATGTCCGCCGGGCACGAACTCCGGCTTGTCGCGCTTGATGTCGCGCGAGCGGTCGACGGCGTTGGTCGGCACCAGCAGCAGCAACAGCACCACGCCGATCGAAATCGCCAGCATCGACAGGAACGTGAGGTGCAGGGAGTGATGCAGCACGGCGCGGATCGCCTGATCGGCCACCGTCGCCACGCCTCGGTCTTCGAGCACGTGGCGCAATTGGTCCGACGTCACCGGCGCCAGCCCGTCCGAACGGGTCAGCCCGAAATTGAGTACGGCGCCGAAGAGCGTCGCGCCCAGGGTGCTGCCCAGATTGCGCGAGAAGATGTTCGACGCCGTGGCGCTGCCGCGCTGCGACGGGTCGACCAGCTCCTGAATCAGCACGAGCGCGCTCACGCTGCCGGTGCCCATCGAAAAACCCATCAGCAGCGAACCGAAGCCGGCGAGCAACGGCGAACTGCTCGGCCCGAGCAACGCAAAGACGAGCCCCCCCACAGGCATGAGCAGACTGCCGCCCACCAGAATGCGGCGCAGGCCGAACCGCGTGAACGTCTTGGCCGCCACGGTCGAGCCGATCGGCCAGCCGACCATGATCATGGTGAGCGCCATGCCGGCCACGACCGGCGTCTGGCGCAATACGCCCTGGGCGTACATCGGCAGAAATGTCGTCAGACCCATGAGTACCATGCCCGACAGCAGCGTCGCGGCATTGGCCGCCGCGATCGGACGCCGGCTCCATAGCGCGAAGGAAATCATCGGGTCCCGGGCGCGTCGCTCCTGCCACACGAACAGCAGCGAGGCGATCAGGCACACGAGCACGCCGGCCCACACATGCGTGTCGGTGAACGCATTCGCATCGGTGAGTGCAATCATGAGCCCCGCCACCGCCACGGTGAAAAGCCCGGCGCCGAGTACGTCGATACTCGGACGCTGCCGCGGCGCATCCTCATGCAGGTGCAGGACGAAGCCCAGCGCCGCGAGCAGGCCGATGGGGATGTTGATCCAGAAGATCCACGCCCACGACAGGTCGCGGATGATGAGACCGCCGAGCATCGGGCCGAGCACCGCCGAAATGGCCCACACGCTCGCGAGGTAACCCTGCACCTTGCCGCGCTCGCTGATCGGGTAGTAGTCGGCAATGATGGTCAGGCTGACCGGCTGGATACAGGCCGCGCCCACGCCCTGCAACAGGCGAAAGGCGATCATGGCCGGCATGGACCACGCCAGCCCGCCACCGACCGACGCCATCAGGAAGATGGCGATGCCCACGAGAATCACGGGTTTGCGGCCGTACAGATCGGCCAGCTTGCCGAACACCACGGTCATGGCCGTCTGCGCGAGCAGGAACGCGGAGAAGACCCAGCTGTAGAGATTCAGGCCGCCGAGCTGGGCGACGATTTGCGGCATGGCCGTCGAGATGATCGTGGCTTCGATGGCAACCATGGAAGTCGCCGCCATGACGGAAGCCACGATGAATGGCCGCACGGAATTGCGAGTCGCAGACATGTGATTCTTGATTTTGGGGGATCGGGCGTACCAGCTTGCGAGGAGCGCCGCCACCCCCTGGCCGGGCGTGGCAGCCACGCCGGAGGACGGAAGACGGGGATCGAACGTGGCGGCGACGCCGCACGCGTAGTCAAGACGTCAAGACAACAGGGCCCAGGCGATGCCGTCAAGCATAGCCGAATGCAGGAAAACGCGTGGGGCACGCCCAGAGACGTCCCGAATTCCGATAGCCGGGTGCGGCTTAACGCCGCACGGGTCGCACCAGCCGCAACAGGGCGAGCAGGACGATCGCGCCGATCGTCGCCGTGATGATCCGCCCGAGCGTGCCGTATCCCACCGCAATCCCCAGATGCCGCAACAACCAGCCGCCGACGAACGCCCCGATCACGCCGACGACGATGTCGCCCACGAGACCGAGTCCGCCCCCGACCACCAGCCCCGCCAGCCAGCCGGCGACCAACCCCACGAGCAGGAGCACGAGAATATCCATGATCGGTCCGGCGGCGCGAACGTCAGGCCGTACGGCCGCGCTTGATGGCGCCGTAGATCACGAGCAGCACGATCGCGCCGATGATCGATGCGATCCAGCCGGCCGCCTGGCCTTCGGTGTAGATGTGGAGAAACTGCCCGACATACTTGGCGAGCAGCGCGCCCGCTATGCCGAGGATGATGGTCATGATGATGCCCATGCTGTCCCGCCCGGGATGCAGGGCGCGTGCAATGAGGCCAACGATCAGACCGACGACGATAGTGCCGATAATGCCCATGACGTGACTCCAATGACGGGAACCCGAACGCAGTATATCCCCGAATCCCAAACGTGCGCCGAGGTTTCGGCAGGGGTGTCGCGGCGCCTCGACGCATCGTCCAGGCCACTGATATATCAGACTTTTCCGCGGCATCGGGCGGACGCACCGATGCCGCTATGCCCGGTATAAGTGGCGCCTATTTGTCAAAACCGGGCGTCTGCGCGATGATGGGTTACGCTGATCCAGTGCGCGGCGTACGGGGTGCGAACGAAACGGGCATCGCGTCGACGCGCTATAATCAGGGGCTATCGGATCCCCCACACCATGCAACTGCTCGCTCTCGGCCTGAACCACCACACGGCGCCCGTCTCGCTGCGCGAACGGGTGGCGTTTCCGTTCGAGCGGATCGAGCCGGCGTTGGCGGGGCTCAAGAGCCTGTGGACCGGTCGGTCGAATGCCGCCGAGGCAGCCATTTTGTCCACGTGCAACCGCACCGAGATCTACTGCGTGACCGACGATACGGCCGCGCGGGAGCGCGCGGTGCACTGGCTCTCGCAGTTTCACAACATTCCCGCCAGCGACCTCGCCCCCCATCTGTACGCCCTCCCCCAGTCCGACGCGGTGCGTCACGCGTTTCGCGTGGCGAGCGGCCTCGATTCGATGGTGCTCGGCGAGACACAGATTCTCGGCCAGTTGAAGGACGCCGTGCGCACGGCGGCCGAGGCAGGTGCACTCGGCACGTATCTGAACCAGCTTTTCCAGCGCACGTTCGCGGTGGCCAAGGAAGTTCGCGGCCAGACCGAGATCGGCGCGCATTCGGTGTCGATGGCCGCGGCGGCGGTGCGGCTGGCCCAGCGCATTTTCGAGAGCATCAGTACACAGAAGGTGCTTTTCATCGGCGCGGGCGAGATGATCGACCTGTGCGCGACGCACTTTGCCGCACAGAATCCGAAGGCGCTCTACATCGCCAACCGGACGGCCGAACGCGGTGAGAAGCTGGCCGAGCGCCTGGGCGGCACGGCGATCCGACTTTCGGAATTGCCGCAGCGCCTGCATGAATTCGATATCGTCGTGTCGTGTACGGCGAGCACGCTGCCGCTCATCGGTCTGGGGGCCGTGGAGCGCGCGATCAAGGCCCGCAAGCACAAGCCGATGTTCATGGTCGATCTCGCCGTGCCGCGCGACATCGAGCCGGAAGTCGGCCGTCTGACCGACGTCTTCCTGTACACCGTCGACGATCTCGGCGCAGTGGTGCGCGAAGGCAATGCGCTGCGTCAGGCCGCCGTGGCGCAAGCCGAGGCGATCATCGAGACGCGCGTGCAGAACTTCATGCAATGGCTCGACGCGCGCAGCGTCGTGCCGGTCATCCGCGACATCCACGGCAGCGCCGAGGCCATGCGGGTGGCCGAACTCGAGCGCGCGCAGCGCATGCTCGCGCGTGGCGACGATCCTGCCGCCGTGCTCGAAGCCCTGTCCCAGTCCCTCACCCGGAAGTTCCTGCACGGCCCGACGCACGCGCTCAATACGGCGCGCGGCGAGTCGCGCGAGCAAATCATCCACCTCATTCCCGAACTGTTTCGCACCTCGGGATCCGCCGACAAATAGATGAAAGCGAGCATGCAAGCCAAGCTCGACCAGTTGACGCAACGTCTGGTCGAGCTTGATGGCCTATTGAGCCAGGGCGACGTTACCCGCGATCTGGACAACTACCGCAAGCTCACGCGCGAGCACGCCGAGCTCGCGCCAGTGGTGGAGCAATACCAGCACTACCGCCAGGCAACCAACGACGTGGCGGCTGCGCAGGAAATGGCACTCGACCCGGAGATGCGCGAATTCGCGGAAGATGAAGCCGCGAATGCCCGCGCGCGCATGGAGACGCTGGAAGGCACGTTGCAACGCATGCTGCTGCCGCGCGATCCCAACGACGACCGCAACATCTTCCTCGAAATCCGCGCCGGTACCGGCGGCGACGAGTCTGCCCTCTTCGCGGGCGACCTCCTTCGCATGTACACGCGCTACGCCGAGCGCCAGCGCTGGCAGGTCGAGATCATGTCGGCCAGCGAATCGGACCTGGGCGGTTACAAGGAAGTGATCGTGCGCATCATCGGCCAGGGCGCTTACTCCCGACTGAAGTTCGAGTCGGGCGGGCACCGTGTGCAGCGCGTACCCGCCACCGAGACGCAGGGCCGCATCCACACCTCCGCGTGCACGGTCGCCGTGATGCCGGAGGCGGACGATGTCGCCGATGTCGAGATCAACCCGGCCGATATCCGCATCGACACCTTCCGCGCGTCGGGTGCGGGCGGCCAGCACGTCAACAAGACCGATTCGGCGGTGCGTATCACGCACATGCCCACGGGCATCGTGGTCGAGTGCCAGGACGATCGCTCCCAGCACCGCAACAAGGACAAGGCGCTCAAGGTGCTTGCCGCGCGCATCAAGGACGCCCAGATGCGCGCCCAGCAGGCCAAGGAAGCCGCCACCCGCAAGAGCCTGATCGGCTCGGGCGACCGCTCCGAGCGCATTCGCACGTACAACTTCCCCCAGGGCCGGATGACGGACCACCGTATCAACCTCACGCTCTACAAGCTCGAGTACATCATGGATGGCGATCTCGACGAGATGATCAACGCCCTCGTGACCGAGCACCAGGCCGAGTTGCTGGCGTCGCTGGGCGAGGCGGCGTGATGTCGCAAGGCGCGTCCGACACCGCCAGGGAAACGGCCAGCACGTCGCCGCCGGCGACCGTCGCGCAACTGCTGCGAGAGCCGGGACTGCCGCCGTCGGAGTCGCGCATTCTGCTCTCGCACGTACTTGGATGGAGTCGCACGCAACTCATCACCCGCGACCGCGAACCGCTCTCCCCGCAGACGGTTGCCGTCTACCGTGGGCTCCACGCGCGCCGCGCGGCGGGCGAGCCCATTGCGTATCTGACAGGCACGCGTGAATTCTTCGGACTGACGCTCTCGGTCAGCCCGTCGGTACTCATTCCCCGGCCCGAGACCGAACTGCTGGTGGAACTGGCGCTCGCGCGACTCGAAGGCCGGCGCTCACCGCGCGTGCTCGACCTGGGCACCGGCAGCGGCGCCATTGCACTGGCCATCGCCCACAGCCGTCCCGACGCCCGGGTGATCGCGCTCGACCGCTCGACCGACGCGCTCGCCGTGGCGCAGGCAAACGCCCGTCGCCTTGGCCTGGACGCCCGGGTACAGTGCTTCGAGAGCGACTGGTACGCCGGCCTGCCGTCGCAAAGCGAACCGTTCGACATCATCGTCTCCAATCCGCCATACATTGTGGCGGGCGACGAACACCTCTCCCAGGGCGACCTGCGGTTCGAACCGGTCGATGCCCTCACCGATCATGCGGACGGCCTCGCCGCGCTGCGCACGATCGTGGCCGGCGCGCCGCCCCGGTTGCTGCCGCAAAGCTGGCTGCTGTGCGAGCATGGCTATCATCAGGCTGCCGACGTGCGCGACCTCTGCATGGCGGCCGGTCTCGTGGACGTCGTCTCCGAGCGCGACCTCGCGGGGATCGAGCGCATCACGGGCGGGCGGCGCGTCTGAGCGCCACCGACGGGCGCGACGGAAAACCGCTAAAATGCCGGATACGCCGACTTTCCGGCATCCCAACGGGCTTTCCACCATGACCACCCAGCAACGCATTCAGCAAATCGTCACCGATCATCCCGTCGTGCTCTTCATGAAGGGCAATGCACAATTCCCGATGTGCGGCTTCTCGGGCCGCGCCATTCAGATCCTGAAGGCCTGTGGCGTCGACAACCTGTTCACGGTCGATGTGCTGCAAGACGAGGAAATCCGCCAGGGCGTAAAGGAATTCGCCAACTGGCCGACGATTCCCCAGCTCTACATCAAGGGTGAATTCATCGGTGGCTCGGACATCATGATGGAGATGTACCAGAGCGGCGAACTCAAGCAGGTGCTCGCCGACCTCGCGTAAGCGACCCTCGATGACGGTGTCGACAGGCGTCTCCCGCGCCGCGCACGGCGGCCATCCCGTGCGCCTGATCGTGGCGATCACGGGGGCGACGGGGGCCATCTACGGTGTGCGGTTGCTCCAGCGCCTGCGGGCGATGGGCGGGGTCGAGACGCACCTGCTGGTCTCGGGCGCCGGCTGGCTCACGCTGCGGCACGAACTCGGCATGGATCGCGCCGACGTGCAGGCGCTGGCCGATCAATACCACAGCGTGCGCGAGATCGGGGCGAACATCGCCAGCGGATCGTTCGCCACGGCCGGCATGGTGGTGGCGCCCTGCTCGATGAAGACGCTCGCCAGCGTGGCCCACGGCCTGTCGGACAACCTGATCGCGCGCGCGGCCGACGTCACGCTCAAGGAGCGCCGCCGCCTCGTGTTGATGGTGCGCGAAACCCCGTTCAATCTCGCGCACCTGCGCAACATGACGGCCGTCACGGAAATGGGCGGGATCGTCTATCCGCCGCTGCCGGCCTTCTACAACCGTCCCGAATCGATCGACGCCATGGTCGACGACACCGTCGATCGGATCATCGACCTGTTCGGCGTCGCCCCGCCCGTATCCACCAGTTGGGACGGTCTAGGCAAGGACGCCGAAGCCTGAGTCGCCCCCCCTGGCGCGGCCGGATCGTCACCGTACGCCGTCCAACCAGCGCTGAAGCGTATCGTGTGCGCCCTGCCACTGCCCGGCCGCCGACTCGGCCGTCTGCACGCATAGCTCCAGCATGATGTCGTTCGGATCGAGCAAATAGACGTGCTCGCCATCGCCATGCCGCTCAACGGCGAACGGCACGTCATGCGCCGCGAGACGCGACTTCCAGCGATCCAGCGCATCGCGCCCGCCCACGCGCAGCGCCACGTGGTGAATCTGCGTGGCCGGCGAGTCCGGATGCGCGACCGGCGCGAGGCCATCGCAACTGAAGAATGCCAGGGCTTGCCCCGGCGCGAGCTGGTAGCTCACGAGCAGGTACGGCTTGCCCCACAGACGACTCATGCCGGTCTGCGCGCCCGCGAGGCGAAAACCCATGACCTCGACGTAGAATTGGTGGGTTAGCGCGGCGTCGTAACTGGGATAGGCAACGTGATCGATCGCCACGGCCACGCAAGCCGTCGATTCGACGGCAGGACTCGGTTCCAGCTCGGCCTGGTTCATCACGATCCCCCGGCTGCGAATGGGCGCCCGGCGCCAGCGGGGCCGACGCGCGTCGCGACGGCGGCATTCGGGCAAACTGCGTTTGTAGTGTAGTCCCACCCCGCGCGCACCGGCAACCGGATGCCTGCGCGAGCCGCATGGACTATAGTGAAAACGCCACACTTTGCGCGCCAGGCCGCGTTCCCCCGTGGTGTGACATGTTGGTGACCGGAGTTTGTCATGGAGACCGCCCTCTCGCCCCTCGCCGTCTACGCCGTCGTAACGCTGGTATTCGTCATGCTTGTCCTCGTGGTGCCTGCGGGCGCCCGTTGGCGCCAGATCGCGTGGCCCGCCTCGGTGCCCCCGCTATCGCCACACCGGCCGGGCGATCTGCTCGGCACACCGCGCACCCCTTACTGGCGCTCGCCACACGATACGCAGGACCTGCGCCGACCGTCGTACTTCGCGACGACGGCGCGCCGCGGGCGACGCCCCGCGAATTTTCTCGCGCCGCGCGACCACGACCGGCGCTGACGTCGGCGCTCGGCGCACGCTCGATGGCGTCCCCGCCGACGCCCGGGGCAACCGATTCGTTGGCCGAATCGTTGAGGTGCCACGCCTCGCTCGCCGCTCTGGCGACGCAGGTCCGGCGCTTTCTTACGCCTTGTTACATCTGTAGTGCGACCGTAGCACCGGTGAGCACACGCGATCCGTAAAATCATGCGCATGGATCGCGCTTCGACAGGCATCACAGCGATGCCCGCCGACAGGCGCGGATGACAAGGAGATCAGATGCAAGGCAAATTTTGGATCATGACGGCAGCTGCCTCGGGAATGGCCGCGACGCTCATCTCGGGCAGTGCCTTCGCGCGCACCGACGTCTCGGTCAATATCGGCATTCCCGGCCCGGCGATCATCGCACCGGGTCCGGTCTACGCACCGCCGCCCGTCTATGCCGCACCGGCGCCGATGATGGTGGCCCCGCCCCCGCCGGTCTACTACGGCCCGCCGCCGCGTTACTGGCGTGGCCCGCCCCCGGGACATTGGCGTCACCACGGCGGCTGGGACCGTTACGGTTACGGACACGGACGCGGCTGGGATCATCGCCGCTGAGCCCGAGCCGAAAAAAAGCCCCGCAGGGTGCAAAACCCGCGGGGCTTTTTTCATAACTCGCGCGCCATTCATCAGCGGCCCGCATTTGTCGTCATTCAACGCCGGCGATTTCACTGCGCACTCGTATCCCCAATCAATAGCGATAACAGCACGGATGTCCGTAATATCCCCCGTAATAAGGGCGCGCGGGAACGACGACGCAACCGGCGAGCGTGGTGGCGAGCAAGGCGGCGACAAGCAGTTTCATGATCTGACTCCTGAGAGGACGCGAATCGGGAACGTGAATTCGTTCGCTTTCTTTATATCGCCGCCCCTGCGCGAAGCCCATCACGCGTCTGTAAGCCGTGTAAGCGAAGGTTGCCAAATGAGGCATGTGTCGCACTTTGTTACGTAACGTCGCGCGTCCGTGGCCGTAACGTGCGCGCTCGTATTGCCGGCGAGTCCAGCAACGACGAGGGTTGGCAACGTTCGCGCATCTGGCACGCAGCTTGCGTGGTCACCGACGTCGCCCTTTCAATTGCCCCGAAGCGGGCGACTTTGCGTATCCGCCTCCTCCCGTTGCAAACGCGGGAGGAGGACTTTTTCTCCTCGCTTCCGATTCCATGTCGAGGTGAATTCCGACATCGGGTCGCGACCAATTCCTGCACAATTCGCGTGCAGTATTCATTTCATTTGAGTGTTTGAAATGTATCGACGCTATAACAGCGTCGACTTCACGCGTGGTTCATTTATCTTTAAAGCCTTGATGCACGCGGCTTTCACGGTCTTATTGGCACTCAGGCGAAAGACAACATTCGGGTACGCACTGATCTCAAGTTGACTTTCGCGCTGTCGTAATCGCGTCTATAGAGGACTGCGCTTCGGGGGCCGGTGTGCGCAGATTTTCTTTCGTGACGGTCGCACGACACGCGCCGGGGCAAGCGTATCAAGGGGGATAGTCATGGAAATCGCCACGCCTGAATTCCAGATGGAGCAGCAGGAACTGCAGGCCGTCAGCGCGGCGCTCAATCGCGTACAGGCCGTCATCGAATTCGACCTGCAGGGCCACATCCTGCATGCCAACGAGAATTTTCTCCAGACCGTGGGCTACCGGCTCGACGAGATCCAGGGGCAGCATCACCGCATGTTCTGCGAGCCGGCCTACGCGGGATCGCCCGCCTATCAGGCGTTCTGGGCCAAGCTCGGCAACGGCGAGTTCGACAGCGGCGAGTACAAGCGCATCGGCAAGGGCGGGCGCGAGGTGTGGATTCGCGCCTCGTACAATCCGGTGCTCGATGCCAACGGCACGCCCTATAAGGTGATCAAGTTCGCGACCGACATTACCGACGAGCGAGGCCGTCAGGCGGAATTCGAGAGCAAGGTCAGGGCCATGGACCTCGCGCAGGCCGTGATCGAATTCAATCTCGACGGCACGGTCATCACGGCCAACGACAACTTTCTGAAAACGCTCGGCTACTCGCTCGAGGACATTCGCGGCCAGCACCATCGCATGTTCTGCGAATCGGATTACGCCGCCTCACCCGCATACCAGGAATTCTGGGCGAAGCTCAATCGCGGGGAGTTCGATGCGGGGCGCTACAAGCGGCTCGGGCGCGGCGCTCGCGAAGTCTGGATTCAGGCGACCTACAACCCAATCCTCGATGCGAACGGCCGCCCCTACAAGGTGGTGAAGTTCGCCACCGACATCACCCAGCAGGTCGAACTCGAAGCCAGTGTGAAGCGGCGCGCGGAAGAAGATCAGCGAAAGGTCGCACAGCTGCTCGACACGGTCAATCGTGCGGCCGCCGGCGACCTGACGGGCGAAATCGCCGTCGCGGGCGCCGACCCTATCGATCAGTTGGCCGAGGGCATCCGGCACATGATGGACGACCTGCGCGGCGTGATCGGCAAGGTCGTCAATTCGGCGGGCGAATTCTCCGGGGCGTCGCACGACATCGCCGAGCGCGCCAACACAGTGGCGACCGGGGCTCAGGCACTCGGCGCGACGGTCGAGGAGATGAATGCATCGATCGAGGAACTCACGGCGTCGATCAACTCGATCGCCGACAACACCAAGGGCGCCGATCAGCTCGCCAAGTCCACGCAGCAGGAAGCCGAGACCGGCGCGCGCGCCATCGCCCGCTCCGTCGAGGCGATGGCGCTGATCAACAAGTCCTCCGAGGACATCGGCGAGATCGTGAAGGTCATCGGCGAGATCGCCGGGCAGACCAATCTGCTCGCGTTCAATGCCGCCATCGAGGCGGCCCGCGCGGGCGAACACGGCCTGGGCTTCTCGGTGGTGGCCGACGAGGTCCGCAAGCTCGCTGAGCGCTCTTCGCAGGCGACCAAGGAGATTTCCAAGCTGATCAACGAGTCCACCAAGCGAGTGGCCCAGGGCAGCGAGGTGTCGCGCCAGGCGGGCGAAGCGTTCGAGAAGATCGTCGGTGGCGTGTCCCGCACCACGCAGGCGATCTCCGAGATTTCCTGCGCGGCCGACGAACAGCTCGTGGCCGCGCGCGAAGTCAGCCTCGCGATTCAGCACGTCGCCGAGGAAACGGAGAAGTCCGCCGCCGCCTGCGAGACCATCGCGCAAGCGACGACAGGCCTCAATCAGGGCGCGCAGGAGCTGGACCGGACGGTGTCGCGGTTCAAGGTGTAAGCGTCAAGCGCCATTCGGCCGCCAAACGGTATACGCCGTGCCGCGACCTGCATCACCACGGCGCGGGCTTGCGAAGCGCGCCGGATCTCACGTCCACCCAGAGGGCCCGATATGGAAATCGAAGCCGACGCCGATCCCGGTACGCAGCAGGCGCTTTTGCGCGCCGTGCACCGGCACACCGGCATCTCGATGAACGAGAAGAAGTGGACGATGTTGCAGGGCCGGCTGCGCCCCCGCCTGCGCATGCTCTCGCTGCGCTGCTATCGAGACTATCTCGCGCTGCTGGAAAACACACCCGACGAAGTGCGCAATTTCGTGAATCTGGTCACGACCAACGAGACCACGTTCTTTCGCACGCCGCGCGTCTGGGACTATGTCGCCCAGCACTTCCTGCCGCGCTGGCAGGCGGCACACCCGGGACGGACCTTGCGCATGTGGTCGGCCGCCGCGTCGTCCGGCGAAGAAGCTTATTCGGCGGCCATGCTCTGCGAGGAATTCCGTGCGCGTCACCCCGGCTTTCAGTACCAGATCCATGCGACCGACATTTCCAGTCAGGTCCTGGCCGTGGCCACGGCGGGCACCTACGGCGGGCGCAGCATCGATGCGCTGCGCCAACAGCGTCCGGCGATGCTCGCGAAGTACTTCCGCCCGGTCGAGGGCGGGTTCGCGATCGCGCCCGAATTGCGCTCGCACGTCACGTTCGCCGAACACAATCTGTATCAACGGCTGACGTATCGCGAACCGTTCGATCTCGTGATGCTGCGCAACGTGCTGATCTATTTCGAGACGAGCGATCAGGAGCGCGTTCTCGAGAACGTGCGACGAACCATTGCCCCTGAAGGCGTGCTGGTCGTCGGAGAGTCGGAGTCGCTCGCGCGGTTGTCGACCGGCTATCAGTTCGAACAACCGCTCATTTACCGGAATCAGGGGGCGCCGAATGGGGTCGTCGCATGATATTCAGGTGTTGATGGGCGAGGTGCGTATCGGGCGTGGCGAAGATGTGCTGCGCGCCATCCTTGGCTCGTGTGTCGGCATCGGTCTGCTATGGCGCGCGCGAGGCCTGTACGGTCTGGCGCACTGCCTCCTGCCGGAAGCACCGACGCCCACGCTCGCGATCGGCGCCAAGTACGTCACGCAAGCCGTCCCGTCGTTGCTTGCGCTGATGAAGGCCGACGGCGCGCGCCGCAGCGAGATCGAAGCCGTGATCGCCGGGGGCGGCAACATGATGCCTCACCAGCCGCCCGCCAGGCACGGCCTGATCGGCGTGGCCAACGCCAGGATGGCACAGACGCTGATCGCCGCAACGGGCATCCCCATCATTCATGTCGAAGTCGGTGGCGAAGTGGGGCGGCAACTGACGATCGATTGCGCGCATCATGCCTTTCACGTGCGCGCGATCGGCTCGAACGGCAGCGCGGCGGTGCCCCGACGCCCGGCGCTCCGACTCGTGGAAGGCGAACCATGAACGCACGCACACCGGGATTTCCGTTTCTGTCTCGCGACGCCGTGACCGGCCCGTCGGTTCTGCCCTCGACCGTGCCGCCCGCCGTCTCGCTTTACGAAGGCTATGGCGCTTACCGCGGTGCGCCTCGCCCAGGCATCGCCGCCGAGGCACCGGTGACGCCCGCCGCGCCGCACATGAGCATCGACTCGGCCGCCTCCATCGCTCCCACCGCGCCCCCCATCGAAACGCCGGCATCGCGCAAGGCAACATCCGACGACGTCGAAGTCTTCGGCTCGTTCCATTTGGGCGATGTGGAATTCGCGCTCCCGATCGCCGCTCTACAGGAGGTGGTGAACTACCCCGAGCGTGTCACCCCGGTACCGCTCTCGCCATCGTTCCTGCTCGGGCTTTTCAATTTGCGCGGTACGCTGATTCCCATCGTCGATCTCAAGCCGTTGCTGGACATGGCCCCTTGCGCGCCCGGCGCCGAACCGCAGGCGCACGCAGCGCATGCGTCGCATGAGCTACAGCCGTTGCCCGCAGTGCGGGCCGTGCACGGCAAGATCGCGATCGTCGACGTCGACGGCGTGCGCGTGGGCCTGTTGTTCGACGCGACGAGCGAGATCCTGCGTGTGCGCGCCTCACAGCGCACCGGTTTCGAGTACGCGCCGTCGCACACGGCACCTCAGGTCGTCGCCGGTGCGATCAAGCTCGACGGCGGCGACCGCATCCTGCAGATTCTCTCGCCAGGTGCGCTCGTGCACATCCGCAACATGCCGCAGCTGCTCGCCCGCCAGGCGCTCTCGGCGCCTCAGCGTCGGCTGCAACGTCAGCGGCTGCAATGCGTGTCCTTCACGGTCGAGCACTCGCGCCTCGCCCTGCCGATGAGCGCCATTCGCGAGATCATCCGCATCCCGGAGCTGCAAAACTCCGCGCTGGCGAGCGTGTTCTGCGTGGGCATGCTCAATCTGCGCGGCACCGTCGTTCCGGTCGTCGACTTTGCCCACTTCCTCGGGTTGCAGGCCAGCCGCCCGGACGCCCGGAACGTAGGCACGCCGTCCGACCCGCGTCGCATTCTGATCGTCAAGCAGGAGGACGTGCATTTCGGCCTGCTCGTGGATGCGGTGGACAGCATCGTCACATACTACGCCGACGAACTGCTCGCGATGCCCTCGTTCAGCGCCTCGCACGCCCAGCTCTTTTCGGGCTGCATCGCCCGCGAGTCGGCCGACGACATCGTGCTGCTCAACGCCGACGAACTGTTCACGCATGCGCAGGTGATCGAGCTCACGCGCGGCCATCGCGAGCTGTACCGTGAAGCGCAAGGCGCGCAGTGCGCCCGGCCAGGCGACGGGGCATGGCGGACTGCGAAGTCGTCGCGCGGCTCGCGGCACGCCTATGTGTCGTTTCGACTCCAGCACATGCTTGCGGTGCGCCTCGACCAGTTGCGCGAGATCATCCACGACTCGCCCGATGTCATGCCCGCGCCCGGCGCGCCGTCGTTCGTGCGCGGCATGCTCAACCTGCGCCGCGAACTCATCACCATCGTTGACCTGCGCGCGCTCTACGGCATGCCGCCGCACGACGACGCGCACACGCGCAAGATCCTCGTCATCGAACATGGCCACGACAAGTTCGGGCTGCTCGTCGACGCCATCGAGAACATCGTCACACTCGATGAAGCCGACAAGTTGCCCGTCCCTGCCTTGCTGCTCGGGCGCGCGACGAACGAGATGCGCAACGACATGCGCGAAGCCGTGGAGCTGCCCGCCGCCGACGGCTCGGCGCGCACGGCCATGCTCCTCGACCTGCAACCGCTGAAGCTGCGACTGGAGGCTGCGTTGGCGCAGTGAGGAGACGGTTCATTGAAGTGCCGGCGATTCGCGAGCGCCGGTCGCAGGGCCCTGCGGCGTGTCGGGGGGCACGCCGCAGGGGTGGTATGTCGGGGAATCGAATGAGGGCGGCCGATGGCCGAAACGTGACGCGGCCGCGTCAGACCACTTCGTGGCGATGGATGTCGTGCGTGACGAAGCCGGTCGACTCGCCGGGCATGGCCAGCCACTCCGGATGCGAGAGCGTGCGGCGCACATCGTCGAGCCCGCTCGCCCAGTGGTCGAGCATGGTGGCCAGGCCGAACTGATAGTCCTTGTAGTGCCCCTCGTACTCCTTGTTGCGATAAATGAGCTGCACCACGTTGTAACGCTTGCTGCACGCGATCTCCTCGGCCGCGTGGCACCACGGATCGCTTGCCCGTACCTCGGCAGGCACGCGCTCGAGCACCTCGCGCAGCACACGCCGAAAATGTTGCGCACGCTGCAGATTGTCGGTCACCAGACGCGTCCTGCTCGAGAACTGGATGTCCTTCTGCCGGTCCGCCACATCGTTCAGATTGTCGGGGAGCGGTCCCCGGGCGCTCCACAAATCGACCTGGAACGCGAGCGTATCGCAACGCGGCGACGTGCCGAGCACTTCGGACAGCGGCGTGTTCGAGACCAGACCGCCGTCCCAGAAATACTGACCGTCGATCTCCACCGCCGGGAAGCCGGGCGGCAGCGCGCCGGACGCCATGAAGTGCTCCGGCCGCAGCACTTCCCGCGTGTTGTCGAAATAGACGAAGTTGCCCGTATGGACGTTGACGGCGCCCACCGACACGCGAATCTCTCGCGAATTGATCCGGTCGAAGTCGACGAAACGCTCCAGGGTGCTGCGTAGCGCGGACGTATCGTAGTAACTCGCATGGGCCGGGTCGCCCATGGCGGTGGGCAGCGGTTGCGGCCAACGCGGCGTGAAGAATCCCTTCTGGCCTTCGATCAGCGCACGCCACGCCTGCCAGGCGCTGTAGGCGATGCGCCCGGACTCGGGGCCATTGAGGATGGCGGCCTCGAGCGGCGCGGGCAGCGGCGGGAACACCCCCGGCTCGCAAATCGTTCGCCAGAAGGCTTCGAGCTGCGCCACGCGCCGCTCGGGCGCATTGCCCGCAATGACCGCGGTATTGAGTGCGCCAATGGAAATGCCCGCGATCCAGTTCGGTGCGATGCCCGCTTCGGACAGCCCCGCGTACACCCCCGCCTGATATGCCCCGAGCGCGCCGCCGCCCTGCAGCACGAGCGCAACTGTCTCGTACGGCGGCAGATCGATGGCGCGGTTGGGGACTTTCGGCGGATTGGCCGTCATGTTCGTTCTCCTGAAGCCCGGCAATGCCCGGCAAATGCCCGACGATGCCGGCGGTGCGGACGAGGTGCCGGTCGGGGACCGGCCGGGTGCCTACCACGCGCCGGCGCGTGGTAGGCGCGCGACGCGCTTACTGCATGAACCAGCCGTGGCTTACCACGAACGACTGGCCGGTAAATGCGGCCGTCGGGAACGTGCTGAGAAAGAGCGCGGTTTGTGCGACGTCGTCCACCGTGGTGAACACGCCGTCGACGGTGCCGCCGAGCATGACCTTCTTGACGACCTCGTCTTCCGAGATGCCCAGTTCCTTGGCCTGCTCGGGAATCTGCTTGTCGACGAGCGGGGTGCGCACGAAGCCCGGACAGATGACGTGCGAGCGCACATTGTGCTTCGCCCCTTCCTTGGCCAGCACGCGCGCCAGGCCGAGCAGGGCGTGCTTGGCCGCCACGTAGGCGGACTTCAGCGGCGACGCCTCGTGCGAGTGCACCGAACCCATGTAGATGACGATGCCGCCCCGGTCGTCCTTGTACATGTGCTTGAGCGCCGCCTTGGTGGTGAGAAACGCACCATCGACGTGGATGGCCTGCATTTTCTTCCAGTCGGAGAACGCATAGTTCTCGATGGGGTTGACGATCTGGATGCCGGCGTTCGAAATCAGGATGTCGACCGAACCGAAGGTGTCCGCCACCTTGTCGATGCCACTGTTCACGGCGTCTTCGTTCGTCACGTCCATCGCCACGCCCATCGCGCGTCCGCCTGCGGCCTTGATCTCTTCGGCCACGGCGTCGGCGCCCTGCTGGTTCAGATCGGCGATCGCCACTGCCGCACCGGCACGCGCGAGCGTGAGGGCGATTTCCTTGCCGATGCCGCTCGCGGCACCGGTGACCACGGCGACCTTTCCATTCAACTGATTCACTGGCTGGCTCATTTGCACACTCCTGATTCGTCAAGATGGCGGGTCATGCGATGCGATTGTGGCCTGCATCGGCACGGCTCGTCGAACACGGGTTTCGGCGCCGGCGTATTCCCTGCATCCGCCTGGACGTTACCGGGCGCCGCTGAAACAGAAAAGGCGCCTTGCGGCGCCTTTTCCTGCATTACCGCGCGATCGGCTTGTAGCGGATACGCTTCGGCTTTGCCGCCTCCTCGCCGAGGCGCTTCTTCTTGTCGGCCTCGTACTCCTGGTAGTTGCCCGGGAAGAACTCGACATGCGAGTCGCCTTCGAAGGCCAGAATGTGCGTGGCGATACGATCGAGGAACCAGCGATCGTGCGAGATGACCATCACGCAGCCGGCGAACTCGAGCAGCGCATCCTCGAGTGCCCGCAGGGTTTCGACGTCCAGATCGTTCGACGGTTCATCGAGCAGCAGCACATTGCCGCCGGAGATCAGCGTCTTGGCCATATGCAGACGGCCGCGCTCGCCGCCCGAGAGCGAGCCGACCTGCTTCTGCTGGTCCGAGCCCTTGAAGTTGAAGCGGCCGATGTACGCGCGCGAAGGCGTTTCGTACTTGCCTACCGTCAGCACGTCCGCACCGCCCGATATCTCTTCGAACACCGTCTTGGTGCCATCGAGCGCATCGCGGCTCTGGTCGACGTAGGCCATCTTCACGGTCGGGCCAACCTTGATCTCACCGCTGTCCGGCTGTTCGCGGCCCGTGAGCATTTTGAAGAACGTCGACTTCCCGGCGCCGTTCGGGCCGATGATCCCGACGATGGCGCCCGGCGGCACCGTGAAGCTCAGGTCGTCGATCAGCAAACGGTCGCCGAAAGCCTTCGACACATTCTTGAATTCGATGACTTCGTTGCCCAGGCGCTCCCCCACCGGAATGAAGATTTCCTGGGTTTCGTTGCGCTTCTGGTATTCCTGGCTGTTCAGCTCGTCGAAACGGGCAAGACGCGCCTTCGACTTCGCCTGGCGGCCCTTCGGGTTCTGGCGCACCCACTCGAGTTCCTTCTTGAGCGCCTTCTGACGGGCCGACTCGCTCGCCTCTTCCTGCTTCAGGCGCTGCTCCTTCTGATCGAGCCACGAGCTATAGTTGCCCTTCCAGGGAATGCCGTGACCGCGGTCGAGTTCGAGAATCCACTCGGCGGCGTTGTCGAGGAAGTAACGATCGTGGGTCACGGCCACCACGGTGCCCGGGAAGCGCGTGAGGAACTGTTCGAGCCAATCGACGGATTCGGCGTCGAGGTGGTTGGTCGGCTCGTCGAGCAGCAGCATGTCCGGCTTCGAGAGCAGCAAGCGCGCCAGCGCGACACGACGCTTCTCGCCCCCGGAGAGCACGCCGATCTTGGCGTCCCAAGCCGGCAGGCGCAGCGCGTCGGCGGCCACTTCCAGCGTTTGTTCGATGTTGTTGCCGTCGCTCGCGGCGAGGATCGCTTCGTACTTGGCCTGTTCGGCGGCCAGGGCGTCGAAGTCGGCGTCAGGTTCGGCGTAGGCCGCATAGATTTCATCGAGCTTCGCGCGCGCCTGCATCACTTCGCCCATGCCGCCTTCCACGGCCTCGCGCACCGTCTGCTCCGGATCGAGCTGCGGCTCCTGCGGCAGGTAACCGATATTCAGGTTCGCCATCGGAATCGCCTCGCCCTCGATCTCCTTGTCGACGCCGGCCATGATCTTGAGCAGCGTCGATTTGCCCGAACCGTTCAGGCCCAGCACGCCAATCTTGGCGCCGGGGAAAAACGACAGGGAGATGTCCTTGAGGATGTGACGCTTGGGCGGCACGATCTTGCCCACGCGGTTCATGCTGAATACGTACTGTGCCATTCGGCTTTCCTGATCCTGAAACAGTGACGAAGCTCTGGCGCGAGCCTCGGATAGCGGCAAGTTTATCAAAGCGCGACACGTGCGGCATCGAACGCGTCAATGACGAGCTCGCCCCGCGCGTAGGCGCAGCATGGCAGCAACCAGCCTTGCGCTTTTTCTTCGCGCGACAGACCCGGCCACTCGATGCGGTACGCCACCGGCGCGGGTGCACCGCCCGTGCGCGCCTGACAGAGGCAGGCACGGCACGTGCCATTGCGGCACAGGCTCGGCAGCTTGATCCCCGCAGCGAGCGCCGCGAGCAGGATCGGCGTGTCGGCCGGGGCGTCGAACTGCCAGCCCGAGGGCACGAGCGTCACGGGGTACGACATCGAGGCGTCGGGCGATCCGGTCGCCGTAAGGTCGGCGGGGGTGGGAGGTTTGCGGTTCAAGAGACGCGGCTCGCGGAGGGTCGGGGACGGCTGGGAAGCATCGATTCGGTGCACGGCGCATCCTGCGCCAACGCGCTACCATAACTCGTTCCCGCGCCATTTTGTCGCGCCTGCGCATCCTAATCCGTCGCCGCCCCCGCCCACGGTCCCGCCAGCGCCCTGGTTCGCCGTTCAGGGAGCGACCGCACCGGCCGCGGACGACCTCCGAATATTGCACCCCATGTCCGCTACCCCGAAATCCACCACGTCAGGCTCCGCCCCATCCGGCAATGCACCGGAGCGCCTGATCGACACCGCCGGGCTGGAAGCCGCGCTGCACGCGTTCGCCGACGCGCGCGACTGGCATCGGTATCACACGCCCAAGAACCTTGCGATGGCGTTGTCCGTCGAAGTGGCGGAACTCGTCGAGATATTTCAATGGCAAACCGAGTCCGAGGCCAGCGCCGTCATGCGATCCGGCGAGGCCCGCCACGTCGAACAGGAACTGGCGGATATCGCCATGTATCTCGTGCGGCTGTCGTCCGTGCTCGGCGTGGACCTGAATCGTGCGATCGCCGAAAAGCTCGTCATGAACGCACGGAAGTACCCCGCGCCCCAGGCATGATCCCGCCCGCGGCACTTGCGATCGGGCAAAGCGCCCGCATAACTCCCTCGTCACCCGGAATTCGACCAGACAACGCCATGTCGCAAACGTCCCAAGCTTCGCAGGCCTCACCGGCGTCATCCGATGCGGCGCATCTGCACGGCAAGCCAACGAAACGCACGCTCCCCGCGCGCCCGCGCTGGCTGATGCTGGCGATCATCGCACTGTTGCATGCCTACATCGGCTGGCGCCTGCTCCCGCCGCTGCCCGTCGCCGTGGCATGGAAGGTCCTCGGCGGGCTGTGGCTCCTGGCCTCGACCGTCCTGATTCCACTCGGCCTGATGAGCCGCGCGATTCAGAAGGAGCCACTCGCCACGCTGCTGACCTGGACCGGCATGACGGCCATCGGCGTCTTCTCGACACTCTTCGTACTCACGCTGCTGCGCGACGTCGTGCTCGGCGCGGCCATGCTGTTCTCGGCGCACGATCCGCAACTCGTGGTGCGCTCGGCGGTGATCGTGCTGGCGCTGACGGCCGTGGCCACGATTCTGGGTTTCTACAATGCCCGACGCCTCGCGCGCGTGGTCCACATCGATGTGCCGATTGCCAACCTGCCCCCGGAGCTCAAGGGCTTCACCATCGTGCAACTGAGCGACATCCACGTCAGCTCGACGATCCGCCGCAGTTACATCGAGGCGATCGTCGAGGCGTCGAATGCGCTCGAGCCCGATCTCGTGGCCATCACCGGCGATCTGGTCGACGGCGGTGTGCCGGCTCTGCGCGAGCACATCGCGCCGCTGGCACGGCTGACGTCGCGTCACGGCACCTACGTCTGCACCGGCAATCACGAGTATTACTCCGGCGCGCCTGCCTGGGTCGAGGAGCTGCGCCGCATCGGCCTTACGGTGCTGGAGAACGAACATGTCGTGCTCGATCACGAAGGGGCATGGCTGACCGTGGCCGGCGTGACCGACTTCACCGCCCATCATTTCGATCCGGAAAAGCGCAGCGATCCGCTGGCCGCCGTCGCCGGCGCGCCGGAAGACGCACCACGCGTGCTGCTCGCGCATCAGCCGCGCAGTGCGCCGGCCGCGCACGAGGCCGGCTTCGATCTGCAACTCTCGGGGCACACGCACGGCGGACAGTTCTGGCCGTGGATGTATTTCGTCCCATTGCAGCAGCCATATGTGCACGGCCTTCATCGGCTCGGCCGTCTGGCGATCTACGTGAGCCGGGGGACAGGGTATTGGGGGCCACCCAAGCGTTTCGGTGCGCCGTCGGAGATCACGCGTCTGCGGCTGGTGCCGAAAGTCGGGTGAAGCGGGCTCCGGCGCGCGAACCGGCGGCGTCGCTCGGCGGGGGCCGGCCACGCCGGATGTCGTGCGATGGCGCTACAATCGCCTTTCCCTGCCGCCCAGCCGGCGCCGCCCCATGCCATTCCGTATCCGTGCCCCTGTTGCCATGAAGTCACTTTTGTCCAGCTCCCCGCTCGAAACTGTTGCCGTGCGTTTGCGCGGCAAGATCACGGGCGTCGGCTACCGTCAGGCAGCGGTGCGCGAAGGGCATCTGATCGGGGTACGCGGCTGGGTTCAGGCCTTGCCCGAGGGCGACATCCTGGCCGTGGTGCAAGGCACGCCCGATCAGGTCGACAAGATGCTCGAATGGATGCGGCACGGGCCGCCCGGAGCGCGTGTGACAGACTTCGAGAGCGAGGTCGAGTACACCAATCGCCGTTTCGACCGGTTCGAACAACTCTGAGGATATGCGGGGCTTGGGTGTCGGGCGCGCGCTGATGGCGGCCGCTCACGCTGGGTTCCACGAGCGTGGATGTTTGAAATTCGAAGTGACGGGCAGCGACCACCGGGTCGCCGCGCATCGCTTCAATGCGCGGCACGGCTATGCCCTCGACGGGCAACGGCTTGCGCGCAAAAGCCAGACTTCTCCGACTTAATTCTTGTGACGGTAGTTGATGCGGCCCTTGCTCAGGTCGTAGGGCGACATTTCCAGCGTCACGCGGTCACCCGCCAGGATGCGGATGCGGTTCTTCTGCATGCGGCCGCTCGCATATGCCATCACTTCCACGCCATTCTCGAGCGTGACGCGAAAGCGATTGTCCGGCAGTACGTCCGAGACGTGTCCGCTGAATTCGATCAGTTCTTCCTTGGCCAATATCGTATCCTCTTGAGGGTGCCGCTCGCGATGGCGCAGCACCGGTGTTACTGAAGGTTCGTTCGCCAATACCTTCGCCGCACCCACAAAACGCCGGGGTGTACATCGAACGCCAAAAGGAGCCTACCCGGCGGACCGGCCATGACAGGATGGCGGTGCGCCGAAACGCGGCGATGGTTCGAAGGAGCAAGGCACATTGCGGCAGTGCCGCAATGACGAGCAGTGCGTGTCGGGAGGGCGAAGACCTTGGGGTCTGCGTCATCGGCACAGCGAGTGATTCGGCTCGCAGGACATGGCTGTCAGCGGCGCCGATAAAGCATTTCGCGATCGTCAGGCGATGATCGGCGAATTTTCGCCGATCCCGTTAGGATACGCCTTTCTGCGTCGCCCGTGGAAAAAAAATGGTCCGCCGAGTCATTTTGAAGGCTTTTGCTGCACGAATGTGGCGCAATGCACCAATTCACGCGGCGCGGGTGCCACAACGGGCCCTGCGCGAGGGTTTCCGCTCCGTCCGTCCCGCGACGGGGGACGTCGTCTCGAGACGCCTGGGGACAACGCGGGCATGACGCGCGGCGAGCCCTCATCTATGCTGTAAGTACCCGTAGCCCGCAGGAGGATGACCATGAAAACAGTCGCTCAGATCCTGAAGTCCAAATCGGTCGACACGGTGTACAAAGTGCGCCCGACCGACTCGGTACTCGATGCGTTGACCCTGATGGCCGAAGCTCGCATCGGCGCGGTGCTGGTGAGCGAGGACGACCGCTCGGTCGTCGGCATCTTCACCGAGCGCGATTACGCCCGAAAGGTCGCGCTCATGGGCCGGACCTCGGTCAACACGCCGGTGCGCGACGTCATGACCTCGGCCGTGCGCTACGTCACGCCCGAGCAATCGAACGAGGACTGCATGTCCCTGATGACGGAGCATCGCATTCGTCACCTGCCTGTCATGAAGGACGGCGAGCTGGTCGGCCTGCTGTCCATCGGCGACCTGGTCAAGGACATCATGTCGGAGCAGCAGTTCGTCATCGACCAACTGGAGAACTACATCATGGGCGGCGGCGCCGCCCTGGCGGGCGGGTCGCCCTCGCGGCCGAGCTGACGCCGGAAAACCCGGAAAGCCCGGACCGGCTCGCAAACCGATCGGCGGCGCAATCAGGGGGCACGGCGCTTCACACGAAGCGCCGTTTTTTCCGGCGCGAGCGCGCAAATCGCCGACGGACGGGCCACTGCCCGGCCCACAACGAAAAACGGCCGCCATGACGGCGGCCGTGTCATTCTGCCGGTGACCCCGCAGAACGTCAGAAGTCCTCGGCGTCGACGTCGTAATTCGATGGCTCCCACCGGATCGCCAGCAAGGCCAGCAGGCCGATCGCGGGCGCGGCGGCGATCACCCAGAACACCTTCGTCGAGAGCGCGGCGGCCAGCACCGGAAACAGGAACAGCGAAACCGTCGAGCTGGCGCGCATGAGCGTCTGGTTGAAGCCGACGCCCACGCCACGCAACGACGTCGGATAGCTCAGCGACGCGAACGTCATCGAATGCGCGCCGGGACCGAAGCCCTGCCCCAGCAGGAACAGCGCAAGGAAGCCGAGCGCCCAGGCCACCTGGACACCCCCCGCGGGCTTGCCCACCAGCGCGAGGCCGACGAGCGCCGTCAGTTGAAACGCGTAGCCGACCACCGTGAGTTTCCAGGCTCCCACCTTCGGCACCAGGCGCACGCCCAGCAGGCCGCCGGTGAACGCGAACAGCAGATTGAGCGCGAGCGACATCAGGATCGTCGTGAGCATCGATTGCGCAAGGAAGCTGGCGATGATCACCGGCAGCCCGAACGCCACTGCGTTATAGGCGAACGACGATGCCACGGCGATGATCGTCGCAAGCGTGGTACGACGCAGATACACCCCCTTGAGCAGGGCACCGTAGTTGCTCCACGACGCGGGGCGCTTCGGCGCGGCGCGCTCGGCATCCGGTGCCACCACGGCGTCGATGCCATACGAGCGCTTCAGAATTTTCGCCGCGCCTTCGAGATCGCCCTGGTTTGCCGCCCATACCGGCGACTCACTCATATAGCGGCTGCGCACGGCGATGATCGCCAGCGCCGGAATTGCCCCGAAGCCCAGGATGATGCGCCACAGCAACGCACTGTGCGACGACGGCAGCGCCGAGTAGCACAGCAGCACCAGCAGGTACGACGCGCAGATCGCCGCGTACCACGTCGGGCACCACATCGCGACCCTCGCGGCCTTGTTCCCCCGCCCCTTGAGCTTGGAAAACTCGGCGAGGAATGCCATGGCCACCGGCAAATCGATGCCGACGCCCAGTCCCATCACGAAACGCGCGCCGGCGAGCACGTACGCGTTGGGGGCGAGGGCGCAGGCGATGGCGGCGATGACGAAGCAAAGCATGTCGGCCATGAACACCCGATAGCGGCCGATTCGGTCGGTCAGGAATCCGCCGAGGAACGCCCCGACGATCGCACCGAACGTGATCGCGGACGCCACCATCCCCGTACCCGCCGGGGTGAGATTGAATTCGCGCGTCACGTCCTTCAGGCCAAAGGCGAGCGCGCCGAGGTCATAGGCATCGAGGAACACACCGCCCAGGGCGATGGCCACGATCCATCGGGCATTGGACACGCGGGCGCCGCCCTCGTTGACGAGTCGGGCAACGTCGGCCGCCGAGCGGATGACGGCGGAGCCGGCGGACGCGGCCGATGCCGCGGAGCCCGCGTACGCAGACGCGGCAGGAGACAGGGAAACGTCGACGGACATGAAACGGAATGGAAAGATGCGTCAGTAGGAGCGACGCAGCCCCGAGGCCAGCCGTCGCCAAAGGTCGCGATGTTACCGCTTGGTACTGCGTCATCCAAGTGATTTCTGGTTATATGCTTAGATGATTCCCGCGCACGCACCGCAATATTCGGAAAATTTCTTGCGCAACACTCGATGCTTTTTGAGAATTCTAGTGGATTCCACTTTGGGATTAAGCATTTACAGAGCATGACCCCACGTCTTGCCTGATGGGAATATCATCGGGGAGCCCTTTGCAGGGGAACCGTGGCGGCCTCGCGCGCACCAACGCCTTTCGACGCGATGCCGAGTCTGACATCGGCGCCGGCGGCGTGCGCCACGCTGCGTCATTACAAACGCTTACCTTTTCTTACAGCATAAAGATCGGCGGAACCCTACATTCCGCGTCGTGGTCGCAACAGATGTGCCACATTGTGCGCAACGTCACGCTCGATCTGCGGTGACGCCGCATTTACCTCATGCTCACGAGGACGATCCAAAATGAACATCAAAGCACTTACGGGAATCAGCGCGGCCCTGGCCGCCGTCATGCTCGCCGGTTGCGTGGCTCCGGGCCAGCAATATGGCGGCTACCAGCAGCCGGGATACCAACAGGGATACCAGCAACCGGGATACCAGCAGGGCTATCAGCCGGGTTACCAGCAAGGCTATCAACAGGGATACCAGCAACCCCAGCAGCAGGGAGCGCTCTACGGGACGGTCCAATCGATCGAACAACTGAACGGCGCCAATAACAGCCCGAACATTCTCGGTACGGTCCTCGGCGGTGCCGCGGGCGGGCTGCTCGGCAACACGATGGGCGGCGGACGCGGACGCACCGCGACCACCATTGCCGGCGCGGTCATCGGCGGCATCGCGGGCAACCGCATCGAGAACAGCATGGGTGAGCCGAACGTGCTCTATCGCATCACGGTGCGTCTGGACGACGGCCGCGTCGCCACGGTCACGCAGGCGCCGCCGCTGCGCGTGCAGCAGGGCCAGCGCTGTGCCGTGGCGAACGACACGGTGTATCCGTACTGAGCATCGCGCCGTCGACGCACGGCGAAACAAATCGAAACGCCCGCCGGTTTCCCTCCGGGGGGCGTTTTGTTTTTCGGGTCCCCTCACCGCACGCCTCCCCTGCTTGTCGTTGCCTGTCGGGATGGCTCGACCCCGACTATTTGATCAGACGAAATAACCGCGACACATGGGTGTGCCAAGCACCGCAAGGGCGCTTTATGGTGTCACGCACTTATGCTACGCTTCGCGTCCATTACGTTGCGCCAGACGACACCGCCGTCATCGCCCATTTCACCTCGCGCGCAAACGCGCCATCGCACCGGAAATGCCCGCGTCTTTTGCAACTTCCATGCTGCGAAACATGCAATGCCGGTCGCTTCCCTCACCGCGGCCCGACGGCCCTGGATTTACCGTACGACCATGCACGTTTTGGGGGGACGTTATTGGGACGGCCGTACTTTAGAGTTCGTCGCCTAAGCAAGTCGACAAGAACTTGCCGCGCAATATCACGCTGTATCCCGCATCGGATCCGGCGTTTTGCGTTCTCGACCGTTTCGGAATCCTGTGATTTGGAATCCTGACCGAGCAGCGTCGACAGCGCGCAATCGCGACAACGCCGGGAACACGGACGCGTCGTGTCGGGGAACGCGCAATCGCCACGATTGCCCGTTGCACGTCATTCACGCACCCGTCTTCGGCACAGCATGTGCATTACCCGCACTCGCGGTCATGTATCGCGCGAGCGCGGCATCCGATCGTACTGGCCGCACGCCAGCGCTAATCCGACGATCGATCGACCTGCTGTCCCAACGACGAGCGGTGGATCGTGGAACGCAAATTGCACTCATGCCAATGGCTTCGACTGGACAACACGACGTATCGACAACGCACCATGGTCAAACGGACATGGACCTTGGGGGGACCGCACCAGTGATCGCACGGCCTGCACGAGCGATGGCTCACCTGCTGCTCGCCGCCGCAGTGGCGATCGGCACGGTCGGGGTCGCAGCGGCCCCGACGGCCGCGCAAGCCCAGTCGACGACATCGTTGTCCCTGGCTTCGCCGCAGTCGGCCACCCCGGACATCGCGTTGTATTACGGCGACGATATTCCTGTCGACGCGCTTCAGGCATTCGACTGGGTCGTGATCGATCCGGCACAGGCATCGTTGCCCGACGCCTCGATCGCCCCCCGCACCCAATGGTTCGCGCGTGCCGACGCACGCGACGCGTCGCAAACGCCCGACGCCTTCGTCGACGCGCGTATCGCGCCGCTGTGGCAAAAGGGGTTTCGCAACTTCCTGATCGACGACGGTGCGTCTATCACCAGCGATGCCGAGAGCGATGCACGCATTGCCGCGCGCGTACAAGCCATTCATGCGCGCTACCCGGACGCCCGGCTCGTGCTGAGGAATCACCTGATCGCGGCGGCCTCGCTCGCCCCCACGCTGGCCGGCGTGCTGGCCGACGGGCTGTATCGCCGATATGACGCGGCTGCGATGATCTTCGTCGACACGCCGGCCAACGTGCAGGCGGCGGCGTTCGCGCAGCTCGACGCGTTGCGCAACCAGGCGCATCTGCCGACGTTCGCCATGGACTATTGCGAGAGCGCCGACCTCGCCTGCCGTCGCGCCACGGCGCGCTCGCTCGATCAGAAAGGCGTGCGTGCCTTCGTCACGGATCCCGACGTGCAAACCGTCGGCGTGGGCCGTATCGAAGTGATGCCGCGCAAGATTCTCATGGTCCAGACGCCGGGCGACGGCGAGCCGATCGACC
The DNA here is from genome assembly GCF_902459575.1 of Pandoraea morbifera. NCBI lineage: Bacteria > Pseudomonadati > Pseudomonadota > Betaproteobacteria > Burkholderiales > Burkholderiaceae > Pandoraea > Pandoraea morbifera. The sequence goes on from NZ_CABPSD010000014.1 coordinate 74,410, forward strand.
TGACCACCGGCGCGCGCGACATTTCGATGCCGCTGAACTACCTCGGCTACGACGTCCAATACGTCAATGCGAACAGCGGCCAGATGCCGGCGAACGTGCGCACCGACCGATATGCGGGCATCGTCGTGTCGATCGACCGCAACGTGAACAACGCCGGTGCCTGGCGCCGCTGGTTGCTCGCCCGCATCCGTGAAGGCATGCGCGTGGCGGTGATCGGCCAGTTCGGCTTCCCCATCGACCAACAAACGGCGCAGGCACTCGGACTGGAACGCGTGGCGGGCACCGTGCCGGGCGCCGTCGAACCGCGCGTGGTGAGCAAGTCGCCGATGATCGGCTTCGAGATCATGCCGACGCCGGACGTGCGCGACGCCCTTGGCGTTCGTGTCGGCCCGAAGGGCGAGCCGCTGCTTCGCCTCAAGGCGGGCGACTACACCTACGACATGGCCGGCATGCTGCCGTGGGGCGGTTACTCCCTCAACCCGTACGGTGTGACGTCGCTCGCGGGCATCGAACAGGAACGCTGGGCGATCCAGCCCATCGACTTCCTTCGCCAGGCACTCGCGCTGCCGCAGATGCCCGTGCCCGACGTGACGACCGAGAACGGGCGCCGCCTGATGTTCGTGCACGTCGACGGCGACGGCTTCGCGTCGCGTGCGGAGTTCCCCGGCGTCGATTACGGATCGATGGCGCTGTACGAGCAGATCTTCTCGAAGTACCTCGTGCCCACAACGCTGTCGGTGATCGAGGGTGAAGTCGGTCCCACGGGGCTGTACCCGAAGATCTCGCCGCGCCTGGAGGAAATTGCGCGCAAGATGTTCGCGCTGCCCAACGTCGAGATCGGCACGCATACCTATTCTCACCCGTTCAACCTCGAACAGATCAATCAGAAGACGGGCGAGCGCATCTACGGCAAGGCCAACAAGGAATGGGGCGGCGACGACGCCTTCTCGCTCGACATTCCCAACTACCGGTTCAACCTCGATCGCGAGATCCAGGGATCGATCGATTACATCAACCAGCGACTGGCCCCTCCCGGGAAGAAGGTGGTGGTGCTCCAGTGGCCGGGCGACGCCCAGGCGCCGGCCATCGCCATTCGCAGGGCGTGGAAGGCGGGCGTGCTGTCGATCAATGGCGGCGATACGATCATCACGAAGACGAACAACAGCTGGACCAACATTGCGCCGTACGGCGTGGCGAAGGGCCTGCTGCCCACGGAATTCCAGGTGTACGCGGCGGTGATGGACGAGAACGTCTACACGAACGACTGGCTCGGCCCGTATTACGGCTACACGCGCGTGCTGGAGACCTTCGAGATGACCGACAAGCCGATCCGCTTCAAGGCCGTCAACCTGTACTACCACATGTACTCGGGCACGAAAGTCGCCTCGCTCAACGCATTGAAGGACGTCTATAACGCCGTACTGCGGCAACCGGTCTTCCCGATCTTCACCACCGAATACATTCGGCGCGTGCTGGATTGGCGTCGCGTCGCGGTCGCTCGCGAAGTGTCGGCCGACGGCGCGCCGGTGCGCTGGCGCGTTCGCAGCGGCGCGGATCTGCGCGAAATGCGCTGGCCGGGCGAAGGCGTGCCCGCCATGGGCACGTCCGAGGACATCGCAGGCTATCTGCCGGGTCCGGGCGGCCTCTACATCCACATGGGCGGCGACACGGCCGAATTCTCGATCGGCGCGAAGGGCACCGACCGGACGCCCTACATCAGCGAGGCCGCCGGATTCGTGCGTGACTTCAAGCGCACGGGCCGCAACCTGTCGTTCCGGTTCGGCGGGTACTACAAGCCGTTCGTGAGCGTCGCCAATGCCGCGGGGTGCCGCCTGAGCGTCGACGGCGCGACGAAGGCTCGTGCCGATGGCGCCGGCCGCCTGCGCGTCGATGTTTCGGGAATCGCCGAGAAGCCCGTCACCATGCATGCCGTCGGGGTGGAATGTGACTGACGCAACGCGACCCAACGCCCGTCCTCCAGAGAGCGCCGCCGCTTCGCGGCCGGTCGAAAAGCGAGAGCGCCTGAGCCCGCCGTGGCTGACGGCAGCCATCGGCGCCGGCGTCGTGCTCGCGCTCGGCGCGGCACATCCGAGCGACGAGGAACAAACGCGTTCCGTGGCATCGCAACCGCCGAGCGAGCTCTCCGTCGCCTATCTCGAGGCCTGGCTGCGCATCGAGCCCGACGCACCGCGCTATCTCGACCTGCTCGGCCAGCAGTATCTCGGACTCGGCCGCTGGGATGACGCCACGCGCGTGGCGGACAAGCTGCGCGCCATGCCCGACGAACAGAATCGCCGTCGCGGCATCCTGCTCGCCCTGGCCGCCGCCGAGCAACGCGCCTACGACGTGCCTGCCGACGATCCGGGCCGCGCCGAGCGCATGGCGCAGTACGTGGAACTGCTCGACGCCACGTCGCAATATCAATGGGACGTGCCGACGCTGCGCATGCTTGCCGAGAAGGCCCGCCTGGCGGGGGCCACCGAATTGATGTTGCGCGATTACCGCCTGCTGGCCGCGGCGGACGCCGCAAACGCGGCGCAATGGCAGGAAAAGCTCGCCAATGCCGCGCTGTCGCAGTCTGCCTACGACGACGCCGCGAACGCCTATTTCGCCGCACAGGCCGTGGCCCGCACCCGCGACGACCGTCGGCGGCTGTTCCTCGCCGGCATGCGGGTGCTCGTCTCCGCGAATCAGGTGGCGCGCGCCTGCGCCGAAGGGCAAAAGCGCATCGGCGATTTGTCCAACGATCCGGTCACGCTGCGCTATCTGCTCGACGTGGCCCGTCAGGCGGGCCGCACCGACCTGATGACGACTTATGCCCGCGCGCTCACCCAGCTCTCGAGCCTCACGCCGTCGACGCATGGCGCAACCGTGCGCCTTGCGGGCTGGCTGCCCGGCGTGAGCGCGGATGGCCGCGGTCTCGACGGCGCCGCGCCCGCACGTTTTCGCTACCTCGATGGACCGGCGGGCCTGCGTGCGCTGCATCGCTCGAACGGCCCGCGCATCATTCGCGTGGCTGACGTGGGTCTGGCGCGAGGCGCGAGTGCCGCCGATGCCGCGCCGTCCTCGCAACCGGCGCAGGCCGACCCGAAAGCAAGGCTCGCCATCCCGGCCAGTCCCGACTGGGACTCGACCTCGCGACCCGCCGCCGGGGGCACCGACGCCAACGGCGTGAACGCCAGCGATTACGACCTGGCGTTCAAGGCGTTCGTCGAAGCGCGTCAGCTCGACGACGCCGAGAAGCTCGCGCAGCAGGCCCTGCAACGCAAGCTCGACCCGCTCGTCTGGACGCGCCGCCTCGCCCAGGTCGCGCAATGGAACGGACACGCGCCGCTGGCGCTGGCCTACTGGCTCAAGTACGCCGAATCGACCGGCAACGCGCAGGCGTGGGAAAACGTCTACCAGCTCGCCCCGCAACTCAACGACGATCACGCCTATCTGGCGGCACAGATTTTCGAGGCGGACCGCCAGCCGGACAACCTCAAGCTCAAGGACGACATCGTCAACACGTACGAGCGGCTCGGGCGTCCGGAAGAAGGGCTCGCCTATCTCAAGCGCCATGCCACGGGCAGCCAGCGTCGCGCCCTGCTGGAGCGCGAAGGTGACGTTGCGCAGCGCATCGGACAGGATGCCGAAGCCCTGGCCACGTTCCAGACGTTGCAAAAGGAGTTCGGCCCGTCGTCCCAGTACGCGCTGCGCATTTCCAGCCTGCTTTACCAGAAGGGGCGTCTCGCGCAAGCACTGGCCGAACTGCGCAGCGTGCGCGACGTCGCGGGCACCTTGCCCGCCGACGCCGGTTACTGGCGCACCTACGCCGAGGTCGCGCGTCTCACGCAAAGCGACGAGGACGCCAACTTCGCGTATCGACAGCTGTTGCGCACCGGCAAGGCCGAGGCGCTCGACTTCAACGCGATGACGTACTTCTACCAGGGCTATCCGCTCGATGCAGGCCGCACGGCGGAAGCGGAGTTCCGGCAGAACGATTCGGACCTCGCGCTGCAGGCGGCGATTTACTTCTATACGCAGGCCCGGGCCTACGACCGCGTGCAGGCATTGCTCGACGGCCTCGATGCGGAACAGCGCGACAAGTTCGCAAAATCCGGCGACCTGCTCGCCACGCGCGCCGTCTATTTCCAGCAGATCCAGCGCTGGGACGCCGCGCTGGCCGATCTGCGCGTCGCTTCGAAACTGGACAACGCCGGCGACGAAGTCCGCGTAGCCTACCTGTGGGCGCTGGTCGACTACGGCAGCGACGACGAGCTTCGCACGGTCCTGCACGACTACCGCCCCATGGTCGCCGACAACGCCAGCTACTGGGGCGCCTACGGTGCGGGACTGCTACGCCTGGGCAATCCCCGCGAAGCGCTGACCTATCTGCGCCAACAGGCCGCGCTCTCCGACGACGATCCGCTCTGGATGCTGTCGCTCGCCGACGCGGAAGAGGCCGCCGGCGACGCCGGCACGGCATGGAAGATTCGCCAGGGCGCCTGGAAGGATCTCCAGGCGCGTGCGGAATCGGGGCAGTTGCGTTTCGCGTCGCGCCGCCGCCAGGGCGCCGTGGTGCAACGTCTGGCCGCGCTCACGTCCGACAACGACGGCGTGCTCGAAGCCCAGGCCGCCCGCGTCACGCTGGCGCAGGTGTTCTCGAACGCGGACACGTCGCGTCAGTTGCTCGTCAACCTCCTGCGCGAAGATCGGCGCTCCGCCGACAGCGCCAAGGTCGCCGATTCGCTGCTGGGCGATTCGGCCGAGCTGGCCCCGCTCAAGCCCGCGACCGACAACCCCGGGCAGCGCGATCCGTCGGTGATGTCGCGTCAGGCTGTCATCAGTGCGACCACGCGCGACGTCGGGCTCGCCTGGGCGCTCTCCGGCGAGGATTTCGATCTCGCGCGCGCATGGCTGGCGCGCGAGTATACGAACCGGCTCCTGCGCCCGGCCGACGCCGAGATCGCGCTCGCGCTGGAGAACAACGATCGCGACAAGATGGCGCAATTGCTCGATCGCCGTCAGGGCCGCATGCCCATCGAGAACGAAATCGAGGCCAACGAGCGGCTCGGCCGCGCACCGCAGGCGCAAACGCTCGCCTGGCGCGCCGCCGACGGCGCGCCGAACAACGACGCCGTTCACACGACGTTTACCGACACGATCCTGCGCGACCGTTCCAACGCCGGCTTCGATCTCTTTTACTCCCGTCAGGCGCCGCTGAGCTACCTCGAGAGTTCGCTGATCGGCAGCCTCAACCTCACGAGCCGGATCGGCGTGACGCTCGAGGCCATTCAGCGCAACCAGCGAACCGTCGATACCTCGCAGCTCGCCTGGGTGCCCGCGCACGACCGGATATTCAACTTCACCGTGCGCGATCGCACGGTCGATCGGGATCTGGCGTTCACGCTGGGCCACCGCACCGAACTCAACAGCTTCTTCACGGGACTCGCGTCGGCCGCGTTCAACCGCAACTCGCCGCTCACGACCACGTTCCAGGTCGGCTACAACCAGTTCACCGACATTGCGCCCAACACGCAGGTCGCCGCCACCCGCGATTTCGGCAGCATGCAGATGCTGTGGGCGGGCGACGGGCGCTGGTACGGCCAGGCAACCGCGGAATACGATCGCTTTCATGCACAGGACCGCACCTACCTCGGCCGAGGCTGGCGCTTCGGCGGGGAGCTGGGATACAAGCTGCGCATCGATTACCCCGACCTGAACATCCGCCTCGTGGCCGAGCGCGGCATCTATACGCCGAGCAACAACACCGTCAATTCGCTCGCCGTCCTGCTGCCGACCGGCACGGTACCCCTGGCGTCCGAGTTCATGCCGATCACGACCACGCAATACGGCGTGATGGCCGGATTCGGTCAGGACTACCAGAACACCTACCGTCGCGCCTGGCGGCCGTATCTCGACGCCGGCTACATTCACGACAGCCAGCAGGGCTGGGGGCCCCAGGTCAACCTGGGCATCGCCGGATCGGTCATCGGCAACGACCACGCACGCATTTACTACTCGCACGACATCACCAACGGCACTGGTGTTGCCACCACGCAGGTCGGTGTCGCCTACCGACTGTTCTACTGATATTTCGCATCCGCAAGGGAGAGCCGTACCATGAAGACCAACGCATTCAAGAAGTGGCAGCGCTTTTTCGGCGTCGCCGTCCTCGCCGTGTTGATGGCCGGTTGTTCGACGATGAACGTCGGCGACGCACCGAAGCTGCCGAAGACGGCGAGCTGGGTGATTCTGCCCATCGCCAACACGACCGAAACGCCTGATGCCGGGCAGCGCGCGGAGAGCATCGCCCAGAGCATCCTGGTGCAGAATGGCTTTACCGATCTGCATCGCTACGTGGGCGACCCCGACGGCGGCGACTCGCTGATCGGCGGCAACAACGCCCAGACCCGCGTTCGCGCACTTGCATGGGCGCGCAAGATCGGCGCCAAGTACGCGCTCTCGGGCGCGGTAACGGAATGGCGCTACAAGGTCGGCGTCGACGGCGAGCCGGTCGCGGGCGTGACGTTCGACGTCATCGACGTCTCCAACGGCAACACGGTCTGGAGCGCCACGGGCAGCCGCAGCGGCTGGAGCCGTTCGAGCCTTGCCGGTGTGGGCCAGACATTGATCCGCAATCTGCTGGCACCGCTGGCGCAACAGTAACGGAATCATCGTGAATACCGCCAATCAGCAGGACGCTTCCGTCGACGCGAAGCCCAGGGTTGCCGGGCAGGTGCGGCGCTCGGAGCCGTTCGGGAACGTGAGCACCTACGGCCGCCTGCTCGCGCCGGCGGCGACACGCCCCGTGATGGTGTTCGAGGTCATCACGGGCATGGCGCTGGCCGTGGCCATCGCCTGGCTGCTGCACCCCCAGGATCCGCTGCTTATCGAGCTGGGCTTTCCGTGGATGTGGCTCGTCGCCCTCGTCATGGCGTTGCGATACGGCGCACTGCTCGGCGTGGTGGCGGGCCTCGTGCTCGCGGCCGCCTGGTACGGCCTGTATGGGCAGCACGGCCAGCCCTTCCCGACGATGTTCTTCACCGGCGGCTTCACGATGATCGTCGTTGGCGGACACTTCTGCGACATCTGGGGCAATCGGGCAACGCGCGCACGCGGCATCAATACGTACCTGAACGATCGCCTCCTGGCGCTCACCAGCAATCACTACCTGCTGCGCGTGTCGCATGAACGGCTCGAACGTGACTTGCTCACCAAGCCGAGCACCATGCGCGACGCCATCACCCGGCTGCGCGAGCTCACGCTCACCGAGGACGCGCCGGGCAAGGACACACCGCTGCCCAATGCGCAGCCGATGCTCGAGTTCGCCGCCCTCACCTGCCAGATCGAAACGGCGTCGCTCTTCCCCGTGCGCCGCAACCGTCTCGAAACGGCGGCCGTGGCCAGCGTGGGCGAAGCCTTCGCGCCCGACGAGAGCGATCCGCTCGTGCAGACCTGCCTGCGCGAAGGCCGCCTCGCGCACGTGCGCGAAGACACGACAGTGGGCGAAGACAGCGCCTACGTGGTGTGTGCGCCGTTGACCGACGGCAACGGCGAGATCAATGGCATGTTGATCGTGCGCAGCATGTCGTTCCTCGCGCTCAATCACGACAATCTGCAATTGCTGCTCGTTCTGCTGTCGTACTACGCCGACGGCGTGGCACAGCAGGCCCCGGTGGCCAGTGTGCGCGACGAAGTCCCGGCCGCGCCCTACGACTTCGCGCTGGAGCTTGGGCGCCTGGCACGCGCCAAGCGCGAGAGCGGCATTCAATCGTCGCTGGTCGCGCTGGTGTTCCCTCGCGGTGCCAGCGGCGACTCGCTGTTCGAGCAGACGGTGCGTTCACGTCGCGCGCTCGACGCGCAATGGATCCAGTCGACGCCGCGCCATCAGATTGCCATCTCGCTCATGCCGATTACCGACGACAGTGGCATCGACGGTTACCTGCTGCGCATCGAAAACGGGCTGCGTCAGCAGTACGGGCTCGATTTCCAGACAGGGCACATCGCGGTGCATACGGCGAGCGTCGACGAACGCGCGCCGGGCGAAGGACTGAAAAAGCTGCTGGAGCGCTGCCAAGATCATGCTTAAGAAACTGCTGGTGGCTGTGATCGGGATCGTGGCCCTGCTCGCACAGGCGCTGGCGATTCGCACCCTGTTCGCGCCGGTCGGCGCGATCGATCCGCTGCTGCTCTTCTTCGCGTGGCAGACGCTCAGCGCCGGGCTGACGGCGACATTCGTGCGTGCGGCCCTGCCCGAGCACTATCACGGGCGGAACGGCGCGTTCTGGCACAGTTTCGCCGTCTGCCTGTTCATTCCCGTGGGCGGGCTGGTGCTGTTCCTGGGCATCATGACGATCGGCTTCGTGTTCCCGCCGCCACGGGAACTGGCCCGTTCGGGCGCCGTGGACCGGCCCGAGTTCGTGACGTATCTCGTCTCGCAGGTCACGCACGGCGCCGGGGCGCGTCTGCGCGCCCGTCTGCGCAACGTGCGCGGCACGAACGAGGATCGCGTGGCGGCATTGGTGTCGGTACAGGCGCTGCCGTCGCGGGCGACCGGCGAGATCATGCGCGATCTGCTGTCAGACCCCGTGGAGGAAATCCGCCTGCTCGCCTACGGTATCGTCGACGGCGTGGAAAAGCAGATCATGCAACGCATCTTCGATGCGCGCTCGCAGCGTGAGCGCGCCGCCAACGACGACGAGCGTGCGGAGGGAAGCCACCGCCTGGCCGAGTTGTACTGGGAACTGATCTATCAGAATCTCGTGCGCGGCGAGGTCTACCGATTCACGTTGGGTCAGGTCGAGAAGTATGCCCGCGAAGCGCTCGCGCATCGCGAGAGCGACGCCGCCATGTGGTACCTCCTGGGCCGCTGCGCGCTGCTGCGCCGCGATCCGGACGAGGCTCAGACGTGCCTCGAGCGCGCGGAAACGCATCACTTCCCCGCCGACCGGCTCGTGCCCTGGCTCGCCGAAGTCGCCTTCCTCAAACATCAATACGGACGGGTCGGGCCCATGCTCGCCAGCCTCGGGAGTGGTACCTCCACACCGACGCTCAATCCCGTCATGCGTTTCTGGACCCGCTAATGCGTACATCCGAACGTCTCGCCCGGCCGGCAGACATCGCGTTGCTTCTGGAGGGCACCTTCCCGTATGTTCGCGGAGGCGTGTCGTCGTGGGTGGATCAGATGATCCGCGCGTTCCCCGACCTGACGTTTGCCGTCGTGTTCATCGGCAGTCGCCGGGAGGACTACGGCGACAAGGTCTACAAACTGCATGACAACATCGTGCACTTCGAAGAGCACTATCTCTACGAGTTCGACGCGCCGCCCCCGGTGCGGGCCGTCGAAGGCGATGCGCAGGCGTTCGCGCAGATGGAGAAAATGCACGACATGCTGCGCCAGCGCAACGACCTGCAGGGCATCGGCAAGCTGATTCACGACGTGATCCCCATGATGGGCGACGACGGACAGATCAGCGAGGCCAACTTCCTGCACAGCCGCCGATCCTGGGAAGTCATCTCCGAGCGCTACAAGAAGTACTGCCTGGACCCCTCGTTTACCGACTACTTCTGGACCGTGCGGATCATGCACAAGCCGCTCTGGCAGCTCGCACGCATTTGCGATCAGCTGGTTCCGGCACGGGTTTATCACACCGTGTCGACGGGCTATGCGGGCTTTCTCGGCGCGCTGCTGCGCTTCAAGCATCAGCGCCCCCTGCTGGTCTCGGAGCACGGCATCTACACCAAGGAGCGCAAGATCGACCTGCTCCAGGGGCAATGGATTCGCGACAACCGCGGTCTTTTCGAGCGCGACATTTCGCGCGTCGGCTATTTCCAGGATTTGTGGGTCCGCTTCTTCGAGGCACTGGGGCGCGTCTGTTATGAAGCCGCCGACGAGATCACCGCGCTGTTCGAGGGCAATCGCCTGCGCCAGATCGCCGACGGCGCTCCCGAGCACAAGACACGCAATACCCCGAACGGCATTCCAGTGGAAAAGTTCGCGCCGCTGCGCGCACGACGCCCCGCCGAAATTCCGCCCGTCGTGGCGCTGATCGGTCGCGTCGTCCCGATCAAAGACATCAAGACCTTCATTCGCGCGATCTTCATTGCCAGCCGCCAGATGCCCGGCCTGCAAGGCTGGATCGTCGGTCCCGAGGAGGAAGATCCGGCCTACGCGCAGGAATGTCGCGACATCGCCGCGAGCCTCGGCATGGAAGACAACCTGCGGTTCCTGGGCTTCCAGAACGTCGCCGACATCCTGCCGCAGGTGGGTGTCGTGGCGTTGTCGTCCATTTCCGAGGCGCTGCCGCTGGTGGTGCTCGAAGCCTACGCGGCCGGTGTGCCGGTCGTCACGACCGACGTCGGATCGTGCCGGCAACTGGTCGAAGGCCTGGGCGACGAGGACCGGGCGCTCGGCGCGGCCGGCAAGGTCGTGCAGATCGCGAACCCGGAACACTTCGCCCAGGCCGTGGTGGACCTGCTCGAACCGCGGACCTGGCACGCCGCGCAACGCGCCGCGATCGCGCGCGTGGAACGTTATTACACACTCGGACAGATGCAGGACGCCTACCGTCATCTGTACGAGATGCTGCTCGCGCGCTCGGAACGCGCCACGGCAGCGGGAGGGGTCTGATGGCCGGCATTGGCTTCGAACTGCGCAAGATCCTGCGGCGCGACACGCTGACGAGCACGCTTGCGGCTTATGGCTACGCCGGCGTCATCAGCGCCGGCCCGCTGATTCTGTCGATTCTCGGCATCCTGCTCATCGGCATGATGAGCCTGGCGGTCGTTCAGCCGCCCGGTCTCATCGTGCAATTCCAGGTGTCGGTCACTTACCTGATCGCGTTCAGCCTGGTCGTCACCGGTGTGCTGCAACTCTCCTTCACGCGATTCCTGAGCGACCGCCTTTTCGAGCGGCGTCCCGACCTGGTGCTCCCGAACTACAACGCGGTCTCGCTCGTGACGACGGTCGGCACTGGGCTCATCGGTCTGATCCTTGCTCTAACCGCGTTCCGCGACCAGTCGACGGGCTATCGCCTGCTGATGCTCGCGGGCTTCGTGATCGTGAGTAACATCTGGATCGGCGTCCTGTTTCTCACCAGCGTGAAGCAGTACCGCGCCATTCTGGCGATCTTCTTCGTCGGATACGGCGTCACGGTGGTGAGCGCCGTGCTGCTCAACCGTCATGGACTCGAAGGCCTGCTCGGCGGCTTCGTCATCGGCCACCTGATCCTGCTGCTCGGCATGGGGTGCCTGATTCACCGCAACTACCGCACCGACGAGTACCTGCTCCGGCAGGTGTTCGATCGCCGTTTCTCCTATCCGTCGCTGATGTTCGTCGGGTTGCTCTTCAACCTGGGTATCTGGCTCGACAAGTTCATGTTCTGGTTCTACCCGGTGACCGGGCAGGACGTGATCGGACCGCTGCGCGCGTCGGTGATTTACGATCTCCCGGTGTTCATCTCGTACCTCTGCGTGATTCCCGGCATGGCGGTGTTCCTGCTGCGCATCGAGACCGACTTCGTGGAGTATTACGACCAGTTCTACAACGCGGTGCGCACCGGCGGCACGCTCAAGTACATCGAGGAATCGCGCGACATGATGGTGCGCTCCGTGCGCACCGGCCTGTATGAAATCCTGAAGATCCAGGCGGTGGTGACGCTCCTGATCTTCGCGTTCGGCGACCATCTGCTGCGGCTGATCGGCATCTCCGTGCTGTACCTGCCGCTGCTGCACATCGACGTGATTTCCGCCAGCTTGCAGGTGCTTTTTCTTGGCATTCTGAACATCTTCTTCTATCTCGACCGGCGCCTGACGGTGTTGGCGCTCACGTTCGCGATGGTCGTCGCCAACGGTGTGTTCACGTGGGGGACGCTGATGCTCGGTCCGAACACCTACGGATATGGCTTTGCGCTCGCGCTGGCGGTAGTCGTCATCGTCGCGATGCAACTGCTCGACCGGCGGCTCGACGCGCTGGAATACGAAACCTACATGCTGCAGAACCAGCACTGACGATTTGGCTTGACGTCGATATGTCCGACAAGACGATACAACGGCCGCCCGCGCGGCGCAGCCGAACACTGATGCGACTCGTGCGCGGCATGGCGGGCCTGTTCGCCGGTTGCTTTCTCAATGCGGCGTCGGCACAGGCGCCCTCGCCCGGGCGCATCGCGTTCTATTACGGCGAGACGGTCGATCCGAAGGCCTTCGCCGGATACGACCAGGCGGTAGTGGAACCGGACAACGGTTTCATCCCGAAGGTCGCGGAAGCTTCCGGCGCGGAGCCGAAGGGCATTCGCTGGATCGCGTATGTCAGCGTGGGCGAAGTGCTGCCCTCGCGCGATTACTACAAGGCCATGCCGAAAGCCTGGCGCATCGGCCGCAACGGCGAGTGGAAGTCCGAAGTCATCGACCAGTCCGCGCCGGGATGGCCGCAGTTCTTCGTCGACAAGGTTATCGCTCCGCTATGGGCCAACGGTTACCGCGGCTTTTTCCTCGACACGCTCGACTCCTACCAGCTCGTGGCCAGGAGCGACGCCGAGCGCGCGCGGCAGCGAGCCGGTCTGGTCGCCGTCATCAAACGCATTCATCGTCGCTTTCCGCGCGCCGAGGTCATCATGAACCGGGGATTCGAGTTGATGCCCGAAGTGCATGACGACGTCTCGGCGGTGGCCTTCGAGTCGCTTTATCGCGGTTGGGACGAGGCGCAGCGCCGCTACGTGGCCGTGTCCGACAAGGATCGCGAATGGCTGCTCGCCCGCGCCCGGGAGATTCGCGAGAACTACGGGCTTCCCGTCATCGCGATCGACTATTGCCCGCCGACCGATGCCGCGTGTGCGCGACAGACCGTCACCCGCATCCGCGCCGACGGGCTCGTGCCGTATGTCGGCGACGGCCATCTGATGCAACTCAACCCGGCGTCCGTGCTGGATTGAGCCGACGTCAAGACGCCAGCGAGACGCCGGCGGCGTCGCGAAGCAACCGGACAGTCAGGTAACGCTACCGGCTCACCGCGACCGCATTGCCGGACATCCATGAGCGGAACATCAATCAGGGCAGGCACTCGCCACCGTTCGACGAAACGGCGAGCGGGGTGCCACCCGTCATTAGCCTTTAGGGGAAAGTCATGTGTGGAATCGTGGGCGGCGTTGCGCGCAGCGACGTGGTGCCGGTGCTGGTGGAAGGACTGCGGCGTCTCGAATATCGCGGTTACGACTCGTGCGGGGTAGCCGTGCTGGATGCGGCGCAGAAGCTCGCCCGCGTGCGCAGCGTGGCACGCGTTGCCGAACTGCAGGCGCAGGTGGCCGAAGCGGCCCTTGCCGCGCCGCTCGGCATCGCGCATACCCGTTGGGCGACCCATGGCGCGCCGGCTACCGAAAACGCGCATCCGATCTTCTCGCGCGACCGCGTCGGGCTGGTGCACAACGGCATCATCGAGAACCATGAAGTCCTGCGCGACGCGCTGCGCGCCAAGGGTTACGAGTTTGCCAGCCAGACCGATACCGAAGTCATCGCGCATCTGGTCGATGCCCATCTGCATGGCGGCGAGCGCGGTGATCTCGTGCAGGCGGTGCGAGCGGCCATTGCGCAACTTCATGGCGCGTTTGCGATTGCCGTGGTCAGCGACGATGCGCCCGGACGCCTGGTGTGCGCCCGGCAGGGATCGCCGCTCGTGATCGGCTTCGCGCCGGACGGCCATTTCCTGGCGTCCGATGCGCTTGCGCTTGCCGGGCGCTGCGATCGCTTCACCTATCTCGAGGAGGGCGACGTAGCGTTGCTTACCCCCGACACGGTGACGATCCTCGACAGTCATGGCGTCGAAGTGACGCGCGCGGTGCGCACCATGGCTGCCTATCAGGCGGAAGTTGAGCTCGGGCCTTACCAGCACTACATGCAAAAGGAGATCTTCGAGCAACCGCGCGCGATCGCCGACACGATCTCCGGCATCGCCGCGTTCTCGCCCGCCCTGTTCGGCGAGGCTGCCGCGCACGCGCTGGGTCGCGTGGACAGCGTCCTGATCCTCGCGTGCGGCACCAGCTACTACGCCGGGCTGACGGCGAAGTACTGGCTGGAGTCGCTTGCCGGCATTCCCACGCAGGTCGAGATCGCCAGCGAGTACCGTTATCGCGAATCCGTACCCAATCCGCAAGCGCTCGTGGTGACCATCTCGCAATCGGGCGAGACCGCCGACACGCTGGCCGCGCTCAGGCACGCCCAGCATCTTGGTCACGAACACACGCTGGCGATTTGCAATGTCGCCACCAGCGCACTCGTGCGTCAGACGGCGATGTCATTCATCACCCGCGCGGGGGCGGAGATCGGCGTGGCATCGACTAAGGCCTTCACCACCCAGCTCGTTGCGCTATTCACGCTGGCGGTCACGCTCGGCGTGGAACGGGGCCGTATCGACGCCGACGGCGCGGCAGACTACCTCTCGCAGCTGCGCCACTTGCCGGCGGCCGTCGCAAGCGTGCTCGCCCTGGAGCCGCAACTGATCGACTGGTCGCTGAAGTTCGCCAGCGTGCCGAGCGCCCTGTTTCTGGGGCGTGGACTGCATTATCCGATCGCCCTCGAGGGCGCGCTCAAGCTCAAGGAAATCTCATACATCCACGCAGAGGCGTATCCTGCCGGGGAGCTCAAGCACGGTCCGCTCGCCCTCGTGAGCGAGCAGATGCCGGTCGTTACCGTCGCACCCAACGACGTGCTCGTCGAGAAGCTGAAATCCAACATGCAGGAAGTGCGCGCGCGCGGTGGCGAACTTTTCGTGCTGGCCGACGACGACATGAAAATGAGCAGCGGGCAGGGCATTCGTGTCATTCGCATGCCGGAGCACTATGGCAAACTCTCGCCAGTGCTTCACGTGGTGCCGCTGCAACTGCTGGCTTATCACACCGCGTGCGCGAGAGGCACGGATGTGGACAAACCGCGCAATCTGGCAAAATCCGTCACCGTCGAATAGGCAACGCACATCGTGCCTGGAACGCAACACATGAACAATTCCGGAACCATTCTCGTCACGGGCGGCGCGGGCTACATCGGCTCGCACACGTGCGTCGAACTGCTCTCGCACGGCTATGACGTCGTCATCGTCGACAATCTCGTCAACAGCCACCGCGAGTCGGTGGCCCGTGTCGGCGAACTCGCCGGACGCGCGCCTGTTTTCATCGAGGGAGACGCCTGCTCGAAGCCGTTGCTTGCCGACCTGTTCGCGCGCTTCCGCTTTACCGGCGCGATTCACTTCGCGGCCCTGAAAGCGGTGGGCGAATCGGTGGAAAAGCCCGTCGAGTACTACCGCAACAACCTCGACAGCCTGCTGGCGCTGGTCGAGACGATGCGTGACTTCAACGTCAAGGATCTCGTCTTCAGCTCGTCGGCCACGGTCTACGGCAACCCCGCCTCCGTCCCGATCGACGAGTCGTTCCCGCTATCGGCAACGAACCCCTACGGGCAGACCAAGCTCATGGCGGAGACCATCCTCAACGACGTTGCGGCGGCCGACCCGGCCTGGCGTATCGCGTTGCTGCGTTATTTCAATCCGGTGGGCGCGCATGAGAGCGGGCGCATCGGCGAAGACCCCGTGGGCGTGCCGAGCAACCTGATGCCGTTCGTCGCGCAGGTGGCGATCGGCAAGCGCCCCGCAGTGAACGTGTTCGGCGGCGACTGGAGCACGCCGGACGGCACCGGTATCCGCGACTACATCCACGTGGTCGATCTCGCCCGCGGTCACCTGGCCGCGCTGGCGTCGCTCCGGCGACTCAACCGTGGCTTCACGGTCAACCTCGGCACCGGGCGCGGCTATTCCGTGCTGGAAGTGATCAAGGCATTCGAAGCGGCAAGCGGACGCCCGGTGCCGTTCAAGGTGACCGAGCGTCGCCCGGGCGACATCGAGAGTTGCTATGCGGCGACCGATCTGGCCCGCACGCTGCTGGGGTGGGAGGCCGAGTACGGCATCGATCGCATGTGCGCCGACCATTGGCGCTGGCAGATGCAGAACCCGGACGGCTATCGGTAAGCCACACACCCCGAAGGCGCTGAACGCAAAAAAGCCGGATGTCGTGAAGACATCCGGCTTTTTCGTTTTGCCGAATCCGACGCCGGCCGACATCGATGTGCCGAAGTCACACCGCTGCCGATAGATGGCGTCCCCTAGGGGATTCGAACCCCTGTACTCACCGTGAAAGGGTGATGTCCTAGGCCTCTAGACGAAGGGGACGGAAAACCGTCATTCGTTTGGTGGAGGTAAGCGGGATCGAACCGCTGACCTCTTGCATGCCATGCAAGCGCTCTCCCAGCTGAGCTATACCCCCGCGCGAAGAGGCGTGACTATATCGCATTTGACGTCGGCCGGCAACTGGCGTGCGAGGGCGGTGCCTGTCCTCGTCCCGTCCCCCTTGTCGCGACGGTACCGACGGCGCCCCAGGCAACGCAGGTAAAATCCGTGCCACATCCGGCAGACGTGCAACACGGTGTCCGCCGCCCCGACGGAGCGCAAGCACCCCGCATGCCGCGCCCCGCCCCGCCCTCAGCAAACAAAGGTTGACGTCATGAGCGACACGACATCTCCCGCTCGCGTGCCGCGATTCGTGCCCAACGGCCCGGCGCTGACCGACGAGCAGATCGCCATCGCGCTGGCCGGCGAGCGGATCTGCATCGCCATGGCCAACGCGGGCACGGGCAAGACGACCACGCTCGTCGCCCGCATCGGCGAGGCCATCGCCGGCGGCACGCCGCCCGAGCAGATCCTCGCGCTGACGTTCACGACCACGGCGGCCGACGTGCTGCGCGCCCGGTTGCAGCGCAGCGGCATCCATCCGGAGTTGTGCAAACGCGTGCGCGTGTCGACGTTCGACGATTACAGCCACGACGTGCTCGGCACGCTGCCCTGCGCCAACGACCGCGCCCGCCGGGTGCAACGCGACAGCTTCCTCACCGGCTACATCGCCGACGCGATGCAGACGCTGCGCGACGAACTGGGGCACCGCCATCCGCCCGGCGCCTTCGACGACAACCACATCAACGTGGCGCTGTGCCTCGAGGCCATGCGCAAGCTCAAGGCCGGCGGTGCACTGTTCGACGACATGGACGAGGAACGGCTCGACGAGCGTCTTCTCCAGCTCGACGTCACTCGGGCGCAATACGCCGTCACGCAGGCCTACGAGCGCGAGCGTCTGGGCCCCCGGGACGAACCGCTTTTCCGCGACCGTTTCGACGCCACTTACGATCTTGCCCGACTGATCGACGACGACGGCGTGGCGCCGCATTACTTCGCCGCATGCCGACTGATCGTGTGCGACGAGCAGCATGATTTCAACGAAGCCTCGTATCGTGTGCTGCGCCATTTGCTGCGCACCCTGAACTGCCGCTTCGTCGGCGTGGGCGATCGAGATCAGGTGATTCACGGCGCCATGGGGGCGAGCGACGCCTACATGGGCGAGCGCTTTCACGCCGACTTCTCCGGAACCGCGACCTACCCGCTCACGCGCACGTTCCGTCACGGACCGCATATCGCCTATCCGGTGGGCGCCTTCAAACGCAAGGCCGTCGAATCGTTCGTGCGGCGCCACACGCCCGTCGCCGTCATCACGACCGGCAACGACTCAGACGCGACCGCCCGGGCGGTGCTTGCCGACCTTCGCGAATGGCTGGGGGACAGCGACAGGCGCGCCACGTGCGCCGTGCTGTTGCGAGACTGGCATCAGGGCGCGGCCATCGAGCAGGCCTTATGGCAAGCGGACATGCCGTTCGAATCGCCGAACAAGGAAGGATTTCAGTTCCGCGAGGAGATCCGCTTCGTTCGCGCAGTGTTCGCGCTGACGCTGCGCGCGCACGAGACCATCGACGAGCGCGAGCGCATGTCGGTCGCCGCGGTGCTCGGCATCTTCGCGAACATTCGTCTCACGCGCGATCAGTACCAGTTGACGGGAAAGCACCCCGAGCTGCTCGAACAGATCTACACGTCGTATCTGCTGGGCGCGCCGCAGCAGACGCCGGCGGCCAACATCGGACGCCTGATTCGCGAGCTGCGGGCCGACGCCGCCACCCTCACCGCCCGCGACGCGTTCCGACGCATCCGTCAATGCGTCGACTTCCAGTCGGTCGCCACACGCCTGTACGCCCGGCCCTACGACGTCGATCTCGTCGAGCGTTCGCTTCGCGCCTTCGCGTCGACGCTGCCGCAGGACGACACTCCGCTGGCCAGCTATTTCGACGCGATGATGGCGCGCCTGGCCGGCACGCGCCAGGGCCGTACAGCGGCGCGCATCACCATCGACACCGTCACCAACGTCAAGGGCCGGGAATTCGACCACGTCGTCATGCCCTACCTCGAACGCAACGAGTTCCCGAACCCGTTCGCGCCGCTGGAGAGCGAAAAGAACCTGTTCTACGTCGCGCTCACCCGCGCCAGAGCATCGATGTCGCTCATCACGCCCGCGGACGGCACACGGCAAAGCGGCTTCATCGGCTTGCTCGATCTGGCACGCACCACACCGCTCGCGGACGACGCGCTCGCGCGCAACATGGCGATGGTGCCCGACGCCCGGCCGACGCGGCGCTACCTGAGCGGAGACACCTATAGCGCGAAAGACGAACTCGCCAGACTCGGCGCCATGTACGACGCGGCACGACGCCAGTTGTACATCACCTCTGACATGGACCCCACGCCCTTCGAACAATGGCTTCGCGCGTCGAGCATGGGACGCGAGTAGAATCCGGCACGCAAGGGCACGGATTTGGCAGGCGACACACGCCTGCTCCCGCTGCCGGAGACAGGACATGTTCAAGAAGACAGCCGTCGCACTGACATTGGTGATCACCGCGGGTTGGGCCTATGCCGAGCGCATCGGCGACGTCAGCACCGCATTCAAGTTTCTGGGACCGGATCACAAGATCGTCGTGGATGCCTACGACGATCCGAAGGTCCGAGGCGTCACCTGCTACGTCTCGCGCGCGAAGACGGGCGGCCTGAAAGGCATGGTCGGCCTCGCGGAGGACAAGGCGGAAGCGTCGATTGCGTGCCGCCCGGTGGGACCGATCTCGTTCACCGGCCCGTTGCCGAAGGAAGAGGAAGTCTTCTCCGAGGGCATGTCGCCGCTGTTCAAGCGACTGCGCATCGTGCGCATGGTCGACAGGGCGCGCAATACGCTTGTCTATCTCACCTATTCCGACAAGCTCATCGACGGCTCGCCGCAAAACAGCGTGACCGCCGTGCCCGTGGATCGTGCAACGCCGATTCCGTCGAAGTAAGTCTGCAACGGATCGTCACCCGTCGCGACGATCCGGAGCACTCACCCCCGCAACAGGCCGAAGCGTCGGAGCTTGCGGTACAGCGTGTTGCGGCTCACGCCGAGCTTGCGCGCTGCGGCGCTGACCTGACCGTGACAGGCGTCGAGCGTGGCGCGCAGCGCCTGACGCTCCGCGGCTTCCAGCGGTGCCTCCGTCGGCCCCTCCGGCGCGCCGCCGGTCGCCATCGACCCGCGCGATTCGCGCAACGCTTCGGGCAAGTCGTCGACCGTGATCGCGCCCTGCTCGCTGAGCGCGACGAGCGTGCGAATGACGCTGCGCATCTGGCGCACGTTACCGGGCCACGCATAGGTGCACAGGCGCTCCAGCGCCTCGTCCGTGAGCGCGATGCGGCCTTGGGCGTCCGTTTGCGAGAGTAGCTGGAAGATCAGGTCACGCTTGTCTTCGCGCTCTCGCAGCGGCGGCACGCTGACCTCGAGACCGCTCAGGCGATAGAACAGGTCCTCGCGAAACTCCCGCGCGGCAATCCGCTCGGACAGGTCGCGATGCGTGGCGCTGAGCACGCGAATATCGAGCGCCACGGGCTCGCCGCCCCCAAGCGGCGACACCATGCGCTCCTCGAGCACGCGCAGCAGGCGCGTTTGCATCGCAAACGGCATGTCGCCGATCTCGTCGAGAAACAACGTGCCTCCGTTCGCCTGCCAAAGCTTGCCGTTCATCCCTTCCTTGCGGGCGCCCGTGAAGCTGCCGCCGACGTAGCCGAACAGCTCACTCTCGATCAGCGACTCGGGGATCGCCGCGCAGTTCAATGCGATGAACGGACCGCTGGCCCGCGCACTGGCGGCGTGCACCGCGCGCGCGAACACTTCCTTGCCGCTCCCGGTCTCGCCGCGGATGAGCACGGGGACGTCGTGGGCGAAGACACGGCAGGCCCGCGAGAACGCCTGTGCGAGCCTGGCATCGGCGAATGGCTTGACACGCTCGTCATGCAGCCGCGTGGACGCGCGTGGCGCACGTACCGAGCGCAGCGGCGCGCGCACCATCGCGAGCAGCGCCTCGCCGGTATGCGTGCGAATGGGCCAGCAGGTGCCGGGGGTCGGATGTGCCTGCGCGAACAGCGCGTCGAGCGGCTGCGCGAACCACCGGTCCACGCGAGTGCCGACGATGGCCTCTCGCGTCGTGGCGAGCCGGTTCAGCGCGCTCTGGTTGACGGCAAGCACCTGCCCAGCGTCGTCGAACGCGACCAGTGCCTGCGCAAAACCGCCAAGATGATCCGCCTGCTCCTGGAGTTGCAGGAGCCACTCATCGCGATAGTGCTGGAAGAAATACTCGCTCTCCACGACCTTGGCGGACAGGTTGACGAGGGCGAGCGTATGAAACTGGCTTTGGCGAGTGAGGTCGGCACGCGTCGAGGAAACATCGATCACCGCGAGCAGATCGCCGTGTGGCGCGAAGACGGGACTTGCCGTGCAGGTAAGCGGCGTATGCAGCGCACGGAAATGATCTTGCCGGCAGATGATGACGGGAGTGCGCTCGACCGCACACGTGCCGATGCCGTTGGTGCCTTCGCATGATTCGCTCCAGTCCGCGCCGGGCCACAGTCCGGCGCGATGAAAGTCGTCGCGCGTGCCGTCGTGGAGCCGCGAATCGACGATGACGCCGTCGGGCGCGGTCAGCAACACGGCCTGGTGCGGATTCATCAACTGTCGCTGCAAGCGTTCGAGCACCGGCATCGACACGCAGCGCAACTGCTCCATCGCGTTGCGTCGCTCGCGCAATTCCGACGACGCCAGCACGCGCGGCGCCATGCGCGCGCCCGGATCGAGCGCATGCGCGTCGAGGCAGCGGCGCCACGAGCTGGCGATGTTCGGGTCGGTCTCGGCGGTGCCCGGCGCCGGGCGCCCTTGCGCAACGCTCAGCACACGGCGCGCGTGTGCCGACTCGGTATTGACTGGCATTGGTCGTCTCCCCCTGCCGGATGATCTGCGGATCTCGTGTTCGTCCCTGAAGCATGTCGCATGCCGGGGGGGTTTGCAATGCGCTATGTCAATCGACGGGCAAAGGGCGATTGCCTGTCACGACGGTGAGACACCCCCGTCATCGCATGGCACAGATGTGTCACGGAATCGGCACACCCGGCGCCGGGCAGCGTACCGGCCATGCCCGTGGCGCCTGGCGCGCGCCGGGGTGGCCCGCGAATTGCTTGGGGGTGTGGCGTGGCCGCCGCGCCACCGACACGACAATATCCGGAGACACGACATGCGATACGCCCCACCCGGCACACCCGGTGCCCTGCTGTCCCTGCAACCGCGTTACGAGAACTACATTGGCGGCAAGTTCGTGCCGCCCGTGGAGGGACGATACTTCACCAACACGTCGCCGGTCACAGGCGGGGTGATCGGCGAGTTTCCCCGCTCCGGCGGTGCCGACATCGAGCTGGCCCTCGATGCGGCCCACGCCGCGGCGCCGCAATGGGGAAAGACCTCGGTGCAGGCGCGCTCGCGCATTCTGCTGCAAATCGCCGACCGGCTCGAGAGCCAGTTGGAGCGCTTCGCCGTGGCCGAGACGTGGGACAACGGCAAGCCCGTGCGCGAGACGCTCGCCGCCGACCTGCCACTCGCCATCGATCACTTCCGCTACTTCGCGGGCTGCATCCGCGCGCAGGAGGGCACGGCGGCCGAGATCGATGCCCACACGGCGGCCTACCACTTCCATGAGCCGCTTGGTGTCGTGGGTCAGATCATTCCGTGGAATTTTCCGTTGCTGATGGCGGCATGGAAACTTGCGCCCGCGCTGGCGGCGGGCAACTGCGTGGTGCTCAAGCCTGCGGAGCAGACGCCGCTCACGATCACGCTGTTTGCCGAGCTCGTGGGCGATCTGCTCCCGCCGGGGGTGCTCAACATCGTGCAGGGCTTTGGCAAGGAGGCGGGTGAAGCGCTGGCGACAAGCCGGCGCATCGCCAAGATCGCCTTCACGGGCTCGACCCCCATCGGCGGACAGATTCTCGCGCGTGCGGCCGCCAATCTGATTCCGAGCACGGTCGAGCTGGGTGGCAAGTCGCCGAACATCTTCTTCGACGACATCATGCGCGGCGAACCCGAATTCGTCGAAAAGGCGGCGGAGGGGCTGGTGCTCGGCTTCCTGAACCAGGGTGAGGTATGCACATGCCCGTCGCGAGCGCTCGTGCAGGAGTCGATCTACGAGCCGTTCATGGAAGTGGTCATGGCGCGTGTGTCGCGCATCAAGCGCGGCGATCCGCTCGACACGGAGACCGCGGTGGGTGCGCAGGCGTCGCAGCAGCAGTTCGACAAGATCCTCACGTATCTCGACCTCGCCCGCAAGGAGGGTGCCACGATACTCACCGGCGGCGGCATCGAGAGGCTCGATGGGCCGCTCGCCTCGGGCTTCTACATCCAGCCCACGCTGCTCAAGGGCGATAACCGCATGCGCGTGTTCCAGGAAGAGATCTTCGGGCCGGTGGTAGGCGTGACGACCTTCAAGGACGAAGCGGAGGCACTCGCAATTGCGAACGATACCGAGTTCGGCCTTGGCGCCGGGGTCTGGACACGCGACATCAATCGCGCCTATCGGATGGGGCGTGCGATTCAGGCCGGGCGCGTGTGGACCAACTGCTATCACCTCTATCCCGCGCACGCGGCGTTCGGCGGCTACAAGAAGTCGGGGATCGGGCGCGAGACCCACAAGATGATGCTCGACCACTACCAGCAAACGAAGAATCTGCTGGTGAGCTACGACGTCAACCCGCTCGGGTTCTTTTGAGCGTTCGCTCTATTCCTTGTCCGGTTTGCAGCAGATCAAGGACGCATCGCGCCGAGGGTGCGATGCTGTCCTCAGTGCTTGCAAGCGTTGATTCTGGACACCGCCGGCGCGTCCGGTCGGCATCGACGATGCCGTCGGCCGCGCGCGCGTTGTGCCCCTCACAGAGCAGATCAGGAGCATCACCATGAGCACGACCTTTTTCATTCCCGCCGTCAATATGATGGGTGTGGGTAGTCTCGACGAGGCGATTGCCGCCTTGCGTCAATATCAGTTCCGCCGCGCGTTGATCGTGACCGACGCGGGCCTTGCCAAGGCCGGCGTCGCCGACAAGGTGGCCGGGATGCTGGCTCGCGAGGACATTCAGTCGGTGGTATTCGACGGTGCCAAGCCGAACCCCACGGTCGGCAACGTGGAAGCCGGGTTGGCGATGTTGCGCGAGCGTCAGTGCGATTTCGTCATCTCGCTCGGCGGCGGCTCGCCGCACGACTGCGCGAAAGGCATTGCATTGTGCGCGACCAATGGCGGGCACATTGCGGACTACGAAGGCGTTGACCAATCGAAGAAGCCGCAGCTGCCGCTCGTCGCGATCAACACAACGGCAGGCACGGCGAGCGAAATGACGCGCTTTTGCATCATCACGGACGAGAAGCGCCACGTGAAGATGGCGATCGTGGACCGGAACGTGACCCCGTTGCTGTCGGTCAACGACCCGGCCCTGATGGTGGCGATGCCCCAGGGGCTGACCGCCGCCACGGGCATGGACGCACTCACGCACGCCACCGAGGCCTACGTGTCGACGGCCGCTACGCCGATTACCGACGCGTGCGCGCTCAAGGCGGTAACGCTGATCTCGCAGAACCTGCGGCGCGCCGTATCGCACGGCGACGACATGGCGGCACGCGAGAACATGGCGTATGCGCAATTCCTGGCGGGGATGGCCTTCAACAATGCGTCGCTCGGTTACGTGCACGCGATGGCGCACCAGCTCGGCGGCTTCTACGACTTGCCGCACGGCGTGTGCAACGCGGTGCTGCTGCCGCACGTCGAGGAGTTCAATGCAAGTGTGAGTGCCGCACGCCTGAGGGACATTGCGCAGGCGATGGGCGAGAAGGTCGACGGACTGAGCGCCGAGGAAGGCGCGAAGGTGGCCATCGCCGCGATCCGGCGCCTGTCGAAGGACATCGGCATTCCGGCCGGTCTCGAGGCACTCGGTGCGAAGACATCGGATATTCCCACGCTGGCGGCGAACGCCATGCAGGACGCGTGCGGCCTCACGAACCCGCGACGCGCCGAGCAAGCCGAGATCGAGGAGATCTTCCGTCGGGCGTTTTGATGGAGTTGCGCATCGACACGGCCGAAAGCGGCGATTCACCGATGTGATGGCCGACGGAAGCCCTCAGGGGTTGCGGGAATGAGGATGTCCCGCAACCCGTCTGTATGTGACAGCGCCTCGTTCAGCGCGTGGTCATGCCGACAGGCGGCTGCACCGGCTGAATCGTCTGGACCGTCACACCTGCAAGCGTAGCAATGCCGTTGGCCGCATCGGAGCCGACGTTCTCGGCCACCAGGCCAATGCCGTTGATCGTCGTCCGGGCCGTATCTTCAACCAGATAAGTCCGGCCGGAGACGTCGACGCGCGCCTTGATGTGATCGCCCGGAATCAGGACGCCAAGCAGCACACGCGCGGCGGTAGAGCGTGCGTTGTACTCCTCGACCGTAATTTTCACTGGGACACCGCTGGCTGACACCGGCATGCCGTTCTTGTCCGCCTGCTTCTTGAATCCCGCGATCAAGCTCGCCTTTACCTCGTCGTCGACGCTGTGACCGTTCGATTCGATGGTCGGCACCGCAACGCCCTGCTTCAACGTGGCGGCGAGCGACGGATCCACCCCTCGCGACATGTCCGGGCCCGAGGGCGTGGAAGCGCAACCGGCCAGCGCCAGCATCATGACCAAAAGCGCCGCGCGCGGGAGAGTACGTCCATTCATGCGTTTACCCCTTTTCTGGATTTGTAGGAATTCAATCCGGGGAGCCGCCGTGACACGTGATGCTGCACCGTCCCGCTTTCTCAATCCCCGCACGACGGTCCGCGCTTCACAGTATCGGACGTCATGGCCCGCCCCGAATTCCCAGCCAATAGGAATTGGTTGAAACCAGTATTACGGAAAGAGGGGATCGTTTCTTTAGGTTATTGGCTTTCTCTCTACTGATAAACGATTAGTTTCACGAAACAATCGGTGTATCAAAGAATGAGGAAATTGAATTCTCGGGTATCCAAGATCATTTCGGATGCCGTGAAAATCCCTCGCTCACCATCGATTGGACGGAGCGCCGGGACCGCCGCCCGCATGGCATGACGCACTATGACGGCGGCACGCCTCGCCATACCACCCGGTTGCGCCCTTCCCGTTTCGCGCGGTACAGATGTTCGTCGGCGGCCTTCAGGAGGTCTGCCGCCGATTCGGGCGTGCCGGCCTGCAGGGTAGCGCCGCCAAGACTAACCGTGATGCGGTCGTTATCCATCAGGCCCGGTAGCGGCATCTGCCATTGCGAGGTCGCCTCGCGCAGTCGGTTCGCGAATCGCGCCGCACCCTCGGCTTCCGTGCCGGGCATCAGCAACACGAATTCCTCGCCACCATAGCGCGCCACCAGATCCGTCGCGCGAACCATCTCGCGACTCAATATCGAAGCCACGCCCTGCAGCACCCGATCGCCCATCGCGTGCCCCGCACGATCGTTGAAATCCTTGAAGTAATCGATATCCAGAATTGCCACCGACAGTGGCTTCCCGTCACGGGACGCATGCGCCCATTCGATCGCGTAGCGATCGTCGAAGTACCGACGGTTCGCGATCTCGGTGAGCCCGTCGACATTGGCCATCGTCTCGAGCATCCGCCGCTGTCGGGCGAGTTGCAAGTGAAGCCTAACGCGCGCGCGCACCACCGGAAGATGAAACGGCTTGGTGATGTAGTCGGATGCACCGAGCGTGAGCCCGGCCTCCTCGTCTTCCGGCGTGTCGAGTCCCGTGGTAAAGACCACGGCAATGGCCGCCGTGCGCGGGTCGCCCTTGAGGCGGCGCAGTACGTCGTATCCGGTCATTTCCGGCATGACCACGTCCAGCAGGATCAGATCGGGCAAATGTTGTGCCGCCAATGCCAGCGCCTGCTCCCCGCGCTTGGCGAGAATGACCGTGCAATCGTCTCTGAGCAGATCGGCCAGCACTTGCCGGTTGATGGCCGCATCGTCCACCACCAGCACCTTTTGCATATCACGCTTGGTCAATCGACACCCCCTCGTTGAATGCCCATCGAGACCGCCAGTGCGTCCAGCGCTGTCAGCGCGGTCGCATACTCAACGTCGATCACCGCCTCCCGGATCGACGAGAGCGCCTCACCCGGCAACGTCGTGCCCTTCGCCGCTTGCGTCAGGTCGTTCAGCGCGACCAGCGCGTCTGCATCGTCGGCGCGCAGCAATTCGGCAAGCCGGGTCATGAGCGGCTCGAGCCGGGTCGCATCCGCCGCACCGGCGCCATCCGGCGCCTCCGGCGGCAAATCGAAGCTCGCGAGGCCCTCGACGAGCGCGCCCAGCGTTGCGGCGAGATCCGGAATCAGCGCCAGCGCCTCGTCGTCGGCGCCTCGTCGCGCCGCGCGTTCAACCTCACCGGCGAGCCACGAGAGATTGCCCGCGCCGAGATATGCCGACGCCGACTTCAGACCGTGCGCGATACGCGCGATGGTTGCGATCGCATTCTCTCGAGCCGCATCGAGCAGGGCCTGCGCGGACCTGGCATGGTCCTCGCGAAAGCGCTCGACGATCCGGTGCAGCAACGCCGGATTGTGATTCGCACGCTGCAGCGCTATCTGCCAGTTCACCCCCGCCAACTGGGGAAGCGGCCGGAGCGGACGCTGCTTGTCGGCTGGCGCCGGTGTCGCGACTTCGATCTCCGGGACAGGTGTCGTTGCTTCAGGGCGAATCCAGGTCACCAGCGCATGCATCAGCTCGGCGGCGTCGATGGGCTTGGTCAGGTGAGCGTTCATCCCTGCCGACAGACTTTCGTCTCGATCTCTGGCCATCGCGTGGGCGGTCATCGCCACGATCGGCAACGCTTCGAAGCCCGGCATCGCGCGAATCCGGCGCGTCGCGCTCAGGCCATCCATGACCGGCATCTGAATGTCCATCAACACCAGATCGTAATGTGCGCGCTGGACACGTTCGACGGCTTCGCTGCCGTCGTATGCCACGTCGACATGCACGGGCGCCTGCGCAAGCAGCTCAAGTGCGACCTCCCGATTGATGGCATTGTCCTCGACCAGCAACACCCTTGCGCCCGCCAGGCCAGCGAGCGATTCCTTGAGGCTGCCGAGCGGGAATTCACGCGGCGGCGCGGATCGAACACGGTTCGCTGCGCTGGGATAGAGCGTGTTGAGCAATGTGTCGTGCAGCGTGGAGGGACTGACCGGCTTGGCAAGGAAGCCATCGAGGTGGACGCCATCGGCATGCTCGATCACGTCTTCCCGCGAGTACGCCGAGACCATCAATACGGCCGGCGTGGCGGCGATGCGCGCGTCGCCGCGAATGTAGCGTGTCGTCTCCACGCCGTCCCAACCCGGCATGCGCCAGTCCATCAACACCAGATCGATCGGCGTTCCCGCATTGGACGCCACCACCAACGCATCGAGTGCGGCGGCGCCGGACGACGCCGTGACGACCTGCGCACCGAACGAGAGGACCATCTCGGCCAGCACCTCGCACGCGAGTGCGTTATCGTCGACGACCAGCACCCGGCGTCCCTGCAGCGAAGGCAGGGCCTGGCGCTCGCGGACGTCGTCCGCGCGACCGATGTCGAACTCGAGCGTGAAGGAAAACCGGCTACCGACGCCAGGCGTGCTCTGCACGTCGATCTTCCCGCCCATCAGTTCGACCAACTGCTTGCTGATCGCCAGGCCCAGGCCCGTGCCACCGTATTGACGCGTGATCGAACCATCCGCCTGCGAGAACGACTGAAACAATCGGCCGAGTTGCGATTCGGTCATGCCGATGCCGGTGTCCGTCACCGCGAAGGCGAGCACGACGCGTTGCGCGTTTTGCGCCTGCAAATCGACGCTTACGACGATTTCCCCCCGTTGTGTGAACTTCGCGGCGTTGGTGCCCAGATTGATCAGGATCTGACTCAGACGCAGCGAGTCGCCCACGAGCAGCGCGGGGATGTCGCTGCTCACGCGAAAGACCACTTCGACCCCGCTGGCTTCCGTCTTCAGGACGATCAGGCTCGACAGATTGTCGAGAATGTCCTGGAGACGAAACGGCGCCTTCTCGAGCACGATCTTGCCCGCCTCGGCCTTGGAGTAGTCGAGAATGTCGTTGATGATACGCAGCAGGCTTTCCGCCGACGCCGCGATTTTCTCCACATAGGTGCGCTGCTTAGGCGCGAGATCCGTCTGCAACGCGAGCCGGCTCATGCCGATCACACCATTCATCGGCGTACGGATCTCGTGACTCATGTTGGCGAGAAACTCGGACTTCATCCGCGAGGCTTCCTCGGCCGCCTCCTTCGCCATGCGCGTCGCCTCTTCGGCACGCTTGCGTTCAGTGACATCGAGGGCTGTCCAAACGGACCCCTTGCCGGGGTCGTCAGGGTCCAGCAAGGTGCCATGGTCGGCACACCAGATCGGCGTGCCGTCCTTGCGGACGAATTCGGCGTCGCCGGCGTAAATGTGCCCGGAGACCGTCCGGTAGTTACGGGAGGCTTGTTCCCACGCTTCATCCGTCGCATAGAGGATGCGCGTCGACTTGCCGACCGGCTCACCCTTCTCGTAGCCGAACAGCTTTTCGAAGCCACGATTGCAGCGCACGATGACCCGGTCTTTCACGAAGCAGACGCTCACCGGTGTGTGGTCCAGCACTGCGGTTTGCTCGAGGCGGAGTTGATCGAGCGCCGCCTTGAGCGACGCTGCCTCGTGGTTCGCTGCCTGCGCCCGCGCCTGCGCGTCGACGAGCGCTTCCGATGACGCACGGGACACGCGCCGCGCGTGCAGTAACGCGCCAATCGTGACGGCCGAGAGTCCCGCGAAAAGCGACGCAACAACAACTGTCGAAGTGAATTCCATCATCGATTCGTGTCTGCCTTGTTCTTTGCCACTCGACGAACCAATCGTGCCTCGGGAGACGCGAAAGCACGCGCCACCCCGCCGATCTGTCTCTTCCAATATGACGGGGTCCGAATCAGCCGTGGAGAATACGATGCGAATTGCACGTCGTTCCCGTGGCATCGCAGTCCTTCCGATTCTATAGGCATATGGCGCGACAAGGCGCGGTGAGTTGGGGGCGCCGGAAGCGATGTCGGGCCGGAGTAACGTCAGCGTGTCGGAATTCTTCCGACGCATCGATGTGACGAGATATCTCGACAATCGAGCGATTGAATCGCAATCCTGACCAGTGCGATCGCCCCACGCGATCCCGCGGATATGCCCATGACCTCGACCGCGGATCGAAGCGCCTGCCCCTCCTCCCCAACCGCACTTCTCTGCAGCTGAAGCGAAACCGCGTTTCGGGGTAACCTCGCGCCGCCCGTCAAAAATGTATACAAAAATCAATAAATTTCATTTATATATCCAATATCACTCAATTTCACGATAGGAGGTATCGCGAAACACACGGGCACCCCAAAGGGGCTGTCCCTAAAATTCGCGTCAGCATGTCGACAGAACATGTCACCGAACGAAAAAGATGGAGACAGTCACATGAAGCTTCCCCGCACTCAGGCGGCCGCCTTGATCGTGGCGCACGTGGTCGGCATGATCGACCTGGTGGCCCTGCCGCTCTGGATTGGCGCCCTGATGAACCGATATGGCTGGAATCCGGCCCAAGCCGGCTTTCAGGTCACCGTGTACCTCGCCTGCGCCGTGCTCGCGAGCGCCTGGCTTGCCCCGCGCAGCCCTCGCATTCGCGGCCGACGCGCCGCATCCCTGAGCTACCTCGTGGCGGCGGCCGCCTTCGGGGGGCTTGCCGTCGCGCCGTCGTTCGCGCTCGTCGCCGCCCTGCACGTGCTGGCTGGCGCCGGTGTCGGCTGCGGCCTGTCGCTGGCGCACGGCGCGATCGCCCGCACTGGCAATCCGCACCGGCTGTTCGCCTGCGCCCACCTCGGGCTGGGCCTGTTCGGCATCCTCTTTTTCGCGCTTACGCCGCTGACCATCGAACAGTTCGGTCCGGCCACGCTGTTCCGGATCTTCTGCTGCCTGTGCCTTGCCGCCGCCGTGGTGAACGCCGTCACATTCCCCGTCGCCCGCGATCGTGCGGCGCCCGCGTCCGCAGCAAGCCCGTCGGGCCATCCGCTCGACAAACGTTGCGTGTGGATCATCGGCGGCATCGTGCTGATGGCGGTCAATCAGGCGTTGGTGTTCAGCTTCGTCGAGCGCATCGGCGTGGCGCGAGGCTTCGCCCAGTCGCATGTCAACGCGGTGCTGGTGGCGTGCGGCTTCGTCAACCTGTTCCCGCCATTGGCGGCCGCCCTGTTGCAGCGCCGCCTGCGCGCCACCACCGTGGCTGTCGCGGGTCCGATCGCCCAGATGGTGCTGGCGATGGTCATCAGCCAGTCGACCGATTTCGCACCGTACGCGCTCGCGACTTCCTGCTGGGTGTTCGCGATGATCTTCACGCACACGTTCCTCTTCGGTCTGCTGGCGCGCCTCGACCCCACCGGCCGTGCGAACGCTTCCACGCCTGCCATGCTGATGTCGGGCTCGGCCATCGGGCCGCTGCTCGGCGGCCTGCTGATCGTGCGCTTCGGATTCGGCGCGCTCGGCGTCGCCGCCGTGGTCATCGGGCTGGGATGCGTGCTGCTGATGCTCAAGGTCCGCGACAGCGACGCGACCTTCGACGCCGCCGGCGCCAGCGCCGCACGGTCGTCGGGCCACGGCTGAACGCGAGCGTCAGCGTCCAGGCCGACGCCCCCCTTTCTCTTTCCACCGCTTCACGCGCCCGATCGGCGCTTGCCCGCACGCCGGCGTGCGTGCCGGGCTTCTGCACACCACGAGGTAACCGCACATGTCTGGAATGGTCTTTGAAGATGTCCGCGTATTCGATGGCAGCGCCAACCTGCCCTTCCCGGCGCAGGTGCGCGTCGAGGGCAACCGCATTACGGCCGTGGCCCCGGCCGGCGCGCCGTCGGTCACGCGTCCCGGCGACGTCGTTCATGCGTGCGGCGGCGCCACGCTGATGCCGGGCCTGGTCGAGGCGCATGCGCACCTGTCGTGGCCCAGCTCGGTCGAGCGCTTCGTGCCGGGCATGTCGCTGCCCGTCGAGGAGCTCGTGCTGACCACGGCGCGCAATGCACGCATCCTGCTCGATCACGGCTTCACCAGCGCCTACTCGGCCGGGGCGCTCAACAAGCGCGTGGAAGTCGCGCTGGCGGACCAGATCAACACGGGGGGCATGCCCGGGCCACGTCTGGTGGCCTCGTCGATCGAGCGCACCCCGCCCGTGGCCGAAGACGAGAAGGAGCTCAGCCCCGGTGAAGTCGACGAGCATGGCAAGGGTCCGGAGGCAGTGCGCGCCTTCGTTCGAGGCTGCGCCGAGATGGGCGCACGCTCGGTCAAGTTCCTGCTGTCCGGCGAAGACGCGCTGCAACCCGGCGCCTCTCAACTGCTGCTCTACACGGAGGACGAGGCCAAGGCCGCCGGCGACGCGGCGCGCGAGCACGGCGTGTGGCTGGCCGCGCACGCGCAGGCCGCCGACGCGGTGAAGATGGCGCTGCGCAATGGCTTCCGCGTGCTGTATCACTGCACCTATGCCGACGACGAAGCGCTCGACATGCTCGCCGCCGCGCGCGACGACATCTTCGTGGCACCGGCCATCGGCATCATTCAGGCGACGCTCGACGCCAACCCGCCGCCGCACTTCGACATGAGCCACATGAAGCGCAGCGCCGCCGAGGTGAAAGCGCGCCAACAAAAACTGATTCCGGCCCTGCGGGCGCGCGGCGTGCGCATTCTGCCCGGCGGGGATTACGGCTTTCCGTTCAACCCGAACGGACGCAATGCGCGCGATCTCGCACTGTTCGTCGAATGGTTCGGGTACACACCGGCGCAGGCGCTGCATGCGGCCACCGCGCTGGGCGGCGAACTGATGGGCATGGGCCATGAGCTCGGCCGCATCGCGACGGGCTATCTGGCCGACCTGCTGATCGTGGATGGCGACCCGTGCCAGGACGTGACGCTGCTGCAGGACAAGCAACGCCTGCTCGGCATCATGAAGGACGGTCGCTTCCACAAAACGCCGGCAGGGTTCTCGCCCGCCGTCGCTGCGTGAGGGCCGCCATGCCGACCCCATCCCGCATTTTCGAGACCGATCGCCTGTTGCTCGACACGCGCATCCGCGAACTGGGTGCCGTGATCGATCCGCCGCGCGTGAAGGCATGGTATGCCCCTTATGCCGAGCAGCAGGAGACGAGTGGCGTCGACGTGCAACGCGACGTGGCCTATGGCACCGACGAGCGACATCGGCTGGACGTTTACTCGCCGTCGGCGGTCAGCGGCACGAAGCGCGCTGCGCTGATCTTCCTGCACGGCGGCGGCTTCATTCGCGGCGACAAGCGCGATCGTGCCAATTTCGGCTGGTATTTCGCGCGACGCGACGTGGTCGCCATTCTGCCCAACTACCGCCTCGGGCCGAAGGCCACCTGGCCCGCGGGTGCACTCGATGTCGCCGCCGTGTGGGCGTGGGTGCGTGCCAATGCGGACGTGCTCGGCGTCGATCCCGCCCGTATCTCGCTCGGCGGCGAATCGGCCGGCGCGGCACATGTGGCTGCGGCCACGCTGATCCATGCGATGCACAGCGACGCGTTGCCGTCGCCGGCATCGGTCGCGCTCGTCTCGGGCGTCTACAACGTCGAACTGGAGCGACGGTGTCGCGAACAGTTCGGTGTGCCGACGCCGGACCCGCGCAACGACGCCTACTTCGGTACCGACGCGTCACGCATGCGGGCCATGTCGACCGTACGCCTCGTGGATGCCGAGCCATTCCCGTTGCTCGTCACCTATGCCGAACTTGATCCGCCGCAGATGCAGGTGCAGGCCGGAGAACTGTTTGCGCGCCTGGTGTGCGATCACGGCTTCGCGCCACAGATCAAGTGCATCGCCCATCACAACCATCTGTCGCAGGTCGAGGCGGTCAACACCGTAGACGACACCGTGGCGGAGCTGATTCTGCAACACATGCGTTAACCTCGCGCGTCGCGGACAGACGCACCGGGAGGAGACATCGAGACCGGCACTACGGAGCACGGTCGTCCGATTCATTCGCAGCGGGCCCACCCGCCAAGAGCAAAAGCCATAACGAAGACATTGGAGACAACATGCTGCATCCGCATCGACATTCGCAACACCCCCGCGTCACCGACGCCGCAACCCACGCATTGCCGTGGCGCACGCGCGCACAGGCGCCTGGCCTGCGCATGAAGCGCGCCGCCCTGATTGCGGCGTGCGCCGCGACGGCGCTCGGCACCTGCGCCAGCGCACACGCCCAGTCGGGCGTCACCATCTACGGCATACTCGACGCCGGCGTGACGTACTTCAGCAACCAGGGCGGCAAGTCGAACTGGTCGCAATCGAACGGCGTCGACTTCCCGACGACGATCGGCATGGTCGGGCGCGAGGATCTCGGTGGCGGGCTGGCCGCCATCTTCCGCCTGGAGACCGCGTTCAAGATGAACAACGGCATGTCGGTCGAGGCAAGC
Source organism: Pandoraea morbifera (assembly GCF_902459575.1). Lineage (NCBI taxonomy): Bacteria > Pseudomonadati > Pseudomonadota > Betaproteobacteria > Burkholderiales > Burkholderiaceae > Pandoraea > Pandoraea morbifera. The sequence goes on from NZ_CABPSD010000014.1 coordinate 108,146, forward strand.
CAGATGTTCAACAAGCAGGCGTTGGTCGGCCTCCAGGACCGCACCCTCGGCACGTTGCAGATCGGCCGGCTGCGCGAGTTCAACGTGGAAATGGCCCAGTACGTCGCCGCGCACGGCGGCATCTTTGGCTTCCACCCGGGCAACTGGGACCAGATCGTCCAGTCATACCTGAACAATGGCGTCATGTACGAAACCCCGGTCTGGGGTGGTGCCCAGTTCGGTGCGATGTATGCCTTCGGTTCGAAAACCACGCCGGTGACCAACAGTGGTCGCGCCTATGGCTTCAAGGCCGCATACGCCAACGGTCCGCTGCAGGCGATGGTCACGATGCAGAACATCAACGGCACTACCATCAACCCAGGCGCGATCGGCCTGCCATACGCGTTCGGCCAGAGCACGGCGAGCAGCATTGCGAGCGGCATCGCGCTGCAGAATCTCACCAGTGTCGTGAGCGACGTGAGCTACCGCCTCGGCGACCTCGACCTGATCGGCATCTACGCTTACACCCGCATGCAGGCGCACGAAGCCGTCGAAAAGCTGGGTACGGGCGAGGTGGGGGCCGTCTATCATCTCAGTCCCGCATGGAGCGTGGGCGGCGCGTATTCGTACTCGGTCGGCGTGGGTGGACGCTGGCACATTTTCAACCTGAGCACCCACTACATGCTGTCCAAGCGCACCACGCTGTATCTGGACGGCGAATTCCAGCGCGTCACGGGCGCGGGGCAAAAAGCCGCCCTGCTCTTCAGTCAGGCGTCGAGCACCGCCAGCCAGACGGCCGTGACTGTCGGCATCAAGCATGCATTCTGAACAACACAGTATCCGAAGGAGACAAGACATGAAGGGATTCACCGGCGCCGCATGGCGTCGACTGCACAGCGCAACGGCGGCCGGCGCCGTCGCACTCTCGGTTCTCGCCGCCATGCCGGCGTGCGCCGCCGATGCTTCCGCCGCACTGACTTGGACCACGCTTGGCACGGCCGCCGGCCCCGTGCTGTATGCGGAGCGCTCGCAGCCCGCCAACCTGTTGAGCGTGGACGGTCGTCCGTGGCTGATCGATTGCGGCGACGGCGCGCTGGAGCGCCTCGCGGCCCTGCATCTGCGTGCGGCGCAGATCGACACCGTCGTCATCAGTCACTTGCACATGGATCACATCGGCGGTCTGCAAGGGTTGCTCGGTCTGCGCTGGATGCAGAACGCCAAACGCAAGCTGACGATCTACGGCCCACCGGGCACTGATGCAGTCGTCGCGGGCCTCGTCGCCTCGTTGAAACCCGTTGCCGCGATCGATGGCAAGCAGGCCGGGCACGGCGACCCGGCGACGATGGTCGACGTCGTCACGCTGCGTGACGGCGCCGACATCGACGTGCAGGGCGTACGCCTGCGCGCCGTGCGCAATTCGCACTTCGACGTCACGCCGGGGCACCCGCTCGAGAACGGCACCCAGTCGCTGTCGCTGCGCTTCGACTACAAGGGCCGCGCGATCGGCTATACGGGCGACACCGGCCCGAGCGACGCCGTCGCTCGTCTGGAGCAGGGCGTCGATGTACTGGTCAGCGAGGTCATCGACATCGAGCCGACCATTGCCGGCATTGCGCAGGCCATGGGACGGATGTCGCCGGACGCCCGCGAGCACCTGATCGAGCATCTCAAGACGCAGCATCTTACGCCTCGTGAAGCCGGCGCACTTGCCACGAAGGCCAACGCAAAACAGTTGGTGTTCACGCATCTGGCCATCGCCGGGTCCACCGATGGCTCGCGCGACACGCTGATCAACGGCGCGAAGGAAACCTTCGACGGCCCCGTCGCCGTGGCCCACGACCTCGACCGCTTCTGATATCGATTCGCAAGGACACCCGCATGACCGCCCTCGTTCGTACCCTCGGTGCCTGTCTGGCACTACTCGCCGGCACAGCCCTCGCCGCGCCCGACGCAACACCTGGCGCCGCCGGGCCCGCGGCCGTGGTTGACGCCACTGCGCAATGGATCACACTTGGTACCGGCGGAGGCCCGCTGATCCGGCGCGAGCGCTCGGAGCCCGCCAATGCGCTGGTCGTCGGTGACGCCGTGTATCTGTTCGACGTCGGCTCGGGCGTGGAGCGTCAGATGGTTGGCGCTCACCTTCCGATGGCCAAGGTGCGCGCCATCTTCATCTCGCATCACCATATCGACCACGACGCCGATCTCGGCCAGGTGATGGCGAGCCGCTGGATGTTCAACCAGTACACGCCGATGCCGGTGATTGGACCGCCCGGCACCGAAGCCATGGTCGACCATCTGAGCGAAGCCATGCGTGCGGTGGAGCTGGCACCGATCGGCGCGGGCGACAAAGGCAAGAAGCCGATTCGGCAGACGGTCGCGCCGAAGGATATCGCGCTGGACATGGACACGCCGACGGAGATCTACAAGGACGACAACATCCGGGTGCTCGCGGTCACCAACACGCACTATCACTTCGCGCCGGGCTCGACGCAAGCGCGCAAGGCGCGGTCGTATTCCTTCCGTGTCGAGACGAAGGGACGTACGTTCGTGTACACCGGCGACACGGGTCCGTCACGGCATGTGGAGCAGTTGGCACAAGGGGCCGATGTGCTGATCAGCGAAGTTATCGACCTTCCCGCCATTCGTGCCACGTTGCTGCAGGCGCCGCCGTCGATCCTCCCGCGCGATCGTTTGTCGTCGATGATCCGGCACATGGAAGAGGATCACCTGACGCCGGTTGAAATCGGCAAGCTCGCGGCGGCGGCCAAGGTGAAGTCCGTGGTGCTGACGCATCTCGCGCCCGGTAGCGACGGCGAGACGGATCTGAGCGGCTACACGAACGGCATTGCACCCACGTATGACGGTCCGGTCACCGTGGCGAAGGACTTGCAGCGTTTCTAAGGACTCGCGACGCGCATCGGGTGGGCGTGGCACGGTGTGCCACGCCGCTCACGCTCCCGACGCCGGCAACTTTGCCGCCACGTCGGAAATCACGTTGCGCAGCCAGCGATGGCAGGGATCGGCATCGAGGTAGTGATGCCACTGCAGGCATTCGCGCACGTGCGGCACGGGCAGCGGCACCGGCACGATGCGCAGTGGCAGGTGCTTCGCGGCAAGGTGCGCGAGCCGGGCGTGCATCGTCGCGACCATGCGCGTGCCGACCACCACCGACGCGGCGCTCAGGAAGTCCGACGCCTGCACGCGCACGTTGCGACGGATGCCCCGGTCGTCGAGAAAACGGCTCTCGAAAGTCGGCGTGCGTGGCCAGCCGAGCAACACGGACACGTGGCCCAACTGCTCGTAGCAGGCCAGATCGAACTCGGCATCGACGATCGGGTTGTCCTTTGCGATGACGCACACGTACTCGTCCTCGAACAGCGGCACGAACGGCTGATCGTCTGCGATGAAGGGCTCAGGGATGATCAGGAAGTCGTAGTCTCCACGGCGCAGCTTCTCGGCCGAATCTTCCACCTGCGGCATGAACTCCAGCGTGATGTTCGGCGCGCTCAACTCGATTTCCTGTATCACGTGCCGAAGCAATACGTGCACCACATAGTCCGACGTGGCGATGCGGAAATGCCGTCGAGCCGTCAACGGCGCGAAGGCGGGCGTGATGGATGCCACCGTTCGCGCATGCAGCAGGACATTGCGCACCGGTTCGACCAGTTCCTGGGCGAGCGGCGTCAGCATCATCGATCGGCCGACCGGCGTAAGCAACTTGTCGTCGAAATACTCTCGCAGCCGCGACAGCATGCCGCTCAGCGCGGATTGGCTAAGACTCAGCCGTTCCGCCGCACGCGTGATATTTCGCTCCTCCAATAACGCGTCCAAGGCTACCAGTAAGTTCAAATCTAAACGCTGATACCGCACGTTCGAGTCTCCAAACGCTGCATGTTTTTATATTCGGGTTCGGCGGGCTAGCTGCGGCCAGGCAAGGCGTTTCTTCAATCGGCTTCCCAGACGCGCCCACTTGCGGGTAATTCACGGCCTAAGCTTAACTGAGGCGAGGAAGGGGCGGTTAAACGTCGACGATTTGAATTGTAGAAGAGTGTAATAGTCCGCGAAAACGGACTTGCATCATGTCCGCGGAAAGGACGAGGATTTTTGATGGCATTTGATCGATGCGCGGGCCTCCTCGTACGCCATGCGTTCAGGTAATTTGGGCCGAACGCTTGATATCCCGCGTCGAATAAACTATCCGAATTGAAATTTGCGTTTTCCGTCACGGGACATCCTCCCGCGTGGAATGCCGTGACTAGCCTCGACCTCGGCAACGATTGGAAACGTTCGGTGGTTGGCACCCGACGGCTTGCTGGGCTCCAGGCGATCGATCTTCGCACTGCGCTCAAGGCGCCGCTACACCTGCCGATAATGGGTTTACAGGGTATTGGAAGATCACGATGAGCCACGAGGAAAAGGATTTAGCTCCCAATTCGCTTCAAGCCGCGTTCCTGCGCCACGAGGACAGCCTGGCATCGTCCGGCCGCCAGCCCGGCGAGGATAACCCCACGGTTTATCGCACGTTGCTCGAATCCACCCGGGCGATCCCCTGGAAGATCGACTGGGCGACAATGCAGTTCACCTATATCGGCCCGCAGATTGAAGCACTGCTTGGCTACGCGCCGTCGACGTGGAAAACGGTCGAGGACTGGGCCTCGCGGATGCATCCGGAGGACCGTGATGCGGTTGTGGAATTTTGCGTCGCGCAGTCGCAAGCGGGCGCCGATCATGAGGCGGACTATCGCGCGCTGACTGCGGACGGCGGGTATGTGTGGATTCGCGACGTTGTCCACGTCGTGCGCAAGGAGAACGGTGACGTTGAGGCGCTGATCGGCTTCATGTTCGACATCAGTGAGCGCAAGCGCACCGAGGCACGGCTCGCGGAACTCCAGCGCGAACTCGAACGGCTCTCGTTGTCAGACAGTTTGACCGGGGTCGGCAATCGCCGCATGTTCGACACGATCATCGCCCGTGAATGGGCGAACGCGGCGGCATCGGGAAAGCCACTTTCGCTCGTGATGGTCGACATCGATTTCTTCAAGTCGTACAACGACTATTACGGTCACCTCCAAGGCGACGAATGTCTGAAGCGCCTTGCGCGCGTGCTCGAAGCGGCAGTTGGGCCGAATGCGTTCCTTGGCAGATTCGGCGGGGAAGAATTCATGCTGGTGCTTGCAGATACGAACGCCGATGACGCGGTGCGTGTCGCGGAGCGTTGCCGCGCGCTGATCGCGGAGGAAGCCATCGCTCATCTACGCTCCCCGCACGGTCAGCGAGTCACGGCAAGCTTCGGGGTAGCCACCGTCGTGCCGACGGGAGACATTGACGTCACCGCGTTCATCAATCTGGCCGATGCGCAGCTCTACCAGGCTAAGGACCAGGGACGCAACCGAATCGCAGCGGTCGACCGGGCTCGCATCGGCGGCGACGGTTATAAGCGGCAGTCGCGCTGATTAGTAGGTTTGGGGGGTGATTGTTTCGGTGTGGCGTTCCGGTGCATCCGACTGATCCGTGCGGCGGTAACGCCTGACGTATTTTTGTGATGCCCTGCCCCTGCCGGTTACTGAATCGTCTCTTGCGGCACTTTGGGAGCGCGGGAGCCAGTGGGAACTCAAAGGGCTGACCTGGAAAATTTGGCACGACCAAAAACGTCCTGCTGCGTCTAGTGATGCGGTCAGTCTGTAGCCGTAGCGAACACGGCCGCCCCCCGGCAATCGATGCTCCACCATCATTTGGGACAAAGCTTATTGCCGACAAGTATCCGATCAAGCTATCAATACGCTCCCCGCGTGATGAGCGCGTATTCAGGTGGAGGCGTGAAGTATGGCAATACCGGCGTACCTGTGGCTCAAAGATGATGGCGGCATGCCCATCAAAGGCTCTTCGACTGTGGCAACGCGCGAAGGCAGCATCGAGATCATTGGCTTTAGTCACGGAGTGAACCTTCCGGTCGACGAACGCAGCGGCCAAATCACCGGCACACGCACACACTCGTCGATGATGCTCGAAAAGGAGTTCGACGCTTCAAGCCCCTATCTGTACAAGGCGGTCTCAACCGGGCAGACACTCTCGTCGGCACTTCTGTAATGACCCACTGAAAACCTGCTCAGGTGTTAACCTTCGAGGACAAACACATGAGCATGAAGATGGAAGACGAGA
>NZ_CABPSD010000015.1:0-102482 GCF_902459575.1 Pandoraea morbifera
TCGCAGTTCGTGGGGCGGGAAGTGACGAAGCTGGACCGTCCGGAGCTCACGAGCGCGAAGATCATCGTCTCGGGCGGCCGTGGGCTGGGCAGTGGCGAGAACTACACGAAAGTGCTGGAGCCGCTGGCGGACAAGCTGGGTGCGGCGCTGGGCGCGTCGCGCGCGGCGGTGGACGCGGGTTACGTGCCGAACGACTACCAGGTGGGCCAGACGGGCAAGATCGTGGCGCCGCAACTCTACGTCGCGGTGGGTATCTCGGGTGCGATCCAGCATTTGGCGGGGATGAAGGATTCGAAGGTGATCGTGGCGATCAACAAGGATCCGGAGGCGCCGATTTTCTCGGTGGCGGACTACGGCCTGGTGGGAGACCTGTTCACGGTGGTGCCGGAGCTCACGGGCGCCCTGTAAGCCGGCGAGGGCAGTGAAGTCGTGACGTTGCGGGGCTGGCCTTGGCATGAGCATCCGAGCCGGAGCCGGCCCCGCAACCGATCCGCATGAGGAGGCGTGGCGGTCACGTCGGAGCGTCTTCATGCGAATCGGAAGCGCCGGGGCATTGCCGGGGTATCGAAAGGGAATCAGGGAAGAGCAATGGACAAGGTCGATTGCGTCGTGATCGGCGCGGGCGTGGTGGGATTGGCCGTCGCGCGGGAAATGGCGATGGCGGGTCGTGAGGTGGTCATTCTCGAGGCCGAGCGAGCGATCGGTACCGGCACGAGTTCGCGCAACAGCGAAGTGATACATGGTGGCATCTACTATCCGCCCGGCTCGCGCAAGGCAACGCTGTGCGTCGAGGGGAAGCATCGGCTCTACGAATTTTGCGCTTCGCACGGCGTGGAGCATCGTCGCTGCGGCAAGTTGATCGTCGCGACCACCGATCGCCAGGTGGGCGAACTCGAAGCGATTGCGGCGAACGCGCGAGCCTGCGGCGTCGACGACCTTCAGTGGCTTACTGCCGACGAGGTGTCGTGCCGCGAGCCGGCATTGCGCACGTTCGGGGCGTTATTGTCGCCGTCCACGGGCATCGTGGACAGTCACGGTCTCATGCTTGCCTTGCAGGGCGATGCGGAGAACGCCGGCGCGATGCTCGCGTTCGACGCGCGTGTGGTCGGCGCGCGCGTGGGAGGCATCCACGGCGTCCAAGGTACTCATGGCATCGAGCTGGACGTCGAGACCGGCGGCACGCGCTCGACGCTGCTCGCCGACACGGTGGTCAACAGTGCCGGGCTGTTCGCGGTCGACATTGCGCGCACGTTCGACGGACTGGCGCCCGAGCATATCCCGCAGCGCTACTTCGCCAAGGGCAGCTATTTCTCGTGCGCACAGCGTGCACCGTTCACGCACCTGATCTACCCGGTTCCGGAGCCCGGAGGACTGGGCGTGCATCTCACGCTGGACCTCGCCGGACAAGCGCGTTTCGGTCCCAACGTGGAATGGGTGAGCGAGATCGACTACACGGTCGATCCGTCGGAAGGCGATGGATTTTACGCGGCAGTGCGCCGCTATTGGCCTGGGCTGGCAGACAACACGCTGCAGCCAGGCTACGCGGGCATTCGGCCGAAGATCAGCGGGTCGGGAGAGCCGGCTGCGGACTTCCGTATCGATGGGCCCGAAGTGCACGGCGTTGCCGGGCTCGTCAATCTGTTCGGCATCGAATCCCCGGGATTGACGGCATCGCTGGCGATCGCCAAGGCGGTGCGCGCCTTGCTCTGACGCTGTAATAACGCCAGCCACGGCGACTTTACGCCGGTCAGCGCACGGATTCCGCACAAATTCGGCGTAGGGACGGCGCGGCGTCGAAGCCGCGCTGGCGCAGGAGGCGACAGGCACCGCTGCCGGTCGCGTCCAGTACATGTCGACGCCCTGACCAACCCCGTCGGTCTCGAACCACGGTGCCGCGAGCGTGGCGCGGCATGCCTGAGGTGGGAGAACCTTATGATGGCGGGTGCCGAAGCGGCACTGGCGCCATGCGCGCCTCGTTCAGCGCACGGCGACCGGGGGCTTCCAGGACGCCGGGTTCGTCCAGAACACACCACGCAGGCGATCGGTGTCGCCACACGGCGTGCTGCGCGCCGGCTTGCTGACCTGACCTGCGCAGGCGCTGATGTCGCGGCCCGACTGTTGCAGGCGTTTCAGAATCGTATCGAGCATGCCCGACTCGCGCCATTCGTTCAGCTTGCGGCGGCAAGTCGGAACGGAAGGATACTGCATGGGCAGTTTGGACCAGCTCTCGCCAGTGAACAGCACCCACAAGACAGCATTGGTCAGCGTGCGCTGCTCGACTTGAGGGCGCCCGCGTCGTTCCGTACGGACCGGTCGGTCGCAAATCAGATCACGCAGGGCGTGCCATTCAACGTCGCTCAGTTCAGTAAACATAACACCTCGACCCAAAACAAACGGAGGCGCCGCAGGGGGCGAGTCCGGGCTTCACGATTGCGCGGCACCCGTGCTATCCGGTGCGTGCTTCTCTGTGAAACCTCGGCCAAGGCGGCGTCGTTCCCCGATGCTGGAAATACAAGCAACAAGCATGCCAGGGCATCGGGTTCTCTCGTGAAGAACGCCGAGGGCGGGTCGAACCACACTGCGAAGGGAGCGTTTGGCCAGCAAAAAAACGCCCACTTGGCAGGTGGGCGCAGCTCCTGGGCGGCTATTGGGATAGGCAATCGCAAAAGCGTCAGGAGAAAAGGGATACGGCGGTTTGGCCAGTCCGGATCGTTTGTTTTTCTCGGCTCCGGCCATGATGTCTCGCTCCACTTGCGCCAGCTTGTCAAGCTTGCAGCCGCAATGATGACAAAAAGCGGAAGTCGACGCGCTTCGGAATTACCCCCATTGCGGTGCATGCCCCTCGCAGAGGGCGACTCGCCCAAGATGGGTGCCCGTCTGCGCCCATCTTGGGCACCGTGTCGCGCGAACGGGCGCAACCCGGCACACGAAGGGCGCAACCGGTTATCGCCGGGTGAGAAAGTGGCCCGGCGACCGCTTGCGTCACCGTCATGGTCGGGCGACGAGACCGTAGCCTATAATGTGCGCCTCCCATGGATATCGTCTATCGGTCGCGCGGACTCGCCCGCACGCCGGTCGGCGCCACTGTGCGCAAACGGCATGAGCAACGACAGCGATAATAAATATTCCGTACCGGGCCTCGAGCGAGGCCTGCGCATTCTGATGACGTTTTCGGCGCGTGAGCCGGTGCTCGCCGGCGCGGATCTCGCGCGGCGTCTGGACATTCCCCGCTCGACGGTTTTCCGGCTGTTGCAGACGCTCGAAGCGGAGGGTTTCATCGAGAAGGCGGGCGACGACCGTCATTACCGGCTGGGGGTGGCTGTGCTCCGGCTGGGTTTCGAGTATCTGAATTCGCTGGAGCTGACGGATCTCGGCACGCCGGTTATCGAGAAGCTGCGCGACGCGACGGGCTTCTCGAGCCACATCCTGATTCTGGACCAGCGCGATGCGGTGTTCGTGGCGAAGGCGGCCAGCCGCGAGCTGGTGTTCGGCACGGTGCGCGTGGGCACGCGTCTGCCCGCGCACGCGACGGCCGTTGGGCACATTCTGCTCGGGGATTATTCGCTGGCGTCCCTCAAGCAACTCTACCCGGAGCGCAAGCTCGAGGCCTACACAGCACATACCCCGACGACGGTCGAAGCGCTTTACCGCGTAGTGCAGGAAGATGTCGCTCGCGGCTACAGCATGAGCCAGGCGTTCTTCGAGCAGAATATTTCGACGATCGCCGCCCCCGTGCGCAATCACCGCGGCCAGATCAGCGCGGTGATCAGCGTGACGATTCCCCAGGCCCGTGTGGAAGCGGATCTGTTGGAGAGCGGGATCGTCGAGAAGGTCGTCTCGGCGGCCGACGAACTTTCTCACAAGCTCAATTACCGGGGCCACGGAGCAGAGGCCTTGCGCTCGAGCGCGAAGTAGCGTCGGCTGCCCGATCGGCTGGCGCGTCGTCTCGCGCCAATCCACCGCGGCATCGCACGCCGGTAGGCGGGGGCGCTTGGCCTTGCGCGGCGGCCTCCCGTGCTCTGTGCTTTGCGCTTCGTGGAGGCGTGCTATACGGCGGTGCCTATCGCGTCCTATCGCACCCTCTTGCTTCGCTGCGGTTCCACCCCCGGGCACGCCCATTCCCGAACCGTTGACTCCGCGCTCATGCCCTTTGGGTCTGCTGCCCCGGCAAAATGGGTGTCGACCTCCCTCCCAAGCGCTTCACGTGCCGATGCCTGAGTGGATCGATGACTCCCACCGGTGCCCATAAGATGTCCCTGGCCTCGGCCCGTCGGACCCCGATGCATTCGTCATCCGGCGTCCTGGGCGTATCCCGACGATGTATCGGCGTCTTCGTCCTGTCGCGCTCGCTGCTTTTCTGGTACGCATTCAGGCATGGCCTGCGACGCGATCGCCCCATCTCGTGGGGGATTTCAAGCGAGCACCTGACCTGCCCCACCGCCGGCGCAACTCAATTTCAACGCAGTTCGTTTTCACGAGCGGGCGCAAGTTTTGTCATCAGCATTTGCGCAACATCAACGACCTTCCACTAATTTTCTGCTTGTCTCGCGAAATCCTCTTCGACATAATTGTCTCACCTATTAACCATTGTTTCATAGGTAAGACAAAATGACGCGTTAGACGAAACGTCGAGGACGTCGGCAGTTTCGGCCCAACGGGGGCGCAGCCGGCCCCGACGCGTCAGGAAGCTCAACAGGAGTCGAAGGTGAAGAGACACAGTATTGGCATGGCCTGCGTTTTGGCATGCTTTGGCACGGCACACGCCGCGGGCAATTCGTTGCAGATTTACGGAACGGTCGACGATGGCCTCACGTACGTGAGCAATCAGGGCGGCGGTCGCTTGTTCAAGACGGATGCCGGTATCGGACAACCGGATCGTTTCGGTCTGAAGGGGCGGGAAGATCTCGGCGGTGGACTGGCAGCGGTGTTCCAACTGGAGCAAGGCTTCAACACGAGCACTGGCGCGCTGATCAACAGCGGTGTGCTATGGAATCGTCAGGCATGGGTCGGTCTGTCGAGCGACCGGTTCGGGACGGTGTCGATCGGCCATCAAACCGATTTCATGCAGGATGTCTCGATTCGCTATTCGAACGGCTTCTGGCAACACAATCTGTACGCTTACCATCCAGGAAACCTGGACAATCTGGCCAATTCGTCGCAGATCGATAATGCGGTGAAGTGGAACAGCGCGAGCTTCCACGGTTTGACCGGTGGGCTGATGTACGGCTTTGCCGGCGGCAACGCGCTGGGTCGCACGATGGGTGCGTACCTGAAGTATGACAATGGACCGCTGTCCGTGGCGGCGACCTACGTGAGCATCAATAAGCGGACCTTCGATTTCTCGTCGCGTCTGGGCATCTCGTCGATCTTCGGCCAGTCAGGGCTGTCGGCGACGAATGTCTTCAAGTCCGACGCCGTGAACAATACGGGCATCGGTGCCTCGTACCGTATCTCTTCGCGTTGGAATGTACACGCGCTCTACACGCGCAGCGAGGTTCGCGCCCCGGGCGGCTCGGGCAACATGTTCAATTACGATGTAGGCACCGAGTACCGTGTGACGGAAGCGAATGCGCTCACACTGGGCTATTCGTATTCGTCGTTCAACCACACGCACTACAACCAGATGGAAGCGGGCGATCTGTACTCGTTCTCGAAGCGCACCCAGTTGCAGGCGCAAGTGACGTATATCGCCGCAGCGGGCAACAACCACGCCGCGTCGTATCCGATCGGCGCATCGAGCAATCACGATCAGGTATTGCTGCGTCTGGGCATGTATCACAGCTTCTAAGTCGCCACGTCGTCCGGCGTGGGCGACCGCAGGTTTTCCCGCGGCGGGGTTCGACCCCGCGCGCATTGCCTGATTCAACGAGACTCATCATGTCAGTTTCTCCGACCCCATCATCCTCGCAACGTCCGTCGCGTGTGCGCTACTGGATGCTCTTTCTGGTTTTTGTCGGCACGGTCATCAACTACGTCGACCGGGCCAATCTTTCCGTGGCTGCACCGATGCTCAAACAGGAGTTCGGTCTGGGCCCCGTGGAGCTCGGCTTCATTTTCTCGGCGTATGCGTGGACGTATGTCATTGCCAACATTCCCGGCGGCTGGGTCATCGACCGGTTCGGTACGCGCGCCATCTACGGAATTGCCATCCTGAGCTGGTCGGTGTTGACGTTCCTGCAGGGGTTCACGTCGCGTTTCGCCACGCTCTTCGGCATGCGCCTCGGCGTGGGCGTTGCCGAAGCGCCGACGTTCCCGGTGAACAACCGCGTGGTGTCGATCTGGTTTGCGCAGCGCGAGCGCGGCGTGGCGACGAGCATTTATCTTGTCGGCCAGTACATCGGCATGGCGGCGCTCACCCCGCTGCTGTTCTGGATCGCGCATACGTGGGGCTGGCGTGAGATCTTCTACGCCACCGGATTGATGGGTATCGTCTGGGCCGGTGTCTGGTTCGTGGGCTATCGTGATCCCGACAAGTGCTCCTGGGTGAATGCTGCCGAACTCGCGCACATCCGCAGTGGCGGCGCGCTCGTCGAATCGCGCTCCGAGGCGCGCGCGGCGCCGCAGAAGTTCCCTTGGCGCAAGCTGCTGGTGCTGTTCCGCAACCGCCAGATCATTGCGATCTGCGTGGGCAAGTTCGCGTCGTTGTCATCGCTGTACTTCTTCCTGACCTGGTTTCCGACCTATCTGATCACGGAACGTCACATGACGGTGCTCAAGGCTGGGGGCGTGACGTCGGTGCCGTTCGTCGCGGCGTCGATCGGCGTGGTCTGCGGCGGTCTGCTCTCGGACTGGTTGCTGCGTCGCGGGGTGGCCGTGGGGACGGCGCGCAAGACGCCGATCGTGACCGGACTGTTGCTGGTGCCAACGATGTCGCTCACCGTGCTCACGGACGCCAACTGGCTCGTCATCGCGATCATGTCGTTCGCGTTCTTCGCGCAAGGCGTGGCTTCGGCATCGTGGTCGCTCGTTGCCGACATCGCTCCTAAGGGCATGGTCGGAATCACTGGCGGGGCCGTGAACTTCGCGGGCAATCTCTCGGGCATCGTTACGCCGATCGCCATTGGGTTCATCGTCAAGGCCACCGGATCGTTCGGTTGGGCACTGGGCCTCATCAGCCTGTTCGCGATTGCGGGCGTGCTTTGCTATCTGCTTCTGCTCGGCGAAGTCAAACGCATCGAACTCGATGACGACGCACAGGACAACCCGGCGCAAGCCAAGGCAAGTACCGTCTGAAGTCGGGTTCGCCAAGCGGCTGCAGCCCGGCGCGGTGGGGGCGGGATGACCGGCGTCGGTCAGGTCAGGTCGGAGTGGGGGGCGGTCGCGCCCCGCGTCAGGCCTCCACGGCCTGGCGTCGGTAATCGCCGGGCCGAGCCCCCGTCCACTTTCGAAACGCGCGAAAAAAAGCGCTCGGATCGGCAAAACCCAACGACAGCGCGATCTCCATCATCGGCTTGGACGTGTGGCACAGCGCGTGGATCGCGAGATCGCGACGCAATTGATCCTTGATCGACTGATACGACTGGCCTTCCTCTTCCAGTCGACGCCGCAACGTCGAGGCGGTGGTGTGGAATTCGCCTGCCAACGCTTCGAATGCCGGCCAACTGTCTGTCGGCATCGCCTTCAGCCGTCGCCGCACCCGAGCCACCATTCCCTTCGTATTCTTGTACTTGAGGATGATATTGCCCGGCGCGGCGCGCAGAAAGTCCTTCACCGAGATTTCGTTCTGTACCACCGGCAACGCGAGGCACGTCGCGTCGAATTCGATGGCCGTGTGCGACGCGTTGAAGACCAGCCGCGGCGAGTACATCGTCCGGTATTCGTCGCTGTACACGGTCTCCGGATAGGCAAAGTAGGCGGTGCTCAACGGCACACGGCGGGCGATCAGCCAGCAGGTCAACGCGTAGAACAGAATCAGCAGGGTTTCATGACCGAAGATCCTCGGCGCCCGCGCATCCGCGCGCTCATGCACTTCGAGCCGCGCCAGATCGCCGTCCTGCACGAGTCGCATTTCGAGATCGTCGAGCAGCAGGCCCATGAAACGGCAAGCACGCTGCAACGCCTGCTCCAGCGTATGGCACGCGACAACGCTGTAACACAGCATCGCAAAACTGCCGACTTTCATGCGGCGCGAATCCTGCCCGAAGAATTCGTCGTCGAGTGCGAGGCTGATCAGTCGCCACAAGTGTGCATAGCGGTCGGCCGACACGCGGCCCTGGGGATGGGTGAGCAACGACGGCGCGATGTCGGCGGCACGCAACAGTGCCGCCGGATCGCCGCCGAGCCGTTCGACGTGCGCCAATGCGTTGATAACGAAATGTATCGAGATGCTGCCTTTTTCCATGCGTCGCGAAACGGAACGTCGTAGCGGGAGGACGCAAGGATTCTAGCAGTGCGAGCCTCGTCGACGAATCCGGCGCCATCCGAAACACGGATCGGCGCCGTCCGATTTCGCTTGCGGCGCAGGTTGTTCAGGCGAAATTATTTCGGCGCCATGCGCAGTGCGCCGTCAAGGCGGATCACTTCTCCGTTGAGCATGGTGTTCTCGACGATATGGCGCACCAGCGCCGCGTACTCCGACGGACGGCCCAACCGGGGAGGGAAGGGCACCGAGGCGCCCAGCGCGGCCTGCACTTCCGGCGTCATGCCGGCCATCATGGGCGTCTCGAAAATGCCCGGTGCGATCGTCACCACGCGCACGCCCACGCGCGCGAGTTCGCGTGCCGCGGGAAGCGTGAGGGCGGCCACGCCGCCTTTGGACGCCGCATACGCCGCCTGACCGATCTGCCCGTCGAACGCTGCTACCGACGCCGTGTTGACGACCACCCCGCGCTCGCCTTCGGCGTCCGCCTCGCCTTCTGCCATGGCGGCGGCCGCGATTCGCAGTACGTTGAATGTGCCGATCAGATTGACGTTGATGATCCGCGCGAAGCTGTCGAGCCGGTGCGGACCCTGCTTGCCCAGAATGCGTTCGCCGGTGACGAGGCCCGCGCAGTTGACCACCCCGTTCAGTTGCCCGAAGGCCGACTTCGCCGTGTCGACGAGACGCTGCACGTCCTCCTCCCGGGTGATGTCGGTCGCAACGAAGCGGGCGGCAGTGCCCAACGCGTCGGCCTGTTTCGCGCCCGCCTCGGCGTTGATGTCGCCGAGCACCACGCTGGCGCCGGCCTCGACAAACATGCGGGCGGTGGCCGCACCCAAACCCGACGAGGCACCGGTGACGAGAAAAACACGATCCTTGATTTGCATGAGTTGCGAGTCCTGTAAGTGATATGGCACGGCGAGGCGCGAAGCCCGCGATGTGTCGGGTTGAGACTCAGTGAGTGCCGCCCGACGCCTGTGCGGCCTTGGCGATTTCCTGATTGCGCAGGATGAATCGCTGGAGTTTGCCGCTCGGCGTTTTGGGCAACTCGGCGACGAATTCGACTTCACGCGGATAGGCGTGCGTGGACAGGCGGTGTCGGACATGCTCCTGCAGCTCGCGCGCGAGGGTGTCCGTTGGCGCGAATTGCGGGTGCAGCACCACGAAGGCCTTGACCAGCTCGGTGCGCTCGGGGTCCGGTTTGCCGACCACGGCAGTCTCGACCACCGCAGGGTGCTCGATCAGGGCGCTCTCGACATCGAACGGGCCGATGCGATAGCCCGCCGATGTGATCACGTCGTCGTTGCGCCCGACGAAGCTGATGCTGCCGTCTTCGTTACGCTCGACGGTGTCGCCAGAGAGGTAGTAGTCGCCAACGAATGCCGGCGTTTCCCGCTCCCAGTAGCCGCCAAACCACATCAGCGGCGACTGCTTTCTGTCGAGCGCGAGCACGCCGGGCTGGCCGACCGCGCATTCGCGGCCCTCGTCGTCGAGCACGACCACGCGATGGCCGGGCGAGGCGAAGCCGGCGGCGCCCGCCTGCACGGGATGCGACAGCGCATGATGGTTGCACACCACCATGCCGAGTTCGGTCTGGCCATAGTGGTCGTGAATCGTGACGCCAAGATGCTGCGCGAACCAGCGAATGACCTCGGGGTTGAGCGGCTCGCCGGCGCTCGACACCGCGCGCAACTGTCCCTTGAGTGGGGCGGCCGCCTTGTCGCCGCCGGCGATCAGCAGACGATAGGCGGTCGGCGAGCCTGCAAGGTTGGTGACGCCCAGCTTCTGAATGATCCGGTAGGTGCTCTCGACCGTGAACGGCCCGTCGTAGAAGGTGGTGGGGATGCCCAGCGCCAGTGGCCCCGTCACGGCGTAGTAGAGCCCGTAGGCCCACCCCGGATCGGCGATGTTCCAGAACGTGTCGGTCGGTCGCAGATCGACGGCGTCGCGCATGTAGCCGGCGAATGCGATGATGGCGCGAAGCGGCACCATGACCGGTTTGGCCGCGCCCGTGGTGCCCGAGGTGAACATCATCAGGAAAGGGTCGTCGCCGCGGCGCATGACGGGTTCGAAGTCGGCGCCGTGCTGCTCGACCTCGTGCCAGAAGCTGAAGTCGCCGCGTCGCACGCCCTCGCCGCGGGGGCCGCCGACCGTCGCCACCGACGGGCAGTTGGCCACTGCTTCGAGCTTGGCGCGGTTGGCGCCGTCAGTGACGACGAGCTTGCTTTGCGCGCTGCTCAGCCGGTGTTCGATGGCCTTGGGGCCGAATGCCGTGAACAACGGCTGATACACCGCCCCCGCGCGCCAGGTGCCGAGAATCGTCACGAGCAGCTCGGGAGTGCGCGGGAGCAGGCCGCTCACGCGATCGCCCGGCTGCACGCCCTGTTCGCGCAGGAAGTTGGCGAAGCGTGCGGAGAGTGTCTGCAGTTGCCGGAACGTCCACGTCTGGCTCGTCCCGTCCTTGCCCTCCCAGAAAAGGGCGATGCGCCCGGGCAGCGCGTGGCGGTCGCAGCACTCGACGCAGGCGTTCATCGCCTCGAGATTGCCGTGCAGCACCGCGCGCACCGTGGCATCGAGGTCGAACGTCCGGTACGTGTCGGCGTAATCCGAAATCATGGGTTTGTCTCCTGTAGTCGGAAGCCGGTCGTCGGGGGATTCGCGCATCGGGCGAATCCCTGCCGCCGACCGCCCCTTGCGCCGTCTGAGTAGGGGCGCGACGCTATCGGGGCTGGGTGGGGCAAAGTCGAAATTCATCGTAATGCGTGGCGTCCGGCACAGGCAATGTCCAAACGGGTCAGAGTTGGTGAGGGATTTATCCACTCCGAAACCCGCGTGGGGACCGGGCGACGGGCGTTACAGCGACTTGCCCCGATCATTGTGTCAGACGCGGTAAGGGTTTTACCGAGGGGGAAATCGGCCGATTCCGATGGCAATTCCGCTCATGCAATTTGCCGTTTTTGGCTATGGTGCCAATACGGCGCGATCCCTAAACTGGATCCATCGACATTGCAAAGGCGCCGGCGCTCCATTCGGACAACGTCATGGTGCAGGAGACGGAACATGGATTTCTATACCGAAGATCAACGCATGATTCGCGACATGGCGCGCACGTTTTCCAGCGAGCAGCTGGCGCCGAACGCCGCGCAATGGGACCGGGACTGTGCACTGCCCGACGCCATGGTCGCGCAGATGGGCGAGCTCGGCCTGCTTGGCATGATGGTTCCGGAGCAGTACGGCGGTTCTTACACCGATTACACCGCCTACGCGCTGGCCATGGAGGAAATCGCGGTCGGCTGCGCATCGACCGCGACGATGATGTCCGTCCACAATTCCGTGGGGTGCGCGCCGATCCTGAAATTCGGCACGGATGCGCAGCGCCGGCGCTGGCTGCCTGATCTTGCCGCCGGCCGGAAGATCGGTGCGTTCTGCCTTACGGAGCCCCAGGCCGGATCCGAGGCGAACAACTTGCGTACGCGCGCCGAGCGCCGCGGCGACAAATGGGTGCTCAACGGCAGCAAGCAGTTCGTGACGAACGGCAAGCGGGCCGGCGTGGCGATCGTGTTCGCGGTGACGGACCCGGCGGCGGGCAAGCGCGGCATCTCGGCGTTCATCGTGCCGACCGACACCCCGGGCTTCGAGGTGGGGCGTCCCGAACACAAACTCGGCATCCGGGCCTCCGACACCTGTCCGATCACCCTCGTCGATTGCGAAGTCGGCGGCGACGCGATGCTGGGCGAGCCGGGGCAGGGACTGAAGATCGCATTGTCGAATCTCGAAGGGGGGCGCATCGGCATTGCGGCACAGGCGCTCGGTATTGCGCGCGCGGCATTCGAGGCGGCGCTGCAATATGCGAACGAGCGTCAGCAGTTCGGCAAACCGATCCGCGAACACCAGAGCATCGCCAACATGCTGGCCGACATGACCACGCGCATCAATGCGGCGCGATTCCTGATTCTTCACGCGGCGGCGCTGCGAACGCAGGGCATGCCGTGCCTGTCGGAGGCGTCGCAGGCCAAACTCTACGCTTCCGAGCTGGCCGAGTGGGTGTGCTCGCATGCGATCCAGATCCACGGCGGATACGGGTATCTCGAGGACTATCCGGTGGAGCGTCACTACCGCGACGCCCGTATCACCCAGATTTACGAAGGCACCAGTGAAATTCAACGCCAGGTGATTGCCCGCGCGCTGGGCTGAGCCTCGCAACGTTGCCGGCAGCGGCGCGAGACGAACGAATTCGCGAGACAACCCCCGTTGGTGCGAGCAGCGCATGCCGCGGGGCATGACCCGGAAGGAGGGCGAGTGAATTTGCGTGACGGCGCCGTCGAGGCGCAAGACGAGGTGTTGTTCGACGTGATCAACGGGTTCGGTGTCATTACGCTGAACCGGCCGCGCGCCTTGAATGCGATCACCCATGGCATGGTGCGCAGCATGTGGACGCAGCTCAATGCGTGGGCTCTCGATCCGTCGGTGCGTGCGGTACTGATCGAAGGTGCCGGGGAGAAGGCGTTCTGTGCCGGCGGGGACGTCCGGGCGCTATACGACAGCCGCATCCAGCACCGCGACGCTCATCAGGCGTTCTTCGTCGACGAGTATCGCCTGGACTATCTGATCCACCGATATCCGAAACCGTATATCGCGCTGCTCGACGGCATTGTGATGGGCGGCGGCATGGGGGTTGCGCAGGGGGCCGCGCTGCGCATCGTGACAGACCGCACGCGCCTGGCAATGCCAGAGACGGGGATCGGGTTGTTCCCCGATGTGGGGGCGAGCTGGTTCCTTGGACATCTCGCGCCCACGATCGCACGCTATTTAGGACTGTCAGGGGCGACCGTCACCGCCGCCGACGCTCTGTACTGCGGGCTGGCGGATGTCTGGCTGCAGGGCGATGCACCGGAGCGGCTGCGCGAGTTGATCCGCCGGTTCGATTGGTCCGCGAGGCCCGCGGTCCATCGGGCTGGCGATAGGGTGAGTCATTTGACGGGCAATTTGACGGGCGATCCGTCGGACGCCGACGATCCGCTCGCGCAACTGCGCGCGGCGATCCTGCCGCTGGGCCGGACATGGGCGGACGCCGCGCCGCTCGCGCAAGTGCGCGCCACGCTAGACCGACATTTCAGCGCACTCGATGTGCACGGCATCGTGGCGTCGCTCGCCGAAGATGCGCAGACGCCATGGGCCGCCGAGACACTGGCCATGCTCATGCAACGCTCACCGCTGAGCCTGTGCGTGACCGATCGGCAGTTGCACAAGGGACGCCGTCTCGATCTGGCCGATGCGTTTCGCATGGAGCTGGGGCTCGGCCATCATGCGTTCGCTACCGGAGACTTCGTCGAGGGCGTACGCGCACTGCTGATCGACAAGGACAAGCAGCCGCGCTGGCGTTACGCCACGTTGGCCGATGTCCCGGCGTCCGCCGTCGAGGCTTTCTTTGTCTCACCCTGGACGGACGAGGCACATCCACTCAAAGCGTTAGGACACGATTGAACTCTGGCAAACGCGTGCGACAATGCCGGTTTTGCGGAAGACCGCACTATCCGTTGGAGTCCAGATGCTCGTCGAAATCGCCCGTCTGTTGCTAGACCTCGTGTTCTCGCTGTTCGGCGCCTTGTTGCTGCTGCGTGTGTGGATGCAGGCCACCCGTCTGCCGCCGCGTAATCCGCTCTCGCAAGGGGTATTTCAGTTCACGAACTGGATCGTGTTGCCATTGCGCCGTGTTCTGCCGGGCGTTGGCGGGATCGACTGGGCGTGTGTGGTCGGCGCCTGGCTTTGCGCCATCGTCTATCTGGTGCTGATCACCGCGGTCGTGGGCGTGTCACCCGTATCGGTGTTCCCCCGTGGTCTTCTGGTGGCACTGGTGCTGGTGGCCAAGTGGGGCGCCAACCTCGTGATGTGGCTCACGCTGCTGATGGCCGTGCTGTCGTGGGTCAACCCGCGCGCGACCGCGATGCCGATTCTGCAACACCTGCTCGATCCGCTGCTGCGCCCCATCCGCCGCGTCATTCCGATGGTTGGCGGGTTCGATTTGTCGCCGTTGGGGCTGTTCCTGCTGATGCAGATCCTGCTGATCGTGCTGGCGCGCCTAAGCCTGTTTTTCGCGACGCTCTGACGCGTCGGTGGGCAGCGCCGCTGCCCGCCTCGATTCACGGACGGTTCCGGTTGGAGGCGGCGCGTCGAACGATGCGCTTGCCGATTCGATGTCCGGCCTCGTTGCAAGCCGTCCGCTCCCATGTTTTTCAGCTCCTCCCGAATTGCGCACCATGCGCGACGCGTCGCCGCGTTCGCCAACCGGGCGCTCGAGGCCCAGACGACGCAATACGCGATGACCGTCTTCGGTCACGATCACTTTCGCTTGCCCCGCATCGACGTCGACATGTACCAGGCGCGCCTGTTCGAGCGCGGCAAGTTCCGGCGGCTCGAGCGCGTCGGCATCGATGGGTCCAAGGGATGCGGCTGCCAGCAACAGCGTGGCAATTTCATGCGGGCTCAGCATGGTCCTACTCCTTGAGGCGAATTCTCGTCAGCGTACCGGGCCGAAACCGGCCCTTGGCTACGCGATGTTTACCGCACGTTACGACTCGCCTCCGACCAAGCCTCCCCAGGCGGTCCTGCGACTGTCCGGTGAATTTGCTGCCTGACGTTTCGCGACGGACGCATGGCCGTCGCGAGGTAGTGCGTGGACTGCAACTGTCCTGATATCGGATCGCAAAGCGACCGGCAAGTTCGTGCATTCGGGTTTCCCCTAGTATGCCCGCATTTTACGTATGGCGGGGACGTGTCCCCCTTGTTTTGACAGGGTTTGGAAGGTTTTCGTCCGAGCGGCGTCATGCCATCGCATCATTTGAACTATTTTTTTTCTTTTGACGGGGTGTTGATGAAAATATACTTTCTTTCACTCCGATCGATTACCTACCTTCATGATGGACGCCGACTCGTTGCCCGCCGATTTGCCGCTCACCGAGCGCATCGTGCGAGCGATGCCCGAACTGACGCCCGCGCAACAGCGCATGGCGGCGTTCGTGCTCGACAACACGTTTCGTGCGGCGACCATGCGCATCGACGAATTCGCCGATGCCGTCGGCGTGTCGCTGGCCACGGTCAATCGATTTTCGCGTGCCCTGGGGTTTGACGGCTATCCGCAATGCCGCGCCGCCATGGTGAGGGGGTTCGAAGCCACGCTCGCGCCGATCGAGAGCCTGCGCACGAGCAAGGCACAGGTAAGCGCGAGTGCCGATGTCATGGCGGCAGCGTTGGCGCAGGCGATCGAGAATCTCGACTGGACGCGCCGCAACCTCGATGCCGCGACGTGCGAGCGTGCCGTCGATGCGATACTTCACGCGCGCCGCATCTATGTGCTCGGCCTGGGCGCGAGCGGCTATCTTGCCGGTCTGCTGCACCACGGGCTCGATCCGTATTGCGAAAACGTGCAGGCTGTCGTGGGTGTGGGCGGATCGACGCATGCCGCACGACAACTTTTCAAATTGCGCGAGGGCGATCTGGTGATCGCGCTCGGATTCCCGCGATATGTCTCGGACACCATCACGCTTTGCCGGCGCCTGAGAGGGCGTGGCGTACCCGTGATGGTGCTGACCGACAGCCCGACGTCGCCGCTCGCGCCGCTGGGCGACATCGTGATGTTCGTGCGCAGCAAGCCGCGGTTGTCGAGCAACTCCGAGGCGAGCGTGCTGGCCATGATCGACGCGTTGTGCGACGCCGTGGCCCAGCGCGCCAAACACGCGGTCGATCGCGCTACAGAGATGACGGATTTCCTGTTGCCCTGGCTCGACTCGGCGTCGCTTGCGCCTGCGGTGCCGGGCCGGGCTCCGGTGAACGCGCCGGCCAATGCGCCGGCGGCCACCGCTGCCTCGGTGATGGGACGCGTCGCCGCCGCCCAGGGCGTGCCGGCTGCGAATGCGAGCGGCGCCGCGCGGGCGAGCGCCGGAACGGCGGCTCGGACGACCCAGACAGCCAATGCAACGAGCGTCGCCACGCAAGGCACACCGAACACGCCCCGCCCGGTGCCGGGCAATCAGGACAGAAAGGACAAAGCATCATGAGTCACGCGCAACGCGCGGTCATCGCCATCCACGGCGGTGCCGGCACCATCAGCCGCGATACGCCGCCGGAAGAACTCAAGGCCTATCACGATGCGCTCGCCGAAGTGCTGCGCGCCGGTCAGGCCGTACTGGCCGCGGGCGGCTCGGCCCTCGACGCAGTCACCGAAGCCGTGCGTCATCTGGAGGATTGCCCCCGGTTCAACGCAGGTCGCGGCGCGGTCTTCACGCATGAAGGCACGCACGAACTCGACGCCGCGATCATGGAGGGTGCCACGCTCGAAGCGGGCGCCATCGCGGGCGTGCATCGTGTGCGCAATCCGATTCTTGCGGCACGCGCGGTGCTCGAGCACAGCCCGCATGTGCTGCTCATCGGCGACGCGGCACAAGCTTTCGCCGCCGCCCACGGCGCAGTGCTGGTCGATCCGTCGTACTTTTACACCGAAGCGCGGTACGCTCAGTGGCAGCGCGCGCTGGCGGACAGCGCGGTCGCCCTCGATCACGACTTTCCGCTCAAGCGCGAGCCGATCGACCCGGATACCAAGTTCGGCACCGTCGGGGCCGTGGCGTGCGATGTCCACGGGCACGTGGCTGCCGCGACGTCCACGGGCGGGATGACCAACAAGGCGGTCGGTCGCGTGGGCGACTCGCCGCTGATCGGCGCCGGTTGTTATGCCAACGACGCCACCGCCGCCGTGTCGGCGACGGGCACGGGCGAAGCGTTCATTCGCACCGTGGCCTGCTACGACGTGGGGGCGTTGATGGCCTATGCCGGATTGTCGCTGGCCGACGCGGCCGAGCGCGTGATCCATGAGCGCTTGCCGCGCGTGCAGGGCCGCGGCGGCCTGATCGCCGTGGACGCCCAAGGCAATGTGGCGCTGCCGTTCAACACGGAAGGCATGTATCGGGGAGTGGCGCGCGTGGGCGAAACGCCCGTCACGGCCATCCACGCGTAGGGACGCACGTAGGACACCCGTAGGACACGCGCGAGCGGACACGGGCCACTTGGCAGTGGCAAGACCCCGCGCATCAGAATCAGATTCAGCAAGCGAAGATTAGCGAGGACAGGCGTGGCAGAGCGCAAGACAACCCCAACGATTTCGTTGCCCGACGAGCGCGTGCTCGACGTGAGCGGCATCACCGTGCAGTTCGCGACGTCCGAGCGCGTGGTCACGGCCGTGCGCGACCTGTCCTTCCATGTCGACCGCGGCGAAACGCTCGCCATCGTGGGCGAATCGGGCTCGGGCAAGTCGGTGACGTCGCTTGCTGCGATGCGTCTGGTCGAGAACGGCGGTGGCCGTATCACGCAGGGTTCGATGATCATGCGCCGGCGCAACGGCAAACTCGTCGACCTTACGCGCGCGAGCGGTCACACCATGCGCAGCATTCGCGGCGCGGACATGGCGATGATCTTTCAGGAGCCGATGACCTCCCTCAATCCGGTGTTCCCGGTGGGGGAGCAGATCGCCGAATCGATCCGGCTGCACCAGGGCAAGGACGCCGCCGCCGCGCGCGCCGAGGCGTTGCGCATGCTGGAGCTCGTGCGCATTCCGGAGGCCCGGCGTGTGCTCGGCCGCTTCCCGCATCAGCTCTCGGGCGGCATGCGCCAGCGCGTCATGATCGCGATGGCGCTGTCCTGCAAGCCCGGACTGCTGATCGCCGACGAGCCGACCACGGCGCTCGATGTGACCATCCAGGCGCAGATCCTGCAACTGATCCGCGCACTGCAGGACGAGATGCACATGGGCGTGGTGTTCATCACGCACGACATGGGCGTGGTGGCCGAAGTGGCCGATCGGGTGCTGGTCATGCATCGGGGCGACAAGGTGGAGGAGGGGCCGTCGGCCGAGATCTTCGCCGCGCCGCGCGAGCGCTACACGCAGGCACTGCTCTCTGCCGTGCCGCGTCTGGGTTCGATGCAGGGCACCGACCTGCCGGCACGTTTTCCGCTGTTGCGCTACGACGCCCCGGCGGACGCCAAGCCCGCTGCCGAAACGCCGCAGCAGACCGTGCGTACCGACGCCGGCCCGATCCTGCGCGTCAAGGACCTCGTGGCCCGGTTCGACGTGCCGTCGGGCTTCTTCGGGCGCGTCAGGCAACGCGTGCATGCCGTCGAGCGGGTGAGTTTCGACTTGTATCCAGGTGAGACGCTCGGCCTGGTGGGCGAGTCCGGCTGTGGCAAGTCGACCACGGGGCGCGCGCTGCTGCGCCTCGTCGCCAGTCAGGGCGGCTCCATCGAATTCGGCGGCAAGCCGATTCACGATCTCGCCGGTCGCGCACTGCAAACGTTGCGTCGCGATATCCAGTTCATTTTCCAGGATCCGTTCGCGTCGCTCGATCCGCGCCTGACCGTTGGCTTCTCGATCATGGAGCCGCTGCTGGTGCACGGGGTGGCGAGCGGTGCGCAAGCCGAAAGGCGCGTGGCGGAGCTTCTCGAGCGCGTGGGATTGCCGGCCGAGTATGCCCAACGCTATCCACACGAATTCTCGGGTGGACAGCGTCAGCGCATCGCCATTGCACGAGCCCTCGCGCTCAAGCCCAAGGTCGTGATTGCCGACGAATCCGTATCCGCACTCGATGTCTCGGTGCAGGCCCAGATCATCAACCTGATGCTCGACCTGCAAAAGGAGTTCGGCATTGCGTTCCTGTTCATCTCGCACGACATGGCGGTGGTGGAGCGTATCAGTCACCGCGTGGCGGTGATGTATCTCGGCCAGATCGTCGAGATCGGGCCGCGCCGCGCCATCTTCGAGAATCCGCAACATCCGTACACGAAGAAGCTGATGTCCGCCGTGCCGATCGCCGATCCGGCCCGCCGTCACGCCAAGCGCGAGTTGCTCACCGAAGAGATCCCGAGCCCGATTCGCGCGATCGGCGACGAGCCGCAGGTGCAACCGCTCGTGGAAGTCGGTGCCGGGCATTATGTCGCGCGTCATCGCGTGGCCGGCGCCTATTGAGCCGCTTCGACGCATCGGGGCGGCGTCCGGGCGCATCCGGAGGGCCGTGCCCGATGCGAGTTTTGCCCGGAACGTCGATCGATGCGACGTTCCGGCGGTTCAGGTAGTCCCAAGTTGCAGTGCAAGTCGTAGCCATTATGCCCGCCAAGGTGCGCAGTCCCGAGACTCGCTCGCGGCGAACCCGTCAGACCAGAAGGAGAAAGACAGATGTCGAAAAACGCTTTGTTGGGCGCTCGCTGGAAAACCGCGCTCGCTTCCGTCGCCGTGGCGTCCGCCGTATTCGGTGCAGCCCCGGCGTTCGCTGCCAAGGATGTCGTGATGGCCGTGCAGTCCACGTTCACGACGATGGACCCGTACGACGCGAACGATACCCTGTCGCAAGCCGTTGCCAAGTCGTTCTACGAGGGCATGTTCGGTTTCGACAAGGACATGAAGCTCATCAACGTGCTGGCCGACAGCTACACGGTGTCGCCCGACGGGCTCGTCTACACGATCAAGCTCAAGTCCGGCGTGAAGTTCCAGGACGGCACGAATTTCGACGCCGCTGCCGTCAAGGCGAACTTCGACCGTGTGACGAACCCCGAGAACAAGCTCAAGCGTTACAACCTGTACAAGGAAATCGCCAAGACCGAAGTGGTGGATCCGCATACGGTGAAGTTCACGCTCAAGGAGCCGTTCTCGCCGTTCATCAATACGCTGGCCCACCCGTCGGCCGTGATCATCTCGCCCGAGGCGCTCAAGAAGTACGGCAAGGACATCGCCTCGCACCCGGTCGGCACGGGCCCGTTCGAGTTCGTCGAGTGGAACCGCACCGACTACGTGAAGGTGAAGAAGTTCGACGGCTACTGGAAGAAGGGTTACCCGAAGGTGGACACGATCACCTTCAAGCCGGTGGTCGACAACAATACCCGTGCCGCCGTCATGCAGACTGGCGAGGCGGGCTTCGCCTTCCCGGTGCCGTATGAGCAGGCTGAAGGTCTGAAGTCGAGCGGCAAGGTCGACGTGATCGCCGGCCCGTCCATCATCCAGCGCTACATCAGCTTCAACACGAAGCAAAAGCCGTTCGATGACGTGCGCGTGCGCCAGGCCATCAACTACGCCATCAACAAGGATGCCCTGGTGAAGGTGGCCTTCGCCGGTTACGCCACCCCGGCCGACGGTGTGGTGCCCAAGGGCGTGGACTATGCGGCCAAGACCGGCCCGTGGCCGTACAACCCGGCCAAGGCGAAGGAACTGCTCAAGGAAGCGGGTTACCCGAACGGGTTCGAGACCACGCTGTGGTCGGCCTATACGTACACCACTGCGCAGAAAGTGATCCAGTTCGTTCAGCAGCAACTGGCGCAGGTCGGCATCAAGGCGCAGGTACGCGCGCTCGAGGCCGGTCAGCGTGTCGATCTGGTCGAGTCCGCTCCGGACCCCGAGAAGGCGCCGGTGCGTATGTACTACGTGGGCTGGTCGTCGTCGACCGGCGAAGCCGATTGGGCGCTGCGTCCGCTGCTGTCCTCCGAGTCGTTCCCGCCGAAGCTGTTCAACACGGCGTACTACAAGAACGACACCGTGGACGCCGACTTCAACAAGGCACTGCAAACGACCGACCGTGCAGAGAAGACCAAGCTCTACACCGACGCGCAGCAGAAGATCTGGAACGACGCGCCCTGGGCGTTCCTCGTGACGGAAAAGCTGCTTTACGCGCGCAACAAGAACTTGTCGGGCGTGTACACCATGCCTGACGGTTCGTTCAACTTCACCGACATCTCGATGAAGTAAGCGCATCGCGCTGAAGTGAAGTTCCCGCGCCGCCCGAACCGGGTGGCGCGGCCAACCGCAAGACTTAGTTTGGCAAGACGTTCGGCAAGACTGCGATGCTCAATTACTTTCTCAAACGCCTGCTCGGCCTGATCCCCACGCTGCTGATCGTGGCAGTGCTGGTGTTCGGCTTCGTGCACATGCTGCCGGGCGACCCGGCGCGTCTGGCCGCCGGGCCTCAGGCGGACGAGGCTACAGTGGCGCTGGTGCGCCAGGATCTGGGTCTCGACAAGCCGCTGCTCACCCAGTTCACCCATTTCATCACGCACGCGGCGCGCGGCGACTTCGGGCTGTCGATGCGCAGCAAGCAACCGGTCTCCGAAGAGATCGGCAGCCGGTTCATGCCGACCCTATGGCTCACGCTGGTAAGCATGATCTGGTCGGTGATCATCGGCATGGGTCTCGGCGTGGCCTCGGCCGTCTGGCGCAACCGTTGGCCCGACCGGCTGGGCATGACGTTCGCCGTCTCGGGCATCTCGTTCCCGGCGTTCGCGCTGGGCATGCTGCTCATGCAGGTGTTCTCGGTGCAGCTCGGCTGGCTGCCCACGATGGGCGCCGATTCGTGGAAGAGCTACATCCTGCCGTCGATCACGCTGGGCGCCGCGGTGGCCGCCGTGATGGCACGTTTCACCCGCTCGGCCTTCGTCGAAGTGCTGCACGAGGACTTCGTGCGCACCGCTCGTGCGAAGGGCCTGAACGAGATGCGCGTGGTGTTCAAGCACGCGCTGCGCAACGCGATGATTCCCGTCGTCACGATGATGGGATTGCAGTTCGGCTTTCTGCTCGGCGGCTCGATCGTCGTCGAAGTGGTGTTCAACTGGCCCGGTCTGGGGCGCTTGCTGATCGATTCGGTCGAGATGCGCGACTACCCGGTGATCCAGGCGCTGGTACTGCTGTTCTCGCTCGAGTTCATTCTGATCAACCTCGTGGTCGACGTGCTGTATGCCGTCATCAACCCGACCATTCGCTACAAGTGAGGCACGCATCATGAACGCGGGTCAAACCACTACCGCCGCCAATGGCGCGGCCGTCGCCAGCCAAGGTCGCGTGCGCACGCCGTGGCGCGAATTCTGGCGCAAATTCAAGAAGCAGCACATTGCCATGGTGGCCGGGGCGTTCGTGCTGCTGCTGGTCATCATCGCGATTCTCGCACCGCACCTCGTGCCGTTCGATCCGGAAAACTACTTCGACTACGACGCGCTCAATGCGGGGCCGTCGGCCACGCACTGGTTCGGGGTCGACTCGCTCGGTCGAGACATTTTCAGCCGGGTGCTGGCAGGCACGCGCATTTCGCTGGCCGCCGGCTTCGGCTCGGTCGCGCTCGGCGCCGTGATCGGCACGGTGCTCGGACTGCTCGCCGGATACTACGAGGGCTGGTGGGACCGCATCGTCATGCGCATCTCCGACGTGCTCTTCGCCTTCCCGGGTATCTTGCTGGCCATCGGCGTGGTGGCCGTGCTGGGCAACGGCATGATCAACGTGATCGTGGCGGTGGCGATTTTCTCGATTCCGGCGTTCGCTCGCCTGGTGCGCGGCAACACGCTCGTGCTCAAGCATCTGACGTACATCGAGGCGGCTCGCTCCATCGGGGCCTCCGACTGGACGATCATCATGCGTCACATCCTGCCGGGCACGGTGTCGTCGATCGTGGTTTACTTCTCCATGCGTATCGGCACGTCGATCATCACGGCGGCAAGCCTGTCGTTCCTGGGACTCGGCGCGCAACCGCCCACGCCGGAGTGGGGGGCCATGCTCAACGAAGCCCGCGCCGACATGGTCAACGCGCCGCACATCGCGATCTTCCCGAGCCTCGCCATCTTCCTGACGGTGCTCGCTTTCAACCTGCTGGGTGACGGGTTGCGCGACGCGCTCGATCCGAAGCTCGACCGACACTGACGATCCCGCCGGAGCGTGACATGACGCAGCCGTCCGACACTCGCGAGGCCTTGTTCGGCGCCCCCTATGTGGGGCTTCTGCCCGCGGGGCCGCGCCAGGCGATCTCGGACGTACCGGGTGTTTTCGTGGGGCACGCCACGCTGGCCGACGGTCCGTTGCAGACCGGCGTGACCGTCGTGTGTCCAACGCCTTCCCCGTCCGGCGGCGGTGCGGCAGCGTCGCTGGCGGCCTCGGTCCCCGATACGCGATGGGACCCGTTCCGCAGCAAGATTCCGGCCGCCACCGCGGTGATCAACGGTTTTGGCAAGAGCGTCGGTCTGATGCAGATCGACGAGCTCGGCGTGATCGAAGCGCCGGTCGCGCTTACCAACACCTTTTCCGTCAGTCATGTGGTGCTCGGCCAGTTGCGCGAGGCCATCTCCGCCAATCCCGAAATCGGGCGAGGCGGTCCGTCGCTCAATCCGACCGTGCTCGAGTGCAACGACGGGTACCTCAATGACATGCAGGCGCTTGCCGTGACCGAGGCGCACTATGCGCAGGCGCGCGCGAGCGCGCAAGCCGACTTCGCGCAGGGCGCGGTCGGCGCGGGGCGCGGCATGTCCAGCTTCGGGCTCAAGGGCGGCATCGGGTCCGCATCGCGTGTCGTCGAGACGGCCGGGGCGACCTTCACCGTCGGTGTTCTCGTGCTGTCGAATTTCGGGCGCCCATCGCAGTTGACGATCGCCGGCCGCCACGTCGGGCCGGTGCTCGACGAGCGGCTCGCACAGCCGGCGCAGCGCGCGGCGCCGGAGCGGGGGTCGATCATCATGCTGGTGGCGACCGACGCGCCGCTCGACGCGCGCCAGTTGCGCCGCGTGGCCACGCGCACCGGCGCCGGGCTGGCGCGTACCGGGTCGGTCTACGGACACGGCAGCGGCGACGTGGCGCTGGCGTTTACCACCGGCTACACCGTACCGCACGATGCCATGGGGCGCGTCGCCCCGGTCGCGCTCGTGCCCGACCCCCTTCTCGATCCGATTTTTCAGGCCACGGCCGACGCCACCGAACAGGCGATTCTGCACGCACTCTTCGCGGCGGAATCGGTGCTCGGGCGCGACGGGCACGTGCGACGCGCCCTTGCCGACGTCCTGCCCGACTGGGCGACGCTGTGAGCCTTTCCCGACAGGGCTGACATCATGCGAATCCTGATCTCCACCGATATCGAAGGCGTCGCCGGCGTATTCCACGCCGAGCAGACCCGCGCCGGCAACGGCGAGTACGAACGTGCGCGCCGCTGGATGACGCGCGAAGCGAACGCGGCCGTCGAAGGGGCCTTCGCGGGCGGGGCCACCGAAGTCATGGTGAACGACTCGCACGGCGGCTTTCGCAACCTGCTGCCCGACGAACTCGATCCGCGCGCCCGCCTCGTGCTGGGCAAGCCGCGTTACCTCGGCATGGCCGCCGGGGTCGAGGCGGGATGCGACGCCATGTTCATGATCGGTTATCACGGCAAGTCGCAAAGTGCGGGAATTCTGGCGCACACGATCAACAGCTTCGCCTTCGCACGTGTCTGGCTGGCCGGCGTGGAAGCCAGCGAGGCCGCGCTCTACGGCGCGCTCGCGGGCGAGCGCGGGGTGCCGGTGGTCATGGCCAGTGGCGACGATGTTTTCTGCGAAGAAACGCAACTGATCTTCCCGCACGCGCGCTTCGTGCAGACGAAAGCGGCCTGGGGGCAGGGCAGCGGCATGACGCTCAGCCCCAGCGAGTCCTGCGACCTGATCCGCGACGCGGCCAGGGAAGCGCTCGCCGATCCGCGCAAATGGCATGCGTTCAAGGTGGAGACGCCGGTGGAAGTGCGTTTGCAGGCGCAGACCACGGCACTGGCCGATCTCTTTTGCCAATGGCCGACGCTGGAGCGGATCGACGGCGTGACGCTGCAGTTCCCCGCACCGAGCGTCGAAGCGGCCGTGCGCATGCTCAATTGCCTCTCGGCCATGTCGTTCATGCTGCGCTGAACGATGCGGCTGCTGGGGGAATCCGCGCGGTCGGGCCTTCGTGATTTCCCTGACAACCGCGTCGGCGCCGCGCGCGAACCCGCGCCGATGCTGGGCCGCCTACGCCTTGTTGTTAAGGCGCCACTGAATTAGGGTTCCCCGCGTCGGAACGTCAAGGGGCGGCGTGCGATAATCCGTAATATTTTGTAACAGCAGCACCGTATGATCGGTGCCAAGTGCGGATCATCGAGCGCCGGGACATATCGGCGAGGAATCATGGATATCAAAAACGCCCGACGCTGGGCGGAGCCCGGCGCGAAACGATACGTCGGCGCATTAATGGTGGTACTGGCAGCGTTCCTCGTTCGCAGCCTTTTGCATCCGGTGCTCGACCACGCGATGCCAGGCATATTTTTCGCCTGTGCGGTCATTATCGTCGAATTCCTCTGGGGACTCGGGCCGGCGGTCATGGCGATGATCGTCAGCATCCCCATCTTCGATTTCTTCTTCGTGCCGCCGTTTCGCGACGTCACCCAACTGGACCGTCGCGACGCGATGATCGTCGCGGGCTTCCTGATGATCACGCCGCTCGCGGTTGCCCTGATCGAGCGCTTGCGGCGCGCCCAGTATCGCGCGGAGTTGCTTGCCGAGGTATCCCAGACGCGCTACGAAATGCTGCTGCGCGCCGAGAACGAGCGCATGGTGCTGTCCGATTCCGTGCAATTGGGCAACGCACTCATGACGTATCTGACCCGACACCTCGATACGATCTTCTATCTGGCCAATCCGGCCACCCACTACGAATTCCTTGACGAGCACTTCCGGCTGGCGACCGGTGTGGCCCCGGACGTCGCCAGGCGCGACGGCTTGCGGGCCTTGCTCCACCCGGACGATGCGGTGCGACTGGCAGGGCTTTTTTCGGCGGACGGCGAGCGCCCGCAACACGGTGCGCACAATCTGCGCATCCGCACTCGCGAAGGCGGCTACGAGATGTTCCATTGCGAGCTGCAGTATTTTCGCGCCCACGTGGGCACGTACGTGATTCTGCGTCTGCACGCGGGGCCAACCGTGCGTCCCGTCACGCCGCTGCATGCGCTCGCGCCGGCGGCCAATGCGCGCGATGTTCATGAGACGCCGGTCGTCTCCGGCGGGGTTTGACGATGTTCCAGGAAGATATCTTCTACAAGGGCGGTGAGCACGCCGTACTGCTGTTGCCGGGGCTCTCCAGCACGCCGCTCGAGATGCGTCCGGTGGCCAAGGCGTTGCAACGTGACGGCTATACCGTATCGGTGCCGCATATTGCCGGTTACGGACTTGGCTCGCCGTGCACGGACTGGCGTGCCTGGATCGAAGCCGCGCGCGCGAAGTTTCGCGCGCTGCGCGAGACGCACGAGACGGTATCGATCTGCGGTCTAAGCATGGGGGCCACGCTGAGCCTGGCGGTCGCGCAGGCGGAGCCGGACGTGACGGCGCTGTCGCTGTTGGCCGTCACGCTGGTGTATGACGGCTGGACCATCCCCTGGTATTACCCGCTTATCGACCTCGTGTTTCATACGCCGCTGCGCCATCGCTATCGCTATCAGGAGAAGGCGCCCTACGGGCTGAAGAATGAGGCGTTGCGCGCGCGCGTCGCGAAGTCGATGTCGTTGCACGATGCCTCCGAGATCGGATCGGCCTCGTTGCCCCTCGCGCATCTCTATAATGCGCGGCGGCTTGCCGCGCACGTTCGCGCAGGCCTCGAACGTGTAACGGCGGACTGCCTGATCGTGCACGCGGTCGACGACGACACCGCCAGCCCGCACAATGCGCGCATCGTGTACGACGGCGTGTCGTCCGAAGTCAAGCAGAAGTGCCTGCTCGGCGAGAGTTATCACATCCTCACGATGGACAACGAGCGTGAGACCGTGGCGGACGAAACACGTCGCTTCTTCCGCGACGCGATTACCCGGCACACCGGGGCCGCGAGCCCCGAGACCCGCATCATTTCCAAGGCACTGCTGCGCGCCAAACGCCGTCAGGCCGTGGCCTGACGGTTGCCCGCACGGGCAGCACGTCGCCTCGCCGGCGGCCTTCATCGGGGCTAGCGCGACCGTAATGTCATCAAAATGCCATCGATCGGCGGTTAATGTCGGGCTTTTCCGATTTCGCCGTCTCCGAACGGCCGCCGCGCGCCTGCCATGTCATCGCTCGTCATCGAATCCGTCAGCAAGCAGTGGGGCAACACACACGCGCTCGACGACGTGAGCTTTACCGCCGATGCCGGCACGCTCGTCGTTCTGCTCGGTCCGTCGGGTTGCGGTAAATCGACGCTGCTGCGCATGATCGCTGGGCTCGAGACACCCAGTGCCGGACGCATCCTGATCGGCGGCAACGACGTGACCGGACTGCCGCCCGCACGCCGCAAGCTCTCGATGGTGTTTCAGTCCTACGCGTTGTTTCCGCATCTGTCGGTGCGCGAGAACCTGCTGTTCGGGTTGCGCGTGCGCGGCGAGCCGGCACGGGACTATGCCCGGCGTCTGTCGCGCGTGGCGTCGTTGCTCGGCCTGGAACCCTATCTCGAGCGCAAGCCGTCCCAGCTCTCGGGCGGTCAACAGCAGCGCGTGGCGCTGGGCCGGGCCGTGATCGCCGAAACGTCGGTCTGTCTCATGGACGAACCGCTCTCGAACCTCGACGCGCAATTGCGCCAGGAAATGCGTCGCGAGATTCGCGCGCTGCAACAGCAGCTTGGCATGACGCTCATCTACGTCACGCACGATCAGACCGAGGCAATGAGTATGGCCGACCGCGTCGTGCTGCTGCGCAATGGCCGCATCGAACAGAACGATGCGCCGCACGCGCTCTACAGCACGCCGGCCACGCGCTTTGCCGCAAGCTTCATCGGCACGCCGCCGATGCACCTGCTCGAGCTCGAGCGCTGCGGCGATGCGCTCGTGCCCGCTGGGCAGACCGGTCCGGCGCTGGCGCCAGCCGGACCGCTCGACGCCGCGTTGCTCGGCCTGCGTCCGGAGGATGTGCGTGCGGTGTCGCCGACGTCGATGGGGGCGGTGCTCGCCACGGTGAGCGCCGTCGAATACCTCGGGGCGGACACGCTTGTCGCCTGCAGGCTGGGCGCGGCGGGAGAGGTCGCCACACGCGTGCCGGGGCACCGCCCCTTCGTGCCGGGCGACGCCATCGGGTTGCAGTGGCGTGTCGAGGACCAGCATCTGTTCGACGTGACGACCGGCGTGCGCATGAACCTCGACGCGCCGCGTGCAAAGGTCGCGCCGCCCGGTGCGCGAACGAGCGGCGCGCAGGCAACGTCCCCGGCGGCGCTCGCACTGGCCCCGACGGTCGCGGCGGCGTATGCGCCGGAAACGCACGCCTGAGCCTGGGCCCAGGACCGACGGGCCATCGTGGCCCACATCCATTTCAGTCACACCACCACAACGCTTACATGGGGAACCAAGCGATATGCGACGCACGATTCTGAAAACGTTTGCAGCCACTCTGGCCACGCTGGCATTGGGCGGCCTGACGGGCACGGCCGTGGCACAACAGAAGCCGGTCGAACTGACGTTCTATTACCCGGTCGCGGTGGGCGGGCCCGTCACGAAGATCATTAACGATCTGGTGGCGGACTTCGAGAAGACGCATCCGACGATCAAGGTCAAGCCGGTGTACGCCGGGACGTATCAGGATTCCGTCGTCAAGGCATTGACGGCGGCAAAGGCGGGTACGCCGCCGCAGGTCGCCGTGCTCGCCGCCGCCGACGTCTTCACGCTGATCGACGAAGACGCCGTGGTGCCGATCGACAGCATTGCGAACACACCGGCCGACAAGCAGTGGCTCGACAGCTTCTACCCGGCGCTGATGATGAATTCGCGCATCGACGGTCACACCTGGGGCGTGCCGTTCCAGCGCTCGACCATCGTGATGTACTGGAACAAGGACATGTTCCGCGAGGCCGGCCTCGACCCCGAGCGCGCACCCGCGAACTGGACCGAGCTCGCCAGCTACGCACAGAAGCTCACCCGGCGCGATGCTTCGGGCAACGTCACGCAGTGGGGCATCAAGGTGCCGTCGACGGGCTTCGGCTACTGGCTGTTCCAGGCGTTCACCACGCCGGCCGGAATCGAGCTGATGAACGCGTCGGGCAACAAGACGTTCCTCAACGCGCCGCAGGCCGTGGAGTCGCTTCAGTTCTGGGTGGATCTCGCGGCGAAGTACAAGGCCATGCCGACGGGATCGATCGAATGGGGCACCACGCCGAAGGACTTCCTGGAGAAGAAGGCGGCCATCATCTACACGACGACCGGCAACCTGACCAACATTCGCACCAACGCGACGTTCCCGTTCGGCGTGGGCAAGATGCCGTCGAAGGCGCGGGGCGGCAGCCCGACCGGTGGCGGCAACTTCTACGTATTCAAGAAGAGCACGCCGCAGGAGAAGGAGGCGGCGATGACGTTCATCAAGTGGGCCACCACCCCGGAGCGCGCCGCGCAATTCGGCATCGACACGGGCTATGTGGCGGTAACCCCAGCCGCGTGGGAGACGCCGGCGATGAAGGACTATGTGCGGAAGGTGCCTGCCGCCGCGGTGGCGCGCGACCAGCTCGGCAGCAGCGTGGCGGAGTTCTCGACGCACGATAATCAGCGCGTGACGAAAGCCCTCAACGACGCGCTCCAGGCGGCGTTGACCGGCACCAAGTCGCCGAAGCAGGCGCTCGACGACGCGCAGCGCGAAGCGGATCGCATCTTGCGTCCGTACGCACGCTGATCGCCGCCGCCATGCCATGACTTGTGGGGCCGGCGCCGTGCGTCCGACATCGCTCGTGCGCCGGTCCCACGCATCGATTCGATGGACCGTTCCGTGAACCGTACCTTGACTCGCGCCGATCTGCGCTCCCCGTCATGGGTGCCGTGGCTGCTGCTGGCGCCGGCGCTCGTGCTGCTCGTTGCCTTCACGCACTATCCGGCCGTCGCCACGGTGTGGCACAGCGTCTTTTCGACCGCGCGCGCCGGCGCGCCGTCGATCTTCGTCGGCACCGAGAACTATCAATTGCTGCTCGATGACCCGGTCTTCTGGCAGGCGCTGCGCAACAACGTGCTGTTTGCACTGGTCACCGTGCCCGTGGCGATCGGGCTGTCGATCGCCATGGCCTTGTGGGTGCATCGCGAGGTGCCCGGGCGCGCGCTGCTGCGTCTGGCGTATTTCACGCCGGCGATCCTGCCGATGATCGCGGTGGCGAACATCTGGCTCTTCTTCTACACGCCGCAGTACGGACTGATCGCTCAGATCTCGCAGGCGCTGGGCTGGGGCGATCACAACTGGCTCGGCCAGCCCGGCACGGCGCTCCCGGCACTCATGGTCGTGACGATCTGGAAGGAAGCCGGCTTCTTCATGATCTTCTATCTGGCCGCGCTGCAACAGATCTCGCCCACGCTCGCAGAAGCCGCCGCACTGGAGGGCGCCTCGCGCTGGCAGTTCTTCCTCAGGGTGCAATGGCCGCTGCTCATGCCCACGACCGTTTTCGTGGTGATCAATGCCCTCATCAATGCGTTCCGGCTCGTCGATCATGTGGTGGTGATGACGCGCGGCGGGCCGGACAACGCCACGCAACTGCTGCTGTACTACGTCTATCAGGTGGCCTTCAGCTTCTGGGACACTGCCTATGCGGCGGCACTCACCGTCGTGTTGCTCACCCTGCTCGCCATCGTGGCCCTCGTGAAATTCCGTCTGCTCGACTCACGCACGCACTATCAATGACGACTTCCGCCCATCCGTGCGCCGCGCGCGGCGCATCGGCCAGCGCCCGCGCCGCGCAGCCGGCGTTTTCCGTGACCGGCCACACCGGTTTTCCCGACGTGGCAGGGGCCTGGCTGCTCGGCCTGCTGTGGCTGCTGCCATTGCTCTATGCGTTGTGGAGCGCGTTTCATCCGTCGGCCTATGCCACGCGGTTCTCGCCAAGCGCACCGCTCACGCTCGAGAACTTCGTGCATGCATGGCACGCCGCGCCGTTCGGGCGTTATCTGGTCAACACGTTCGTGCTTGTGACGGTGATCCTGGCGGCTCAACTGGTACTCGCCACGCTGGCGGCCTACGCGTTCGCTCGCTTCACGTTCCGAGGTAGCGAGGTCGCGTTCATGGTCGTGCTCCTGCAATTGATGGTGATGCCCGACGTGCTGATCGTGGAGAACTACCGCACGATCGCCTGGATGGGATTGCGCGACACGATCCTCGGCATTGCGCTGCCGTATTTCGCCTCGGCATTCGGCATATTCCTGTTGCGTCAGGCTTTCAAGACGGTGCCGCGCGAGCTCGACGATGCCGCGCGTGTGGAAGGGGCCAGTGCGTGGCAAGTGCTTTGGCGGGTGTACGTGCCGCTCGCGCGTCCGGTCTACGTGGCCTATGCACTGGTATCGATCAGTCACCACTGGAACAACTTCCTTTGGCCGCTCATCGTGACGAACTCGGTCGAGACGCGACCGCTCACGGTCGGGTTGCAGGTGTTTTCGTCGACCGATCAGGGCATCGACTGGTCGCTGATCACGGCCGCGACGTTGATGACGGCAGCGCCGCTGTTCATCGCATTTCTGCTGTTCCAGCGCCAATTCGTGCAGTCGTTCATGCGCGCCGGGATTCGCTGACGGCGCGGTGCTGACGCCGCGCCAAAAAACAACGGCACGCGCGAGGCGTGCCGTTTTCATTTGCGCCGGACGTATCGGCCGGCGTATGCGCGTGCGGGCTTGCGAAGTTACTTGTCGCTCGCCTTCACGAGCAGCACGGGCAAGGTGGTGATGCGCAGCAGCGTTTCCGCCACGCTGCCGAGCAGCAGGCGGTTGATGCCGCGTCGGCCATGCGTGCCCAGCACGATCACGTCGGCGTTCCATTCCTGCGCTTCGCGCAGTACGGCGTCGGCGATTTCGTCGGTGCCGGCC
Source organism: Pandoraea morbifera (assembly GCF_902459575.1). NCBI lineage: Bacteria > Pseudomonadati > Pseudomonadota > Betaproteobacteria > Burkholderiales > Burkholderiaceae > Pandoraea > Pandoraea morbifera. The sequence continues at coordinate 31,960 of NZ_CABPSD010000015.1, forward strand.
TCCAGCGTGATCATCTTTGTCTCGGCGTCGACACCGCGCTTCTTCAGGTCGGCCTGCGCCGTGGCGAGAATCTCGTGCGTTTCCTTCTCGAACGACTCCTGGCTCTCGAGCGGCACGAACCCGCTGTAGGCGCCGGCGGCGTAGGCGTTGGCGAGCGACGGAACAACCGAGACCAGGCGGATCTTGCCCTGGCTGAGCGCGACGAGCTTGACCGCTTCGTCGATGGCACGGTTCGAGGGCGTGCTGCCGTCGATCGAAACCAGAATGCGTTCGTACATGATGGTGTCCTCTTTGGGCTGGGATTGCGTGAGATGCCTGCCTGACGTGATGCCGCTTCGACGTCGCTCCCCAAGGGGCGGGGGAGGCGGCCGGATGCTTTCGTAGCCGGGTGGCCGGCGGGAACGCTTCAGGATGTTTTCATTCTCGCACCGCGCGTGGCCAAAGTCATCCCGCGCAACGACGGGGAGTTGACCGCGCGCAATAACGCATCGTAATGCCAACGGCCGGCGCTTGCACGCCAGAGGTGTGCGGTTCCGGCAGGTGGTACGCCCCGGAGCGGGGCGATAACGTGCCAACGACCGCGATCAGCTCGGCTGGCAGGCAATCACGATATTGGCGATGCCGCCGCTCACGTCGCGCGTGAGCACGTCGTAGCCCTTTTGCTGGCATTGGGTGCGCGCCCGCTGGTCGCAATCGCCGGCCACGGTGGCCGAGCATTGGATTTGCTGGGTCGGACGGCCGTCCGACGTAAACAGCGGGGCAGACGAGCCGCAGGCGGACAGGGTGGCGGTGAGAAGCCCCGAGGACAGCAGAATGGCGATCTTGGCGAGAGTTTTCATAGTGGTCGTCTTACAAGCTCACGCGAGTATAACGCGGCGATTCGACAGTGCACGCCGGGCGGCCGGCGGTTTTCGCCGCGTCGGTTTCCGAATGCGCTGGCCGACTGCCCGGACCGCCGGTCCCCCGGTCAGGTCGACGGCGGCGTACCCCCGATTGCGCCGACGACCCGCTGGCGGCGCAGCGTGCGCAGGCTGTCGAAGACGATCAATGCCACGCCGATCCAGATGGGGACGTATGTCCACAGGCCGCGTTCGGTGAAGGCCTCTCCCAGCAGGAAGACGGAAACGGCGAACAGCAGCACCGGCTCCACGTAGCTGAGGATGCCGTACACGCCGATGGGCAACATGCGCGCGGCGGCCAGCGTGCTCGCGAGCGCACTGGCGCTGAGCAGTCCGAGCGCGGGTAGCCAGAACCAGAAGCGCGGCTCGGCGATCACACGGGCGTTCTCCGGCCATGCCTGCCACAGCACGACCGCGGCCACGGGCGTCATGGCAAGCAATTCCATGATGAACGCGCTCAGCGCGTCGAGCCGCAAGCGGCGGCGCAGCATGAAATATGGCGGGTAGCCGAACATGATGAGCGCGGTGACCCACGACACGGCACGCGTTGCCCAGAGTTCGTGGGCGACGCCCAGCGCGGCGGCGGCGACGGCGGCCGTCTGTAGCGCGGTGAGCCGTTCCTGGTAGACGGTGCGGCCCGCCAGCACCATGGTCAGCGGCAAGAGGAAGTAGCCCAGTGAGACGTCCAGCATGCGTTGCTGTAGCGGTGCCCAGACGAAAAGCCACAACTGGACGCTCAGCATCGCGGCGCAAAGCAGCACGGCGCCAAGCAGGCCGGGGCGATGAAAGACGTGGGAAAACGTGCTGACGAGCACATTCGTGCGGCGCAGCGCGGCCACGATGACCAGGGTGCCCGGCAGCGTGAGCAGGATACGCCAGGCGAAAACGTCCAGCCCCGACAGGGGCGCCAACTGCGCAACGAGCGCCGGCATGACCGAAAACATGACCGACGCCGAGACGGAGAGCATGACGCCGCGACCGGAAAGCATGGGAATCCTGTGAGATGAGGCTGAATGGGGCGGGGCGCCCCCGGAATCAGGCCGCGAGCATAGCAAATTTGCACCAGATTCGGGCGTTTGTCATACATCCGGCCCAGCCTGGCACGTTCGTACGCGCGTATGATCGCGCTTGATCGAACGTTTTACGAAACGTTTCCCATTGTTGCCGCCTCGTGCGGCTTCCCAGCAGGAGATTCGTGTATGTCGTCCGCCCCCGCCACCCCTGCCGTTGCCGAATATGCTGCGTTTGCCGCCTCGCTCGCCGACGCCGTACGCCCGCTGTCGCTGGGTTGGTTCCGTCGTCGTCTTGCCGTGGACGACAAAGCGGACGAGAGTCCGGTCACGATCGCCGACCGGGAGGTTGAGACCGCGCTTCGCGACAGGATCGCGGCGCGCTATCCGTCGCACGGCATCTGGGGCGAGGAGTTCGGAAAGACCGGGCTCGATGCGGAGTACGTGTGGTCGGTCGACCCGATCGACGGCACGCGCAGTTTCATCACGGGCCATCCGTTGTGGGGCACGCTGCTCGCGCTGCTGCACCGCGGCAATCCGGTCGTCGGCGTGATCGATATTCCCGCTACGGGGGAACGCTGGGTCGGCATCAACGATGCCGAAGCGGGGTTGCGCGAAGCCCGTTTCGGCGGCGAGGCGTGCACGACGAGTCCGGTCACGGCGCTTGCCGACGCGACCGTGTACGCCACGTCGCCCGACATTTTCGATGCCGCCGAGTACGCACGCTTCGAGCGGTTGACGAAGGCGGTCAGTCGGCGCCGGTTCGGGGGCGATTGCTACGCCTACGGCCTGCTCGCCAGCGGGCACATCGAGTTGGTCATGGAGGCTGGACTGCAGACCTACGACTATCTGGCCGTGGCGCCGGTCATCGAGGCGGCCGGCGGCGTGATCACGGACTGGGATGGCAAGCCGCTCACGCTCACCTCGCAGGGGCGCGTGCTCGCCGCGGCCAACGCGACCTTGCACGCCGCCGCGCTGGCGTGCATTCGCGGCGACTGACATCGCCGGCAATGCCGCCTGCCGGCACCCGACCTGCGCTGTGGCGCCGGCGGCGTTGTGGCCGGTCAGGCGGGCCGATGCGGCAGGCCGCGCCAGATGCGCGGCAGCAGCACGCCGAGCACGATGCCGCGCGTGGCGAGAAACGCCATGAGCGCGACCCACAGGCCGTGATTGCCCCAGATGTCGAGCGTGAAGGGCATCACCGCGCCGAAGACCAGCAAGCCGACCAGCGACGATGTGAGCAACTCGCGGGTTCGGGTCGCGCCGATGAACACGCCGTCGAGTTGAAAGCACCACACGGCAACGATCGGCGAGAGCACGGCCCACGGCAGGAATTCGCGCGCGGTCTCGCGCAAGACCGGTTGGTCGGTGAGGGCGTCGATGATCGCCCCGCCCGCCACGGCATAGACCAGCGCGAACCCGCTCGCGCATGCCAGCGCCCAGCCCAGCGACAGCCGGATCGCGCGCAGCAATGCCTGTCGCTCGCGCGCGCCCACGTAGGCGCCGACCAGCGCCTCGGCCGCATGCGCGAAGCCGTCGAGGCCATAGGCCATGAACGTCTGGAAGTTCAGCAACAGGGCGTTGGCCGCCAGGGTGGTGTCGCCGAGCCGGGCGCCGACGCGGGCGAACCAGGCGAACGCCAGTTGCAGGAACAGCGTACGGAGGAAGATGTCGACATTCAGGCGCAACAGACGCCACAGGGCGCTGCGCTCGGCGAGCTCGGCCAGACGCAGCGGCGCCAGCCCGCGGGTGCGCGAACGCCACAGCAACCCGGCGCCCAGGGCGAATCCCAGGACATCGGCCAGCGCCGTGGCCGCGGCAATCCCGGCCACGCCCTGATCGAAGCCGCGCACCAGGATCAGCACGGCCGCGACGTTCACCAGGTTGATGAACACTTGCACCGCCAGGCCCTGACGCACGCGCTGGCACGCGAGCAGATAGCCGAGCACGACGTAGTTGCCGAGGGCGAGCGGTGCGGCGACGATACGGATGCTCGCATATTGGCGTGCCAGCGACTGCACCTGCTCGCTGCCGCCGAGCCACGACACGCCGAGCGATACGAGCGGATGACGCAGCAGAAGCAGCGCCGCGCCGATGAGGAAGGCGAGCGTCAGCGCGCGGGCGAGGGTGTCGCGCAGTCCCTGGGCGTCGCGTGCGCCGAATGCCTGCGCGGCGAGCCCGGTGGTGCCCATGCGCAGAAACGAGAATCCCCAGAAGATCAGGTTCAGCAGCAGCGCGCCCAGCGCAACGCCGCCCAGATAGGCCGGGCCCGGCAGATGACCGGCGACCGCCGTGTCCACGGCCGAGAGCAGGGGCTGGGTGAGGTTGGCGAGCACGATCGGCAGCGCCAGGCGAAGCAGTTGCCGGTGACCGGCGGCCGCGGGGGCAGGGTTCATGGGATGTGGATGCGGCGACCGTTCATGGCGGCCCCGTCAGAAGCCGCTTGCGGCGGCAGGTTGAGCATGCGCCAGATTATAAAGTCCGGGCGATACAATACAGGACTTCTCCGCCATCACTGATCGTGTGCGTATGTCGTCTGCGTCGCTCCCCACCGCGTCCGTGTCTTCTTCAGGCTCCGCCTCCGCTTCGTCCAGCGCGTCCCGGTCGCTCACGACATCGGCGAGGCGCGTCATACGCGCCGCCGCGTCGCTCGTGCATCGCCGTCACGCGCTGGCGGCCGTGTTGTGTCTGGCAAGCCTGCCCGCGCTTGCCGATGTGACCTTGCAGCGAGGCCCGCCGCCGCCGCGCTTCGAGAATCCCCCCGCCGCCCCGAAGGGGCAGTTCTGGGTACCGGGCTACTGGCAATGGAAAGATGGCCGCTACGACTGGGTCGACGGTCACATGGAGGCCAGGCGTCCCGGCATGCGCTACACCGCACCGCACTGGGAAGAAACGGGAGCGCACGAATGGACGTTGCGCGACGGCAAGTGGGATCGCAGCGGCTGGGGGCCAGGCACGATCCACGAAATTCGCGCCCCCGAGTGACGTGCCTCCCGCTGGCTTCCGACGCGAATACTGTTCGAGTGTGACAACACTGTGACAGGACGTCGCGGCCAGTCGCCCGTTTGACGCCTTTTCACCGTTGCGGTCGACGCGCCGCGACCGCTAACCGAACTTCCCGATACCGCTGTGCCGCGCCGTCATCGACGTCTCCGCACCGTCATGTGGGCGCCGCAACTTTAGTCAGTATTCCAATTCAATGTGAAAGGTGCGGCACGTGACGCACACGAGATGCGCTTGTTACGCGAAACATATTGACACGTCCGGAACGTTGAACAACACTATGCCGACACCGCGTCGCCACGAAACGCGGAACAGTCGCAGATCGCGTAATTTTTATGACTGGCATGTTCCGTCGCGCGCATCGCGCAGGCGCGGAAAGTGTCGGATTGCGTGACGTGCGGCTGGAGAGGTATCGCCTGAAGGCTTCCGGGAGGGGGCGAGCGTAATCGATTATCGGGTTGTCTCAACGCCTTGGGATCCGCTATGAACGCCGTACGCTTTGACCGAAGTGTCCCGTGCCGGGCACGCCTCCTCTTCCAGTATCTCGTGGTTCCCACAACATCGCCCGGCGGATTCACGTCGAGGCGCAATGCCCAAGCAGGTTAGGCCGGAGATCCCGGCCTGATGTCTCGATCCGCTCGTCCGGTGTCATCCGGTCTGTCGTCTTCTGAATTTTCCCTGGCCTGCTCCGCACCGGGAAGCCCGGTGTCAGTCGGTCGCGTAGCGAAGCTCGTCGTGTCGTCGGTTGTGGATCCCCCGGGGATCCATCGTGCACCTTAGGCAGGAGCCTTTATGCAGTGTTCGATTCCGCTGTTCGATGCCGTGCCGTTGATCACCGTGTTCGTCTGTGTGGTGCTGGGCCAGTGGCTCGGGCGCATCAGGCTCGGCCCGATTCAGCTCGGTGGCGTGTGCGGTGCGTTGCTGGTCGCGCTGCTTGTCGGACAGACCGGCTGCATGGCAGAGGGGTCGCTCAAGGATTTCGCGTTCGCGCTTTTCATTTTCGCGATGGGCTTTTCCGCCGGGCCTCAGTTCGTGCAGAACCTGAACCTGCGCGGGCTACGCTTCGGCGTGCTCTCCATCATCGAGGTGGTGTTCGTTTTCGGCATCGTGATGATCGCGGTGAAGCTGCTGGGGCTCGATCCAGGCACGGCCGGCGGTCTTGCAGCGGGCGCGGCGACCGAGTCGGCGATGGTGGGCACCGCCATCGAGGCGCTCAACCGGCTCGGCCTCGCGCCGGACAATTTCAATACCTGGCAGGCGAATGTGGTGACGGCCTACACGCTCACCTACGTTTTCGGCCTGATCACTATCGTGCTCTTCACCAATTTGCTGGCGCCGAAGTTGCTGGGCATCGACCTCAAGCAGGACAGTGCGCGGCTCGCACATGAGATGGACGAGGACAACGGCGATGCGCTCGGTGCGCCTGCCGCCCCCGATCTGGTTGGGCGCAGCTATCGCGTGGCGCATCCCGGCCTGACCGTGGCGGCCGTCGAGGGCGCGTTCGAGGGGCGGGTGGCGGTCGAGCGCGTCTGGCGCGCCGCGTCGGCGGTGGCGGTGGCCCAGCCGCTCGCGCTGGAGGTGGACGACGAACTGCTCCTCGTGGGGCGCCGTGACGCCATGCTCGAAGCGCATGCGCTCGTGGGCCCGGAAGTGGCGGGCACGCAAACCAGCGAGATCGTACTCGTCGAGCGCGACTATGTCATGACGAACAAGGCGGCCGAGGGACGTACGGTCAGCGAATTGCGCCGCGAAGCGCCGGTGGAGGTGCGCCACGGCGTCTTCGTCAAGTCGGTGAAGCGCATGGGGTTGCCATTGCCGTCCCTGGGCAAGATTGCACTGCAGATCGGTGACGTCGTGACCTTGCAGGGGCTGCAAAGCGACGTCGATCGCGCGGGCGAGGTGCTCGGCAAGCCTGTGCCGCACGGCAACAAGACGAGTCTCGTGTTTGTGGGCCTCGCGTTGATTGCAGGTCTGTGCATCGGCCATCTGTCGGTGCGCATCGGCGGCGTGCCGATGACGCTCGGCTCGGGCGGCGGCGCGCTGCTCAGCGGGCTGGCCAGCGGCTGGCTGCTCTCGCGGCGTCCGACGTGGGGGACGTTTCCGCCGGCAGCCTACGAATTGCTCAAGGATCTCGGCCTGGCCGTCTTCGTGGTGTGCGTCGGCTTGTCGGCCGGACCCCAGGCGGCCGTACTGCTGCGCGAGCACGGGCTGGCGTTGCCGGTGATCGGGATCTGCGTCTCGCTCGTGCCCGCGCTGGTGTCGCTCTGGGTCGGCCACAAGTTGTTGCGCATCGAAGGGCCGATCCTGATCGGCGCGATTGCGGGGCAGCAGGCAAGCACGCCCGCGATCAGCGCGGTGGTGCAAACGGCGGACAGCGCATTGCCGGTGGTGGGGTACACGGTGACGTATGCCCTGTCGAATGTGCTGCTGCCGCTCATGGGGCCGGCGGTGGTCTTCGTGGCTCATCAGTTCGCGCGTTGATGCATCGGCCCATGTCGCATGGCTGCATGCACGGCCGAATGCACGGCTGAAGCATCGTCGTTGCCTCCCGGTGCGTGGCGGCAAGCAGGGAAGGACGCAAGAACTCATCGGCAAACGGCGGCCTCGCGGACACGATCCGGGGCCGATGCGCGCCGCCCCCAATTCTTGACGGAGGTTCTGTCGTGGAACTCGTGCATTCGATTCTCAATCACGTCCCGGAGGTCGCGATCTTTCTGTCGCTGGCCATCGGGTACGCCATCGGGGCGATCAAATTCGGCTCGTTCCAGTTGGGTGGCGTCGGCGGCTCGCTGCTGGTCGCCGTTTTTGTTTCCCAGATCGGCATCTCGGTGGACGCGGGCGTGAAGAGCATCATGTTCGCGCTGTTCATCTACGCCGTGGGCTACGAGAGCGGTCCGCAGTTCTTCAGCTCGCTCTCGCGCAAGACGCTGCGCGAGATCGCGATGGCCGTGTTCCTCGCGGTGTCGGGCCTCGTCACAGTGCTCATCTGCGCGAAGCTCTTCGGCTTCGACAAGGGGCTTGCCGCAGGCGTGGCCGGGGGCGGACTCACGCAATCGGCCATCATCGGCACGGCGGGTGACGCCATTTCGCGACTCGGCCTGCCGGTCGAGGAAGTCAAGCGGCTCCAGTCCGAGGTGGCCATCGGTTACGCGGTGACTTACATCTTCGGCAGCCTGGGGGCAATCATCGTGTGCGCGTCGCTTGTGCCCAGGCTCATGGGTCGCACGCTCAAGGAAGACGCAAAGAAGGCCGAGCTTGCGATGGCCGGTGGACGCGCGGTGCTGTCGGCGGATCAGGTCGATTCGCTGCCGGCACTCGTCGGACGCGTGTATCGGGTGACGACCGGCGCGGGCAAGCGCGTGATCGACGTCGAGAAGCAACTGACCGACGGCGTGACCATCGAGCGCCTGCGGCGCAACGGCAAGATCATCATCGCCACCGACGATCTGGTGCTCGAAGCGGGCGACGACGTGATGCTCATCGGGCGACGCGAGGCTGCCACCGATGCGTGGCGCCTGCTCGGCGACGAGCAGCGCCCGTCGCAGGATCTCGATATCGCGCTGCGCATGCAGGACGTGGTGTTCGCCCGCAAGGGCGGCAATGGCAAGACGCTCGGCGAACTCAAGGCCGGCGTCGAGCGCGACGTCAAGCACGGCGTGTACATCGCGAAGATCATGCGCATGGGACAGCCGGTGCCCGTGCTCGACGACACGGTCGTGTACCACGGCGACGTGGTGACCCTTTACGGCGCCGACAGCGACGTGCAGCGCGCCGCGGAGGAGGCCGGTTATCCGGTGGCCTATTCGGTGAAGACCGACTACGTGTACATGGGCATTGGCATCGTGGTCGGTTTGCTCATCGGCTACATCGTCGTCAAGGTCGGCGGTATTCCGCTCACGCTCGGCAGTGGCGGCGGCGCGCTGCTCTCGGGCCTGGTGTTCGGCTGGCTGCGCGGCAAGCACCCGACGTTCGGTGCCATGCCGCTTGCGGCGAGTTCGTTGCTCAAGGAACTGGGGCTGGCCACGTTCGTGACCTGCGTGGGGCTGTCGGCGGGTGCACAGGCGTGGCAGACGCTGCAGCAGAGCGGCGTCTCGATCTTCATCGCCGGGGTCATCGTCACCATCGTGCCGCTACTGCTCACATACCTGTTCGGGCGCTACGTGCTGCGCTACGACAACGTCGCCATTCTGGCCGGCGCACTGTCGGGGTCGCGCAGCGCGAATCCCGCGTTCGGAGAGATTCTGGACAAGTCCGAGAGCAACATCCCGACGGTGCCGTTCGCCATTACGTATGCCATTGCCAACGTGCTGCTCACGCTGCTCGGACCGCTGGTCGTGTCGCTCGCCTAGCGGCGGGCCCAGGACAGGATGTCGTGAGGACATTTACCCGGATCGTCCGTCGTCTTCCCCCGGCCTGACGCAAGCGTCAGGCCTGTGCGACGGATTCGTCATCGGTTGTTACTGGTTGTTCATGGAGAAATCGCTATGAAATCGAAGGAACTCGACGCACTCGCCAAACTCAGCCCGTTCGAATTCAAGGACACGCTGATCGAACTCGCGCAGGACAACGGGGCGCAGCGCTCGATGCTGAACGCCGGTCGCGGCAATCCGAACTTCCTCGCGCTTGAACCGCGCCACGGCTTTTTCCAACTGGGCCTGTTCGCCCTGTCGGAGGCGCAGCGCCAGTTCACCTACATGCCCGAAGGCGTCGGCGGCATTCCGCCGGGCAAGGGCGTCGAAGCCCGTTGGCAGGACTTCGCGCGCGAGAATCAGCACGCGCCGGGCGTGAAGTTTCTCGAGAAGGTGATCTCGTATGTCCGCGACCAGATGGGGCTCGTCGTCGAAGACTTCCTCACGGAGATGGTGCACGGCATTCTCGGCTGCAACTATCCGGTGCCCGACCGCATGCTTCGCAACACCGAGAAGATCGCCGCGAAATACCTGCGCCGGGAGATGGTCGGCAAGCACCCGTTCGTGGGCAACTTCGACGTGTTCGCGGTCGAAGGCGGTACTGCGGCCATGACTTATCTGTTCAACACCCTCAAGACGAACCATCTGCTGCAGGCGGGCGACGCCATCGCGCTGGGTATGCCGATCTTCACGCCGTACATCGAAATTCCGGAATTGTCGGACTATCAGTTGCACGAAGTGAACCTGAACGCTGATCCGGCGCTGGGCTGGCAGTACTCGAAGAAAGAACTCGACAAACTGCTTGACCCGAAGATCAAGGCATTCTTCCTGGTGAACCCGAGCAACCCGCCCTCGGTCAAGCTCGACGACGCTTCGCTCGAACATCTGGCCGGCATCGTCAAGAAGCGCCCGGATCTCATCATCCTCACCGACGACGTGTACGGCACGTTCGCCGACGATTTCCGCTCGCTGTTCGCCATCGCGCCTTACAACACCATTCTCGTCTACTCCTATTCGAAGTATTTCGGTGCCACGGGCTGGCGCCTGGGCGCGATCGCCACCCACGAGAAGAATCTGCTCGACGACAAGATCGCCAAGCTGCCCAAGGCGCAGCGAGAGGGCCTCAACGCCCGCTACTCGTCGATCACGACCGAACCCGAAAAGCTCAAGTTCATCGACCGCCTGGTGGCCGACAGCCGCGCCGTGGCGCTCAATCACACCGCGGGGCTGTCCACGCCGCAGCAGGTGCAGATGGCGCTCTTCTCGCTGTTCTGCCTGATGGACGAGCCGGAAGCCTACAAGCACGCCGTCAAGCGCATCATCCGCCGGCGCAAGGCCGCGATGTACCGCGCGGCGGGCATCACGGAGGAGACCGGGCCGAACGCCGTCGACTACTACAACATCCTCGATCTGGAGGTATTGGGCACGAAGATCTACAGCAAAGGCTTCGTGGATTGGTTCATGAAGACGATCGATCCGACGGAGGTGCTGTTCCGTCTCGCCAAGGAAAGTGGCGTGGTGCTGCTGCCCGGGAGAGGTTTCGGCACGCTGCACCCATCGGGCCGCGTGTCGCTCGCCAACCTCAACGAGCCCGACTACATCCAGATCGGCGCAACGGTGCGCAAGCTCATGGATGAGTACAACGAACGGTATCTGGCGGGCGGCGGCAAGACCGGCAAGAAGAAATAGGCCGCGCCGCACGACGTCCCGAAGATTTCGGTGCCGCGCGAGCGCCGCGCGGCATCCGTTAGCCCCCTCGATCGTCCCTCCATGGCGATCGACCATTGCCCGGGAATCGCTTCCTGGGCTTTTTTCAATAAAAATGCCCGCGCGGGGCGGGCAAAAATCACTACAGGGGAAGTCACGCGGTATGAGTGGCAAAGGGGACAAAGAGTTCCCGGCAATTTCTGATGTTTTCAGACTGGCAGGGCGACATGCGATCGACGTAAAATAGCGGCTTGTCGCTATATCGCCTCTCGTGTCGGAACCGGTGCAGAACGCCGAGGGACGACGCCAGCGTGGGGCGGGATTTCCAGGTGTCGAATGTCGGTAAAGCCGGTCGTGCGGAGTCGCCTCCTGCTGGCCGCGTGCCTGAGTGCCGGACTCCCGGTGGGCGCGCACGCACAATCCTTGTTCTCGGATCCCAATCCGCCCTGTTTCACTGAGCAGAATGCCGTGTCCTACGGACTGTGGGATCGTGGCCTGTCGCCTCAGTATCTCGTGCCGCCTCCGCCGCCCCCGCCACCGCCAGCGCCGGTGACACAGGACCCGGGCGCCGCCACCGATCCGATCGCGCTGTTCGCAGGCGCCGACCCCGGCGCTGTCGCCGCCACAGTCGACAGCGAGGCGGCGTCGCGTGCCGCCGCTTCGGCCGCTTCGGCCGCTTCGGCCGCTTCGGCCGCCTCCGCTGCCTCCGCCCCGTCCACGCCTTCCGCAACTTCCGCCGCTTCCGGTGACGCGATAGCCCAAGCGCCGCAACCCGCGTCTGCAGCGCCGGCCGCCAATGCGTCGTCAGCGGACGCGCAAGGTGTGGCCGGCGCGGCGCTCGCGGACGGCGCCGCGCCGGTTGTCCCTGCCTCGCCACCGCTGCCGGCTGCGGATTTCGCCGTCGCGCCGGAGTTGAGTGCCGACGGCACTGCGATTTCCGCCGTCGACATCGACGCCGCATCGGCACCCGCGGCAGCGACCGAGCCTGCACCGCTGCCTGACGTCGCACCGCCGAACGCGTTTCTCGCGCGCGCGTCGTGCTGGCGCGGCATGCCGCGCCACGAAAGCCTCGCGAATCGCAACATTCGCATGCTCATGCGTCGCGGACTCGTGGTGCGCGACGAACCATTGCCGTTGATCGTGACGCGCAGTCGCACGAGCGGGGAGGGCGCCGTCGGTCTGCAGGTGCTCAACGAGCAGCCCTACCAGTTCAACGTCGGCGTGAACAACAGCGGCATGACCACCACGGGCAAGATGCAGGGCACCGCGAACCTGTTGATGAAAAATCCGCTCGGCATGTATGGACAGTTCAACACCACGGTGCGCCAGGATTTGCAGAACGCGCGTCGCGACGCCATGAACCGCGATCTGACGGCCAACTACTCCGTGCCGCTCGATTCGGACTGGACTGTCGGAATCCGGGGTTCGACCAATGCGGCCACTGACCAGGTCGCCGACGGCACCACGCAGACGCAGACCCTGCAGTGGCGCGTGCGCCGCGCGTTCGACGTCACCTCCAATGGGACGACCGGGATCGAGTTGCGCTACAACCGAAGCCGCACCGAGGATCCGAACGCGATCCACACTTACGACAGCTATGCCGAGGTGGGCCTGAGCCACACGCATTACCTTGGCACGTCGAAGCTCGACCTGTCGGTCATGCAGCGGCTGAACGCCCCGTGGATGCCTTCGTCGGCCGGCCCGCCCGGGTGGTCCTACCGCTTCCAGTCGATCGACGCGAAGCTCACCGTGCCGTTCTGACGAACGCCATCACGGTATCGAGCGAAGTCGTTCGCACGAGCATTGCCGGCATGTCCGCGAAGTGCTCGGTATCCCCGAAGAGAATCACGGGCTTGCCAAAGCGCACGGCGAGCCCGACCTCGTCTCGGGTGCCGTGCGCGCCCGGCAACGCCACGATGACGTCGCTCGAGAGCACGTTGATGTGATTGCGTGAGAGCGTCCCCGCAGGCGCATCGGGCCGATGGCGCGGCAACGGGCTCACGATGGGAACTTCGACGAACGGATTCGGATAGCCGGGCAGTGGGCGGTACGTACCGTCGTCACCCGTGGGCTCGGTCGGCACGACGCCGATGCAGCGTCCGGCGCGCTGCGGCACCGCGCAGAAGGCTTCGCTCACGCTCGCCATCACGCCCTGGCCGCCGCCGGTCAGCAGGTGATAACCGGCCAGTGCGAGGGCGCGGCCCAGTGGCGCGGCGAGCTCGATCCACGGCTGTTTGCCGGAACCCATGACGCCGACGGTTTGCGTACGTAGGACAGTGGACATGGCGGTTAGCGGAGTGAGAGCGGTGCCGATGATAAACGAATCGGCGTTGCCTTATGAGGCGGAGAGGCCGATGAGGCCGATGAGAGCGCCGGGCCGTCTGCGCGCGAGGGGCGAAAAAAAACCCGCCGGGTCGGCGGGCTGAGGAAGCAGGCCTCCCACGGGGAAGTGAAAGCCTGGCCTCGCGAGGTGTGTGCGAGACCCGTGTAGTATCGTGATCCTGATGGCGCTTGGCTATGGGCCAAGTCCTAAACTGCGTGTAAGACGCTTTCCAATTCCGTTTCCTAAACTTTCTGACGCTCCAGGGGCGAGAGATGACCGAACCGATTGATACCCTCCCGGCCGATGCCGCCCAGATTGCCGCGATGAAGACGCTTCGCGGCGCGCTGCTTGCACAACACAAGGTGCTCATCGACAACGATCGTCAGCAATACGAAGCAGTATTCGGACCGGTGCCGACGGGGCGTTTCGTGCAGTTGCTCACGGAAGATCCGTGGTTCCGCTGGCTCGATCCGCTCTCACGCCTGATCGTCGCGATCGACGAGTGGATGGAGCAGAAGCCGCCGGTTGCGGACGCGGGCATCGCGCTCGCCGACGAAGCCGCGAAGCTGTTCCGCAACGCCGACGCCGAGTTTGGCGAGCGCTATCGCCTGGCATTGCAGCAGGCGCCGGACGCCGTGCTCGGCCAAAGCCAGGTCGTTGCCGCATTGCGCGCCGTGCCGCAGTCGCCGGCCGACGGATCGCGGCCCACGGCCTCGTCCGCGTCCGACAAAACGGTCCCGAATGCTTAAGCAGGAGGCCGATATGTCGGCAAGCCAGGGGGAGGGCGCTTGAGCAGGGAGGGGGCAGACCGTCAAGCCTAATATTTGTTCCAGTGCTGATCGTTTTTTGAGCAAGGCTCTTGACAGCCCCTGTTCACGGGGCATCCGGAAAGGTGGTGGCAGGTTATCCAGTGGGTTATCCACAAAGGGTGTGGACAACTTTTGCGTGCCCTGGCCTCCAGGGGTGTCTGGCTCCGTGGGAATCCGCCCTGTTGGCTCTATGTCGAAAACCTGGCCGCTGCGACAATGGCCGTTTTCCCCCGTGCCGGAGCTCTACGCTGCCGTGCGTTTTCCGACACGCTCCCGCCACCTCCCATCGACATGACCACTTCGCCCGTCGTGCTGCTGGTGCTGCTCTCGGCACTCATGCATGCCACCTGGAACGCATTTCTCCACGCAAGTCCCGATCGTCTCTGGCAGGTGGGCATGATGGCGGTGCCCCAGTTGATCGCGGCGGTGGTGGGCATCTGCTGGCTGCCCATGCCCCCGATGCAGGTGTGGCCGCTCATCGTGCTCTCGGCGTGCGCGCAGGTGGCCTACACGGCGGCGCTGATCCGGGCGTATCGTGTCGGCGAGTTCGGGCAGATCTACCCGATCGCGCGCGGCATCTCGCCGCTGCTCATCTCGGGGGCGGCGCTGCTGCTCGCGGGGGAGTGGCCGACCTGGATCGCGATGGCGGGCATCGCCTGCATTTGCATGGGCATTCTCTCGCTGGCGTTGCGTGGCCGTCGCTTCTCGGGCGACAGCGTACCGGCGGCCCTGCTCACGGGGGTGTTCATCGCGACCTATACGATCATCGACGGATTCGGTGTGCGATTGTCGAGCGGCAACGGCTTCGGCTATATCGCGTGGGCCTATTTGTTCGCGAGCGTGCCACTCGTCCTGGCGGTCTGGCGATTGCGCGGCGGATGGCGAGGCATGTTGCTCGCCCCGCCACGCCGCGTGAGCGAAGCGCTCGGCGCGGGCATCGTTGCGCAGTGCGCCTACGGCATGGTGGTGTTCGCGCTGCAGTACCTGCCGATGGGCGTGGTCTCGGCGTTGCGCGAATCGAGCGCGATCTTCGCGGTCTTGCTGGGCTGGTTGTTCTTGCGCGAAAAGCTCAATACCCGCCGCATCGTGGCATGCAGCCTTGTCGTTGGCGGTGCGATTCTGATCAAGCTGGGCGCCTAGGGCAGCCTCGGCAGCAAGTGCGCCCGGTACGTCCGATGCATCGGGCGCATCAGGCGCGCAAGCCTTCACCCGCCGCCGGGGGGCGGGTGAGTTCCTCGCGGCGCGGGCATCAGCCGCGCGGCCAAAGCTCGGCGCGATGTGCGTTGATCGCGGCCACGACGATTTCACGCATGCCGTGACCGTCGGTGGCTTCGAGGTGTTCGAGAATCGTCATGCGCATGCGCGGCGCCCAGAAGCGCCGCAGGTGTCCGGCGATGTTCTCGAGCGCTTCGGTGCGATCGGGCATCGTCTCGAAAAAGTCCCCGATCTGATTGGCCATCTTGACCAGGTTGTCGGTGTCCATGATGTTTCTGTCCCCTGAATTCGTTCTCTGTTCGATGGGTGCGTGCCGGCCAGTGGCGCCGGGTGTTGCGCGTGCTGCGCTTGCGTCGCGGCGTGGCCAATGGCCAATCTCGCGTCCGCCGCGCCATCTGTGGCAATAGACGGCGAGGCTCGCCGGCGCGATTCGTCTACCGGCAGTGGACGCGGATTGTCCATGTCCGCGTGCCGCCCGGCGTTCCCCTGCCGGGCGGCCCTCGCCTCAGTTGGTACCGGCTTGCGCCGCTGCGACAGCGTGATCGAGGAACGCTTCCTGCTGGCGATTGAAGTCCGAGTACTGGCGTTGCCATTCCGACGGCTGCGCCACCGGCGTGACCTGCACCGCCGTGACCTTGTACTCTGGGCAATTCGTCGCCCAGTCGGAGTTGTCGGTGGTAATCACGTTCGCCCCCGATTCCGGGAAGTGGAATGTCGTGTACACCACGCCCGGCTGCATGCGATCGCTCACCACGGCGCGCAGTACCGTCTCGCCCGCCCGGCTCTGGATGCCGACCCAGTCGCCATCCTTCACGCCGCGCTCCTCGGCATCGTGCGGATGGATCTCGAGTCGGTCCTCGTCGTGCCAGTGGTTGTTGGCCGTACGACGGGTCTGCGCTCCCACGTTGTACTGGGACAGGATTCGGCCGGTCGTGAGGATCAGCGGGAAGCGCCTGGTCACCTTCTCGTCGGTCGGCACGTACTGCGTGATCAGGAACTTGCCCTTGCCGCGCACGAACTCGTCGATGTGCATGACGGGTGTGCCGTCGGGCGCGTTCTCGTTGCAAGGCCACTGGACGCTGCCCACGCGATCGAGCTTCTCGTAGCTCACGCCGGTAAACGTCGGGGTGAGACGGGCGATCTCGTCCATGATCTCGGACGGGTGCGAGTAGTTCATCTCGTAGCCCAGGCGCTTGGCGAGCTGAATCGTCACTTCCCAGTCAGCGTAACCGGCGCGAGGCGGCATGACCTGACGCACGCGTGAGATGCGGCGCTCGGCGTTGGTAAACGTGCCGTCCTTCTCGAGGAAGGACGAACCCGGCAGCAGCACGTGCGCATACTTGGCGGTCTCGTTCAGGAAGATGTCCTGAACGACGATGCACTCCATGTGCTCGAGCGCATGCGTGACGTGTTGCGTGTTCGGGTCCGACTGCACGATGTCCTCGCCCTGGCAGTACAGGCCCATGAAAGTGCCCGCGAGCGCGGCGTCGAACATGTTCGGAATCCGCAGTCCCGGCTCGGCCTGCAGCTCGACGCCCCACTCGGCCTCGAACAGCGCGCGCGCGGTCGAATCCGACACGTGACGATAGCCCGGCAATTCGTGCGGGAAGGCGCCCATGTCGCACGAGCCCTGCACGTTGTTCTGGCCGCGCAACGGGTTCACGCCCACGCCTTCGCGGCCGATGTTGCCCGTGGCCATGGCCAGGTTGGCAATGCCGATCACGGTCGTCGACCCCTGCGCGTGCTCGGTCACACCGAGGCCGTAGTAGATCGCCGCGTTGCCGCCGGTGGCGTAAAGGCGTGCGGCGCCGCGCACGAGATGCGCGGGCACGCCGGTATGCGCTTCGGTGGCTTCGGGCGAATTCTCGGCACGCGCAATGAAGTCGCGCCACTGGTTGAACGCGCGATCTTCGCAGCGTTCGGCGATGAATTCGTCGGCCATGAGCCCTTCGGTGACGATCACGTGCGCCAGCGCATTGATCATCGCCACGTTGGTGCCGGGGCGCAGTTGCAGATGGTAGTCGGCCTTGATGTGCGGGCTTTGGACCAGATCGATGCGACGCGGGTCGATCACGATCAGCTTGGCGCCCTGACGCAGACGCTTCTTCATGCGCGAGCCGAATACCGGGTGACCATCCGTCGGGTTCGCACCCATCACGAGGATCACGTCTGAATGCTCGACGGACTTGAATGTCTGCGTGCCGGCCGACTCGCCCAGCGTGGCCTTCAGGCCATAGCCGGTGGGCGAGTGACAAACGCGTGCGCAGGTGTCGACGTTGTTGTTGCCGAACGCCGCGCGCACCAGCTTCTGCACGAGGTAGTCCTCCTCGTTCGTGCAGCGCGAGGACACCAGGCCGCCGATGGAGTCGCGGCCGTACTTGGCCTGAATGCGCTTGAATTCGGACGCCGCGTAGTCGAGTGCCTCGTCCCACGACACTTCCTGCCACGGATCGGTGATCTTCTTGCGAATCTTGGGCGTGAGAATGCGGTCCTTGTGCGTGGCGTAGCCCCAGGCGAAACGACCTTTCACGCAGGCGTGGCCCTCATTGGCCTGACCGTCCTTGTGCGGCACCATGCGCACAACCTCATTGCCCTTCATTTCAGCCTTGAACGAGCAGCCCACGCCGCAATAGGCGCAGGTCGTGATCTTGGCGTGCTCGGCCTGGCCGAGATGAATGACGGACTTCTCCTGGAGTGTGGCGGTCGGGCAGGCGGCCACGCAGGCGCCGCACGATACGCACTCCGACTCCATGAACGGCTGGTCCTGCCCCGCCGACACGCGCGCTTCGAAGCCGCGACCCGAGATCGTCAGGGCGAAGGTGCCCTGGGTTTCTTCGCAGGCCCGTACGCAGCGGTTGCAGACGATGCACTTGGAGGCGTCGTAGGTGAAGTAGGGGTTCGACTCGTCTTTCTCGCTGTCGAAGTGATTGGCACCGTCGAAGCCGTAGCGCACCTCGCGCAGACCGGTCACGCCGGCCATGTCCTGCAGTTCGCAATCGCCGTTGGCGGCGCAGGTCAGGCAGTCGAGCGGGTGATCGGAGATGTACAGCTCCATCACGCCTTTGCGCAGTTCCTGGAGCTTCGGGGATTGTGTGCGCACCTTCATGCCGGGCTCGACCGGCGTGGTGCACGACGCGGGGAAGCCGCGGCGGCCCTCGATTTCCACGAGGCACAGGCGGCATGAGCCGAACGGCTCGAGCGAGTCGGTGGCGCACAGCTTCGGAACGTTGACGCCACCCTCGGCGGCGGCACGCATGATCGAGGTGCCGGCGGGCACGGTGACCTGCTCGCCGTCGATCTCCAGCGTGACTTCCTGCGTCGATTCGCGGCGCGGGGTACCGTAATCCTTCTCAAACATCGGGTCCATCATGGTGGGCGGTCTCCTAGGCGGCCTTGGTCGGCAGATTCGACGGTTCGGCCGCGCCGAAGTCTTCCGGGAAATGGTTCAGCGCGGACAGCACGGGGTAGGGCGTCATGCCGCCCATTGCGCACAGCGAGCCGGCGAGCATGGTGTCGCACAGGTCGCGCAGCAACTTGATTTGCTTCGGACGGTCGCGTCCGTCGATGATCCGATCCATCACTTCGACGCCGCGCGTCGAGCCGATACGGCACGGCGTGCACTTGCCGCACGATTCGATGGTGCAGAACTCCATCGCGTAACGCGCGAGTTTGGCCAGGTCCACGGTATCGTCGTGGGCCACGATGCCGCCGTGTCCGAGCACTGCCCATAGCGCCGCGAACGCTTCATAGTCGAGCGGCGTGTCCCATTGCGATTCCGGCAGGTAGGAGCCGAGCGGGCCGCCGACCTGGACGGCGCGCAGCGGACGCCCGGTGATGGCGCCTCCGCCGTAGTCGTAAAGGATTTCGCGCAGCGTCACGCCGAAGGCCTTTTCGATGAGGCCACCGTACTTGATGTTGCCGGCGAGCTGGATCGGCAGTGTGCCGCGCGAGCGTCCCATGCCGAAGTTTTTGTAGAATTCGGCGCCGCGATCCATGATGATCGGCACCGACGCGAGCGAGATCACGTTGTTGATGACCGTCGGTCGCCCGAACAGACCCTCGATGGCGGGCAGCGGCGGCTTGGCGCGCACCACGCCGCGCTTGCCTTCCAGGCTCTCGAGCAGCGCCGTTTCCTCGCCGCAAACGTAAGCGCCCGCCGCCTTGCGAACTTCGAGATGGAAGGTCTGGCCCGAGCCCAGGATGTTCTCGCCGAGGTAGCCCGCGCTCACGGCATTGGCAATCGCCTCATTGAGCACTTCGATGGAATGCGGATACTCGCTGCGCACGTAGATATAGCCGCGCGTGGCGCCCACGGCGATGCCGGCAATCGTCATGCCCTCGACGAGCACGAGCGGATCGCCCTCCATGAGCATGCGATCGGCGAACGTGCCCGAGTCCCCCTCGTCGGCATTGCAGACGATGTACTTCTGGTCGGCGGGCGTGTTGAGCACGGTCTTCCACTTGATGCCGGTCGGGAACGCCGCGCCGCCACGGCCGCGCAGCCCCGATTCGGTGACTTGCGCGACGATGGCCCCGCCGTCCATGGCGAGTGCGTTGCGCAGTCCCTTGTAGCCGTCGTGGGCGACGTAGTCGTCGACAGAAACCGGATCGGTCACGCCCACGCGGGCGAACGTCAGGCGTTCCTGCTTCTTGAGATAGGGAATCGCTTCGGTCAGCCCCAGCGCGAGCGGATGATCGCCGCCGGCGGTGACGTTGGCGTCGAACAGGCCGGCGACGTCATCGACCTCCACCGGACCGTAGGCAACGCGTCCGGCAGGCGTCTCGACTTCGAGCAGCGGCTCGAGCCAAAGCATGCCGCGCGTGCCATTGCGCACGAGTTCGATCTCGACGCCGCGCTTGGCGGCCTGCGCACGGATGGCGTCGGCGACTTCGTCGGCGCCCAGTGCGAGCGCGGCGGAGTCACGCGGGAGATAAAGGCGCACCGGGGCCTTGGCGGAAGGGGTGGCTTGGCTCATACGGCATCCTTGGCGCGGGCGACCAGACGGTCGAATTTCTCGGGAGTGACGCGCGCGTGCAGCTTGTCGTCGATCGTGATGGCCGGCGACGTGGCGCACTGGCCCAGACAGAACACCGGCTCCAGCGCAACATCGCCGCTGTGGCTGTGCATCGTGCAGCCGAGCACGCGTTCGGCATGCGCGACCAGGGCGTCGGCCCCCATGCTCTGGCACGCCTCGGCGCGGCAAATCTGCACGACGTGGCGCGGCGGCGGGCTGGTGCGGAAGTGGTGATAGAACGTGATCACGCCATGCACTTCGGCGCGGGACAGGTTCAGGGCGTTGGCAATGACGGGCACGGCATCGGGGGGAACGAAGCCGAAAGCTTCCTGAACGTCATGGAGGATCGGCAGAAGGGGGCCTTCCTGAGCTGCATGGGCGTCCAGAATCGCTTGCACCGTCGCGACGGAAAAAGCCTCGCGCATGGCTGATGTCTCCTGTTTGGCACGCCGTGGGGAACGGTGTGCCTGAGGGTGTTGGGTTATCTGTTCTTGTCCTGCCCCGGGGCGAGAGACCCAATGGTCACATCCGGCGACGCTGCTCGGGTCTAGCGATCAGCGCGGCGCCGGACGAGCGTGCGGCACATAGCCCCCACCATATGCCGCACGGGTTCGGTCTCTCGCCCGTTGCTTACTTCGTCAACTCTTGGTACCGGTGCCGAAGCGTCAGTATGTGAAACACGATATATGATATACGGTATACGTGCAATAGATTCGGACCGGCTTTGGCAGGATCGTTTACCCGTAATTCGGCGTCGTGATGCATATGCGCGGGCTGACGATGCCGCGCCGCTTACCGGGGGTGGGAAATGCGGGAGAGGGCGGTCGGGGCGCTGGACATTCCGGAGGCGGGCGAGGCGGGAAGCGGGGCCGCGGCCAGAAGGCCGGAGACGGAAGGCGGGAATGAAAAAGCCGGCGACACGTGCATGTCGCCGGCTTCCTGTCGAGCGGACGTCGCCGGATGCGCGGCGTTGTACGCCGGCGGCATTACTCGAGGAAGTCGCAGTGCTCTTCGACGAAAGCGGCCAAACCCAGCGTGTGATCGCGCGCGAGTTTCTCGGCCAGTTCGGTGTCCCGCTTCTCGAGCGCCGTGATGATCTTCAGGTGGTCGACAATGGAGCGGGCGGCCCGGTCATTCTGCGCAATCGTCACTTTGCGAATGGCGCGCACGTGAATGAACAGGTTCTTGATCGTGTTGGCGATGGCCTGCGAACCGCCGAGGTTGATCAGCGCCTGGTGGAAGTCGATGTTCGCGTCGGAATACTCTTCAATGTGGTCCGTCGGCGGCGCGTTCACGAACTCGTCGAAGAGATGGCGCAGCTTGGCGATCTCCTCGTCGCTCGCGTGCAGCGTGGCCAGCCTCGCGGACATGCCTTCCAGGGCGGCCCACATCTGAATCATTTCGACGATTTCGCGCTTGGTCTTGCGGATGATGAAGATGCCTCGTCGCGGCACCGTGCGCAGGAAGCCTTCCTGCTCCAGCAACGTCATGGCTTCGCGAATCGGGGTGCGCGAAACGCCGAGCACCTGGATGAGCTGGCGCTCATCCAGGCGAATTTCTTCTTTCTGGTTATAGATATCGGCATCGGCGATCGCTTTTTTCAGCAGCGCATACGCCTGATTGCGAAAGCTCGTGGTCGTATCGATCGGCTCCAGCACGAGCGGAGTCACGCGTGCCGGAGTTGGGGTGATCAGGGACATGCAATAGTCTCCTAGGTATTACGGCCCCTTCAGAGGCGCAATGCTTGCTGCCCCACGATAGTTGCCGGCTTCGTGACGAGTTTACCCGATTCGTTTGCCTGCGTGGTTTCCGGCAGGTACGCGAAACGACCGTTGGTTTCGGCCTTTTCGAGCATCGAGGCCGGCAGCGCGACGAAGAGGTGAACCATCGCGACACCGGCGGCGAGGGCGGAAGCCAAGGCAAGCAGAGTAAGTGCAGTGACCAACATGATGAAGCTCCTGATGAACGTTGAACGGTAAGCCAAAGTGGGGGAGAACCTGCTTTGCATTGTATGTCGCAACGCAACAAGTCTCAAGATATACCACATACCGAATATCAAAATTCATCATTTTTCGGGACGTTCTTCAGGTCACCGGACGTTCCTGCCGTCCAAATTTGTCTCTTTTTCCGATAGTCATCAGTGACTCGATAATGGCTGTGAACCTCCTTGGATGTCCGTCCGGCTTGCGTTAGTGCAAATTTCGGGACGCGATGCTCGCGCACGGTTCCCTTCGGGGGAGGCGAAACGTTCGGGGTGATGCCAACCTGCGTTATTGCGTTGCCGCGAAGCCACATCCGCGTGTCCCACTTATCGTTCGCGTCCACCGTGTCGACGATGGTCCGATCGTGAGGTGCGACGCCATCGGTCAGGCAAAAAATCGGCCGCGACCGGTACCCGGCGGCGGCGCATGTCGGCGATTGCGGGCAACGGGCGCGGGCGCGCGGCACGGCATCCCACGCCGCCGCTCGCATCCGCTGTGCCGCCTATATATATAGGCAGTGCGAGCGGGAAGCGATCGGCGTCCCGCCCGCAAAATGTTTCAATTAAGCAACGCGCGTCGGTTGCCCCGGGTCATCGTCAGGCGGCCTTGGCGGCAAGACGCTCCTGCGCGGCGGCGACCGCATCGGGTTGCGTCATGAATTCACGCTGCTTGATCAGGGCGAGCACCACGTCGAGCGTTGGCGTCGGCACGTTCGCCAGTCGGCCCATCTCCTGCACGACCGACACGAGCGGATCGATTTCCATGGCGCGACCGCGCTCGAGATCCTGGAGCATCGACGTCTTGTGCGCACCAACGGCGCCCGCGCCATTGATGCGGCGCTCCACGTCGACCCGGAAATGCACGCCGAACTTGTCGCCGATGGCCTTCGCCTCGAGCATCATGGCCTTGGCCACGGCACGCGTTCCCGGATCGCTGGCGATGATGTCCAGCGTACCGTGCGTGAGGGCGGAAATCGGATTGAAGCAGAGGTTGCCCCAGAGCTTGAGCCAGATCTCGTCGCGGATGTTGTCGCGAATCGGCGCATCGAGTCCGCCGGCGGTCATCATTTGCGAGAGCTTCTCCACGCGCTCGGTACGCTCGCCACTGGCTTCGCCCAACGGGAACTTCGTGCCGTACACGTGCTGAATCACGCCGGGGGCCACGACTTCCGTTGCCGGATAGACGACGCAGCCGATTGCGCGCTCCGGACCGAGCTCGCGCCACTGGCGGCCACCCGGATCGATGCTCTCGAGCGTCGTGCCTTCGAGCGCGCCGCCGTGTTTGTAGAAATACCAGTAGGGGATGCCGTTGACGGCGGTCACCACGGCGGTGTCCGGGCCCAGCAGCGGTTGCATCGCGTCGAGAACCGACGGCACCGAGTGCGCCTTGAGGGCGATGATCACGTAGTCCTGCGGGCCCAGCTCTCGCGGATCGTCCGTGCATCGCAACTGGGCGACGCGCTCTTCGCCATCGATCAGCAGCTTGAGTCCGTTCTCGCGCATGGCCGCAAGATGCGGGCCACGTGCGACCAGACTGACTTCGGCTCCGGCGCGCGCGAGTTGCACGCCCAGATAGCCGCCGATGGCACCGGCGCCATAGATGCAAATCTTCATGAAGTCTCTCCCTCCAAAGGTCAATCGAAACCTGGGGCCTGGTATGGGCCGTTTGTTCTTCTAGTTTTTACTAATACCAAATGTTGTATATCGTATATCACAAGAAGGGTAGCGCCAAGCGTCTGCGGGCGAAATGCCCTCATGGTTTCCCCGCAGACGGCCGAGAAACGGGGCAGTCGATCTGTGAGCCCAACGGCAATGAAACGGGGGCATCGATTCGCGCCTGGCGTCGAATGAGTGAATTATTACGGTGTGTTACAGAGAGGACGAAGAGGGGGCGCACACGCACTCTTGTGAGTTAAATTATCAAAAATATCGTCTTGTGCTGGTTTTAAAAATTGCCAAGGAGCCCGATATAAAAGGGCGGAGCGCCTTGTTTGGCAAGCTCCTGGGATCGGGTTAACTCCTTAGTGTTTTCGCATTGCGTTGTTGCGGCGCTTCGTCCTACAGTGGCGTTACTGTATCTAGCCGCCACTTAGAACAGTGCCTCGCGTGCCGGAGTTGTTGTCGATGCAATGGACGAAAACGACTTCGGCACGCGAGGAGAAAAACGAGGACAGCAATAAATTAGTGTTGACTTATATCTGATATATCGTATATTTCGTTCGGTATATTTACGGGAAAATGCAATGGACGCCCGTAAGCATCAGAGACAAGTCGACGAGGCAAAGACCTCGTAAAGCATACCCAGGGGGCACAGACCCCATCCGGAAGGTGTTGTTGTTGTGAAGCTGCCAAACAACTGGAAACCGATGGAGGAGGTACAAGTGGAGACGACTAATCAACACGGTAAGCAATCCGTGTTCGCGAGCCCTTGGGTTCAGCTCGTGTTCGGCGTGATTTGCATGGCGATGATCGCCAACCTGCAGTACGGGTGGACGCTGTTCGTCAACCCGATCGACGAGAAGTATCACTGGGGCCGCACGGCCATTCAGGTGGCATTCACGATCTTCGTCGTGACCGAAACCTGGCTCGTGCCGATCGAAGGGTATCTGGTCGACAAGTTTGGCCCGCGCCCGGTCGTGGTAGGCGGTGGTTTGCTGTGCGGCGTGGCATGGGTCTTGAACGCCTATGCGTCGTCGCTGCCGATGCTGTATTTCGCGGCGGCGGTCGGCGGTGTCGGCGCCGGTGCGGTGTATGGCACCTGCGTGGGCAACGCGCTGAAGTGGTTCCCGGATCGTCGCGGTCTCGCCGCGGGCCTGACGGCTGCCGGTTTCGGCGCGGGTTCGGCGCTGACCGTCGTGCCGATCGCCAACATGATCAAGTCGAGCGGCTACGAGAACACGTTCCTGACCTTCGGTCTGGGGCAGGGGATCATCGTGCTGGTGCTTGGTCTGGCGCTCGCCAACCCGCCGGCATCGATCGAAGCGCTCAAGAAGCTGGCTCCGGGCGCCATGCGCTACAACGCCAAGCCGACGGAAGTCATGCGCTCGCCCGTGTTCTGGCTGATGTACCTGATGTTCGTGCTGATGGCGGCCGGTGGTCTGATGGCAACGGCCCAACTCGGCCCGATCGCCAAGGACTACGGTCTCGATCAGGCGCCGGTGTCGATTCTCGGCCTCACGCTGCCCGCACTCACCTTCGCACTGGCCATCGACCGTGTGCTCAACGGGGTGACGCGTCCGGTGTTCGGCTGGATCTCGGACAAGATCGGGCGTGAAAACACGATGTTCATCGCCTTCGCGATGGAAGCCGCGGGGATCTACGCGCTGGCGAAGTTCGGCCAGCACCCGGTGGCCTTCGTGATCCTGACCGGTCTGGTGTTCTTTGCCTGGGGCGAAATCTATAGCCTGTTCCCGGCAACGTGCGCCGACACGTACGGCTCGAAGTACGCCGCGACCAACGCGGGGATGCTGTACACCGCGAAGGGGACCGCCGCTTTGCTGGTGCCCTTCTCGAGCATCATCACCACGTCGACCGGGAGCTGGCAGGCCGTGTTCATGATCGCTTGCGCGATGAATGCCTTTGCCGCCTTCCTTGCCCTGTTCGTACTCAAGCCGATGCGGGCTCGTCTGGCACAGCGTTACGCCAACGACTACCGGGAGCAATCCGGCGAGACGATCGTGAAGCCCGCGGACCTGAGCCGCAGCACCACGTAAGCAAGGCATCGAGAAGCAGCCTGGCTGAATGGATTAGCGAAATGTTTGACCGGCGTGCAATCCGAGTCCTCGCGGGCCCGGTTGCACGACCGGATGAGCAAGTAGAGAAGTTGGACAGGAACACCCACTAATCGTCAGACAAGACGACGCAACACTGAAACCGGAAAAATTGGAGGAGAGAATTATGTCCATTGCGATGACCGTGCCAGTCGGCAAGGCGGAAAACCACACCGCGGGCGACACGCTCAAAGACAGTAGCCGACACGCGAACATCGTGTCCGAGGCAGAAACGACCGATGGCTTCCATCTGGTCATCGATGCTCTCAAAGCGAACGACATCGACACCATCTTCGGTCTGGTGGGGATTCCCATCACGGACCTTGCCCGTCTTGCACAAGCCGAAGGCATGCGCTTCATCGGCTTCCGCCACGAACAGCATGCGGGCCATGCCGCGGCCATCGCCGGCTACATGACGCAGAAGCCGGGTATCTGCCTGACGGTGTCTGCACCGGGCTTCCTGAATGGCCTGACGGCACT
The DNA here is from genome assembly GCF_902459575.1 of Pandoraea morbifera. Classification (NCBI taxonomy): domain Bacteria; kingdom Pseudomonadati; phylum Pseudomonadota; class Betaproteobacteria; order Burkholderiales; family Burkholderiaceae; genus Pandoraea; species Pandoraea morbifera. The sequence goes on from NZ_CABPSD010000015.1 coordinate 58,581, forward strand.
TGCCAACGCCACGACGAACTGCTTCCCGATGATCCTCATCAGCGGTTCGAGCGAACGTGAAATCGTCGACCTGCAGCAGGGCGACTACGAGGAAATGGATCAGCTCAATGCGGCCAAGCCGTATTGCAAGGCGGCCTACCGCGTGCTGCATGCCGAAGACATCGGTGTGGGCCTGGCCCGCGCCATTCGTGCTGCCGTGTCCGGCCGTCCGGGCGGCGTGTATCTGGATCTGCCGGCCAAGCTGCTGGCCCAGACCATCGACGCCAAGAAGGCCAAGGAATCGCTCATTCGCGTGATCGACGCCGCACCGCGCCAGATCCCGGCACCGGATGCCGTGGCACGCGCACTCGACGTGATCAAGGGCGCCAAGCGTCCGCTGATTCTGCTGGGCAAGGGCGCTTCGTATGCACAGGCCGACGCCGACATTCGCGCGCTGATCGAGAAGACCGGCATTCCGTACCTGCCGATGTCGATGGCCAAGGGCCTGCTGCCGGACACGCACGAGCAGTCGGCTGCCGCCGCACGCTCCTTCGTGCTGCAAGAGGCCGACGTCGTCGTGCTGATCGGCGCGCGCCTGAACTGGCTGCTCGCGCACGGCAAGGGCAAGACCTGGGGCTCGGCGCCGAAGAAGTTCGTGCAGATCGACATCTCGCCGACGGAAATCGACAGCAACGTGGCGATTGCCGCGCCGGTGATCGGCGACATCGGCTCGTGCGTCTCGGCGCTGCTCGGCGGCATCGACGCCAGCTTCCCGAAGCCTTCGTCAGAGTGGACGGGCGCCATTGCCGAGCGCAAGAACAAGAACCTCGCGAAGATGGCGGCCACGCTGGCGCAGAACCCGTCGCCGATGAACTTCCACAGCGCGCTCGGTGCCATTCGCGACGTGCTCAAGAAGCACCCGGACATCAACCTGGTGAACGAAGGCGCGAACACGCTCGATTACGCGCGCAGCATCATCGACCAGTACCAGCCGCGCAAGCGCTTCGACTCGGGTACGTGGGGCGTGATGGGCATCGGCATGGGCTTCGCCATCGGCGCGGCCGTGACGAGCGGCCTGCCTGTCGTGGCCATCGAAGGCGACAGCGCGTTCGGCTTCAGCGGCATGGAGCTCGAGACGATTTGCCGTTACGAGCTGCCGGTCACCACCGTCATCTTCAATAACAACGGCGTCTATCGCGGCACCGACGTGAACCCGACGGGCGGCAAGGACGTGGCCCCGACCGTGTTCGTGAAGGACGCACGCTACGACAAGATGATCGAGGCCTTCGGCGGCATCGGCTATCACGTCACCACGCCGGAAGAACTGACGAAGGCACTCGAGGCGTCGATCGCTTCGGGCAAGCCGGCGCTCATCAATGCCGTCATCGACGAGGCCGCCGGTACGGAAAGCGGCCGTCTGACGAACCTGAATCCGCAAAGCGCGGCGATGAAAAAGTAATCCGAGTCAATTTAGGAGACATCACATGAGCAAACCCCTCGAAGGCATCAAGATCATCGACTTCACGCACGTGCAAGCGGGCCCGGCCTGTACCCAGTTGCTGGCGTGGTTCGGCGCGGACGTGATCAAGGTGGAGCGCCCGGGTTCGGGCGACGTCACGCGTAACCAGCTGCGCGACATCCCCGACGCCGATGCCTTGTACTTCACGATGCTCAACAGCAACAAGCGCTCGTTGACCCTGGATACGAAAACGCCGGAAGGCAAGGAAGTGCTCGAGAAGCTGGTCAAGGAATCGGACGTGCTCGTCGAGAACTTCGCTCCGGGCGCCCTGGATCGCATGGGCTTCACGTGGGAGCGTCTGAACGAACTGAACCCGAAGCTGATCGTGGCATCGGTCAAGGGCTTCTCGGACGGTCACCACTACGACGACCTGAAGGTGTACGAGAACGTGGCCCAGTGCGCCGGTGGCGCCGCCTCGACGACCGGCTTCTGGGACGGCCCCCCGACGGTGTCGGCCGCGGCCCTGGGCGACAGCAACACCGGCATGCACCTGGCCATCGGCATTCTGACGGCGCTCATCGGTCGCGGCCAGACCGGGCGCGGCCAGAAGGTCGCCGTCTCGATGCAGGATTCGGTTATCAACCTGTGCCGAGTGAAGCTGCGCGACCAGCAGCGTCTGGACCGTGTCGGCTACCTCGAAGAGTATCCGCAGTATCCGCATGGCGAATTCACCGACGTGGTGCCGCGTGGCGGCAACGCCGGCGGTGGCGGCCAGCCGGGCTGGGTGCTCAAGTGCAAGGGCTGGGAGACGGACCCGAACGCGTACATTTACTTCACGATTCAGGGCCACGCGTGGGAGCCGATCTGCCGCGCCATCGGCAAGCCGGAATGGATCGACGATCCGAACTACAACACCGCGCAAGCTCGTCAGCCGCACATCTTCGATATCTTCGCGACCATCGAAGCGTGGCTGGCCGACAAGACGAAGTACGAAGCGGTCGACATCCTGCGCAAGTTCGACATTCCGTGCGCACCGGTGCTGTCGATGAAGGAAATCGCGAACGATCCGTCGCTGCGTGCGTCGGGCACGATCGTCGAAGTGCCGCACAAGCAGCGTGGCTCGTATCTCACCGTCGGCAGCCCGATCAAGTTCTCGGGTCTGAAGCCGGAAATCACGGGTTCGCCGCTGCTCGGTGAGCACACCGACGAGATTCTGTCCGAGCTGGGCTACAGCAAGGATCAGATCGCCAGCCTGCACGCATCGCGTTCCGTCTGACGACGGGCGGCGGCTCGCCGCCGCCGCATCCGTCGCATCGCGCGCGCCGGATCCGCCTTTGGGCGGAGAGGGCGCGTGCCGTGCGACGGATGCGAAGCAAACAGGTCAAGCGTGTTCATGGGTGCGGCGCCGAACGGGGCGCGCACCCATTTTTATTTTCGGGACCGGATTGTCCTTTAATTGATGTAATTTATTGGCATGTTTGGCGGTCGTTCGAACCCGCCGAAACCTGTCTTTTGTCATTCCTACAATCGTCCTGGAGACATCATGAGCGCATCCGTCGACGTCAATCAATTGGTGCAGGTGGTGGGCGACGCCATCGTCGTTGCCGACCCGAACAACATCATTACGCTGTGGAATTCAGGGGCGGAGAAGATGTTCGGTTTCTCGGCGGACGAGGCCGTCGGCCAGCCACTCGATATCATCATCCCCGACCGTCTGCGTGCACGTCACAACGAGGGTTACGCGAAGACCATGCAGACGGGGCAGACCAAATACGGCAGCGACCTGCTGAAGGTCCCGGCAGCGCACAAGGACGGTCGCGCGATGTCGATCGCCTTCACCGTTGCGCTGCTGCACGGCGCGCAAGGCGAAGTCACTGGCATCGTGGCCGTGATTCGTGACGAGACCGTGCGTTTCCAGGAGGATCGCCAACTGCGCAAACGCATCGCCGAACTCGAAGCCAAGGTGGCGGCCACCGCGGGCTGAGTTTCATCGCAGGCGCGCATGGCGCGCGCCGACGCCGATGACAGGAAGCACCGATGTGCGACATCCGAAAGGGGGTGTCGGACATCGGTGCTTTTTTCATTTCAAGACGACAGTCGGCGTGGAAAATCGCTTATGGGTATTTTGTATTCAATATATTCAAGGAGTCATCCACACGATCTGCATCAATTCGCGTGGTTTCAGGCGGCGGGCGCATGCCTGTAAACCCCTAGAACACGGATAACCAACGGAAGATGCTGCAATGCGGATCCCCTGTATTCACGGGGGTGGCGGACATTCTTGCATGATTACCCCGCAACACAGCAAAGCGTATCGGCAACAAAAAGCCGTTGATAAAATATCGTGTATGAAATACCGTATATCACAATAAGCGGACAGCGACGTGAATGGCGCCCAAAGAGGCGACGCGCGTCGTCGATTCCGGCGAGACTTCCGGCGCTGACGTCCTTTCCGGCCGCATGCCTGCATGTCTCGCGCACCGATCACATAAACGACGTCGCTTCAGGAGGAGACAAACCACCATGGGCAAAGCACTTGAAGGTGTGCGCATACTCGACTTCACCCACGTGCAGTCGGGACCTACGTGTACGCAATTGCTGGCATGGTTCGGCGCCGACGTGATCAAGATCGAACGGGCCGGTCACGGCGATGTCACGCGCGAGCAATTGCGCGACATCCCCGACGCGGACAGCCTGTACTTCACCATGCTCAATAGCAACAAGCGCTCGATCACGCTCGACACGAAGCACCCGGAAGGCAAGGCGGTGCTCGAGCGCATGATCCGCGACTGCGATGTGCTGGTGGAGAACTTCGCCCCGGGGGCCCTGGATCGCATGGGCTTCACGTGGGAGCACATCCATTCGCTCAACCCGCGCATGATCGTGGCCTCGGTCAAGGGTTTCGGTCCCGGGCCGTACGAGGATTGCAAGGTCTACGAGAACGTGGCGCAATGCGTGGGCGGTGCCGCATCGACGACCGGTTTCGACGATGGCCCGCCCATGGTCACGGGGGCGCAGATCGGCGACTCGGGAACGGGGCTGCATCTCGCGCTGGGCATCGTGACGGCGCTGTATCAGCGCACGATGACCGGCGAGGGGCAGCGCGTGCTGACCGCCATGCAGGACGGCGTGCTTAACCTGTGCCGCGTGAAGTTGCGCGATCAGCAGCGCCTGGAGCGCACGCGGGTCATGGAAGAGTATCCGCAATACCCGAACGGCCAGTTCGGCGACGCGGTGCCGCGTGCCGGCAATGCCTCGGGCGGCGGCCAGCCCGGCTGGATTCTCAAGTGCAAGGGCTGGGAGACCGATCCCAACGCCTACATCTATTTCATCACGCAGGCCCCGGTGTGGGGTTCGATCTGCAAGGTGATCGGCAAGCCGGAGTGGGTCGAGCATCCGGACTATGCGACGCCGCGCGCGCGTTTGCCTCGGCTGCGTGAGATCTTCGACACGATCGAGCAATGGACCATGACGAAATCGAAGTTCGAGGTCATGGGCATTCTCAACCAGTACGACATTCCGTGCGGGCCGATTCTGTCGATGAAGGAAATCGCCGAAGACATGTCGCTGCGCGAGACCGGGACGATCGTGGAAGTCGATCACCCGACGCGCGGCAAGTACCTCACCGTCGGCAATCCGATCAAGCTCTCGGCCAGCCCCACGCACGTGGAGCGCTCGCCGCTGCTCGGCGAACACACCGACGACGTGCTCTCCGAATTCGGCTACAGCGCGCAGCAGATCGCCGCGCTGCGCGAAGTCGGCGCGGTCTGAGCCGCGCCGCAAGCGCACGAGCGTCTGCACGAGGCAGATGTGCATGACACCGAGACATCGTGTCCGGCGCGCATACGGCGAACGCTGCCGTGCCGCCGGGCCGCTAAAGGAATGGCAATCGCATGAAACTCTGGACCCGCTTCAAGACTGCGCACGGGCGCATCGGCTTTGGCCTGCTGCAGGACGATCAGATTCTCGAGCATCGCGGCAGTCTCTACGACACACCGATCGCGACGGGGGCGACGCTCGCGCGCGACGCGGTCGACCTGCTGTGTCCGTGCGAGCCGACCAAGATCGTGGCGCTGTGGAACAACTACCACGCGCTCGGCGCGAAGCTCGGCAAGGCCGCGCCGTCGCATCCGCTGTTTCTCATCAAGCCTGCGACCACGCTCAACGGGCCCGGCGCGGTGATCCGACGTCCCGCGTCGTATGCCGGCAAGATCGTTTTCGAGGGCGAACTGGGCGTGGTAATCGGCAAGACGGCGAGTCACGTGAGCGAGGAGGCCGCGCGCGATCACATTCTCGGCTACACGCTGGTCAACGACGTGACCGCCGCTGAAATCATCGAGCAGGACGGCAACTTCGCGCAGTGGACACGTGCCAAGGGCTTCGACACGTTCGGCTGCCTGGGGCCGGTCATCGCGCAGGACTTCGACTGGCGCGAAGCCGAACTCGTCACCCGTCTCGACGGGACGGAGCGACAGCGCTACCCGCTCGCCGACATGATCTTCAACCCGTGGCAGCTCGTTGCGCGCTTGTCGCAGGACATGACGCTGCTGCCCGGCGATGTGATCGCGGTGGGCACGTCCATCGGTGTGGGCTCGATGAAAGAGGGCGCACTGGTGGAAGTGAGCATCGACGGTCTGGGCACGCTGGCCAACCGCATGGGCTGACGCGCGGCGGATCCGCAACCGATTTCACGGTGGTCGGCCGGGGTGGCAATGGCCTGAGTCGATCGCCCTTTTTCATTCTGACCTGACGTTGCGTCAGGCCACCGGCATCAGCGATGCGAGCGATCGCCATGTTCGCCGTCGATGTCGACGGCGTTCGCGACCGGCGGTGGCACCGGGCTCTTGTAGGCCATCATGCCGTCGATGAGCATGGCGCCTTCGTCGAGGAGGAACTGACGAAACGCGAGCGCCACGGGCGGCAGCCGTTTGCTGCGGCGGTGCACGACGTACCAGCTTTGCCACGCGGGAAAGCCCTCCACGTCGAGCACCGTCAGTTGGCCGGTCCGCAATTCCATGCCGACGGTGTGGGCCGACAGAAAGCTGATGCCCATGCCCGCCACGACCGCCTGCTTGATGGTCTCCGTACTGGCGATTTCCATCGTGATCTTCAACTGCTGGGTGCGCTCGCCAAACGCATCCTGCAGGGAGTTCCAGGTGTCGGAGCCACGCTCGCGGCTGATGAACGGCTCTTGCGTGAGACGGGAGAACGGAATCTGGCGTTGATCGGCCAGCGCATGACCGGGCGGCGCCACGATGACATAGGGGTGCGGTGCGAAAGCCTCGTTGATCGTATCGATTTCGTGAGGCGGGCGCACCATCACCGCCAGGTCGGTGAGGTTTTCGGTGAGCTGGTGCAGCAGTTCCTCGCGGTTGTGCACGGTGAGGTTGAGCGTTACGCCGGGATGGCGAGCGGTGAACGCGGCGAGCAGACGGGGAAAGAAGTAGTCTCCCGCGCTGATCACGGCCACGTTCAGCTTGCCGCCCGTAATGCCCTTGAGGTGGTCCATTGCCTCTTCGGTCTCGCGAAAGAGCGCAATGATCGCGCGGCTGTAGTGAAGCATTTCGCTGCCCGCCGGGGTGAGAAAGACCTTCTTGCCCAGTTGTTCGAAAAGCGGCAGCCCGGCGTGCGTCTCGAGTTGCTTGACCTGCGTGGAGACGGCCGGTTGGGTGAGATGCAGTTCTTCGGCGGCGCGCGAAAAGCTCAGATGGCGCGCCACGGCTTCGAAGACCTTCAGTTGGCGGAGCGTGGCGTGTTTCATGCGGCGTGCTTCCAGGAAGTCGGTCGGGCAAGGCCGGGCAGGCAACGTCGCATCGCGACGCGCGCAGCGTTGGCGTACCTGGCAAAGTATAAGTAATCGTAGATGGTTTGCATAATTAACTTTAACTGTCTTTTATACGTCGGGCTGCGTAATCTGCAATGGCAGCCCGGATGAAGGTGGTGTGACAGCAAAGCGTCGGTGACGCGTCATGCCAGGCGAGCGCGGGACTGCGAAGACGAACACTGATTCTGGGAGAACACCATCATGTCTGTCATCGAAACGCATATCAAACCCGCCGCCCTGGCACCGGTTGCCGACGCGCATCTGCACGCGTTCAACAACGCATTCGTTGAACTGGGTCTGGACTGGTATTGGGATAACCACACGTACACCCGCTTGCTGCACACCACGGGTAATCAGGATTTGCCGCTGGCGTATCTCGAGGGCGCTTCGGCGCAGGCGCTGCGCATGGCCGAGCTGGTGTTGATCGGGGCTTACCTCGACGGCCATCAGCCGCACTTGCTGCGTGCCTACGAACCGGAGTTCCTGTGCGATCTGATTCATTGCACCAAGGTGCGTTGCTTCGAAGCCGCCAATGAAGGACGTTCGATGCAGGCACCGCGAGCCGCCGCGGCCTGAGTTTCACAACACGACAGGGGCTCAGACCCCGAGATAATAACTATGCATATTGGCATTCCAAAGGAGACGGCCGGCGGCGAATCCCGCGTCGCGGCCACACCGGAAACGGTGAAGAAACTGGTGGGCGCGGGACATCGCGTCACCGTGGAGCATGGCGCCGGCGAGGCGGCGAGCGTACCCGATGCGGCCTACGTCGCGGCCGGTGCCTCGAGCGGCAGCGCGGCCGACGCCCTTGGCGCCGAACTCGTGCTCAAGGTACGTGCACCGTCGATCGCGGAAGTCGCACAGATTCCGCGCGGCAGCGTCGTGGTCGGCATGCTCAATCCTTTCGATGCCGAGAACAACGCGCGCATGGCCGCGGCCGGTATCGTCGGCTTCGCCCTGGAGGCCGCGCCGCGCACCACGCGTGCGCAAAGCATGGACGTCTTGTCCTCGCAGGCCAATATCGCCGGCTACAAGGCCGTGATGCTCGCGGCCAATCTCTATCAACGCTTCATGCCGATGCTCATGACGGCCGCGGGCACCGTGAAGGCCGCGCGCCTGGTCGTGCTCGGCGCCGGTGTGGCGGGCTTGCAGGCGATCGCCACCGCCAAGCGCCTGGGCGCCGTGATCGAAGCCTCGGATGTGCGACCGGCCGTGCGCGAGCAGATCGAATCGCTCGGCGCCAAGTTCATCGACGTGCCGTTCGAGACCGACGAAGAACGCGAGATCGCCAAGGGCGTGGGCGGCTACGCGCGCCCGATGCCCGCCGCATGGCTCGCGCGTCAGGCCCAGCTGGTGCACACGCGCCTCACGCAGGCCGACATCGTGATCTCCACCGCCCTGATCCCGGGGCGCGCGGCGCCCACGCTGATCGCCGAAGACACCGTCAAGGCCATGAAGCCCGGCTCGGTGATCATCGATCTGGCGGCCGGACGCGGCGCGAACGGCGGCGGCAACTGCCCGCTGTCGGTGGCCGACGAAGTCGTCAAGGTCCACGGCGTGACCATCGCCGGCTACACCAATCTGGCGGGCATGGTCGCGGCGGATGCGTCCGCGCTGTACGCGCGTAACGTGCTCGACTTCCTGAAGCTGGTGATCGACAAGGAAGGCAAGCTCGTCATCGATACCAACGACGACATCGTCAGCGCGTGCCTGATGTGCCGCGACGGTCAAGTGCTGCGTGCGGCTTAAGGGGGAGCGGACATCATGGAAATGATCAATCACACGGTGATCAATCTGATCATCTTCGTGCTGGCGGTGTACGTCGGCTATCACGTGGTGTGGAACGTCACGCCGGCGCTGCACACGCCGCTCATGGCGGTGACCAATGCGATCTCGGCCATCGTGATCGTGGGGGCCATGCTGGCGGCGGGCCTCACTGAAGGCGCGCTCGGCAAGACGATGGGCGTGGTCGCCGTGGCGCTGGCCGCGGTGAACGTGTTCGGGGGCTTCCTCGTCACGCAGCGCATGCTGGAGATGTTCAAGAAAAAAGACAAGGCCCCGGCGAAGACGGCGGCGAACGACGAAGCCGCGGCAAAGGGAGCGCACTGACATGAGCATGAATCTTGTGACGCTGTTGTACCTGGTCGCGTCGATCTGTTTCATTCAGGCGCTCAAGGGCCTGTCGAATCCAAAGATGGCGCGCCGGGGCAATGCCTTCGGCATGATCGGCATGACGATCGCCGCGCTGACCACCGTGGCGCTGATCTTCGAGTTGCGTAAGCTCTCGAACGGCAATTTCTCGGGCCTCGGCCTGATTCTGGCTGGGCTGGTCGTCGGTGGCGGCATCGGCGCATTTGTCGCCCGCAAGGTCGAGATGACGAAGATGCCGGAGCTGGTCGCGGCAATGCACTCGCTGATCGGTCTGGCGGCCGTGTGCATCGCGGTGGCCGCGGTGGCGGAACCGGCCGCGTTCGGCATCGTGCCGGCCGGCGAGACGCTGCTGCCGCCGGGCAACCGCATCGAGCTGTTCATCGGCACGTTCGTGGGCGCGATCACGTTCTCGGGCTCGGTCATCGCCTTCGGCAAGCTCTCGGGCAAGTACAAGTTCCGACTGTTCCAGGGTGCGCCGGTGGTATTCAAGGGCCAGCACATGGTGAACCTGGCGCTGGCCATCGCGATGCTCGGCTTCGGCATCGCCTTCTTCGCCTCGCAGAGCTGGACGCCGTTCGTCATCATGACGGCCATCGCCTTCGTGCTCGGCGTGCTCATCATCATCCCGATCGGCGGCGCGGACATGCCGGTGGTCGTGTCGATGCTGAACTCGTACTCGGGCTGGGCGGCCGCGGGGATCGGCTTCTCGCTGAACAACCCGATGCTCATCATCGCGGGATCGCTGGTGGGGTCCTCGGGCGCGATTCTCTCGTACATCATGTGCCGCGCGATGAATCGCTCGTTCTTCAACGTGATCCTGGGCGGCTTCGGTGCGCAGGCCGGCGCCGGCGCCGCGGGTGGCGAGCAGCAGCAGCGCCCGGTCAAGTCGGGCTCGCCCGACGACGCCGCGTTCCTCATGAGCAACGCCGAATCGTTGGTGATCGTGCCGGGATACGGCCTCGCCGTGGCACGGGCCCAGCACGCTCTCAAGGAGCTGACCGACAAGCTGGTGGAGAAGGGCGTGAGCGTGCGCTACGCGATTCACCCGGTCGCGGGCCGCATGCCGGGGCACATGAACGTGCTGCTGGCCGAGGCCGAGGTGCCGTACGACCAGGTGCTCGAGATGGACGAGATCAACGGCGAGTTCGGGCAGACGGACGTGGTGCTGGTGCTCGGGGCGAACGACGTGGTGAACCCGGCTGCGAAGAACGATCCGCAGTCCCCGATCGCGGGCATGCCGATTCTCGAGGCGTACAAGGCCAAGACGATCATCGTGAACAAGCGCTCGATGGCTGCCGGCTACGCCGGTCTGGACAACGACCTGTTCTATCTCGACAAGACCATGATGGTGTTCGGCGACGCGAAGAAGGTCGTCGAAGAGATGGTCAAGGCGGCTGCCTGAGCGCCGGCAGCGGCGGCAGGCGACGTTTGAAGCGTAAGGGGCGCGCCGCCCGGTGCGGCGCGCCGGAGTCATTCCGGTGGCTCGTTGGCTCACTTCCTCGCAGGGCACTAGCACATGAACGTATCGCTGAGACAACTCAAGGTCTTCATGGTCGTGGCGCGCAGCAAGAACTTCAGCCGCGCGGGCGCCGAGATCGGTCTGACACAACCGGCCATCAGCCGCTGTATCAACGAACTCGAAGGTCAGCTTGGCCTGCGTCTGGTCGATCGCACGACGCGTGAAGTCGCGTTGACCGACGCCGGTATCACTCTCGCGAGCAGTCTCGATCGTGTGCTCGACGAGCTCGAAATCGCGTTGCTGCAGACGCATGGCGCCGAAGCGCGCACCACGGGCCGCGTGCGCATTGGCGCGGCTCCGACGATTTCCGCCACGCTCCTGCCGCGCGTGCTGCTGGCGTCTCAGGCGACATATCCCGACATTGCGCTTGCGCTCGTGGACCAGATGCAGCGCGCCGTGCTCGACAGCGTGCGTGCAGGCGACGTCGACTTCGGCATCGTGGTCGCCCCGCAGGGGGCTGACGATCTCACGACTGAACACCTGATGAGCGAGCCGTTCTGCCTGGTGTGCCGAAGCGATCATCCGCTCGCGGAGCAGGGCGCGGTGCACTGGTCGGAACTGTCTGGCGAAAACCTCGTGCTGCTCAATCAGAGCTCGGGCAGTCGGCCGCTGATCGACCGCGCGCTCACGACGCAAAAGGTCCAGGGCAACATCACGCAGGAGCTCGGTCACGTGAGCACCATTTTCCGCATGGTGCAGGAAGGACTCGGCGTGAGCGTGCTGCCGCCGCTGGCATTGCCGCTGCCCGAGAACTCGACGCTCGCCGTGCGCCCGCTGCTGCCGGCGTTCGAGCGCAACATCGTGCTCGTTCGGCGCAAGAACCGCTCGCTCTCCCCGGTGGCGCACACCGTCTGGGAACTGATCCATCGTGTCGTGCGCGAGCGCAACAAGGGATTTGCGATGGCGGCGGCGCGCGAGGTGACTGCCCATACCACCTCGACCGAATGAATCCACGAATCGAATCAATGACTTGTATCCATTCATCAAGCACTTGTCCACAGACTTGAACACAAAATCTGTGGATAAGACGGAGACGCGGGCGGGCTGTCTGCCCACCTGTGCCTGGGCCTGACGCCTCAGAGCGAAATTTCCTTTTCGATCAATCAGTTGTGCATGCTGCGCCGTTCGTTGTCCACAGCTTTGTGAACAAAAACGGTGGATAAGTCCTCGCCATCTCGCACTCCCGTCCTTCGACGCCTGTCCCGACGATCCCCACATCGCGGGCCGGCGACCACTCCCCATAGCGCAGCGTCGCATTGCCAAGATGCGTCGCCGCATCGATGCCTAGGATGCCCAATGGCCCCCTCCCGGCACCGGGCGCGGCACGTTGTGGCTTGACCCGGGGTCTCGTTCCTCGATCAGGAGTGTTCGATGTTTCCTTCCCTGTCGCCTTGCGCGCCTTCCGCGCCTTCCGCATCTTCCGCATCTTCCGCATCTTCCGCATCTTCCGCGCCCGCCGCACCGACGTCCGCCTCCGCGCTTGCCGACCTCGGCCGCATCGCCGATGGGGCGCCGCATCACGACGACACGCGGCCGTGTGCCGCACAGGCATGCGCCCCGGCATTCGATCGCGAGGCCTGCTGCCAGCTTTGGCAGGCCGACGTGGCGGCCCTGCGCTGGCAATTCGCGGCGTTGCCGCCGTCGAGCACGCAGCGCGCCGCACTGCGCTCGGCGGCGGTTATGCCGGTGGGCAAAATTGCGGCGTTTCTGGAACCGCTGCTGGCCCGCGGCCCGGCCGGGCAGGCATTGCTCGGCACGCGCGAGCAACTGGCTTTGCGGGAAGTGATTCTGCTGCCGGCTGGCCATATCGGCATCGACCTGCTGCGAGACGCCGGACTGTCGGAGGAGGCCGCGCATGATCTGTGCGACCTGCTGCAGGATGCGCCCGAAGACGCGGTCATGGAGACGCTCGTCGAGTTCGGTGCGTCGCCGTCTCCGCTCACGACGTGGTGGACGCAGGCAACGCCGGCCGACGATCTCGGGTCGCGCGACGCTTGCCGGGCGCTTCGCATACTGCAACTGGCAGGCTACCGCCAATGGCCCTTCGACGAGCCGATCTGGCGCGGGGCGGTCATGCTTGCGGCGCAGGCGTTGCGGCTCGATCCGGCGTCCGGCGTGCCTCGCAACCCGTACCTGGGGCGAGCGTTGCTCGATCTGCTGCCGCGCAATCCGCATGCGCAACGGCTGATGACGACGTTTACCGGCGAGCCCGTTCTGCTGTTCGCGATGCGCCACGGCATGCCCGCGGCGGCCGTCGACATCATGTTGTCGCTGGGGTTCGATCCCAATGTGCCGTCGCCTCACGCGTGCGCGGTGTCCGGCGACGCGGTGCCTGTCTTGCCGGAAGCGCGTGCGCTGCACTACGCGGCCATCCACGGGGATGTTTCCACGCTCGGGTTGCTGGCCTGCCATGGCGTCGACGTCAACGCGCGGGACGCGCGCGGGTATCCGCCTATCCTGTATGCGAAAGCGGGCGCGGCGACGCTGCACGGCGGCAATCCCTCGACAATCCTGCGCATCGCGGGACGCACCGATCCTCGGTTGCGCGACGATACGGCCACCGTGGTGCGCACGCTGCTGACCCTGGGCGCCGATCCGCGCCTGTGCGGTCGCGACGGGCTGGGCGTCGGGCGGACGTTGATGCTCTCGGTCATGGCGGCGCGCGACGGCGGCGGGCGCGCGCATTGGCCGGAGTTCGAGGCGCTGATCGTCAAACTGCGCGATCTGGGCGTGCACTTCGATACACCGCATGGCTGTGGCGTGCCCGAAGTCATGGCATTCGCGTCGAGTCATGCGGCACAGCGTCCGGATGACGCCATCTGGTCGCTCGGCGAATTGTTGCGCAAGCTGGCCGCCTGGTAATCCCGAGGTCTCGGCAGCGGGGGGGCGGCGTTCTCCCGCCGCTCCCCCGCGTTTCCATTCATGTGGCAGTGCACGGCAATGTCACGCAGAGTGCGCTAGAATCGTTCCCAGCGAGTCCCGCATCGCGCCGGAACTCCGTCACGGTTCTCTTCTCACGACAACGCAGTGTTCTCTGCCGCGTCATTCCTGTTTTCGTTGCGATTCCCATGACTTCTGAAACGACGAAGCCGCGCGGGGGCTTTTGGCCTGCGCGCGCGGCGACGATGGCATTGCTGTTTTGCAGCGGCTTCCTGTATGCGACATGGGGCGTGCATGTGCCCACGGTCAAGGCCATGTTCGACCTGAACGATGCGAACCTTTCGGTGGCGATGTTCGCGGTCGCCGGCGGCGCGCTCCTGACCATGTCGCGCATGGCGCGCTGGGTCGGGCGCGCGGGAAGCCGTCGGGCGAGTCTGCAATCCGGCATCGCGCTCGCCCTCACCAGCGCGTTCATTCTGTCGATGCCGAACTACTGGGGCCTCGTGGGCTGGCTCGCGCTCTACGGCGCGGCGAACGCCACGTACGACGTGGCCGTCAACGCGCAGGCCGCCACGCTCGAAGCGCGTTATCGAAAGCCGATCATGGCGTCGCTGCACGGGTGCTTCAGCCTCGGCGGCATGTCCGGCGCGATGGTCGGCGGCGCGTGGCTCGCGCATCAGGGCTCGCCGCAGTGGCACGTCGGTCTTGCCGCATTGGCCTGCGCGCTGGTGATGGTGGTCGGCGCACGCTATCTGCAACCGGACATGCTGCCGGGCGAGGCGCCGGTCGACGCGGGCAAGTCGGGCAAGTCGGGCAAGCCGGGCAAGTCGGGCGATATGCCCGCGGCGCGCACGCCGCAGCCCGCGCGCGACGAGGCGTCGCGACGCAAGTTGCATCGACGGCTCACGGGCTTCGGCATCCTCGCGTTTCTCGGCCTCGTGGTAGAGGGTGCCATGTACGACTGGACCGCCGTGTACATGCGCGAGGTCGTGTCGGCACAGGGCGCCTGGATCGGCGCAGGCTACGCGGCGTTCTCGCTCGGCATGGCCGGAGGCCGCTTCGGCGGCGATCCGGTGCGCGCCCGCATGGGAGGGGCGCGCCTGTTGCGTGTGAGCAGCCTGGTTTGCGTGGCCGGTGTGTTGATGGCGCTGCTCTGGCGAGTCCCGGCAGCGGCCGTCGCCGGCTTCGCGCTCGCGGGACTCGGACTCTCGAACGTCATGCCGGTCATGTTCGCGGCGTCGGGCGAAGCGGCCCGCGCGGGCGGCATGGCGAGTGCCGAGGCGATCGCCGTCATGGCACGCCTGGCCTATCTCGGATTGCTCGTGGGACCGGTCGTGATCGGGGCGATGGCGCACGGCGTCAGTCTGCCGTTCGCGTTGGGTGCCGGTCTGCTCTGCATCGTGCCGATCGCGCTGCTTGCCCCGACGATGCTGGCGGGCGTCGACGCTCGCGCCGGGCATTGACGCCCGGTCGCGTCGGACGTCCGAGCATGCCTCGCGCCGAGGCACATGGGGGTTACGTCAGGGTGACCGAGACCTCGCCGATCCCGTCGATGGTACCGCGCAGCAGACCGGGGCCGCTCGCCGGAATCATGCCGACATAGGAGCCGCAGGTCACGATCGCGCCGGCGCGCATGGTGATGCCGCGCTTGCCATTGTGGTTGACGAGCCACGTGAACAGTTCGCGCGGATCGCCGCCGGTGTTATGTCCCGCGCGCAACGGCGTGATGGCGGTGCCGTCGAGCGTGAACGACAGCTTCGGCTTCATGTATTCGAGCGAGCCCGTGTAATCGCGGCCGCTGCCAACGACCAGCGCACCATTGTTCTGCAGGTCGGCAAGCGAGAAGCGACTGTCCAGCCCGGTCTGGGCGAAGCGGCTGTCGGTGATCTCGATGGTGGTCAGCGTTTCGCCGACGTAGAGCAGCGCGTCGCGCTCGTCATAGCGCCCCGGCTTGATATCGCGCGCCAGTCGGAATGCGATCTCCAGCTCCAGCCCCGGGCGGAAAAAGTCGTCGAGCGCCAGCGCGCCACCCGCCTCGCTGACCACCGAGGCGGGGATCGGCGCGCAGTTGTGCACGTCCATCGGCGATTTCGCGCCGACTTTCCACGCGGCAATCGTCTCGCCGAGCAGATCCAGTGTGCGCAATTGCACCGCATAGGCCGCATTGGTATCGACCGGCAGCCATGCGACCGGCGCCGTTGCAATGGGCGTGTCGCCGCGGCGCGTATCGGCCAGCAACTGCGCGAGCGATTCGACGGCGGGGGAAGTATCGAACATGGACGGTGTCTCCGAAAATATAGGGCGGCGTGAGGCCGGAACGGCCGTGCACCGGCGTCGCGCGTCGGCAGCACATTGCCCCACATCCTATACAAGATCGCGGAAATATTGCGCAGTGCAGCGAACTGTTGCGTACTCAGTGAAAACACCAGCTAACGTAGTCAAAGTCACGCTGATCTGCGAGAATCGGACTTCGTAATATTTCGTAATATTTCGTGCGGCATGGCATCGGTCGTGGTCGCCGTGGCCCGCGAAAGTGCAGTGCGTGCAGTCGACGACCTTCCCTTCAAGCGAACGACCTGGCCGAGCCTATGCACTCCGTGACCCTGAGCGCCGTACGAGATCCCGCCGTCCACCCGCCGGACGACACGTCGCAACCCATCAGCCGACGTGCGTTGCACCTGGCCGTGATGGACCGCCTTCGCAGAATGATTACCGAAGGCGTGTTGCCGCCCGGCGCCCACCTGAACGAGCGGGCCCTGTGCGAGCATCTCGGCGTGTCGCGCACGCCGTTGCGCGAAGCGCTCAAGATGCTGGCCGTGGAGCGGCTCATCGAGTTGCTGCCGAATCGCGGCGCGCGTGTCGTCATGCTCTCGTCGACGGACATCGCCGATGCCTTCGAATTGCTCAGCGGGCTCGAATCGCTCGCGGGCGAACTGGCCTGCGAGCGAATCACACAAGCGGAAGTCGACGAGATTCAGGAATTGCATTGCGCGATGGATGCCTGTCACGCCAATGGCGATCTGTCCGGCTATTTCGACTGCAACCAACGCATTCACGATCGCATCAATGCCGCGGCGCGCAATCCGTCGCTCACCCAGATGTACCAGTCGGTGAATGGCCGCCTGCAGGCGCTCCGGTTCGGTTCGAATCTGCACGCCGGCAAATGGGAGCGGGCCATCGACGAGCACGTCGCCATGCTCGAAGCGCTGCATCGACGCGACGGGGCTGCGCTAGGGCGTCTGCTGCGCGCCCACCTCAAGGCCAAGTGCGCCACCGTGCTCGCCAACAGGCGCGCCGCCGCCTGATCGGCGCGCTTGTCCGGTATCAGGCGGCGCGACGCGTACTCACCAATCCCTCGTTGAGCATTGCCGCAACGTAAGCGTCGGTCTTGCTGCGCAAATGCGCTTCCATCAATACCCGCAGCCGCTTGCCGTCGCGCCGGCGCAGCAACGCGAGCATTTCCGCGTGTTCCTCCACGGCCTGACGCCAGCGCTCAGGCGTTGGGGTCAGGCGCTCGCGCACGTGCCGAAGCCGTGCGTTGAGATTGTGGAAATACTCGGCGAGCGGCGCGTTGTCCGCCATGCGCAGAATGCTTAGGTGAATCTGCTGGTTCAGTGAAAAATACGCCGCGTGGTCGGTGCGGGCGTAGGCCGACTCCATGGCTGCCTGCAGCCGCGCCAGTTCGTCGAGGTCGGCGTCCGTCGCCTTCTCGCAGGCCTGCTCGCCCGAGAGTCCTTCGAGCACGGCCATGACCGCAAGCAGATTCACGACCTCGTCCACACTCACGCGCGCCACGCGGGCACGGCGTGTTTCCGATATCTCCACGAGCCCTTCGTTCGCCAGCCGCTTGAGCGCCTCGCGCAGCGGCGTGCGCGATACGGCCAGCGCGTCGCACAGCGCGCGCTCCGAAAGTGGAGCACCCGGGCGCAACTCGCCGCGCACGATGCGCGCCTTCAGGGCCTCGTACGCGGTGGCGTTGAGCGGAGCGGATGTGCTCATGCGTGGACTCGTTAAAAAATGGGATGCCAATTTTGATGAAGACACGAAGCAACGTCAATGGGGGGAGCGCCGGATTTTCCACGTTAACCCCTAATTCATCGATTCATTCTTGCCAATCAGCCACGGATGATTCTATCGTTTACAAAAAATTGGTATACCAAAATCTCTGACGGCCAACGACCGGCAATGCAAGGAGGCAATGTGACATCGACTGTTCTGACCGAGCGACTGGGCGCCATCGTGGTCGTGACGCTCAATCGTCCCGAAAAGCTCAACGCCCTGACCAAGCCGATGTGGCGGGCACTCGGGGACACGATTCTGACGTTGTCCGAAACACCGGACGTGCGCTGCATTGTGCTGCGCGGTGCGGGACAGAAGTCGTTCGCCCCCGGCAACGACATCGCGGAGTTCGAGACGGATCGCGCCAACGTGGAGCAGGCGCGCGCTTATGGCGCCCTGATGCACCGCACCCTTGAGGCGCTCACGCAGTGCCCGGTGCCGCTTGTGGCAATGATTCACGGCATTTGCGTGGGCGGCGGCATGGAAATCGCCTCGGCCTGCGACGTGCGCATCTGCGGCGAGTCGAGCCGGTTCGGCGCGCCCATCAACAAGCTGGGGCTGGTCATGGCGCATGCCGAACTTTCGGGGCTCGTGCGTCTGCTAGGGCCCGCGAGAGCGCTCGAGATCCTGCTCGAAGGACGTATTTTCGATGCCCGGGAGGCGGCGCGCATCGGTCTGGTCACGCGTGTCGTGTCTGACGCCGACGTAACGCGCGAGGCGCTCGCGAGCGCGCAGCGCATCGCCGATGGGGCGCCGTTGGTGGCGCGCTGGCACAAGCGTTTCGTGCGCGAGCTCACGAGCGGCGAGCCGCTCACGCCGGCGCAGATCGACGAGGGGTTCGCGTGCTTCGGCACGGCGGATTTCCGCACGGGTTATCGCGCTTTCCTCGCGAAGACGGCCCCGGTTTTCGAGGGGCGATGACATGGGCGAATCGACGAAACGGGCAAGCGGGCCGCTGCAGGGCGTCAAGGTGATCGAGTTGTCACACATCATGTCGGGCCCGGTGTGCGGAATGATGCTGGCCGACATGGGCGCGGACGTCATCAAGGTCGAGAAGATGGACGGCGACGATGCGCGCCGCTTCGCACCGATCCTCTCGCACGGCGAGTCGGCATCTTTCATGATGCTCAACCGAAACAAGCGCGGCATTGCGCTCGATCTCAAGACGGCGGGAGGGAAGGCCGTGCTGCGCAAGATGCTCGCCAGCGCCGACGTGGTGACGGAAAACTATCGCAAGGGCACGATGGAGAAGCTCGGCATGGGCTACGAGACGTTGCGCCAGGCGAACCCCGCGCTCATCTATTGCGCCATTTCCGGTTACGGGCGTACCGGTCCGTGCGCCGACAAGGGCGGCTTCGACCTGATCGCGCAGGGACTCTCCGGGCTGATGAGCGTGACGGGAGAGCCCGGGCAGGCGCCGATCAAGGCGGGCTCGCCGATTGCCGACATCAACGCGGGCATTCTGGCAGCACTCGGAATTTCCGCGGCCTATGCCCATCGGCTGCGCACGGGGCAGGGGCAGATCGTCGACACGTCGCTGCTCGAAGCCGGTTTCCAGCAGATGTACTGGGCGGCGGCCAACTTCTTCGCGAGCGGTGAGAATCCGCCCAAGCTCGGCTCGGCCAATCCGACGAGCACGCCTTACCAGGCGTTTCGCACGAAGGACGGATGGGTCAACATCGGCGCGGCGAACCAGGCGAACTACGAGCGATTGCTGCAGGTGCTCGACGCCCCCGAGATCGCGCACGACCCGCGCTTCGCGACCAACGCCGGACGCACCGCGCATCGCGCCGAACTCGTCGAACGGCTTACCGCGTACCTCGTGCGAGATACCACGCAGCACTGGGTCGAGCGTCTGGACGCGGTTGGCCTGCCCGTCGGACCGGTGCTGTCGATCGCCGAAGCCGTCTCTCATCCGCAGATCGTAGCGCGCGACATGGTGGTGGAAACGCTGCACCCGCTCGACGGCCCTACACGCAGCATCGGCCTGCCGATACGCTTCTCCGAGACCCCGAAGTGCATCGGAGGACCCGCGCCGCGCCTCGGTGAACATACGCGCGAAGTGCTGGCCGAGTACGGGTTCGACGCCGGGCAAATCCGTGATCTGTTGGCGCAGGGAGCGGTGCGTGCGCTGCAAGAGGGCACCTCGACGAGCACCTGACGTATTGGCCGCGTCACGCATGCGGATTTCCCGCGTGTTGACGTGTGATAGCGAACTTCCCTTCTGTCGGCCGGTCGGTTTTTGAACGGGTGCAACATTGGCCACCGACAAACTTGATCCGACGTCGTCGCAAGGAGGGAAGGCATGACCCCTGGCAGCATCTTACGCAGACACCTTTCATCACCGAACCTTCCCCGGCAAGCCCGATGGCCGCGCGCGCGCGACGCGCGTACCATAGGGCTCCATGCGCTTGCGCGCCCCCAGTCGCAGACGGGGGCCGCGTTCCTCTCCTGTTCGCGAGGTGAGCATGCCGGCACGTATTGAAGATTACGCAATGATTGGCGATTGCCGCAGCGCCGCGCTCGTGGCGCGCGACGGCTCCATCGACTGGCTCTGCTGGCCGTATTTCGATTCTCCGGCCTGTTTCGCGGCCCTGCTCGGTGGCCCCGAGCACGGCCGGTGGAAACTCGCCCCCGACGATCCGCATGCGACCTGCACGCGGCGATACCACGACGACACGCTGATTCTCGAGACGCGCTTCGAGACCGTCGAGGGCTGCGTGGCTGTCATCGATTTCATGCCGCTGCGCGACGGCGCCGCCGACCTCGTGCGGCTCGTCAAGGGGATTCACGGCACCGTGTCGATGTCGATGGAGCTGATCCTGCGGTTCGATTACGGAGCGTCGGTGCCATGGTCGCGTCCGCTTGACGAGGACGATCCCACGGGCCCCGGCATGCGCCTCATCGCGGGCCCCGACAAAGTCGTGCTGCGCACCCCGGTGCCGATCGAGGACGTTCCCGGCCGGCTGCGAGCGCGCTTCGACGTGAACGCGGGCGATACGGTACCGTTTGTGCTCTCGCGCGCGCCCTCCCATCACGCCGATCCGCGCGAGATCGATCCCCTGGCCGCGCTCACGGACACCGAGCGGTATTGGCGCACCTGGGCGAATCGCTGTCAACTCGACGGTCGCTGGGCCGAGGCGATCCGCCGCTCGCTGATCGTGCTCAAGGCGCTCACGTTCGTGCCGACCGGTGGTGTGGTGGCCGCGCCGACGACTTCGCTGCCCGAGCAGCTCGGGGGGGAGCGCAACTGGGACTATCGCTACTGCTGGCTCAGGGACGCCACGCTCACGCTTCAGGCGCTGATGCTCGGCGGCTACTACACCGAAGCGACCGACTGGAGCCAGTGGCTGGTCCGCGCGGTGGCCGGCGCGCCCTCGCAGGTGCAGATCATGTACGGGCTGGCCGGCGAGCGACGCCTGCCCGAATGGGTGGTCGACTGGCTGCCCGGCTACGAGGGGGCGAAGCCGGTGCGCGTGGGCAACGGCGCGGTCGGTCAGCTGCAGCTCGATGTGTATGGCGAAGTGATGGACGCCCTGCATCAGGCTCGTCTGGGCGGACTGCCGCGCGACGAGGCGACGTGGGAGGTGCAGACCAAGCTCGTCGCGCACCTGGAGACCGTATGGCGCGAGCCCGATGAGGGGATCTGGGAAGTGCGCGGTGGTCGTCAACACTTTACGTATTCCAAAGTGATGGCGTGGGTGGCGTTCGATCGTGCGATCAAGTCGGCCGAGCGCTTCGGATTGCCGGGGCCGGTCGATCGGTGGAAGCAACTGTGCCGGGAAATCCATGCCGACGTGTGCGCCCACGGCTTCGACAGGGAGCGCAACGCGTTCATGCAGGCGTACGGGTCGTCCGAAATGGATGCGAGCGTGCTCATGATTCCGCTCGTCGGCTTTTTGCCGGCCGACGATCCGCGGGTCGTCGGCACTGTCGAGGCGGTCGAGCGCGAGCTGATGGAGGGTGGGTTGGTGCAGCGCTATCGAACGAGCCGTGTCGACGACGGTCTGCCGGCCGGCGAGGGCGCCTTTCTCGCGTGCAGTTTCTGGATGGTCGATTGCCTGGTGATGCTGGGCCGTCAGCGCGACGCGCGCGCGTTGTTCGAGCGCTTGCTCGCGTTGCGCAACGACGTGGGACTGCTCGCCGAGGAGTACGACACGCATCATCAGCGTCAGGTTGGCAACTTCCCGCAGGCGTTCTCCCACATTGCGCTCGTCCACGCGGCCATCCGTCTCGATGCGCTGGCCAACGAAGAACGCAAGGATGGCGACGACGGTGTCGCAGCGGTCGACGAGGAGCGCTTCGAGCACGTCGGGTACCGGGCCATTCGCGCCTGAGGGGGTTCCGGGAGCGGGGGCATATCCGAGGACCGCCCGCCCCGCACGAGTGCGGGCCACGGCGGGAGGGCGGTAAGCACGGTTAAAGGAATTAATTAAGGATGCCGTAATACCTTTCTAATCCTTACCGAAACTTACCGACCCTTTCACGGGGCCCCTCCGTATGGCGACCATCATTCCGATCAAGGGCAGCGCGACGTCCGGCCTGCTCGACGTGTGGCAGGCCCACATTCAGCAACAGCAGGCCGACAGGGTGCAGACGGCATCCAGCGCGACGAACGCCGTCGGGCAACCCGATTCGGCCAATGTCGGCAGTGTTACCGGAGCGGCGGCGAAGGGCGGCGGCGACGATGACAGCGGCGACAACAATAACAACACCGATTCGCGCAGGATCGACGCCAATATGGTCGAGATGGTGCGCGGCGCACGCGAGGGTGCGCGCCAGACGGGCAAGGCGGTGAGCGACGTCGGTGACGCGAGCGGCGTGGATCCCGTCGTGGCGCAGACCCTCAAGAAGCTCAAGGCGATGCTCGCCAAGGTGATGGCGCAGCTCGACGCGGTGCGTAACAATGACCGCATGCCGCCCGATGAAAAGCGCCAGATGACGGCCAGCCTTTCGGCGCAGGCCATGTCGATTCAGGCGCAGATTCTCGCGCTGATGAATCCGTTGCAGACACGAGGCAGCAAGGTCGACACGACGGCCTGAGCGCTTCGCAAGCGGCAGGCCGCGCGCGTGCGCCGCCAGTGGCGGCGCACGCGCGGTGGGTGCGACCGATCCCGAGTCGCGAGCGTATGGCTTACTTCTTCACCAGCGCACACTTCGATTCGGCTAGCGGCGCGAATGCCTTGTCGGCCGGAATGGTCTCAAGAATCTTGTACAGATCCCATTCCGACTTCGATTCGGCGGGCGTCTTGACCTGCACCAGCAGCATGTCGTGGACCAGCTTGCCGTCGGCGCGAATCTGACCGTTGCGAATTACCGGGTCATCGATCTTCATCGACTTGAGCTTGGCCATGACGGCGTCCGAGTCATCGGTGCCCGCCGCCTGAACCGCCTTCAGATAGTTCAGCACGGCCGAGTAGACGGCAGCCTGCATCATCGTCGGCATTTTCTTGTGCTGCGCGTAGAAGCGCTGGGCGAAGGCACGCGAGCGGTCGTCCTGATCCCAGTAGAAGCCGTTGGTGAGGATCATGCCCTGGGCATTCTTCAGACCCATGCCGTGCACTTCGGTAATGAGCGAGAGCAGCGGTGTGAAGACCTGTTTGCCGCCCTGGATCATGTTGAATTGCGACGCCTGCTTGACGGTGTTGAGCGTGTCCGTGCCCGAGTTCGCCAGCGCGATCACCTGGGCGCCCGACGTCTGCGCGCGCAACAGATACGACGACAGGTCGGGCGAGTTCACCGGATGCTTCACCGATCCGACGACCTTGCCACCCTGGCGCGCGAGAATTTCGCTCGCGTCCTTCTCGAGCGCATGGCCGAACGCGTAGTCGGCCGTGATGAAGTACCACGATTTCAGTCCGCGCCGCAGCAGCGCCTGCGACGTCGAGTTCGCCAGCGCATACGTGTCGTACATCCATTGCACGCTGTGCGCCGTGCACTGATCGTTGCTGATGGCCGACGAGCCGGCGCCCGTCACGAGCGCGATCTTCTTCTTCTCGTCGGCAATACGGTCCACCGCCAGCGCCACGTTCGAGAAGGTGAGGTCGGTGATCATGTCCACCTTGCCGCGGTCGTACCACTCGCGCGCGATGGTCGCGCCCGTGTCGGTCTTGCCTTGCGAATCGGCGGATACCAGTTCGATCGGTGCGCCAAGCACCTTGTGCTCACGCGAAAAGTCGTCGATGGCCATCGACGCGGCCACCACGCTGCCTTTGCCTGCGTTGTCGCTCGACACGCCCGACAGGTCCGTGAGCACGCCGATTTTCACGACGCCGTCGGAAACGTTGCCGCCGGATGCGGCGTGTGACGCCGTCGCCGAGACGGCAGAGAGAACCGTGGCGCAGGCCGCCACGGTGATCGTGCGGCGCAGGTGGCCGGTGAAGCTGGACATGGCTTGTCTCCAATGTTCGAGTTATCGTGATCCGCCGGCCGTCGTCTCTCGTTATCGTTCTGGAAGCGTAGGTCGCCGGGTCTCGAACATCTTAAACATCACGTAATCGATTGCGCAATCCGTAATTCGCGATGCGCGCATCGGGGTTTCCCTGACCTTTCGTGTTTGGCGCAACGGGCGTATGCATGCGCATCATGCACCGTTTCGGCGTGGGACATTGGCAGATGGCGGGAATCGCTGCGGGACGGGTGATCGAAAACACGACTTTCGGTCAGTAATGCGACATAATCCCCCGCATTGAAGACGTTGGACACAAGCAGGCGCGATCGCGCGTCCCGACTCCCGAATGCCGACTGTTTTTCTGATCGACGATCATGCGATGTTCCGAGAGGGCCTGCTGCTCGCGTTGCGAACGGCCGAGCCGGAACTCGACTTCGAAGCCTTCGCCGACGGCGCGCAGGCGGTGACTGCGCTCGCCGGCCGGCCGGACGTGCGTGTGGTCATGTCCGACTATTACCTGCCCGACCTGGCGGGAGCGGCGTTGCTGGGACGCTTGCGCGCCACCCGCCCCGATCTGCGACTGCTGGTGATCTCCGCGTCGGAAGACCGTCAGGACGTGCGCTCGGCCTTCGCCGCCGGCGCGCATGGTTTCGTGCACAAGTCCGCCGACAGTCGAACATTGGTGAAGGCCCTGCAGACGGTGCTGCGTGGCGAGCGATACGTCGCGGCGGGGTACGGCGCCGGGGACGTCGATCGCGACACCGATGCAGATCTTTCCTCCGGCCGTGGCGCCGAGCCGGCCGGGTTGGCCGATGACCGGTCGATCGCCGAGCGGGTGATGGCACTCACACCGCGCCAACGCGAGGTTCTGACGCTCGTGTGCGACGGGTTGCGCAATGGGGAAATCGCCGTCCGGCTCGGCATGACGGAAAAAACGGTCAAGGCCCACGTCTCCGCGATACTCGCGGGTCTGGGCGCGCTCAATCGCACGCAGGCGGCCGCGCTTGCACGTCGCGGCGGCCTGCTCGGCAAACCGGCCTGACGTGTTTCACGCGTCGCGCGCGTCGAGCGCCTGTTCGATCGTGCGTCTGAGCAATTGCGCATCGACCGGCTTGTGCAGCAGTGGCCATGCTCGAACCGACGCTTCCACGATTCGCTGCGGATCCGTATCGCCGCTCACCAGAATCGCCGGAATGGTGTCGTCGGCGAATTCTTCGTGCAGACGGTCGATCGCGTCGATCCCGGTTTCATGCTCGCGCAGCCGGAAGTCGCTCACGATCAGCGCGGGCCTGGCGCGCGCCGCCACGGCCGCGCGCACGATTTCGTCGCCGCTGACGCCGCTCACCGTGCGATAGCCCCAGGTTTCGAGCAGCAGACATAGCCCGTGAAGATTTTCCGCATCGTCCTCGATGACGCACACGAGCGGTGCGTGGGGCTGTTGCGTCGCTCCAAAGGCGGAGGTTTCGTGCGAGGCCAAGTCGGACCCGGCGCGGACCGCGCGCGGATCCGCGACCGGCACGCTCAGCATGAAGACGCTGCCGCGCCCCGGCTCGGATCTCACGGTCAGCGCATGGCCGAGAAGATCGGCGGTGCGTCGGACGATGGCCAGCCCCAGACCCAGGCCTTTCGAGCGGTCGCGCTCCGGGTTGCCGACCTGATGAAATTCCAGAAAGATCTTGTCGATGTCGGCGTCCGCGATGCCGACGCCAGTGTCCCAGACCTCGATGCGGATGTCGCTGCCGCGAGTGCGCCAGCCGATCAGCACGCCGCCTTGCACCGTGTGCCGGATGGCGTTGTCGAGCAGGTTGCGCAAGACCCGCTCGAGCAGTACGGCGTCCGAGCGCACGACCGGTGCGTCGCTGTCGCGTGAGGTGTGCACCCGCAGGATCAATCCTTTCGCGGCGGCCTGCGGTGCGTATTCCAACTGCAACTGATCGATCAGCGGTGCGAGCCGCAGCGCGCGTGGCTTGGGCTGGATCACTCCCGCGTCGAGCCGGGAGATGTTGAGCAAGCCGTCGAAGAGCTGTCCCATCGCGTTGGTCGCGCGGCCGATGTGATCGACCAACTGTCGGCTGCGGGCGTTGAGCTGCTGCTCGCGCAACACCCCCACATACAGGCTCAGCGCGTGCACCGGCTGGCGTAGATCGTGGCTGGCCGCGGCGAGAAAGCGCGACTTGGCCAGATTGCTGCGCTCGGCGGCGTCGCGCTCCACCGCCAGGCGCGCCATGAGGTCGTCGTTCTCGAAGCGCATCGATAGCGAGTCGATTTGGGTGCGGTACATCCGATAGGCGAACGCAAACGTCACTGCCAGGTAGACGACGCCCGCGCTGGCCAGCGTCGTCGGAATGGTGCCACCCAATGCCGCCAGCGCGACGAAGCTCGGCGCGTAGTAGGGCACCTCGAAGGCGAGCAGGACCGGTGGATGGATACAGTAGGCATAGATTGCGCCGGTGCCCAGCGTGAGCAGTCCGACGATCAGGAACATTTGCTGCGCCATCGGCGCGTGCCAGAGCCAGAATGCGTAGGGAACGCCCCAGAGCAGGCCGGCGGCGAGCGCGCCCGCGCGCACCCGGGAGTCCCAATGCCGCAACGCTGCGATGTCGACGCCGCTGGCGTCGGCGCGGCTCGCGCGCTCATGGCGGCGGCGTCTCACGCCCGGGTATCGGCCGAGCGCTGAGGCCCGCCAGACGGCGAGCAGGGCCTGAATGCCGCCCCAGAGTAGCAGGTGCCGCAGCGGAAAGACTTCGTGGAGCACGGCGACGATCAGCCACACCGTCAGGAACGAACCGGCGAGCGACACAGGCAGGTTGGCGTGCAATGCCGCCATGCGCGCGACGTAGACGTCGGTGGCACGCGTGTCGAATGCGCGCCTGTCCGTTGACGATGCCGGCCTGCACGACCCGTCGGCTGGTGTCGGCGTGGCGGGCATGTTCGAGCGGGGTGGGCGTCTCGAAGGGGCGTCGGGAGCGTGTGAAGTCACGAAGCGGCTTTTGGTGGGGCGACGCGTGCCAGGCGGGTGCGTCATCGAACGTCAGTCGAGTCTCGCACAAAATATTGCGGGGTGCATGGGACTTTAGTCCAATGCGTGTCGAGCGCACGGGCACTACGATGTCGTCAGGTTCACGGCGCCGCCATCCCTGTCCGATGACGCAAGGAGGACGCCGCCGCCGGGCCCGATTGGAAATGTCGCGGTACAGCGGGGTTCGGGGATTCCGGGGGGAAACCCCTGGGCCGCGCGGGAATGGGCCGGTCGTGCCTGGGCGGTGCGACCGGTCGTTCTTCGCGGCAGGCACACCGCCGTGAAGCCGCGTGCACGCGGCACGCGCTGTTGCCGCTCAGTCCTGGCAGCGAGGCGGGGATCCCGCCGATCCCTGTGCGCTGGTCGCGATGGCGCGGCCAATACCCTCGGCCAGCCGGTCGACGAGCCTGCGCTGGGCCGCCACCACTTCCGACACGCCACCGCTGGCAGGCTCGGTGCCCGCGAAACGGCACGTCAGCACGAGGTCGCCCGGCACGCGGCGAACACTCCACACGGCCGTGAGCGCAGCCTGCTCGCCGGGGACGGACTCGAAGCGTTGTACCGACGTCGACACGCGGTACACGGTCAGGCCGTCGGCGCGCGGCAGCCCGTAGACGTCCATCGCGCCAAGACGCTGCGTGAGGTCGCGCGAGATCGTCGAGGTGAGTTCGGTCTTGAGCGGCGCCGACCAGCGCGACGCTTCCAGAATATCCACGCGACCGCCCCCGCGCGTGATCACGATCTGCGGTCGGTCGACCTGCTCAGGCACGGCAACGGGCGAGACCTCGATGGCGTAGGGCGTGGCCGGCGCCGCGGCAGCGGTCGTCCGAGCGCCGGAAGCCCCTGAACCGCCGGTGGCCGTGCCGACGCCGGTGACGCCGGTGGCGCCGGGCGCATCGCTCAGCGTGTAGAACGTGGGCGTGGGCGATGCACAGCCGGCGAGCGCGGCGGCGAGCATTGAGGCGAGCACTGCGAGGGCGCGCAGGCCTGCCGGACGTCGGGCGACGCGGTGGGCGTCGGCCATCGGTGTCGCTCGGTGGCGCGCGATGCGATTCATCTCGGTCGGCCTGGTCATGGTTGCGGATCCTTCGGTTTGCCGCGCAGCAATGCCTCGGGATGCTGCTGCAAATAGTCGGCGAGCGTGTTGAGTGAGCGCAGCGTCCTGGTCAGTTCCTGCATCGCCTGACGCACGTCCTGCTGTACCGGCGAGTCTTCGGAAAGCGTGCGCTCGGCGGCGCCGAAGCTCTTCTTCGCCTCGCCCAGCGTGGCCTTCGCCTCGGGCGCGATTTCACTGTCGAGCTGACGGAACAGCCCCTGCGCGCTCTCGAGCGTCTTGTCGAGCTTGCGCAGCGACGCGTCGAGATTCTGGCCGATGCTGTCGAAGGGAATCTTGTCGAGCTTGCTGGCAATGTCGGCGATCTGGAGCTGCAACTGGTCGAGCGTGTTGGGTACTGTCGGCATGACGAGCACGTTGTCGACTTCTTCGGCCTTGGCCGGCTTCGCATTCGGGAAGAAGTCGAGCGCCACGTACAACTGGCCGGTAAGCAGATTGCCCGTGCGCAACTGACCGCGCAGACCGCGCGAGACCAGCGCGTTGAGGATCTGGCGGCTGGCGAGTTCGTTGGGCGGAAGGTTGTTCTTCGGATCCCGGCGGCGCAGGCGATCCGGGTACACCATCACGGTGACCGGCATGTTGATCTGCTTGGTTGCGGCGTCGAATTCGACCCCGATCGACGTGACTTCGCCGAGCGTAATGCCACGGAAGTCCACCGGCGCACCCACGACGAGGCCGCGCAGCGACTGCTGGAAGCGGAACACCACCGTGACGGGGTGGGTGTCAGGGGCCTTCATGGCCGTGGCCTCGTCGGGGGCGAGCCGGAATTCCTGACCCGCCTTCGCCATCACGCCCGCCCCCGCATCGTTGGGCGCCTGGAAGGCGATGCCACCGATGACCACCGACGCCAGCGATTGCGTATTGACCTGGAAGCCGCTCGAGTCGAGTCGAAGGTCGATGCCGCTCGCGTGCCAGAAGCGGGTGTTCGAACCGACATACTGGTCATAGGGGGCCTGCACGAAAATACGCAGCGTCACGCCCTTGCCGTCCGGGTCGAGCGAATAGGCTTCGACCTGACCGACCTGAATGCGGCGGTAATAGATCGGCGAACCGATGTCGAGCGAGCCGACGTCGCTCGCGTGCAGCACGAACGGCTTGCCCGGCTGACCGCTGGAGACCACCGGCGGCACCTCGAGGCCGGTGAAATGGGAGACCGATTCCCTGGACTTGCCGGCATCGGCGCCGATGTAGGCACCCGAGAGCAACGTCGACAGACCGGAGACGCTGCCGCCGGCAACGCGCGGGCGCACCACCCACCAGCGCGAGTCCTTGACGGCGAAGCGCTTGGCGTTCTTGGTCAGATCCACCGTGACACGCACGTGCGAGAGATCGTCGGAGAGTTCGATGTTCTTGACCGTGCCGATGTCGACTTCCTTGTACTTGACCTTGGTCTTGCCCGCCTCCAGGCCCTCGGCAGTCTTGAAGTCGATGACGACGGTCGGCCCGCGCTCGATGAGCGCCTTGGCCACGAGCGAGAGCCCGATCACGGCGGCGACCAGCGGAATCAGCCAGACGAGTGACGGCGCCCAGCGCTTGCGCGGCTCGATGGTCGGTGTCGGCAGCTCGCTTGCCTCGGGCGGCGGCGCCTTCGGGGCCTGCGGGTCGTTCGGTTCAGTCATGGTCGTCCTGTTCGATATCGTCGTCGCGAATCTGATCCCAGATCAGCCGGGGATCGAACTGCATGGAGGCCAACATCGTGAGCACGACCACGGAGCCGAACGCCACGATGCCCGGGCCGGCCTGGATGACGGCCAGCGACTGAATGTTGACGAGCGCCACCATCAGCGCGACGACGAAGACGTCGAGCATCGACCAGCGGCCGATGAACTCGATCATGTGATACAGCCTGGTGCGTTGATGCGGTTTCCAGCGCGCGCCGCGCTGCGCGGTGAAGCACAGCAGCGACAGGGCGATGAGCTTGAGCATCGGTACGAGAATGCTCGCCGTGAACACGACGACGGCCAGATCGTACTCGCCGCTGGTCCAGAAATAGATGACTCCGCTCATGATCGTGTCGCTCGAATTTCCGAGCAGCGAGCGCGTCTGCATCATGGGCAGTACGTTGGCGGGAATGTACAGGATCGCCGCGGCGATGAGCAAGGCCCACGTGCGCGCAAGGCTGTCCACCTTGCGCTGGTGCAGCACCGCTCCGCAGCGCGGACACCGTTCCTTTTCCACGGTCTTGACGTCGCGGGAAAGTCGCCCGCAAACGGTGCAGGCGACAAGGCCGGCGGCTTTGGCTGAGAGATATCTCATCGCGGCACCCGCGACGGTGCGGTGCCGGGCGCACTCGGATCCGGCGTGCGATCGATGACGAGCCACAGATTGCGCAGGTCGTACGACAACACCATGGCAAGCAGCACGGTGAGCGCGCCGAATGCCCACAGCGCAATGCCCGGGAGCACGCTCGCCATGGCCGAGAGTTTGACCAGCGAGACGAGCACGCCGAGCATGAAGACCTCGATCATGCCCCACGGCCGGCAGAACTCGATGGCGCGCATCACATGGAACACCGCGTACGGTCGGCGGCCGACCGACAGCGGGGCCGTGAGATGCACCAGGGCGACCAGTTGCGAGAGCGGAAAGAGCACGGTCGTGGCGAAGACCAGCAGCGCGACAAGCCACATGCCTTCGCGGTACAGCGCCCAGGCGGCACCCACGAGCGTGGTCTCGGTGTAGATGCCCTGCACCTCGATTTCGACGATCGGGAAGGCATTCGCGATGGCGAACACGATCAGGCAGGTCAGGGTGAGCGCGAGCACCCGCGACAGTCGCAGGTCGGGGGCGCGGTAGAGCACCGAGTGACAGCGCACGCAGCGCGCTGTCTCACGCGGCGGCAAGTCCGTGCGGCGGTGCAGCGTGTCGCAGTTCGGACAGGCGATCAGGTCCGTCACATCATCTTCTGGGGGCAATGTGTCCATTACCGGGGACGGTGACCAAAGTGACGCTCAGAATACCAAAATGTCAAGGAAGTTCCCAATAATCGGGAGGTGACGCAACACGAGGCATGGTTTGTGCTAGTTCACGGAAAACGTTGGCGCTTTGCTCTATACTCAACGGACTCCCGCAAAGTTTCCGAAAATTTGAGGAGAATTCCCCCATGCTTAATATGTCCAGGCGCCAGTTCCTCAAAGTGAGTGGCGCAACGCTGGCGGGGTCCAGCCTGGCAATGCTCGGGTTCGCGCCCGACGCGGCGCTGGCGGAAGTCCGTCAGTTCAAGCTCGCACGCGCGACCGAGACCCGTAATACCTGTCCGTACTGTTCCGTGGCCTGCGGCCTGCTCATGTACAGCTACGGCGACGGCGCGAAGAACGCGAAGAAGAGCGTTTTCCACATCGAAGGCGACCCGGACCATCCGGTCAATCGCGGCACGCTGTGCCCGAAGGGGGCCAGTCTCATCGACTTTATTCACAGCCCGAACCGCCTCACCCACCCGGAATACCGCAAGCCCGGCTCCGACAAGTGGGAGCGGATTTCTTGGGACGATGCGCTCGATCGCATTGCGAAGCTGATGAAGGCCGATCGCGACGCCAACTTCGTCGAGAAGACGGACGACGGTCTGACGGTCAACCGGTGGCTGACGACGGGCATGCTTGCCGCGTCGGCATCGAGCAACGAGGTCGGTTACCTCACGCACAAAGTCATCCGCAGTACCGGG
The DNA here is from genome assembly GCF_902459575.1 of Pandoraea morbifera. Lineage (NCBI taxonomy): Bacteria > Pseudomonadati > Pseudomonadota > Betaproteobacteria > Burkholderiales > Burkholderiaceae > Pandoraea > Pandoraea morbifera. The sequence goes on from NZ_CABPSD010000015.1 coordinate 90,634, forward strand.
ATGCTGGGATTCGACAACCAGGCACGTGTCTGACACGGCCCGACGGTGGCAGGTCTTGCCCCGACGTTTGGCCGTGGCGCGATGACGAACCATTGGGTCGACATCAAGAACGCGGATCTGGTACTCATCATGGGCGGCAATGCGGCCGAGGCACACCCTTGCGGTTTCAAATGGGTGACCGAGGCGAAGGCGCACAACAAGGCGCGCCTGATCGTGGTCGACCCGCGCTTCAACCGTTCGGCATCGGTCGCGGATTACTATGCCCCGATCCGTACCGGCACGGATATCGTCTTCCTCGGCGGGCTGATCAATTACCTGCTCACGAACGACAAGATCCAGCATGAATACGTCAAGAACTACACCGATTTCACCTTCCTGGTGAAAGACGAGTTCGCGTTCGAAGACGGTCTCTACTCGGGCTACAACGCCGAGAAACGCACTTACGACAAGAGCTCCTGGGACTACCAGAAGGGCGCGGACGGCTACGTGCTGACCGACCCCACGCTGCAACACCCGCGCACGGTGTTCCAGCTCATGAAGCAGCATTACTCGCGCTACACCATCGAGACGGTCGAGCGCGTGTGCGGCACGCCGGCCGAGAAGGTCGAGTACATCTACAAGCAGATCGCCGAGTGCTCCACCCCCACGCGCACCATGACCATCATGTATGCGCTGGGCTGGACGCAACACTCGATCGGCTCCCAGATGATTCGTACCGGCGCGATGGTGCAACTGCTGCTGGGCAATATCGGCGTGGCGGGCGGCGGCATGAATGCGCTGCGCGGTCACTCCAACATCCAGGGGCTGACCGACCTGGGACTGATGACCGACCTGTTGCCGGGCTACATGACGTTGCCCAAGCAGGCCGAGCAGACCCTCGAGCAATATCTGACGGCACGCACCCAGAAGCCGCTGCGTCCGAACCAGCTCAGCTACTGGCAGAACTATCCGAAGTTCTTCGTGAGCCTGATGAAAGCCTGGTGGGGCGACGCGGCGACCGCCGAGAACCACTGGGGCTACGACTACCTGCCCAAGCTCGACAAGCCGTACGACCTGCTGCAGGTGCTCGAGCTGATGAACCAGGGCAAGATGACCGGCTACATCGCGCAGGGGTTCAACCCGATCGCGGCGGCGCCGGCCAAGTTCAAGTGGGATCAGGCGCTCGCCAAGCTCAAGTTCCTCGTCATCATGGACCCGCTGGCGACCGAGACATCGGAATTCTGGAAGAACTTCGGCGAGCACAACAACGTCGATTCCAGCAAGATCCAGACCGAGGTGTTTCGTCTGCCCACGACCTGCTTTGCCGAGGAAGACGGCGCGCTCGTGAACTCCGGGCGCTGGCTGCAATGGCACTGGAAGGGGGCCGAGCCGCCGGGCGAGGCGCGCACCGACATCGAGATCATGACCGGGTTGTTCTTGCGTCTGCGCGAGATGTACAAGACGCAGGGCGGCAAGTACCCGGACCCGATCGTGAACCTGTCGTGGCCCTACGCGCAGCCGGAAAGCCCGTCGCCCGAAGAGCTCGCCAAGGAGTACAACGGCCGTGCGCTCAAGGACCTCGTCGATCCGAAGGATCCGACCAAGGTCACGCGCAAGGCTGGCGAGCAGCTCGCGGGCTTCGCGGAGCTGAAGGACGACGGCAGCACGTCTTCGGGCTGCTGGATCTTCGCCGGTGCGTGGACGCAGGCGGGCAACCAGATGGCGCGTCGTGACAACAGCGACCCGACCGGCATCGGCCAGACGCTGAACTGGGCATGGGCGTGGCCGGCGAACCGCCGCATCCTGTACAACCGCGCGTCGTCGGACCTCGCGGGCAAGCCGTTCAATCCGAAGCACAAGCTCGTGTACTGGAACGGCAAGGCCTGGACCGGGTCCGACGTGCCGGACTTCAAGGTCGACGAAGACCCGGCCGGCGGCATGGGGCCGTTCATCATGAACCCCGAGGGCGTTGCGCGGTTCTTCGCGAAGGGTGCCATGGCGGAAGGGCCGTTCCCCGAGCATTACGAGCCGTTCGAGACGCCGCTGGGATACAACCCGCTGCATCCGAAGCAGCCCAAGGCCACGAGCAATCCGGGCGCCCGCGTGTTCCCGGACGATCTGGCCACGATGGGCACCGCCGACAAGTTCCCGTATGTCGCGACCACGTACCGTCTGACCGAGCATTTCCATTACTGGACCAAGCACGCGTTGCTCAACTCGATCATCCAGCCGGAGCAGTTCGTCGAAATCGGCGAGGCGCTGGCCAAGGAGATCGGGGTGGCGGCGGGCGACATGGTCAAGGTGACCTCCAATCGCGGCTTCATCAAGGCCCGCGCGGTCGTGACCAAGCGCATTCGCGCGCTCAAGGTGGAAGGCAAGACGATTCACCACGTGGGCATTCCGATTCACTGGGGCTTCAAGGGACTGACCAAACCCGGGTTCCTCGCGAACACGCTCACGCCCATCGTGGGCGACGGCAATTCGCAGACACCGGAGTTCAAGTCGTTCCTGGTGAAGGTCGAGAAGGCATAAGGGGGCGCCATGGCATTGCAATCTCTGGATATCAAACGGCGCTCGGCAACCACGCTGCCGTCACCCTCGGAACGCGAGGCGTACACGGGTGACGTCGCCAAACTCATCGACGTCACCAAGTGCATCGGCTGCAAGGCTTGCCAGACCGCCTGCATGGAGTGGAACGACCTGCGCGACGAAGTGGGCACGAACGTCGGGGTGTACGACAACCCGGCTGATCTGACGTCCGATTCGTGGACGCTCATGCGCTTTACCGAGTACGAGAACCCGAAGGGAGACCTCGAGTGGCTCATCCGCAAGGATGGCTGCATGCACTGCGAGGACCCGGGCTGCCTGAAGGCATGTCCGTCGCCCGGGGCGATCGTGCAGTACGCCAACGGCATCGTCGACTTCCATGAAGAGGCGTGCATCGGTTGCGGGTACTGCATTACCGGCTGCCCGTTCAACATTCCGCGTATCTCGCAGAAGGATCACAAAGCGTACAAGTGCACCCTGTGTTCCGATCGCGTGTCCGTGGGACTCGAGCCGGCGTGTGTGAAGACCTGTCCGACGGGCGCGATCATGTTTGGCACGAAGGACGCGATGAAGGATCAGGCGGCCGAGCGCATCGAAGACCTGAAGACCCGGGGCTTCGACAACGCGGGGCTGTATGATCCGGCCGGCGTGGGCGGCACGCACGTCATGTACGTGCTGCACCATGCCGACAAGCCGTCGCTCTATCACGGCCTGCCGGACGATCCGCGCATCAGCCCGATGGTCACGTTCTGGAAAGGCATCGCCAAGCCGCTGGGGGTCGCCGCCATGGCGCTCACGGCGATTGCCGGCTTCTTCCACTACATCAAGACCGGCCCGAACGAGACGACCGAGGAGGATGAAGAAGCGGCTCGCCGCTTCGACGCGTCGCGCAAGGGTAGCGGGCCCGATGGACAGAAGGGCGCCATCACGCACGAGGAGGTCTGACCATGTCCTATGAACGAAGCGATCGTACGGGAGACAAGGGCGATCTGATCGAGCGCTACAACGCCTCGGAGCGTATCAATCACTGGATCGTCGCGGGCACATTCATCTTGCTCGCGCTTTCCGGGCTGGCGCTGTTTCATCCGTCCATGTTCTGGCTCACCAACCTGTTCGGAGGCGGCCCCTGGACACGGGTGCTGCATCCGTTCGTCGGTGTGGTGATGTTCGTCGCGTTCGTGTGGCTCGCACTGCGGCTTGCCCGCTATAACAAGTTCGAGTCGCGCGACGCCGAGTGGATGAAGAAGATCGGTGACGTGCTGGACAACCGCGAGGAAAATCTGCCGGAAGTCGGGCGCTACAACGCCGGGCAGAAGCTGCTTTTCTACGTGATGGTGCTGTGCATGATCGGCCTGCTGCTCTCGGGCATCGTGATCTGGCGAGCCTACTTCGCGTTCTACTTTCCGATCTGGGCGATTCGGCTGGCGTCGGATGTTCACGCGGTGTGTGCATTCGTGCTGATTTGCGGCATCATTACGCACATCTACGCGGCGATCTGGATCAAGGGCTCCGTGCGCGCCATGACGCGCGGAACCGTCACCCGCGGCTGGGCGTGGAAGCACCATCGCGCCTGGTACAAGCAGCTCAACAAATAAGTCCGGCCGGATCGGTGGCCGGACGCTCATACGAGGCCGGCCACCTTGCAACGCATTCTCGAACCCGGACAGATCGAGTCGCTCGATCGCACCTCCATTCCCCGTATACGCCTGCCCCAGCGCGCCGAAGTCTTTTCGGCGCGTGCGGCGCGGCTTCGTCAATTGGCCGACGGTCATCCACTTGGCGATTACCTGCGACTGATGGCCGCGCTCGTCGACGCGCAGCAGCGCGTGCTCGACAACTTCACGCCGCCACCGCCCTCGCCCGAGTCGATTGCGCAGGCGCAGCAGCACTGCATGCCGCTCGTGCCCGCGACGGGTGGCTACGACGCCGGCCGGTGGCAACCGCTTCTCGCCCCGCTGCTCGACGCCGTTGCGGCGCAGCCCGACCTGCCCGCCGCCGTACGCGGTGTGCTGGCGCGGGTTCGCGCGGCTGATCCGGCCGCGCTCGAAGCCGGCGCCCAGTCGTTGCTCGCCGGGCATGGCAAGGGCGTCGACGCCGCGAGTGCGCCGTTCATCATGGCCGCGCTGCAGGTCCTCTGGACCGGTGTGGCGAGTACCTTCGACGCGGGCGACGTGCCGATGCTGGACGTCCCCAATGTCTGCCCGGTGTGCGGCACGCTGCCGGTGGCGAGCGTGGTTCGCATCGGCGGCGCGTACGAGGGCTATCGTTACCTTGCGTGTGGGCTTTGCGCGACCGAGTGGCACATGGTGCGCGTGAAGTGCACCCATTGCGAGGCCGGCGAGCACGTGGCGTATCACGTCGTCGACAAGGGGGGAGAGGCCACCGCATCGGGCGACGCCATGCTCGCCGCGAGTTCGGGGGGCGAGATACTCAAGGGCGAGGACGGGCGTCCGAAGCTCGATGACGCCGCCAGGCGTGTCGCATCGTCGCCCATCCGGGCCGAATCGTGCGACGACTGCCATGGCTACCGGAAGATCTTCTATCAGGACAAGGATCCGTTCGTGGAGCCGGTCGCCGATGACCTGGCGAGTCTCGCGCTCGACGTGCTGATGGGCGAGGCGGGCTATGCGCGAGCCAACGGCAATCCGTTGCTATGGCAAAACGCCGAAGACGCCTGAGGGGAAAGACGCCATGACGGAAACGACGGCGATGACGAGCCGGCCGGCGGACGATGACGCACTGGCGGGCGCGGCGGATTTGCCTTCGGTCGACCGGTTGCTGGGAATGCCGGTCTTCGAGGCGGCGTTGGCCGACTACGGACGTGTGCAGGTCACCGCCGCGTTGCGTCGTGATCTCGATGCGTGCCGTGCGGCGGCGCTGGCAGGCGCGCTTACCCGCGATGCCGTGACGCCCGCTGCCTTCGGCGAGCGGGTAACGCGCGCCTTGACCGAGCGCAACCGTGCCGCACTGCGGCCGGTTTTCAACCTGACGGGCACCGTGCTGCATACCAATCTCGGACGCGCGTTGCTGCCCGAGTCGGCCGTCGAGTCCGTGATGCAGGCGCTCACCGCCCCGGCGAATCTCGAATTCGATCTGGCGACTGGCGGACGCGGCGATCGCGACGACCTCGTCGCGCCGTTGCTATGCGAGTTGACCGGCGCGGAGGCGGCCACGGTCGTCAACAACAATGCCGCCGCGGTGCTGCTCATGTTGGCGACGCTGGCCAGGCGTCGCGAAGTTGTGGTCTCGCGCGGCGAACTGGTCGAGATCGGCGGCGCGTTCCGCATTCCCGACATCATGACGCACGCGGGGGCGCGGTTGGTCGAGATCGGCACGACGAATCGCACGCATCCCGCCGACTATCGCAATGCCATCGGCGAGAAGACCGCGTTGCTGATGAAGGTGCATTGCAGCAACTACGAAGTCACGGGCTTCACGCGGAGCGTGGACGTGGCCGAGGTGGCGGAGATCGCAAGGCCGCATGGCGTGCCGGTGGCGGTCGATCTTGGCAGCGGCACGCTCGCGCGGCTGGAGCAATGGGGGTTGCCGCACGAGACCACCGTTCAGGAGACGATCGCGGCAGGTGCCGACCTCGTGACCTTCTCCGGCGACAAGCTGCTGGGCGGTCCGCAGGCGGGCATGATCGTCGGGCGCAAGGACCTCATCGCCAGAATCAAGAAGCATCCGCTCAAGCGCGCGCTGCGCGTGGGCAAGCTCACGCTGGCCGCGCTGGAGCCGGTGCTGCGGCTGTACCGGGACCCGGATCATCTGATCGAGCGGCTGACCACGCTGCGACTGCTCACCCGGGCGCGCGCGGACATGGCGGCGCAGGCCGAGCGTCTCGCGCCGGTGCTCGCGGCCTCGCTGGGCGAGGCATACGCCGTGCGTGCCGCGCCCATGATGAGCCAGATCGGCAGCGGTGCGTTGCCGGTGGAACAACTGCCGAGTTTCGGGCTGGCGATCGTGCCGGCGGGGGGCGGCAAGCGCGGCAGCGGCCGTGCGCTTGCCCGGCTCGAGGCGGCGCTGCGCGCGTTGCCGTATCCGGTGATCGGTCGCATTTCGGATCAGACGCTGTGGCTCGACCTGCGGTGTCTCGAAGCGAGTGACGAGGCGCGGTTGTCGCTGCAGTTTGCGGAGTTGCGCGCATGATCGTTGGCACGGCAGGACACATTGACCACGGCAAGACGAGTCTCGTTCGCGCGCTCACCGGTGTCGACACGGATCGTCTGAAGGAAGAAAAGGCACGCGGCATTTCCATCGAGCTGGGCTATGCGTACACGCCATTGCCCGACGGCGACGTGCTCGGGTTCATCGACGTGCCCGGTCACGAGAAGCTGATTCACACCATGGCGGCTGGCGCCGTCGGCATCGACTTCGCGCTGCTGGTGGTTGCGGCGGACGATGGGATCATGCCTCAGACGCGCGAGCATCTGGCCATTCTTTCGATGCTGGGTGTGCGACGCGGTGTGGTGGCGTTGTCGAAGGCCGATCGGGTCGACGCTGGGCGGCTGGCCACGCTCACGCAGGAAATTCACCGGTGGCTGGCCGGCACGCCGCTCGCGCGATCGGAGGTGGTGCCGGTGTCGTCGACCACGCCGGACGATGCGGGCGTGGCGGCACTGCGCGAGCGGCTGGTTGCGGCGGCACAGGCGCTCAAGGCGTCGGGCAACGCGATGCGACGCGACGACGCTTTGTTTCGTCTGGCGGTGGATCGCGTGTTCACCTTGCCGGGACACGGCACGGTCGTGACCGGTACGGCTTTCGCGGGGACGGTGCGCGTAGGCGACACGCTGCGCGTGATGCCGCAGGGAGTGCCGGTGCGCGTTCGCAGCATTCACGCGCAGAATCGTCCCGTCGATGCGGGCAGGGCCGGCGAGCGTTGCGCGCTGAATCTGGCCGGTGTGGAGCGCGATCAACTGGGGCGAGGCGACTGGATCGTCGCCGACGGTCTGTCGGCGCCTTCGACGCACATCGACGTCGACCTGCATTGGTTCGAGGGCAGCGCACCGCTCACGCAGTGGTTTCCATTGCATGTGCATCTGGGCACGACGCACGTTCAGGCGCGCACCGTTTTGCTGGGGGGCGACACGCTCGCCCCGGGCGGGACGATGCGCGTGCAGTTGGTCTTCGATGCGCCTGTTTGTGCGATGCCGGGCGATCGCTTCATCGTGCGCAATCCGCAGGCGACGGCGACCGTCGGCGGCGGGCGGGTGCTCGATCCGGCTGCGCCGGAGCGAAAGCGCCGATCGGCGGCGCGATTGGCGTGGCTCGATGCCGTGGCGAAGTTTCTCGACGGTGACGGGCTCGAAGCCCTCCTGTCGCAGTCGCCGTTCGGGCTGACGAGCGCCCAGGTCGTGGCGCTGAGCGGGTTGCCGCCGGGGCAATGGCGGTGGCCGTCGGACGCGGTGGTGCTGCCCGGTTCGGAGGGCGAGTCCCTCGCGTTTGCGCCCCGGGCGTGGGAAGCCGTGCGGGCGCGCGTACTCGACGCCCTGCGCGATTATCATGCGCGCCTGCCCGACGAGCCCGGGCTCGATGCGGCGCGCCTGGGACGGATGACGTGGCCGGCGCTGGACGCGCCGCGCTGGCGCATGGCCATGCAGGCGATGCTCGGTGAAGGTGGGTTGGCACGTACGGGCGCGTGGTGGCATCTGCCCACGCATCGCGTCGAAATGACGGATGAGGAATCGGCACTGGCGCAGGCGCTGCTGCCGAAAGTGGCGCAGGGCCGCTTCGATCCGCCGTGGGTGCGCGACATGGGGCGCGAGCTTGGTCTGCCGGAGGAGCGCGTGCGTGGGGTGCTTCGCAAGCTTGCCCGGCAGGGCCGCGTGCATCAGATCGTCAAGGACCTCTTTTACGACGAAGCGTGTGTGCAGACGCTGGCGGACATGATCGCGCATGCGAACGGCGCGGTCGAGGCGGGTACGTTTCGGGATGCCACGGGGTTGGGGCGCAAGCGCGCGATTCAGATTCTGGAGTTCTTCGATCGTGCGGGATATACTCGCCGCGTTGGCGATCGCCACGTACGGCGTCCCGGTGTGACATGGGGCGCGGCGTCCTAGGTCGCTTCGTCTGAAGGAAGGCATCCGTATCCGGTGATGCGGCCGGGCTTCAAACCCGGTTGGGGGCGTCAGCCGCTCCCAGGTAGGTTCGACTCCTGCTGCTTTCCGCCACAAGGCTTTGGCGGATTTTGACTGCCCTGAACTTTGCCAAGTTTTTTCCGCAAACTTTGACTTGTTCCGCAAAATTCATTTCGTTGGCTTCACCTTGGTGCCACGGCGATTGCGCACATAGTGCTCTGTCATCGTAACTGACGTGTGTCCGAGTTGCTTCTGCGCTTGGCGGATGTCGCCAGTTGTGTCCGTCTTGTCGGTGCCGGCCTTCGCTCGCAAATCTCGCATCTGAAATGCGTCGTCAGCCACTCCTGCCGCGCGTCGGGCATGCCGAAAGCGCCGCTGCAGGGTGTCGAGCGTCATGGATCGACCCCGCTCATCTACGATGAGGGCAGTGCTGACAACCTTGTAGGCACGCTTTCTTTGATGAATACGCTCGATGACGCGGGCAAGTTCTCCGACGACTGCTATGCGTAGCTTTATTTTCGTTTTCCCCTGTTGAAACTCGAGATCGCCGGCGGCGCTCAGATGTCGCTCGTCGAATTTGAGTACGTCTTGCGGTCGTTGACCCGTCAGATACATCAGATCCATGGCGTCTCTCGTTGCGGTGTCAGCGACTTCGTAGACCGCCGCGAATACCTCGTCTTCAACGTAGATATCGCGGCCAGTCTCGCGATTCATCTTCACGCCCATGCATGGGTTCGCAGCTTTTGTAAGTCCGACTTCCCGAGCGTAATTGAATGCATGGCTTAGAACCTCGATATCTCTGTTTGCCCGAACGTATCCCGCATCTGTAGGCGCGACCTCCTTCCGCGATTGGTACCAGGCGACGGACCGCTTGTGTCGCCAGTACATGTATTGCTTGACATGGACAGGCTCAATTTCGTCAAGCGGGGCATCCTCCCCGAAGAACTCGTAAAGCAACGCGATTTGGTCGAGATTGTCTTTCTGGCTACGAGGAGCTTTGCCGGGGATGATGTCCCGTATATAGATGGTGAATGCATTTTTTAGCGTAGCCGCCGCAGATTCTGGAACGTTGGCGTGCTCTAGCTCAGACCACTTCCTGACCGCAAGGACGAAATCGGTTCCCAAGGGCAACTCTTTCCTGGGCTTGCCTCCAATATCGTAGAAGTAGTACGTTTTCGATCCTCGATGTCGAGCCCGCATTTTGGGCGGTAAGTTTCTGTTTCTACTAGGCTTGCGTCCCATTGTGTTACCCCATTGCGGTCAATCTCGGTTGCCATTTTTTCTTCGGTGGCTCTTCCCCGCGATACCTTCCTTCGATCGCGACCCGTGCAACGATTGGTCGGCCTCGGGCATTGACCCAAAACGGAATTCCTACTGTGCGCAGCCACAGCGCTTGCCGCGCTTCGCGGGATTGTCCGTTCCGCCCAGAGCGAATGCCGGACAACTCTGCTACCTCCTCTTCCGTGAGAAATGTGTCGCTCATATTTTTTCCTCAAATTTTTTCGCCGTATATCGCAGAATCGCCTCAATTACGTTGGGCGTGTCATAGGGTCGGCAGGCCAATTCCGTCGCGCTGCCCGAAATTCTTCAGATCGATCTCTGGGAGGCAATATTTGAGGAGTAACATCTTTACCTCGAGCGATGTAATGCGCTTTATGCGTGCATTGTTCATATTGGTGGCGGAGGTGCCCATGCAAAGAACGATTGAGTACCGTGGCTTCGAGATACACGTCGAGCTAAAGCAGACCACCAAGGACATGTTCGACGTGTGGTTTCGTGTGGACGGCCCGATCAAGCCAGTTGGCGTTATGGCCCTAGGCACGCCGATAAAGGTGCGCAATGGGCCGTTTTCCCGCCGATGGGCGTATCTAGTGGCGGAAATCTCCGGCCAAGCGGCGATAGACGTGATACTTGGCGCACCAGAATGAGTGGTTGACGTGCTTGCCGTGGCATTGCGCGGGTATTCCTTAGGCCTGAACCATGTGTTTGGGCGTACCCTGTTCTGACCGATAGCCAATTGCCCCCGGCGAACCGGATTCAAGCCCTCTCAATTTGGTGGGCTTCTTTTTGCCAGAATCGACTAGTCGTACCTTACGACGGGGCATTCGCAGGGAGGCGCAAATGGGAAGGTGTGTAGCATGCGAGCATCTTGCTGGCACAATGCCCGACGGAACCGCGCACGATGATCTGGTGCAGACGGGTACGGCGCGTAGGAAGCACTTTGCACAGGCAGTCGGCGATTTGATTTTCTACCGTTGCAGAGTTTGCGGGCAACGCTGGGAGCTTGAGTCCGGCAGGCGAGATCCAAATATTGGCTGGGCGCTTGCTTCGAAGTAACGGGATATGAGTTTTTGACGAACTCGTCAACCACCGATTCTCTGAAAACACGGAACGTTACTTTCTCAATAGGTGATTCATCAGGCAACTTTGTCTGCCGTTCAACCCATGTGGTCCATCAACTTCATGTATCGCGGTTGCAACGTCGACATCGAGATCGGCGAGCGTGCGACCCTGTGGGACATCACCATCGAGGTGACGCCGCTTGATGGCGTCGAGCTCATCGAACCGTTCGGCGCCCGCAAGCTGAAGCTGGCGAAGGTCGAGGAACTGGACGAGATCCAGGCGGCGCTTGTCGAAGAGATCCAGACGGCGATCGATCATCGGCTTGTCGGCTGCTGAGTGGCCTTTCTGTGTTTCGGCCGTGGCCGGGTGGGTGGTCATGCTGCTTTCATCCTCTCCATCGCATCACCGGCGCGGCGAGCAACTTCGCATAGCCATCTCGCAAACTCTCGTGGTGTTGCCTCGAATTCCGATTTCCTGATCGATGGTCTGGCCTTCGACTTGTCGCGCCCGCTCCATAGCCCAACGGTATGGGTCGCTTCACCAAGCACCATTGGCATCGTCGGCAGCTCGTTTGGTGAGCATCCTACGATGTACAACTTCGTCCGCTTCCGCGCTCTATGACCGAACCACTGCTGGTCAACGATCAACGTCCAACCGCCATACTCATCTTGGTTGCCAATCTCTGGAAGACTTGCAACATTCCATAGCGTCGAGAGCTGAGGGTGCTCGAGAACCCCCCCATATCGCCGCACGTGTAATGACCCACTGAAAACCTGCTCAGGTGTTAACCTTCGAGGACAAACACATGAGCATGAAGATGGAAGATGAGATCAAGCGTTGGACGGCCAAGCGCAAGAGCGCGTTGGTGCTCGACATTATTCAAGGCAAAACGACGGTATCTGA
>NZ_CABPSD010000016.1:0-83263 GCF_902459575.1 Pandoraea morbifera
CCGACGCCCTTCATGATCGGCCACGCCACCGCCTCTTGCCCTGCGCTCTGTGCGGCTTCCCATCCGCGCAGCGCCCCAGCAGTCACCGGCGAAGCGAGTTCGCCTTTCCAGTCGACCGACATATCGAGCCCTTCCGATTCGGCCCATTGTTCGAAAGTTCGCGTCATGCTGCCGCCTTCGATCCACCGACGCAGTGGTCGGCGATCCAGAAAGTGGTGATGGATCCCGGCATGGCGCCGGGCGCGGCCTTCATGCTCATGAACACGAGAGCGGTATCGAGGTCGCCGGCGTGCGCCAGGTCGTCGAGCCAATACAGCAGGTTGTCGCGTTCGGCGCCGACCAGCACGTCGGCGCGGTCGAGCATCAGCACGCGCACGCCGGACAGGTGGGCGATGGCCTCGGCGATCAAGGCGTCTGCACGCCACTTCTCAGATTCAGACAGCAGGGCGTAATCGCGACCGGCCGCGGTGATCGACATATCAGCCGCGATCGCTACGCGTGCCCAGCCCGCGGCGTCGGATTGTTCTGCCGCGCGGGCATTGATCGGCCCGAGGGCTTCGGCGAGCAGATCAGCGGGGATGCCGACCGGACTCAACGCGTCGGCGAGTGCTTCCCAGGCTGCAACGTCTGTGTGATGCTGCGCGGCGCGCTTCGTTTTCTCGCCGGCGTCGGCGATCGCGCGCTGCGTCGCTTCGATGCCCGCGACAATCTCGCGCGCCTTGGTGGCGCTCGCTTTGGCCTCGGTCAGCGCCTGCTCAATGTCGGCCCGGGCCGGGGCATCGTCCGACGCTGCCTCGGCGGACTCTTTCATCACCAGTTCCAACTGCGCGGCGGCGTCGCGCGCGCGGTCGAATTCGGCCTCGCGGCTCTTCATGGCGTTCTGCAACACGGCCAGGCTCTTTTCGTACTCGGGCAGGCTTGCGACTGCATCCTCGTTTCGCTCGACGGGTGCGTCCGCCGCGAGCTTCCCGGCGAGGTAGCGCAGCAGGGCGCCGCACTCCGGACAGGTGCAAGGCATACCGTCGACCTTTCCGCCGGCGGCGGCGCGCAGCGCTTCGACCTTCGGCAGGAATTCGGCCAGTTCGGCGCGCGCGCGCTCGAGCGACTGTTCCGCCTTCGGCAGCTTGGCGGCAGCCTCGCGCAGTGCGGCGGCGCGCGCGTCACGTTGTTGCCGCTGGCGGTCTGCCGCGTCGATGGCGCCGAGCTGCTGCTGAAGGTCGGCGCACTCGCGGTCGAAGTTCTCGATCGTCTCGCGGCCCTCGACCAGCGCGGCGGCGAGATCGGCGGCATGCTCGGCCCCTTCCGGTGCCTTTGCCGTCCAACCGCTGGCCTTCGAGCTGCCGTAGGTCTCGCCGGTGACGGCGCGCCACGCGCCCTTTGCGGCGGTGGCTTTCGACTGCGCCTCGGTCGCCGCGGCGTCGAAGCCGGCGCGCACCAGTGGCAGCACGGCATCGACCTTGTCGCCGGTGATGCCGCGGGCAGCGAGGCGCTTGCGCACGTCATCGGTGCCCACGGTCACGCCCATCAGGTCGAATAAGAACGTGCGGCGGGCCTTCGAATCAAGGCTGGCGAAGCGCTGTGCGTCGAGCACGAACGGCGTGCGCGGATCGGCCGGGATCGTCTGCGTGATCTTCCCGCCGGGCAGCGCGACGTTATTCGCGCGCCCGTTGTCGGCCACGACGACGATGGATCCCGACTCTGCGCCGTCGTGTACCAGGCGCCCGTATTCCTTCTTGAGCGCCACGCGCACGCTCTCGCCAGCGAGGGCCAGGCGTACGGCGTCCTGAATGCTCGACTTCCCAGCACCGTTCGGCCCGCAGAAGAGGGCGACCGGCGTGCGCAGCTCGACGTCGGCCGAGCGGATGCCGAGGAAGTTGGTGGCGTGGATGTGGGTGAGCCGCATCGCCTTATCCCTCCTGTTCCTCGGTCGTGCGCAGCACGGTGCGCGTGCCAGTCTCGTCCGGTGCGCTGACGATGCCCTCGGCTTCCATGCGCTCAATGATGTGGTTCGCACGGTTGTACCCGATGCGCAGATGGCGCTGCAGGCTCGAAATAGATGCTTGCTGCGTCTCGATCACATGCTTCACCGCTTGGTCATACAGCGGATCTGCTGCGATTGCCTGCTCGTCGTGCCATGCCTTCCAACCCTTCACCCATTCGATGCAAAGAGGGCCGGCCACGACCGGGCAATCGCTTTCAGGTTTGCCTTCGGACGCGGCGGTATAGCCTTCGTCGAACGCGGCGTCGAGTTCTTCTTTCAGCGGCTGGTGCTCGATGGTCTTCACCTCGGCATCGACGATATCGTCGGGCATGCCGTCGCCGTCCTGGTCGGTGTATTCCTTGCCGAGGTCGAACGCGCGTTGATCGGACTCGCCGGTAACTTCGTCCATGCCCGAGGTGTACGACTCGTGTCCGCCGGACAGAACGAGCAGCACCGCCTGACCTTGGGCCTCGGCCAATTCGTGCAGCGCGGTGGCCGACTTACCGATCTTCACCACGGCCTTCGCGCCATCCTTGATCGTGATTTGATCCAGATCGCCGACTACCACCACGCGGCCCTGGCTGGCGATGAGGTGTACAGCCATCTTGACCGACGCATCGACGCGATTGCGAAGTCGGTCAAGAATGTCGTCTTGCTTCTTCTGCGAAAGCTTCACCCATACGTCGGGCAGAAGCTTGATTTCCTGCACCAGCGCGCCGAGCAGATCCTTACCGAGCGTGGTGGCGGTCATGTTCATGGTGTCTTTCATTTCGGGCGAGTGGCTCATGGTGATGCGTTCTCCTGTGGGTAATCTGCCCGCCGCGCCAGCGTGAAACCGGCAGCGCGGCGACGCTCTTCCTCCCGCGCTAGCCGTCTACGCGGGCCGTACCGGGGCGAGGTATTCAGTCCGCGTTGAGAGGGGCGCGCGTGCGGCGCGTGGTCGTCTGTGCGGCGGCGGGCGGCTCGTCGTCAGCCTTCATCAGTTCGCGCACCCGGCGGGCGGCGACCTGATTCAGCGTGGCTTTTTGCGCTTCGTCGGTGAGGCCCGAAATCATGCTGCGGGCGAGGTCCAATTCCTCGACGGTCGACGCGGTGAGCAGCTCGCGGTTGATGTCCTTGAACGTCGGGGCGTCGCCATCGCGATCGGCATCATCGCGGTCATCGATGTCGAGACCGGGCTGCTGGCCATCGTCTGCGGCGGCCCCAGGCTGGGGCGCCTGGTCGCCGACGGCGTCGGCAGGCTCGTCGCGCGTGGCCGGCTGTGCAACGTTGGCGCGCATCTCGCTCATCGTGGTGGACTGCACGACATACGATCCATCGGGATTGAGGTCGATGATGTCTTGGGCTTCCTCGACGGTTTGCAGGCCCATCAGCAGCTCGGGGGCATAGAGCTTCCCGAAGAAACTGGCGGTGCGGTAGCGCAGCATCACTTCGGGCATGGTCTGCCACTTGCTGCCGCTCTTGCCGTACCAGCCTTCCTTGACCGCCATTTCGACGGAAACCTTGGGGCTGTCGATGCGCGTGCCGGTTTCCTTCTCCACCGCCCAGGCGACGCACTCGAGGTTCTGTACGGTGGTCTTATGCTTCGAGGTCACGCGCTGACGGTCCACCCACTTCGTCACCTCATACTCGACTTCCTTCGGGCCGAGGTCTTTCAGGTCGAAGCGAAGCGGCGAGAATCGGCCGCAGCCATTGATAGCCGCGATGATCCACTGCGATGACCACGAAGGCCGGCCTTCGACGATGTACAGGTTCTGCATCACCATGAGCGGGTCGGCGCCCATGCGCTGCGACATGTTCAGCGCCACGACGCAATTGGCGAGCGCGTTCTGGTTCTCGCCCTTTTTCTCGTCCCACGCGCGGTAGGCGACGGGAACGAGCGTAGAACTGGAAAGCAGCTTGGCGGCGCGCTGCATGAGCTCGAAGGATTGCAGGCTGCTGAAGCCAGGTGTGACGGCGGGAAGGTTGGCTTCGCGCGGCGCGGGCGAGCGGAGATTGTCCAGCGTGGTTGGTGCGTTCATGGTCGTGTCTCAGTCGTGGAATTGGCAGGCGGCGTAGCGCGGGCAGTACTTCTCCGAGCACAGCAGCGATTTCGGGTTGGGATAGAAGCGGCCGGTCTTGAACATGTCGGCCGCGAACTCGATCAGGCCAGGCGTCGATTCGGTGCCGAGCATGGCGCGCTTGGCGTTCTTGATCGTGCCGGTGGCGATTTCGAGCGTGCCCTTCGTCTTGAGGCCGATGATTTCGGCGTCGTCGCCGATCACATTGCCCGTGGAGTGCTCGTAGAGAAGCTCGTACGTGCCCACCTGCGGGCCGTGGCCCTTCGTCACGGCCGCGCCTTTCTGCACGGCTGCCGAACCACTCTTCAGGTCGGCGATGCCTACGCCTTCGGCAGTACGGCGTACGCGTGCCCGGTCCATGGTTCCGGTCAGGCGAACGATGACGCCATTGCCGCAATCAATGTCGAGCGGCTTCGTTTCCATTTCCACGGCCACAAACTCGAATTGCGGCGACACCTCGCGGCAGTACTTCGTCAGCAGCGTGATGCCGATGCGCTCGGCTTCGGACATCGTCAGATCGTCCTGCGACGGATCAAACTCGTTTTCCGGATCGCGCAGCTTGTCGATGAGCGCGCCGGCGGCGTCGTCAGCGGTGAGCCCAGCGCCATCCAGGCGGCCCTGATCGAACACGGCAGTGCCCGCGTGGATGGCGGTGCCCAGTGCCGCGCGCAGGCCGACGACATTGCGCAGCTTGAGCAGGTGAATTCCTTCCCATCGGTACGAGCAGTCGAAGAGGGCGCCCCAGCTCGAGGCGCGAACGGTGTAGATGCTTTGCATGGCGGTTCTCTCAGTGGATGCGGACGAAAATCAGATCGTTGCCGGACCAGCGGCACGACAGCCGCCAGCCCCGAGCGCGCATGCGCTCGACGAATTCGTGGAAGAGGGGATCGTTCATGCGGACCTCCCGTAGACCGGCATTTCGCTGGCTTCGGCGTCGACGCAGTACTTCGCGCCGCCGATGAGCAGGGCAAGGACGACCAGGACGATGAGGACGCGGCCACAGAACTGGCTGAAGTCGAGGGCGAGGCGGATCATGCGGCACCTCGTGCTTTGGAGAGGGCGGCGCGGATCTGCGAAGCGGCGTCGGCGTAGTTCCTACGCTTCTTCTCGTTCGGCGTGTTGAAGCACACCGCCTCAATGTAGGAGAGCGCCATTTCGGCAACGGCCAGCAATTCCGGCGCGGCCGCGATCAGACGGGCGTCTGGCCCTTCATGCCCACCGTTCGGGAAATGGAGATCGGGGCAGCCATCACTGCGCTGCACGGTGCCGCACAGAACTTCGCGGCGGGTCGTATCGCTGACGATTCGGCGATACGAATTGCTCGTCCAGATCGTCCACGGACCCGGCGTGTGTTTGCCACTCATCTCATTCCCCCGTAGCACGGCGCACGAGCAGGCGGCGCAGATCACCGCTGATCGAGTCGGGGTCGCGCAGCTCGTCGCGCGCTTCCCCGATCGTCAGG
The DNA here is from genome assembly GCF_902459575.1 of Pandoraea morbifera. Classification (NCBI taxonomy): domain Bacteria; kingdom Pseudomonadati; phylum Pseudomonadota; class Betaproteobacteria; order Burkholderiales; family Burkholderiaceae; genus Pandoraea; species Pandoraea morbifera. The sequence goes on from NZ_CABPSD010000016.1 coordinate 5,504, forward strand.
CCGTGCTCTTCCGCGTAGGCAGCCAGATCGTCGGCCACGTCGAGCGAGGTCTGATACCGCTGTTCCTCGATGCTCTCGACGTAGCTGACGTTCATCGCGCTGGCCCCTTCGTGCGTTCACTTCCGAATGCGCTTTCGCGCGGCTGACGCAGCTACCGGTTCCCGGCCCGGCGACCCCGCGTCATGACTCGTCAGTCAGCGGATTGGGGTGGGTTGTGTGCTGCGTTGGAGTGAATATTAGGAAATCCTTAAGTTTTGGTCAATAGGATTTCCTAATTTATTTTCGGATTTCCTAAGTTGACTCTGGGGAATGGGTCTGGGCTGCCGGCAGACGGACGCAAAAAAGCCCGCTCAGGGCGGGCTTGTGGGAGTCGGGCAAGAAAAAACCCGCCGAGGCGGGCTTTTGATAGATGTGGGCGTACGAGTCAAGTCGCTGGGGCGAGGGCCTTAGTAACGTACAGTTTGGGCCCAGTTAGTTCGCCTTCTTCTGTAATCGCCACAACGTCTAAACGGCAGGGGCCGTCGAACTGGAATGGCGAGAATATGAGAGCTGCGCCGGCGTGCGCGCGCGTAGGAGGGGCGAATCCCTCACGACTTGTCGCATTTAGGACGAGAGACTCTGGTTCAAACTTAATCGAACTAATAGTTTCTCCATCTTTTCGCACTACGAGTTCAAGCTCCTTAAATGGCTTTTCTATCGCTGTGTGAACGGATGCAAAAATGCAAAGCTTTGGGATAGTAATGGGGAAATCAGAGACATGCATGTCATTTAAGTAGACGCCCATGAATGACATCTTATTCCCGATTTCGTTGCGAATGTCATCGCAAAATATTGCTTCAATGTGACGGCCACTCATTTGTTCTCCTGCTTGCAAACCTGCACGAATGCGCCAACCACATCCAATAGCGGAACATCGAGAACACTAGAAAGGCGAACGAATGTACTAAGCCTAGGATCTCCGCGGCCAGATTCAATTCTCGCAATGGAGGGTTGCTTCATGCATGCGAGGGCCGCCAACTGCGTCTGCGAGATTCCACGGTCGAGACGAAATTCGCGCAAGGATAAATTTTCTAGGCGCTTGACTTCCTCGTAGTCTGAGGCCGCCGCCGCCAACGCTTCTCGGCCACCTGGTTCGTTCGCGAATGCGGCGATTTCCGCATCAATATCAACGAACTCGTCGTCTGGAAGCGTGTTAATGAACTTCGTTTGTTTGAACTCTAGAGCAAAGGGTTCACTGGTCGCTGACGGAGCGAATTCAGTGAACTTTGAGCCCGAGTCGCTTATAAAGCTCACGAATACGTTTGCACGTGTCGGGGTCATTTTCATAATCTAGGCTCCGATGTACTACCGCCACAATGTAGAAGTCTTTTGCTTCGATATCGTAGAAGTAGATAAGCCTGTAAGGAAATGTGTGGCCAGGAGCGTCATATGCCTTTATGCGCCATACGTCGTGACCGCGTTTGTGGAAGAACTGGAATTGAGTGACTTCATAGTCAAACCCTAATCCGGGCCAGATCGTGTCCGGTGTGGTCAAATGCTCGAGAGGTGAAGGGTCATCAATCAACCCGCGGACGATCAGAAGCGCCATCGCAGCATCTTTCTGCGATGTCAACTTGATTTTCTGGATGTCCTCGTTGGCCTCCCTGTGGAGCCTTACTCTTGTCATTATAGCTTATAACATATAATTTTCAAGATTGCATGCCGCCCAGACCGCTATCACCGTCTCCGGTATCGCCTGTGCTCGACCATGACCCCGACCACGCGCAACGGCTCGCCTTCGTTGCTGATCGTCGGGTAGTCTGGGTTCAGCGGCACCAGTTCGAATATCTCGATGCCGCTGGAGTTTACACCACGTGGTCGGTAGGTCTTGAACGTCGCTTCGTCGCGCCCGTTGGTGGCCACAACGAAGTCCCCGGGAATGGGCCGGATTGCGGGATCAACGAGAATCCGGTCGCCTTCTCGAAAATCGGTTTCCATCGAACGCCCCTCGATCTCGAGCGCGAAAGCGCTTTCGGACAGGTCCAGATCTGTCAGTAGATACTCGAACGCGTTGCCGGCAGGGAAGGGCATCACGGTCTCATGCATCAGTCCTGCCTGCACGCTGCTGATCAACGGTATGCGTCGCTTGCCCACTTCTGCGGGGCGCACATTCACCGGGCCATCCATGGGGCCAGTCCCGTCACGCAGCCACTCGGGTTCAACCCGCAGAAACTTCGCCAGCGCGACCACCTTCTCGTCGTCGACCGCGTCCGCAGAGCCGTTGAACCATAGGGAAACGGCTGCTGTGCTGATTCCGCTGGCTTCGGCGATATCCGACTTCTGCCGGACGCCGCGCAGGCCCATCGCGTAGTGCAGCCTGGCTGTGAAGCTCTCCGGGGGGTAAGAATTGAGGTACTTCGGGGCCGGCTTTTGCCCCGGCCCAATGAGCGAAGGAATGCGCTGATTTCCCCTGCCGGTGATCAGCCAAAACATATTGAAGCCGTACGCTTCTTGAAGGCGTGCGGCCTGGTCGTGGCCAATATCGAGCAGCTCGCCGCAAAGCCATTTTGCCGCGGTGCCCGGTGCTACGCCAGCCGCCGCCTCGAGCGCATCCTGCGTGATTCCACCGTCGCCCAGAATAGCTGTAATGCGCTGGGCGAGGCCCTCGCATGCCTGGGTCGCCGCGGGGAAGGTGTTGGCGTTCGTGGTCATGTCAGCGCCTATCGCCGGCGATATCGGCGGTGCTCGACCATCACGCCGATGATCCGAGCCGGCTCGTGCTCGCTGTTGATGGTCGGGTAGTCGTCGTTTAACGGCACGAGCTCGAACACTTCTCGGCCGCCCTGGCCGATACCGCGGGGCCGGTACTTTTTGAAGGTCGCTTCTTCTCGGCCGTTTTTCGCGACCACGAAGTCGCCGGGCTGCGGCTGCAGTGCCGGGTCGACAATGATGCGGTCCCCCTCCTTGAAATCGGGTTCCATCGACTGGCCCTCGATTTCCAGCGCGAATGCGTGATCCGACAGATCGAGGTCAGTCAGGAGGTATTCGAACGCCGCACCCGGAGGAAACGGCTCGAGCGCTTCAGTCATCCTCCCGGCCTGGACACTACTGATAAGCGGGATACGGCGCTGCCCTATGGACGCAGGCATAACGTTCCCGATGCCTGATGTCCCGCCATCGAGGGTTTTGTGGCCCTTACCTGTAGCGAGCCACCAAGGATTCACCTTAAAAAACTGAGCGGCCAGCAGTAAGTTTTCACCACTGATGTTCTTCGTGCGACCGGACATCCAGTCGTTGATAGACGGTTGCTTAATTCCGCACGCGCGTGCGAGTTCCGCCGGCTTGGCCCCGGAATCCTCGAAACATTCGGTAAGACGTTCAGCGAGTGTAGACATTAGGTAAGCCTAACAGAATGAGACTTCGGAATTCCTTGACTGAAAAGTAAGGAAATCCTAAACTTCCGGGAAATTGTCATCGGAGCCAGTGATGGATGCCTACGCAGTTGCTGTCATCGAACTCTTCGGCGGAACAACGAAAACGGCCGAATTCTTCGATATCGAACCCCCATCGGTGTCCGAATGGAAGAAAACCGGAATTCCGAAGGCGCGCCTTCAGACGCTTCAACACGCCAAGCCGGATTTGCTTGCCGCCGCCGCTAAAGCGTGCGAACCGAATCCGGCATGAGAAAGATCATCCCGATCCGTCGCCGCATCGGCCTGCTCGGCACCGTCGTCGCGCTGTTCAGCGCATGGCGGCTGCATCGCGCTGACCGCCGGCCGCCCAGTCCTTACTACGATCCGAAACAGTTCCGGGGGCGTCGATGATGTGCATCCAAGTCCCTATTGCGCTTTACGCCCTGGCGCTTCTTGCCTTGAGCTCGATGCTGTACTTGACTGGCAGGCACATGAATCGCGTATGGACCGAGATGAGAAATGAGTTGCGTGAACTCAGGGGAGCAGCGAATGCCCGCACCGTGACTGACTCGCCAGATACCCGTTCGGGAGGGACGCGAACGTCGAGCGGCAGCGACTTGGATTCCGGACTATGAGCAGGTTCGAAGGAAAGACGTCCTCGTGTATTGATCGGCTGCATTGCTTCGCTGAGTTTGCACCCGTCGACTGTCAGGCGGTGAATCTTGAGCGGAAGCGTGCTCGGGAAGACGTGCAATTCCAGAAGCAGCAAGCCATCTTCTCTCGATTCAAGGAAACCACTCAGGTGTGGCTCGGCCTGCTTTCGCATGAAGTGGTACTGCATGGCCGCGTAAATCCCGGTGACGGCAGTTGCGACGGCTGTCACGGTGTTCGCAAGATCAAAGCTCAAGAGGGACTCCCTTGCTGTGGCGTCAACGGTGTAGGAGCCAAGGATTCTACGGCAGGTGGAGTTTCTCGCCATTTCAGTTCGGCGCTGCGGCGCCGCCTCGTTCGTTTTCTTGAAAGCCATCGTATCGATCGCGAATCGCAACTGGGAGCATGCGATGAATGTTGCAGACCGAAATGAATTTGTGGTAAGGCGCCTGATTGCGCAGCACCTGCAGAAAACCGTGGCCGATGCGATCAACGTCGAGCGGTCGAACTTCAGCCGTTTCCACAACAACCGTGGCCATGGTCTGCAACTCGGCAAGTTCTGTGAACTCCTCGCATTCCTCGGGCTCGATCTTTCGCTGATCCCGGAAGACTGTGAGGGCCCGGCTGCGGCGGGTGACACGATCACCATTCCGCGTGCCCAGTACGAGGCGATGCGCGTGATGCTGAAGCACTCGTTGGGGGACTGACATGGCATCTCGAAAAGCGTGGTGCGCTGAAGAGGACGCCTTGCTCGTGCAGCTCTGGGCAACGCACATGTCTATCAAGCAGATTGCGGCGCGTTCTGCCGACCGTACACCAGTCGCCGTGCAGAAGCGCGCCCGTTATGGACTCGGGTTGCCCGACCGGATCAACATGCCTCGCCCGAATCGGTCGGTCGCGTGGGAAGCGATCCAGCGCGAGTTGCGTAAGGTGCCGATGGCCGATTCCAAGTTTCTGGCCATGGTGACGGGCTTCTCGCGTCGCCAAGTCCTCATTCAGCTGCGCGCACGCTACACCGCCGGCGAGCTTCACATCGCCGGATGGGCGCGCTACGCCCCTGCCGGCGTATGGGCTGCCCGCTACGCGCTCGGTGCCGGCGTTGACGCACTCAAACCAGATCCGATACCGCCCGAAGTGGTGGACCGGCGCTACAAGCAGCGGGCCAGTAAGGATCCTGCGTACACAGCCGCGCGCAACGCGCGTGCCCGCGCACGCTATGCGATCAAGACAGGGCGGCTTGTTCGTCGTGATCCACTGGTTGCGGCGCTGTATGGCACCGCGTAGGCGGGGGAAAAATGGCAAGAATTCGCTCAGTAAAACCTGAATTTTGGACGTCCGAGCAGGTGATGGACGTGTCTCGCGACGCACGCATCCTGTTCATCGGGATGTGGAACTTCTGCGACGACGCGGGAATTCACTCGGCCAACGAGAAGCGCCTGAAGGCCGAGGTATTCCCGGCGGATGATCTGACTTCGGCGGATGTTCGCCGAATGGTCGACGAACTGCTTCGCGTCGGCTTGCTCGACGAGTATGAAGTCGCCGGACAGCGATTCTGGATCGTCACGGGCTGGCATCACCAGAAGATTGACCAACCGACGTTCAAGCACCCACTGCCGGACGGCACAGTTCCTTCTGGTGCGCCGAAACGCCGTCAAACCCGCATGAAATCGAAAGATTCGCCGAACGATCACGGATTTGACAGCGAACGTTCGACGAATGATCGGGGAATGTTCGGCGAACAGTCGTCGAATGAACGGGGAGTGTTCGACGACCGTTCACCCCCGGAGGGGAGTGGAGTGGAAGGGAGTGGAGTATCAAAAGGTAGTGGTACTTCAATCGCCGTAAGCGGCGACGATGCAATCCGCAGCCTTCCGGATGCGTACGTGCCAGCCAACGCGGCCGAATGGGCGACGTTCTTCGGCGCCGAGTACGGCATCGAGGTCTCTGTGAGCAGCCAGCACGATCGGCGGAAGTTCGTCCCGTTGGCGACAGCATGGGTGAATGCCGATATCACGCTCGGTCGGATGCGCCACGCCATCGAGCGCGCATACGCCGAGGCGACCGAACCGATCGCTTACCTGCCGGCATACGTCGACCGCGTGCTGGCCAGCTCGAGCGCACCGCGTGCCTCGCCCAAAGGCCACGAGGGTCGAGAACAACAGATCGAGGCAGATAACGCCGCAGCGAAGGAAATGCTTTTCGGGCGCAAGCCTGAGCGAGAGGTGATCAATGGTTGAGGCAGATTTCGACGAGTTCGTCGCCGTGCTCGACACGGTTTGCTCGTACGGCTCAAAGCCCATGTCCGCAAGTGCCAAGGCCGTATTTTTCAAGGCGCTTGAGCCGTATCCGCTGAGCGCCGTACGTGTCGCGTTCTTTGCGCACCTCAAGGATCCCGTGCGAGGCAGTTTTAACCCTCGACCGGCGGACATCATCGCCAAGATCTGCCCGCCGGCCGATGTGGATGCGCTACTCGACGAGGCTGTGACACAGCTTAACCGCCGACGCTATGGCGGGGACGATGTCTGGTCGGACCCGGTCGTGTACTGGGCGGCCCAGCGCGTCGGTGCACACACGATGCTCAACCTCGGCCGCGAGCTGCTCGTGAAGCGGTTTGGCGCAGCGCTTGAGGCTGTGCGGCGAGAAGGCAACGTGCCGCCCGTTCCGCCCGCGATGGCCGCGCTGCCTGCGCCCGGCAAAGCCGTGACGGACAAGGCGACAGGCCGTGCGCACCTCGCCACGATTCTGGCGGGATGCAAGGGGCGCTCGGAACGCTCGCTCTCGCGTACGCGCGAGGCGTTGCTCCCGGTTGCAGATCGCCCCGACGCCGTGGCGAAGTTGCTCCCCGATTCCGTCCTCGCGTACGCGCGAGGGGCAGAGAAGGGCGCGCAGCGCTCGCCGCGAGGCTGACGATGGACCTGTGCACGCTGTGCCTCGCCAATGCCGGACGCCTCGACTTCACGAAGCCGTGCTGTCGCGTCCGGCACCTGTTGGCGCTGCCGAAGGTCGAAATGCGCCGCGAGACGCTGGCCAGGTGGCGCGAGCAACTGGGCGCGGCGGCCGCCGTCGAGATTGAGAACGAAGTGAAGGCCCGATGGGCAGCGAGGAAAGCATGACCGAAAACCGCCTGTTGTTCGACGACACCCGGCTTCTGCGCCGGGTTGTTTTCTCCGTGCCCGGCCAGCCGGTGGCGAAGGGGCGCCCCAAGTTCGCGCGGCAGGGCGGCTTCGTGCGCACGTACACGCCCGAGAAGACGGTGAACTACGAGACGCTCGTGAAGCTGGCCGCCGGCGAGGCAATGGCGGGTGCCGCGCCGATCGACGGCCCGGTCGAACTGTGGCTCGACATCGGACTCACGATCCCGGCGAGCTGGTCGAAGAAGAAGCAGGCGGCGGCCGTGGCCGGGAAGGTGGCGGCCACGAAGAAGCCCGACGCTGACAACGTGCTCAAGGCGGTCAAGGACGGAATGAACGGCATCGTCTGGAACGACGACGCCCAGGCGGTGGAATACCGCATCAGCAAGCGCTACAGCCTGACGCCCGGTGTGCGGGTGCAGGTCGAGCAGTTGCCGCTGGAAGCGGCGTGATGGATTGGCACTTTTGACGGGGGAACAGGCCAATGAACGAAGCATTTAAAGACACGCGACAGGCGCTACACGTGGCGTACCTCGTTCTGTCGCTACCGCCGCGCCAAAAGGCGCCCTTCCGGAACATGCTGATTCGGATCCTCGAGGACCTCGACCGGCCGACGAGAGCGCAGGAAGCGTGGCTGAACGAGCTGCGTGGCCCGCAGGGGGACTTTGATCCCGAACGCCTGACGCTTGAGGAATATCGCGCTCAGTGCGCCATGATCACAGATGCAGCGCGCACGCGCTTGCCGTCGCCTGAATACGCGGCGGTGCTCGCGCGCTTCGCGCATGGTGACGAGAAGGTGAGGGGTATCAAGGCGTTGGCCGTCTGGTCGCGGAAGTCGAGCGGCATCACGGCGGTTGGGCTGCTGGAGGACTTGGTCGTGTGGAACTACCTGCCGCGTACCAAACGTGAAGGGGCGTCAATTCGGGATCTGGCCGAGCGGCACAAGGTGACCAAGGACAAGGCTTTCCGTGCCGCGAAGTGGATGGCGCGGCGCTTTACCGAACTCGAAAATCTGGCGGTCGCGCGACTCGAATCGGGTTTCGTTCTGCACGGGGTGGTGCCCGCCGCAAACCGTCCCACGTGCGACTTCGCGCAGTCCGTTGCAGCGTAAGGACTTCGAACGAAAAAGCGCTTGCAGTTTTGCGACAAAGCACCTAAGATTCGCCCATACTCACCGCGAGTACACCCAAAGCCCGCTCAACGCGGGCTTTTTGCATTCCGCGCAGCGATTCATCGTCGGCCGCTTCGTCCGTCAGGGCATAGGCCACTACACCGCTGCCCGGGCCAGCCGGCCAGTGCCCGATCCTTTCCGAAACAACCCCGGCAACGCGTCACGTGTCGCCACTCCATACCTCCTGTGAGTGAAGAGCGGCGGGGGCGCGTGGAAGTACCCAATTCAGTAGCCCCTCATTTTTCCCGCCTATGAAAAAGCCCGGCCAACTCGCGATCGTCTACAGATCGACCGATGAACTGGCCGCGTACGAGAACAATGCGCGCACTCATAGCGCGGCGCAGATCGAGCAGATCCGCGAGTCGCTGCGACAGTTCGGCTGGACCAATCCAGTCCTGATCGCAGACGGCGGGGTTGTCGCCGGGCATGGCCGTATTGAAGCGGCGACGGGGATGTGGGAAGCGGGCGAGAGCATCGCCATGTGCCCCAAGCCGTTCGAGGTGCCGACGGTCGACCTGTCGCACCTCGACGCCACTCAGCGACGTGCCTACATCCTCGCCGACAACCAGCTTGCGCTGAATGCCGGCTGGGACGAAGGGCTGCTCGCGGCCGAACTGGCGGATTTGAAGGCTGACGGGTTTGACCTGTCGGTTATCGGCTTCAGCGACGCTGAGTTGCGCGAACTATTCACGGATCCCGGCGAACCCGGTCCCGGCGGGGATGGGGCGCTTGCCGAACTATTCATGGTGCCGCCGTTCAGCACGCTCGACGCCCGCGCCGCGGCGTGGCAGGAACGTAAGGAAGCTTGGCTGGCGCTGGGCATCCAGTCCGAAGTCGGCCGCGACGCCCCAGCATACGGCGATGCCAGCGAGGCACAGAAGGCGGCACGCGGCGCAACGGCTCAGCACCGAACCAGTGTGTTCGACCCGGTGCTGTGCGAACTGGCCTACCGGTGGTTTTGCCCGGAAGGTGGGATCGTGCTGGATCCGTTCGCCGGCGGCAGCGTGCGCGGCATCGTCGCGGCGCGCCTCGGGCGTCAGTACGTCGGCATGGAACTGCGCGACGAGCAGGTCGCGGCCAACCGCGAGCAGCTTCACCTGATCGCGCCGGACGATCCGGCGCCCGCGTGGACGGTGGGCGACAGCCGGAAGATCGGCCAGGCGCTTAAGGGCGTCGAAGCCGACTTCCTTTTCTCGTGCCCGCCATACGCTGACCTCGAACGTTACTCGGACAGGCCGGAAGACCTGTCCACGATGAAGTACCCCGAATTCCTTGCAGTGTACCGGGACGTCGTCACGGGCGCGGCGGCGCTGCTGAAGCCTGACCGTTTCGCCTGCTTCGTTGTGGGCGATGTCCGGGCGCGCAGTGGCGCCTATCGCAATTTCGTGTCCGACACGATTGCCGCCTTCCTCGACGCCGGGCTGACGCTTTACAACGAAGCGATCCTGCTCACGGCGCTGGGCAGCGCGCCAATCCGCGCAGGCAAACAGTTTGCATCGAGCCGCAAGCTGGGCAAGGTCCACCAGAACGTCCTCGTGTTCGTAAAGGGCGACTGGAAGAAGGCCGTCGCCGCGTGCGGCACGGTCGATATGACGAACGTTGAATTTCCCGAACCTGACGAGTGATGGCTGGACGCAAACCCTTCGTGCCCACGGCGGCGGACCGCAAGTTGGTCGAAACGCTTGCCGGTTATGGTGTGCCGCACGAGGACATTGCCTTGCAAGTCATCAACCCACAGACCGCAAAGTCGCTCGACCCCAAGTCACTGCGTCGACACTTCCGTATGGAACTGGACACCGGCGCGACGAAGGCAAATTCGCTTGTTGCGCAAAATCTGTTCAAGCACGCGACCGGAACCGGCAAGGGCGCCGTGGCAGCCGCCATCTTCTGGATGAAGGTCCGGGCAGGCTGGAAAGAGCCGCCGCAGCGGCTTGAGCACACGGGGGCCGACGGCGGCCCCGTGGAACAACGGACAACCGTCGTCGATGAAAGAGAGGTCGCAGCCACCGTCGCAAAGCTCGAGGACGAGTATTGACCCTGCCGTCGAGCGGGCAGTCATAAAAGCGAAGTGCGAACGCGATCACCTGTTCTTCAGCCGGTACTTTTTCAAGCACCGGCAGGGCATCAAGTTTCGCGTCAACTGGCACCACGTGCTGATCGCCGACACGGTGCAGCGCGTGATCGACGGCGAACTCAAGAACGTCGTGATCAACGTGCCGCCGGGCTCGTCGAAGACTGAGCTCGTCGCGATCAACCTGATCGCCCGCGGTCTCGCGGTGAATCCGCGTGCGCGCTTCCTGCACATCTCGTACTCGGACGATCTGGCGCTGCTGAACAGCGAGACGGCCCGCGAGATCGTTGGATCGGATGAGTACCAGGCGCTCTGGCCGCTGGCCATTGCAGATGACGCGAAGTCGAAAAAGCGCTGGAACGTCGTCGTCGACGGCAAGAAGGCGGGCGGCGTCTACGCTGTGTCGTTGGGCGGCCAGATTACAGGCTTCCGAGCCGGCCACATGGCCGAAGGGTGGCAGGGCGCCATCATCATCGACGATCCGCTGAAGGTCGAAGACGCATACAGCAAGACCAATCGGGACAAGGCGAACCGCAAGCTTTTGTCCACGGTGAAGAGCCGGAAGGCCAACCCGGACACGCCGATCATCGTGATCATGCAGCGCCTCGCAGAGGAAGATCCGACGGGCTTTATCAAGTCCGGGAAGGTCCCGGGCGACTGGCAGTTCATCGAAATCCCGGCGCTGATCACCGACGAGTACGTCGAGCGTCTGCCCGCGCGCGTGCGCGAGATGGTCGAAGTCGACGATCGCGACGACGACGGGCGGTTCAGCTACTGGCCTTACAAGGAACCGCTCGAAGACCTACTCGCCAGCGAGAAGGCCGACCGGTACGTGTTCAGCGGCCAGTACATGCAACGCCCATCCCCGCTGGGCGGCGGCATCATCAAGAGCGCCAACTTCGGCCGATACGACGTCCTGCCTGACCTGGTCAAGCGGATGATCTTCGCCGACACGGCGCAGAAGACGGCCGAGCGAAACGACTACAGCGTGTTCCAGTGCTGGGGCCTCGGCAAGAATGGCCGCATTTACCTGATCGACCAGATCCGTGGAAAGTGGGAAGCCCCCGAACTGCGGCGTCGCGCGATCGACTTCTGGAACAAGCATCTTCCGATGGGCATGCCGCACGGCGCCGCGCTCACGAAGATGCGCGTCGAAGATAAGGCGAGCGGCACGGGCCTGATTCAGGACATTAGGGAAAGCGGTGGCATCCCTATCGAGGGGATCGAGCGCGATCGCGACAAGCTGACACGCGTCATGGACGTGGTGAGCTACATCGATTCCGGCTACGTCTTGGTGCCGAATGACGCACCTTGGGTGAGTGACTTCACGCAGGAATGCGACGCCTTCACGCCAGACGACACGCACGCACACGACGATCAGATCGACCCGATGGTCGACGCGATCAATGACCTACTGGCCAGTGGCCGAGTACTCAGCACCTGGGAAAGACTGGCCTCATGAAACGAAAGGATCGAAAGCTGGCCCGCGCGCCTGTCGCGGCCGTGCCCGTGCACGCCATGCGACAGGCTCAAAGCGGAAAGCGGTGGGCTTCGGGCGACTCGTTTCAGAACTTCGAAGCACGTGTCGGCCTGGGGACGAGCAACCAGGCGTCGCAGTACACGTACGGCTTCGACTTCATCTCGCGCAATCGCGTGCAGATGGAGGCAATGTACCGATCCTCGTGGATTGTTGGCGCGATGGTCGACACCGTTGCCGACGATATGACGCGCGCCGGCATCGAAATCGGCTCGCAGCTTGATCCGGACGACAAGGACAAGCTGAATAACGCGATCGAGCGTATGTCCCTGTGGGATCGCGTGAACGAAACTGGCAAGTGGTCTCGTCTGTATGGGGGCGCCATTGCGGTCATGCTGATCGACGGGCAAGACGTCAGTACGCCACTGCGGCCGGACCGCATTGCGCCCGGTCAGTTCAAGGGCCTGTACGTGCTCGACCGTTGGCTGGTGCAACCATCGCTCAACGATCTGGTGACCGAGCTCGGGCCAGACATGGGCATGCCGAAGTACTACGACGTCGTGGCCGACAGCATGGCGTTGACGCGGCAGCGCATCCATTACAGTCGCGTGCTTCGCATGGACGGCGTCGAGCTGCCTTACTGGCAGAAGATCGCGGAGAACCTCTGGGGTCAATCCGTCATCGAGCGGCTTATCGACCGTCTGGTCGCATTCGATAGCACGACGGCGGGCGCGGCGCAGTTGGTCTACAAGGCCCATCTGCGCACATACAAGGTCGAGGGGCTGCGCGAAATCATTGCAGCCGGTGGCCCTGCTCTGGAAGGCTTGATCAAGAACGTCGACATGATCCGGCGCTTTCAGTCGAATGAGGGCATTTCGCTCGTCGACACGAAAGACGAAATGCAGGTCGACCAATACAGCTTTTCCGGCCTGGACAACGTGCTGCTGCAGTTCGGGCAGCAGTTGTCTGGCGCCACGCAGATCCCGCTGGTTCGTCTGTTCGGCCAATCGCCAGCAGGCCTGAGTGCCACGGGCGAGTCCGACCTGCGCAACTACTACGACGGCATCGCGCAGCAGCAAGAGCGAAAGCTGCGCAATCCGATCACGCGCCTGCTCGACGTGCTTATCCGGTCCGAGCTCGGGACGGAACCACCCGAGGGCTTCTCGTGGGAATTCCGCCCGCTGTGGCAGATGACGGCGCCGGAAAAGGCCGAAACGGCCGCCAAGGTTATCGGCGCGGTCGTTGAGGCCGTGGACGCTGGCCTCATGACCCAAGCTGGCGGAATGAAGGAAATCCGAGCGTCGTCGCATGCCACCGGTGTTGGTACCAGCATCACCGACGAGCAAATCGCAGACGCAGACGATGAACCACCGCCGCCTGCGGAACGGAACCTACCCGACGATGCAGCAGACCCGAACAGCCGACCGGACTCGGAAGAGCCGCCGCAATCCGGTGAAGGCAAGGGCGGCCGAGGGGCGGTATCGAACCCAGCTACGAAAGATCGCCAAGCAGGTGGGCGATTTGGTCAATGGCTTTCCCGCTGGCGATCCTGAGTACGTCCCCACGATCAAACAGCTGCTGCGTCGATATGCCGAGGCCCTGACACCCTGGGCAGAACGTACCGCCGCCGCGATGCTGGAAGACGTGAACCGGCGCGACGCCCAGGCGTGGGCCGAGCACGCTGAAGAAATGTCGCGCGCCCTCAAGATCGAGTTGCGCTCGGCGCCTACCGGCGAGGCAATGCGTGTGCTCATGGCCGAGCAGGTGACGCTGATCAAGTCGATTCCGCTCGACGCGGCGCAGCGCGTGCACCGACTCACGATCGAAGGCTTGGAGAACGGCACGCGCGCGCGTGAAATTTCGGCAGAGATCCAACGATCGGGCGACGTGGCCAAGAGCCGCGCCGACCTGATCGCGCGGACGGAAGTGGCCCGCAGTGCGTCGACGCTGACGCAGGCGCGCGCGCATCACGTCGGTTCCGAGGGCTACATCTGGCGCACGGCGGGCGATGGCGACGTCCGGCACTCGCACGCCGAGATGAATGGCAAATACGTTCGGTGGGATTCACCGCCAACGCTCGACAAGATGACCGGCCACGCTGGGCAGTTCCCAAACTGCCGGTGCTACCCGGAACCAGTGATTCCAGAGGATTGATATGGCCCGTGTACTTCCCAAGGCGCGCGCTGGCGCGGTCTGGTACGTCCGGTTGCCAGGTGAAACCCGTCTGAGAAAGGCGCGGATCACCGAAATCACGTGGCTGACTATCGAGCTGCAATTCGGTGCGTTTCGACTCCGCCGCTATGCGGCCTGCGACATAACGCTGGTCGAGCCGGTGCACCATCCCTTACCGCTGCCGCCAATGCCGCGCGTACCGCAACCGAAAGAGGTTTTCTAAATGCGCTTCTACACCACCCAGAAGCTGGGCCCGAAGCGCTCGCTGACCCCCGAGGGCTTCCTGCTGTGCGAGGACGTCCCCGTGGCGCGCACTGGCGTTATGGAATACGTGCAGGGTGAGGTGCCCGTCGAGGCTGGTCTCGATGGCCTGGTCCGCATCAGCCGAGAACCTGACGAGGTGTTTCGGCCTGAGACGTTGGCAAGTTGCGTCGGCAAGCCCGTGACGGTCGATCACCCCGATGAGTTCGTGAATCCCGCGAACTTCAGCGAACTGGCCAAGGGTTCGATGATGAATGTCCGGCAGGGCACCGGCGAGCAATCCGACCTGATCCTGTGCGACCTGCTGATTACTGCCGCGGACGCCATCAAGGCGGTGCAGGAAGACGAAATCGAAGAGGTCAGTCTCGGCTACGAGGCTGACTACGAGCAGGTATCACCCGGCCGCGGGGTTCAGCGGAACATCGTTGTCAACCACGTAGCCATCGTCCCGCGTGGCCGTTGTGGCCCGCGTTGCGCGATCGGCGATAAGGAACCCGAGATGAAGACGAAAGACAGCAAGCCCGCGAAGAAGCGCACCTGGCTCGATCGAGTGCGTACCGCGTTCAAGGCGCAGGATGCCGAGGCCCTCGAAGAAGCCCTCGAAGAGGGCCAGACGGCCGACGAAGACGAGTCCGAGACGGAGGAAGAGCGCAAGAAGCGCGAAGCCGCCGAGAAGGACGGCAAGACCGGCGACGCGCTCGGGCAGATCCTCAAGCGCCTGAAGGCGATGGACGCGGATATTCAGGAACTGAAGAAGGCTGCCGCGCAAGATGACGACGATGAGGATGACGATGACGGCTCCCAGACCGGTGACGGCGACGGCGATCTGACCGAAGCGGTACCGGCCAAGAAGACCAGCGAAGAGGGCGTCGAGATCTTCACGGGTGACGCCGCTGCCCACATTATGGCGCGCGCCGAGATCCTGTCGCCTGGCATCAAACTGCCGACGCTCGACGCGAAGATGAGCACCAAGGACCGCGCTGCGGCGCTGTGCAAGTGCCAACGGAAGGCGCTCGACAACGCCTACCAGACCGAAGCCGGCAAGGCCGCGATCGATCCGTTCCTGGGCGGTCGGACTGCCGACTTCGACGCGATGCCGATGGCAAGTGTGCACGCCGCGTTCACCGGCGCCGCAGAACTCATGAAGGCACGCAACAACAGCGGCGCCGGCGCAAGCAAGGTCACCACGCGCGATTTCGGCACGCGCAAATCCGTCGCCGACATCAACGCCGAAAACCGCAAGTTCTGGGACCGCCAAGGTTCCGCCTCGTAAAGGGAGTCCCGACAAATGGGCAACGCAATTCTGTATCGCATGCCTTCGGGCATCCAGGGCGACGTCTCGCGCCCGTCGCAGTCGACCATCGAACCGGCAACGTTCGATTCGGCGAATCCGTTCGCTTCGTATGGCATTCCCGCCAAGAAGGTCGGCGGCAAGATGCGCCCGCTCGCTGCCGGTGACACCGCCGACCTGATCGTCGGCTTTCTGGTGCGCCCGTACCCGACGACTGGCGGTGCCGGTTCCGAACCGCAGGGTACGTCCACCCCGCCGACCAGCGGCATCGGCGACTTGATGCGTCGCGGCTACATGACGGTGCGCAACAACGCAGGCGCGCCGGCCGACGGTGGCGCGGTGTACGTGCGAGTAGCGGCAGCGGCCGCTGGCAAGCCGATTGGCGGTATCGAAGCGGCGGCCGACAGCACGAACACGGTCGTCATTCCGACCGCGAAGTTCAAAAACGCGGGCGATGCCAACGGCAACGTCGAAATCGAATACAACATCTGACGAGGACGGCAATGACCACTCATCACAAGACCCTGCTGGCCTCGGCCGCCGGTATCGCCATCGCGCGCGCACCGGGCATCATCCGTGCCCGCACGCGCGACGGCCTTCAGACGTACGACGCGCAGACCATCGACAGCACCGGTGCGTTCCTGATCGGCGAACTGGAACGCCTCGACCCGACGCTGCACGGCCCCCTGGCTTCGGTCACGTGGTCGCGCGACATCGATCTGCGCGAGGACGTGTCGATTGCCGATGAAACGTCGTCGTTCACGAACTCGTCGTTCGCCGCCGCTGGCGGTGCGTCGCCGAACGGCAAGTCGTGGATCGGCAAGGATGCGAGCGCCATCGCCGGTATCGCACTGGACATCGGGAAGACGGCCAACCCGTTGACGCTGTGGGGCATGCAGCTCGGCTGGACGATTCCGGAACTGGAATCGGCACAGAAGCTGGGACGCCCCGTCGACCAGCAGAAGTACACTGGCATGCAGCTCAAGCACAACATGGACGTCGATGAGCAGGTGTACATCGGCGATGGCGTGCTGGGCGTCACCGGACTGGTGAACCATGTCAGCGTTTCGAACGTGACGAATGCCCAGACGGGCAACTGGGCCACTGCGACGCCGGATCAGATCCTCGACGACGTCAACGAACTGTTGAATTCGACCTGGGCGGCTTCGGGCTTCGCAATCTGTCCGCAACGCCTGTTGATCGACCCGACCAATTTCGCGCGACTCGTCTCGCGCAAGGTGGCCGACGCAGGCAACATCAGCATCCTGAACTTCCTGCGCGAGAACAGCCTTACGAACGCGCAGAACGGTCGGCCGCTCGACATCGTGCCGTCGAAATGGCTCACCGGTCGTGGAACCGCTGGTGCAAACCGGATGGTGGCGTACACGAAGGAACAGGATAAGATCCGTTTCCCGATGGTCCCGCTGCAACGCACGCCGCTGGAATATCGCGACATCCGCCAGCTTGTGACGTACTACGGTCGTCTGGGCGTGGTCGAGGTGGTGTACCCCGAGACCGTTGCCTACCGCGACGGCATCTAAGGGGATAAGACATGCCGAAAATCTACGTCAAGAAGGCGTTCACCTTGAACCGTGGCGGGGAACAGCAGCATTTCCCCGTCGGCCCACATACGGTGGGCGCGGACGTCGCCGAACATTGGTACGCCAAGGCCCACATCGGCGAACCCGAGCCGCCGAGCGAGGCGGAAGCCGCAGCTGAGGAACTGCTGGCCGACCTCGAGCAGCGAGAGAAAGCGCTCACTGCCCGCGAGAAGGCCGCCGATGCACGAGACGCTGATCTGGCGAAGCGTGAGGAAGCGGTAGCGGCCCGCGAGAAGGCCGCCGAGCAGGCCGCGGTCGAGGCAGCAGCGGCTGCCAAGTCCGCTCCCCCCGCCAAGAAGTGAGGGGTATGATGCCCTTCACCGGGCATCATCCTTCCGCCTATGACACCTGATCAGTTCCGCACGTACTTTCCCGAGTTCGACGATAAGACGAAGTATCCCGACAGCCAGGTCCAGTTCTGGATGACCGTCGCGGTGTCGCTCGTCAACGCCGACCGCTGGGACGTCCTGACTGATCAGGGCGTCTGTTTGGTGACCGCGCATCACCTGGTGATCGCCAGTCAGGACCAGACCGTTGCCACGGCCGGCGGCACGCCGGGCGAAGTCAAAGGGGCTACGGCGTCGAAGTCCGTCGACAAGGTCAGCGTCGGCTACGACACGAAGTCGGTAACGATCGACGGCGCCGGATTCTGGAATATGTCGAAGTACGGCATTCGCTACCTCAAACTCGCTCAGATGATGGGCGCCGGCGGCTTGCAACTCTGACGCTCGTCCCGGCGATCTGCCGGGATCTCACCATGCCATTCAAAATGCCCGTCGATCGTCTGGACGACGTGCTCAAGTCCATCGCCGATCTGGTCAACGAGGAAGTCCTCGTCGGCATCCCGGCGTCCACCGCAGAGCGCAAGGACGGCGAGGCCGGGCCGATCAACAATGCCGAAATCGGGTACGTACAAGAGAACGGGTCGGCTGCCAATAACATTCCGGCCCGCCCGTTTCTCGTGCCCGGCGTAAAGAGCATTCAGGACCGCGCTGCCAAGGAACTTGGTGGCGCCGCCGGGCTGGCGCTAGACGGCAAGCGGGATCTGGCGCTTCAGAGGATGGACCGAGTCGGGTTGCTGGGCGCCAGCACGGTGAAAGCCAAGCTCAGCAGCAACATTCCGCCGGCGCTCAAGCCGGGCACGATACGCGATCGCGCGCGGCAGCGCGGGACGGCCACTCGTCGCAAGGGTGAACAGGCGTACCTCGACATGGTCGACGCTGGCGCGCAGGCCGCCGGCATGAGTCTGGCCGAGATTCAGTCGGCCGCCGGCATCATCCCGCTGATCAACACCGGCCAGTTGCGCAACGCAATTACGTTTGTGCGTCGTAAGAGGGCGCGATAGAATCAGTTCGGGCGAATGCGCAGGCTGATGCGCGCGAAATCCGACTTGTCGGATGGCTTCCAGGCCGTACAAAACCAGAGATGGTGGCGGACCAAGTTGTGGAAGTAATGCCGGAGATCAGCACCGGCCGCCCACCCCAAAAACCCGCTTCGGCGGGTTTTTTTGTTGCCGAGGTAAGACATGGCTTTTCTCGACGTCACCGACGTCCTGTTCGACCCGGATTTCATGGACACGGGCCTGTCTGTGTCGCGCAACGCCCAGTCGGTCGATGCCAAGGGACGCGCAACCAATGCGCCGACCACGCAGCCATTCTCGGGCGTGGTCACGAGTGATAAGGGCGACATCTTGCACCGGAACGCCGACGGCTCGAGGATCATCGGGTCCATCACCATCCACACGACGTTCCGCCTGATCGATGGCAGCGCCGGCTTTGACGCCGACGAGGTCACCTGGCAGGGACGCGTGTACACGGTCGTCAACGTCAACGACTACTCGCATTTCGGGCGCGGCTTCGTCTGCGCCACGTGCGACCTCAAACCGCTTTCGGGGTAACCCATGAACGACAGCTCGACCGGTGGCTTCCTGTCCCCTGTGCAGTCGACGCCGCCGATCGAGGATTCCGCGCTCGAGGATTTCCTGCAAACCATGATCGCGGGCGTCACGTCGCTGGACGGGGCATTTGTCCGGCCATACCCGCAACCCGTGGCGCCCAAAATTCCCGAGCCTGGGACGAACTGGTGCGGATTCACCGTTGCCGACTTCCAGCCGGACGCAAACGCAGGGCTCATCCACCAGCCCGCAGACGACGGCAGCGACACATACCTTCGGCACGAGGACATCGAGGTCAAATGCCAGTTCTACGGCCCGAACGCCGGCGAATATGCGCGCGTCTTGCGCGATGGCCTGTACGTACCACAAAACCGCGAGCAGTTGCAGCTCAACGATTTCGGCCTCATCGGCACGTCCAGCATTGTTGGCGCCCCCGACGTGGTCAACCGGCAAGTCAGGCGGCGATATGACATCAGCGTCTTCCTGCGCCGCAAGATCACACGCACCTACCGCGTGCTCAATCTCGAGTCTGCTCAAACGTCGACCACGACGGATCAGCCCTGAAACACCAACTTCACCAACGTAGAGGATCACCATGTCCAATGGATTGCCGGTATCGCGGCTGATCAACGTCTCGATCAACATGTCGCCGCTGGCGGCCCAGGGTGCGAACCTGAACAACGCGCTGATTTTGGGGGCGTCTGCCGTGATCGACACAGGCGAACGGATGCGCACCTATGGAGGGATCGACGAAGTGGCGGCCGATTTCGGCACGCTCGCGCCCGAGTATCTCGCCGCTCAGTTGCATTTCAACCAGGTTCCGCAGCCCCAAACGCTTAGCATTGGCCGGTGGGCAAAGACGGCCACGTCGGGCGTTCTGCGTGGCGGCGCACTGTCGGCCGCGCAGCAGGCAATGACCAACTGGACGACGGTCACTGCGGGCGCGTTCAAGATCCCCATCGACGGCACCACGAAATCTGTATCAGGGTTGGACTTCTCGGCGCAGACCAACCTGAATGGTGTCGCGACCGTGATCAACGGCGCTCTCACTGGCGCGAGCTGCGCGTGGAACGGCTCTCAGTTCGTTGTCACGTCGAACAGCACGGGCGCCACGTCCAGCATCGGCTATGCCGTGGCGCCGGCGAGCGGTACCGACATTTCCGCGCAGCTCGGCCTGACGTCGGGTCTTGCCGGAACGCCGGCGCCGGGAATCGCTGCCGAGTCGCCGACGGATGCGGTCGCAATCTTCCTCGATCGCTTCGCAAACCAGTTTGTCGGCCTCGCGATCGCTGACGCCGCCGTCACCGACGACCAGCATGTCGCCGTTGCGCAGATGATCGAAGCGGACCAGAAGCACATCTACGCGGCCACGACCGAGAACCCGCAGTCGCTTGATGCCACGGTCACGACGGACCTGCTCAGCCGATTCCAGGCGCTGAAGTTCAAGTACAGCTTCGCGCAGTACTCGTCGTCCAGCCCGTACACCGCCGTTTCGGCGCTCGGTCGGCTGCTCACCGTCAATTTCAATGGGAATTCGACGACGATCACGCTGATGTTCAAGCAGGAACCGGGGGTGATCGCCGAGACTTTGACCACGAGCCAGGCGAACGCGATCGAGGCGAAGAACGGGAATGTGTATGTCAACTACGCCAACGGGACGGCGATCCTGCAGAACGGTGTAACGCCGAGCGGCATCTTCATCGACTCGGTGTACAACTCGATCTGGTTCCAGAACCGTATCCAGACCGACATCTACAACCTGCTGTATCAAAGCCCGACGAAGATCCCGCAGACCGACGCCGGTAACGCGCTGATCGCCACGGTGATCGAGTCCGCTTGCGCTGCAGCGGTGAACAACGGCTATCTCGCCCCGGGCGTCTGGAATTCCGCCGGCTTCGGTGCGCTGAAGCAGGGCGATACGTTGGCGAAGGGCTACTACGTCTACACGCCGCCAATCGCCACGCAGGCGCAGTCCGATCGCGAGGCACGCAAGTCGGTGCCGTTCCAGATCGCCGCGAAGGAAGCGGGAGCAATCCATTCCGCCGACATTCTCGTCAACGTCAACCGATAACAGGGGCCTCGAATGGCAACTTACAGCTTTCAAGACGTCCAGGCCAACATCGTTGGCCCGGGCGCGGCATTCTCGATCGGCGCAGGCTCGGCAGCCTCGGAAGAGGGCATCACCATCGAGGCCACCGGCGACAAGAACACCATGACGGTGGGCGCAGACGGTGAGGTCATGCACGCGCTGCACGCAGACAAGTCGGGAACGATCACTGTGCGTCTGCTCAAGACCAGCCCGCAGAATGCTCTGCTGCAGGCCGCCTATGACGCTCAAACGTTGAGCAGTTCGCTTCACGGGAAGAACATCATCACGGTGTCGAACTCGGCGGCAGGTGACCTGCACGTCGGTCGAGATTGTGCGTTCGCTCGCAAGCCGCGTGTTGTGTACGACAAGGCAGGTGCGATGATGGAATGGACCTTCCACGCGGGCAAGATCGACTCGATGCTGGGGACTTACTGATGGCAATTGATCTCGAGATCCGCGGTATCAAGTACCGCATCGGCAAGCTCTCGGCAATGAAGCAATTGCACGTCTCGCGCAAGATTGCGCCGCTGGTGCCGGCGCTTCTGCCGATCATGCTGGAACTGGCCTCGCCGAAGGGAATGGCCCCGGTTCAAGCGGCAGCCGATGCCCCGCTGGTTGGCGGCACGGCACCGGAAGCCGCGGTCGCGGATGGCAGCGGCATCCTGTCGCGGCCCCAGTTGCTGCAGCCGTTTGCGGACGGTCTGGCGAGCCTTCCGGACGACCAGGCGGAGTATGTGATCGGCGAGTGCCTGTCGGTGGTGCAGCGCTTTCAGGGGAATTCCTGGTTCTCGATCTGGGCGCCGGCTGCCAAGCAGCCGACTTACGAGGACATCGACCTCGCAACCATGATCGAGCTTTCCGTGAAGGTGATTGCCGATAGCCTCGGCCCTTTTATTGCCGGGTGGCTTACCAGCCCCGCGAGTCACCCTTCGACGATGGCGTAGCGTGGGCGCGGCTGCCGGACGGCGAGGACTGGCTACTGGCGCCTGTGCTCGCCGGCATGTGCAAGTACGAGTCGCTGCTCGACGGAGTTCTCGGGCTGCACGACGTAGCCCTGATGAACGACGCACTGTCTGTGCGCGCCGATAACCGCGCGCTGGCCGAGCGCCTGCGAGAGAACTAGCATGTCTGAGCCCACGATCATTCGAGAATTCCTCGTCGCCCTGGGATACAAGGTCGATGAGAAGGGCTTGAAGAAATTCAAGGGTGGTGTCGAAGATGCGACGAAGAGCGTGGTCCGCATGGTGGCCACGATCGAGGGAGCAGCGATTGCCATTGGCGTTGGCGTAGCCGCATTCGCCTCGAAGCTTGAAGGCCTGTACTTCGTTTCCCAGCGGACCGGCGCCACGGTCACCAGCCTGAAGGCGGTCGAGTTCTCGGCGAAGAACCTGGGCATATCCGCCGAGACGGCCCGGGGAAGTGTGGAAGCGCTCGCGCGCTTCATGCGCAACAACCCGGCGGGCGAGAGCTACATCGCAAGCCTCGGTGTCCAGACGCGCAACGCCAACGGTGAATTGCGTGACACGGTCGACATCATGGCCGACCTGGGCAGTGAGCTCGCCAAAAAGCCAACGTTTCTCGCGAGCCAGTACGGCAACCTGCTCGGAATCGACGAGAATCTGCTGCTGGCCATGCGCAGCGGTGAGTTCTCGAAGTATCTGCAGCAGTATCGCGAGATGGCCGCGAAGACCGGCTTCGACAAGGCGGCCAGCGACTCGCACAAGTTCATGGTCGCCTTGCGCGACCTGGGGGCGGTCTGGGACGGCTTCACTGCCAGGCTCGAAAGCAGTCTGGTGCAGCGTCTCGGGCCGAAGTTGACCGAGTTCCAGAAGTGGTTCGAGCGAAACGGGCCGGTGATTGAGCAGCGCGTCGGCGATATCGCGCTCGCGATCATCGCGGCGGCGGAAGCCATCGGCCCGGTGCTCGCCAAGGTGATCGACCTGTTCGTCGACCTCGACAAGTCTACCGACGGCTGGTCGACAAAGATCATCGGCGCCATCGCAATCTTCAAGATTCTCGGCGGCTTCCAACTGATTGGCGGTATCTGGAAGATGGTCACCGCTCTGAGGGCGCTCGGCGGTGCCGCCACGGCGGCGGGCGCGGCGGCCGGCGCAGGTGGGGCTGCTGCTGGCGGCGGCATTGGGGCAGGTATCGCTGGCTTGCTGAGCCGGTTCGCGCCGCTCGCGCGCATCGGCGGCGCTCTCGGCTTGATGTTCCATAGCGAGGGGCTGAATAAGGGTGAGCCGGAAGACCTGGCGGAGCGCCGCAAACGCGGAATGACCATCACCAACGCCGACGGCACGACGTCGAACGTTCCGCCGCCAGGCGGCGCTGTACCCGGGCAAGACAAATCGCTACCGCGGGGCTTGCGCAACAACAACCCGGGAAATATTCGGTACGGGAAGTTCGCACAGGATCAAGGCGCAATCGGCAAGGACTCGGGCGGCTTCGCCATCTTCCAGACGGCCGAAGACGGTCTTCGGGCGCTGGGCGAGCTGCTGCGCAGCTACGCGCGGCGCGGATTGAACACGGTACGCGGGGTTATCAACCGGTGGGCACCGCCGAGCGAGAACGACACCGGCGCGTATGTCGGGGCTGTGGCCAAGCGGCTTGGGGTGGGCGAAGACCAGGCGCTGAACATGAATGACCCGAAGGTCATCGCTGGGCTGACGGCGGAGATTACGCGGCACGAGAACGGCCGCAATCCGTTCACACCGGAAGCCATCCTTGGGGCGTCCGGCGGCGGATCGCGCCAGATTAGCGTCGCGCAGACGAACCAGACCAACATCACCGTAACGGGCGTGAATGATCCCCAGGCTGCCGGCCGCGCGGTGCGCGACGAGCAGGTCGGCGTGAACCAGGAACTCACTCGAAACTTGCAGGGCGCGCTGTCATGAGCACCATTGGCTTCGACGTGATGATGATCATCCCGAAGATGCTGGACACGATCCGCATCGGTGTGACGATCGAAGAGGTTTACAACGACGAGTTGCAGATCACCGAACACCCAGTGGAGCAGGGCGCAGCCATCACGGACCACGCCTACAAGCGGCAGCCCGACGTGGTGCTGAAGTGCGGCTGGTCGAACGCCGACTACGCGGCATTGCTGAGCTCGCCCGTGGTGGACTTCGACGAATTCGGCAGCACCACGCAGTCCGAATACATCGATGCGGTGTATTCGCAACTGCTCAAGCTGCAGGAGTCACGCGTTCGGTTTGACGCGGTGACGTCGCGCCGGAAGTACTCGAACGTTCTGCTGCAGGGGCTGCGAGTCGTGCACGACGCGAAAACGAGCGGCGCGCTGATGCTCACGGCGACGCTGCGGCAGATTCGTATCGTTCAGACCAAGGCGACGAGGCTTCCGCCTCGGGACGACCAGGCGGATCCGTCGCGCACCGCCGAGACACAGAACACCGGCTCGAAGCAAGCGGTGCCGGCCACGCCGGCGCCCGGCGGGTCGGTCACGCCGCAATGACATGGCCAGCTACTACGAAATCCCGTTCTCGCCCACGCCGCAGGCGTTCCGCATCACGCTATCAGGCGTCGAGTACACCCTAACGGTGCAGTATCGCGCGGCTGGTGGTGCCGGCTGGGTGCTCGACATCGCAGACTCGTCCGGCGCGCCGATCATCGGGGGCATACCTCTGGTGACCGGCGCTGACCTGCTCGAGCAGTACAGCTACCTTGGCCTGGGCGGCCGAATCTGGGTCCAGGGTGCTGACGACCCTGACAATGTCCCAACGTTCGACGACCTCGGCGCTGGGTCGCATGTCTTCTGGGTGACCGACTGATGACCGATCAATACCTACGCAAGGCGTCGCTCATCATCGGCGAGAACGCCGGCGACGCGCTCGACCTGTCCGAGCTGCGCTTCTCATTCGTGGTGAAGCGCGGCGATTTCCAAACGCCGAACTCGGCGCGCATCCGGGTCTACAACATGAATCCGGACACGATGGCCCGCGTGCAGAAGGAGTTCAAACGCGTCGTGCTACAAGCCGGGTATGGGGGGAATTTCGGGCTGATCTTCGACGGGACCGTCGTTCAAACCCGGCGAGGGCGCACCAGCCAGGTCGATACGCACCTCGACATCACGGCAGCCGATGGCGACGCGGCGTACAACTTCGCGATCGTGAGCACGACGCTGGCGGCTGGATCGACTGCCCAGGATCATTTCAATGTTGCCGCGCAGTCTATGGCGAAGCACGGTGTGGGGGTCGGGTACACGGCGGGGCTGCAATCGAATCCGCTGCCGCGCGGCAAGGTGATGTTCGGGATGGCGCGGGACGTGCTGGCATGCACTGCTCGAAACACAGAAACGACTTGGTCCATTCAGGACGGAAAACTTCAGGTCGTACCAGAATCGAGCTACATGCCCGCGGAAATTCAGGTCGTAAATTCAGACACTGGAATGGTTGGTCTGCCGGTGCAAACCCAGAACGGCGTGCAGGTGCGTACGCTGCTCAACCCGAATTACAAAATCGGGACGCTGATCGAACTCAGGCCTGGGTCGGTGCAGCAACTGGAGTACGGACTGGCGAACGCAGATCAGCCACGAAATGCTTTCGTACAGGTCACGAACCCGCTGGACGCCAACGGCTACTACTACGTGATGGTGGCTGAACATCAGGGCGACACGCGGGGAAATGACTGGTACACCGACCTCATATGCATTTCCGCAGACCCGACGGTGATCCCGAGCGAGGAGATGCAACGCAGATCGACGTTCGGAGCGATAGGTCCGGTTCCTGGCGCCGTGAAGACCAACGGCTAACGCACGCCGGGGAAGCGCTTTCGAAAATCCGAGATGCCCGCGGATGGGCGTGTGATCTTGGCGCTACCGTCGCGTGCAACGTCGGCTAGGGCGAAAGATGAAGTCGATGAGTTCGTGACGTTCCCGAACCGGTCAACGATCACGACAGAGTTGGGATCGCCGGAAAGAGTTTTTCCCCAGCAGCCGACGTCCGCTTCGGCGCGATTGAAGACGTCAGCTCGGCGCATGTCGCTCGCGTGGATAACCGGAAGCGCACATTTCTCCTTTGTGTACAGCACGTAAATGAGTTTTTCGCGCGGAACGATGTCGCCAACCTGATTCTGCCCCGGCGGAAACACATAGGCTTCGCTTGCGCCAGCAACGCTGGACGTCGCAGCCAGTATCAGAAACATCAGCTTTTTCACACGAATCTCCCCATGAATCGACAAGAGCGCGTTGGCGACCCCAACCAGATGTTGCTGCTTGCCCTTCGAAGTGTTCTGTCCGACGTCCAGACGGCCCTGCCGGGCATCATCCAGTCGTTCGATCCGCAGGCCATGACCTGCTCGGTGCAGCCTGCGATCCAGATGCGGGCCCGCGGGCCGGACGGTACCGTCACGTCGATCGCGCTGCCGCTGCTTGTGGACTGTCCCGTGCAGTTCCCCGCCGGTGGGAATTGTACTCTGACGTTCCCGGTGAAGCGGGGCGACGAATGCCTGGTGGTCTTCGGCTCGCGCTGCATCGACGCCTGGTGGCAGTCGGGCGGCGTGCAAGAACAGGCCGACACGCGCATGCACGACCTGTCAGATGGCTTCGTGCTGCTGGGCACCCGCTCGCGGCCCCGCGCGCTGGCAGGCGTAAGCACGGCCTCGGCGCAACTGCGCAGCGACGACGGCGCGACGTTCATCGATCTCAACCCGTCGACCCAGAAGGTGAAGATTGTGGCGCCCGGCGGGTTCGACGTCGTGGCGCCGCTGGCCACCTTCTCTCAGGCGGTCACCATCACGGGCCTGCTGACGTTCGTCGGGGGCATGGTCGGCAGCGCGGCGAGCGGCGCTGCGGCCGTGTTCAACGGAATCTTGAACGTGATCGGCCAGATCACCGCCAACGGCAAGCGAGTGGACGACACTCACACCCACAACAACGTGCAACCCGGTTCGGGCAATTCTGGCACGGTGAATTGAGCATGCGATACCGAAAAGAAGACGCTGACGGCGATTACGTCCTCGGCGGGGCGGCTGCATTCCTTGTGAATAGTCCCGAGGCGGTGGCGCAGGCCGTTTCCACACGCCTGCGCTTGATCCAGGGCGAATGGTTCCTCGATAAGACGGCCGGCATGCCCTGGAAGCAGGTGCTCGGCAAAAACACGCAGGCCACTGCCGATAGCGCCATCAAGCAGTGCATTCTCGGCACGCAAGGCGTCGTCGAGATTTCGGACTATTCGAGCGAGTTCGACGCAGATTCGCGCGCGCTCGCCGTCACCGCGACGATCAACACGATCTACGGATCGACGACGATACAGGAAACGCTGTGACCATCACCACGACTGCGCCGACTATCGACGCGACCGGGATCCACGCGCCGGCATATGCTGACGTCCTCGACTATCTGCAGACGCAGTACCGCGCCATTTTCGGTGCCGATACCTATCTCGAACCGGACAGCAAGGACGGGCAGTTCCTCGCGATCATCGCGTCAGCGATCAACGACGCGAACGGTGTCGCGATCGCCATTTACAACAGCTTCAGCCCGGCGACTGCGCAATTCGCTGCGCTCTCGAGCAACGTGAAAATCAACGGCATCCGGCGGCATGACTCGTCGTATTCGACGGCGGACGTGCTGGTGGTCGGGCAGGCGGGAACGACGATCACAAACGGTCTGGTACAGGACGCCAATAGGCTCAACTGGGCGTTGCCCGCGTCTGTCACCATCCCCCCAGAAGGCGAGATCACCGTCACGGTGACCTGCACCACGATCGGCGATATCGAGGCGCCCGCCGGTACCATCGTCAAGATCATGACGCCCTCGCTGGGGTGGCAGACGGTGACCAATCCGGCTGATGCCGCGCCGGGTGCGCCGGTTGAAACGGACGCGGCGCTGCGAGCGCGCCAGAAGACGTCGACCGCCATTCCGTCGCTGACCGTTTTCGAGGGCACCATCGGCGCCGTCGCCAACGTTGCTGGTGTGACGCGCTACGCAGGATACGAGAACGACACGGATGCGACGGATGCGAACGGTTTGCCTGCGCACTCGATCGCGTTGGTGGTTGAGGGCGGTGACGCAACTGCGATAGCGAACGCCATTGCCGCGAAGAAAGGGCCCGGCGGCGGTACAACCGGCACCACGGCGATCACCGTCAACGACATCTACGGCCGTCCGATCGTCATACGGTTCTACCGACCAACCAATCAAGCCGTTTCCGCCGTGGTCCAGTTCACCGCGCTCGCTGGGTTCACGACCGCAATCGGTCAGTCCGTCCAGCAGGCGATTTCCGATTACATCAACTCGGTGGCGATCGGCGGTGGTGCGCCCGGCGTAGTCGAATGGGATGCGTGCATCGCGGCCGCGAAGAGTGTCCCCGGGGCGAACACATTCAAGATCAAAACGCTGACGCTGAACGGCCCGGGCGGCGCAGGCACCCCGGATGTGCCGCTCGCGTTTGATCAGGCTGCGACGTGCACGCCCGCCAGCGTAACCATGACACCCGTCTGATATGGCTGACATCGCAGATTACACCGGGAAAATCACATCGGAGCACGCGGACAAACCGCGCTTCACGGCGATGGTTGCCGCGGTCGCACAATGCTTCGTCGACGGACAGAATGCGCTCGGGGGCATGCCTGCAAGCTTCGATCTCGACGCCGCGATAGGAAAGCAGCTTGACGACGTTGGCTTGTGGGTAGGCGTCTCGCGATACGTGGCTACGCCGCTTACTGGTGTCTATTTTTCCTTCGACACTGGCGGTCTGGGGTTCGACCAGGGCGTGTGGAAAGGACCGTTCGACCCGGACACCGGCGTCACGTCCTTGGACGACGAAACGTTCAGGCTGTTGATCCGCGCCCGGATCGGCGCGAACCATTGGGACGGAACGCTCGTTGGCTCGAAGCCGATTCTCGACCAGATTTTCTCGGGTGATACGCACGTGTTCATGCAGGACAACCAAGACATGTCGATTACGATCGGCATCGCTGGGAAGATCCCTTCGGCCCTGTTTCTCGCGTTGCTATCGGGGGGCTACATCCCCCTGAAGCCGCAGGCGGTGCGAGTCAACTACTACCTCGTCACGTCGGTCGACAGTTCCCCGATATTCGGATTCGACATGAACAACGGCTACGTGGCCGGATTTGACACCGGCGCCTGGGCAACCCCGATTTAACACGTCCTCTCGCTTCTCATTCCTGCTCGCGCTCGCGAGCGAACCAAACACGAGTCCCAATATGGCATCGAACGATTTCCTGACTTTCGCGGGAGGCTCGGGCGCGAACGTGCTGAGCCAACCCGACTACGCAGCACTGACCGCGATTCTGTCCAATGGCTTCACTGCGGGTACGGCATTGTCCGCACAGGTCAACAAAGTGTTGCGACAGGCCAGCATTATGTCGGCGGTTCTGGCGCAGTTCTCTGTCGATCTGACAGGCAGTAACGCGGTGGATGATGGAACGACGGCAACGCTTCTCGCGATGCTGAAAACGGCGGTCTCTGCGCAGTCGGTGGGCGTCGTCGGCACGTCGCGCAACGCGAAGATGTACATCCCGACGGCCGGAAC
Source organism: Pandoraea morbifera (assembly GCF_902459575.1). NCBI lineage: Bacteria > Pseudomonadati > Pseudomonadota > Betaproteobacteria > Burkholderiales > Burkholderiaceae > Pandoraea > Pandoraea morbifera. The sequence goes on from NZ_CABPSD010000016.1 coordinate 35,221, forward strand.
GACGGGTACTTTCACGGCCGACGAAGTTATTCTCGAGACGGCTCTCGGTGGCCAGCGGTACAGCCTCGCGAGCGTCTCGGACACGTTCAACCTGACGACGGACATGGACACTGGCACTGCGCCGGTGTCGGGCTTTGTCGCGCTCTACAAGCTCTACAACCCGACGACGAAGGCCAGCATCCGGCGTATCGTCAATGCCACCAGCGCTATCGCGCCCGAGATCTACGCGGGCGCAGCGCCCCCAGCCGGTTACACCGCTTCGGCGCTCGTTGCTGTGTTGCCTACGAACGCTTCGGGGCAATTCATTGCTGGGACGAATCTCCGCGACCGTACGGTGAGCTTTCCGCCAAGAGTTGCTGCGACTATCGGGACGTATCCAGCGTCGTATCTCGGGTATTCCGTTGCTTCGGCAATCCCGCTCAACGCCAAGGACATAGGGTTCATCTTCACGTACAACAACGGATCGACCGGAGTGACGATGGGTTTTGACGTCGCGGGGGATACGAACGGAATTGGCCAAGCATCGTACGTTACACAGTATGGCGCCGCTAACACGTCGTCGAACGCGCGCGTGCCGATCGTGATCCCGCAAACCGTTTGTGTGAGAGGAAATGGCGCAGGTTCGCCGACCTTCCAGATCAACGCGACGTCCTATTCCTTCTGAGGTGACAAATGTCGGCAGCAACTACCGTATGGGTCGAATTCTCTGACGATTCGGAGTCGCGTGCGCTCTGCGTGATGGGGCGTCCCGCAGACTCTCCGCTGTTCGAGGGGCGCTACATCGTTGAAATGCAGACGAGCGACCCACGTTATGTGGCCTTTTTCAATGAGCAGCCGGCCGCCGCTCAAGAGTACATGGACCTACCGCCCGCGCAGCACATCGAGTAACCGAACACTCATTGATCTGCGTGTACACGATCATTGCAAGCCGCCTTTGGGCGGCTTTTTCGTTTCAAACGAGCGCGAGGGCGCTCAAAAGGACATATTTGATGACGGATGATCAAGCGACGTTGCTGGTGAAGATCGGGGGCTCCGCGGCGTTCGGGGCTGCCGTTTCGCTGAAGTTTATTCCGGGGAATTGGTGGCAGCGCGGGCTCTCGTTTGCAGCGAGTCTCGGTATTGGCTGCCTTGTTGGCGGGTTCGTGGCCGAGAGATATGAGGTCATTCCGGGAAGCATCACGCACATGCTGGCCATTGCGGCAGCGGCGGTCTTTGGGCTTTCGCTTGTCAGCAATCTGGTGCAGCAAATTCCCGAGTGGCTGGCCGCCGCCCGCAGGAAAATTCTTGGGAGCTAAGCATGCTCACCATCATCAATCAGATCGCGAGCGGCGCGCTTTTCGCTCTCTCGCTATGGGCACTCCTGTCTCATCGGGTGCCGACGCGCAGCTTAGGCACCGTCGTCCTGTTCTTCGTGAACTCAGCATCGCTCGGGAATATCGGCTCCGTCAACGCGTGCCACAGCGCCCCCGAGGTGGTGCTCAACACGGCCGTCGCGACGGCCGCATTGTGGGGATTCTGGCAGGTGCAGGTAAAGCACCGCGTTATTTGGGGGCATCAGCATGGCTCGAATTGACCCCATCGCCGCGGGTGGCCAGAACGTTTGCGCGTTCCTCGACATGCTCGCCTGGTCGGAGTTCACGTCTAGGATTGCGGGTTCCGATGACGGCTACAACGTTATCGTGGGCGGTGGCCTGTTCACGAGCTATGCGGACCATCCGCGCAAGTCGGTATGGATCAAGCGCTTCAACGTGTGGTCGACAGCCGCGGGGCGCTATCAGTTACTGTCGCGCTACTTCGACGTCTACAAGCAGCAACTCGGGCTCCCGGACTTCTCTCCCGTCAACCAGGACAAGATCGCGATCCAGCAGATTCGTGAGCGCGGCGCGCTGGCCGACATCAAGGCCGGAAGGATCGAGTCAGCGATTTCGAAGTGCCGAAACATCTGGGCGAGCCTGCCGGGCGCGGGCTACGGACAACACGAAAACACGCTCGACTCTCTGCTCGACGCCTATCGGCGTGCGGGTGGCGTCATTGCACCGTAACCGGGGAACCATCAATGGAAGACCACAAGACTGCCTGGACGATTCTGGGCCTGCTGGTGCTGGGAGCTGCTATGGGACTCGGAAAACTGCTCGTGAGCGACGAGGTTTTGACGTGGCGACTGATCATCGGTCGCGCGATATTGGGCGCTGGCGCATCGATGATCGCTGGCGTGGTGCTGATCCAGATTCCGGATATCCCGCCGCTGGCGCTGCTCGGTATCGGCAGTGTGCTCGGCACGGTCGGCGCGCAGTTCATCGAACTGCAGCTCAAGCGCCGGGCGGGCGGTTTCATGCGTGGTGACCGGGGGTGATGCCATGTCAGTTACCGAAACCCATGAGGAACGCGAGACGCTCGCCGTCGACGTGCTGCTGCCCGGTCACGATCCGCGCGTCACCACACCGTTGTTCACGCACACGCGGGCCGCGCTGATCGAGCGAGAGCGCGGCAGGTGCTTCGTCTGCGGCGGCACTGAGCAGGACAGCGGGCACCCGCTCGAGGCCCATCACCATCCGATCGAGCGCAGCACGGCAAACATGATCGAATGGCCGCGATTGGCCGAAGACTGCCGCGCCGGCGTGTGGGGCCCGATCGCGCAGGCATTCGATTGGGATGGCTTTCTGGCCGCCCAGCCGTTCGACCCGTATCGATTCGTCGATGACATGACCGTCAACGGGATGTTGCTTTGTAAAGAGCACCACACAGGGAAGGGCGAGGGTATTCACATGCTGCCGTTCCCGTTGCTCGTCGCGCAGAAGTACGCCGTCGAGGGCTACCAGTTCACACCCACGGAAATCATCCACCACCACGATAAGGAAGCGACGAAATGACTATCCGCGTGAAGGTTCTTTGCTACGGCGGTTTGCTGGCCATCTGGGCATTGTTCGCCTGGTTCGGGAAGACGCCCACCGACGGCTTCATCGCCGCGGTCGGTGCCGCGCTGGCGGCGCTTGGCGCCGTGCACGCCGGGGCGGCCACGAAGGTTCAGGGTGGCAGCACAGAAGCACCCGGCACGCCGCAGTGATACGGGCGCCCTTCGCATGCCTGGGCGCGCTGCTTCTTGCCGCGTGCGCGGGCAACGCCTCGTACGAAGTGCGGCCGTTTTATGACTCGGCCGGCCGGCTGATCTGCTGCGAGGCATCTGTCTCAAGCAGCAAGGACGTCGGCGCCGTCACCGTGCGCGTGACCAATACCCCCGAGGGCTTCACCCTCGATTTCGCCGAGACCGGCGTGTCGGCCAGCGCGCCGATCACCGCCGGCGGTGGCATTGCTTCCAGCATTTCGGCTGCTGTGACGAGTGCGGCTGCCGCTGCCATCAAGTTCTCCACCCCGTAAGGAATCCACCATGAAGCGTTTTGCCATGTTGGCCGCGTGCGCGGCCATGCTTTCGTGCGCCCTCGCGGCCTGCTCGACGACAGCCCAGTCCGTCCCCTCCCCATCGCAAGTCGCAGCCCGGGTCTGCCCGCCGGTCCAGGTCGCGATTGCCTCGCTGCAGCAGGTCAGCGGCATGAGCAACGGCGCGCTGCAATCGCTCGCCGAGGCGCAGCCGGTCGTAAACGCTGTCTGTTCTGCAGGCTCGACCGTCGATGCGGTGAATCTTCAGTCGCTCGCGAGCGCAGGGCTGCCGGCGATCATCACCGTCGTGAAGGCGTCGCCGCTGTCGCTGCAGGATCAGGATCGAATCGTGATGGGGGTGACGACCGCGCAAATTTTGCTCGCGGCTGCGATCGCCGCGTGGCCGCAAGATGTCGCGACTGGCGCCGCGGCGAAATGAGCCGCTTCCTGACACGCTTAGTCATCGAGAATGCCGCCGGCTGCGACGACGGCCGGTGGCGGCTGGTGGCGGACCTGCTCTATCAATCGGATGTCGCGGGGGCGGTGATCACGGTGCCGCGCGGTTTCGTCACCGATCTCGCGTCGGTACCGCGACTGCCGGTCGTCTACTGGCTCACCGGCGGAACCTCGAACGAGGCCGCCGCCGTGCATGACTGGCTCTATACGACGAAGCTTGTGACCCGGGCAGTGGCCGACCGCGTGCTGCGCGAAGCGTCCGCCGCAACCTGCGTGCCGGCCTGGCGCCGCTGGCTCATGTACTGGGGCGTCCGCTTGGGCGGTGCGTCGCACTGGACGCTTTCCGCACCGAACGGTTCATGAGCCAAAAAGATAATCATAGTTATCAAAAATAGAGAAATGATATCCAAAACTATCTTCTATCGGTTGGGCGCCCCCGGGATACCCGGCAACTCGCCTCGGCGTTGTCGCTGATCCGAAAGCAGGGCACGAAGGCACTCGAGCGCGATGAGCGTGTCACCGACTTCCTCGCGCCACGCCTGGTGGATGATGGCGTACAGCTTTTCCACTTCCACGAGTACTTTGTCTCGCCGCTGCGCATCGAGGCGACGAAAGGCAACTTCTTCGATCGCGCGCCGCAGATCAGGATCCTTGTGCGTGAGCCACAGACTGCGCAACTGATCGATGGTCAGGTCAGAAGGGCGAGGACTGAGAGGCATACCACGGACCCCTCGCTATGCCGAAGCGAACTCGTCGAGCATCGGCACGCGGCCGTGCAGGAATAGGACCTTCGGCGAGTCCATAGCGCCGGTCTCCGGGTCAACGGTAACTTCGTAGGCTGCCACCCCGGCGTGGCGCTCACGCATTGAGTGCGCGACGCGCACGGCGCCGGCGCTCGTGCTGGCCGGCCGCACTTCAACGGGAAGCAGATCGTCGCCTTTCCCTTTGCGGAACGGGACGACGATGAATCTAGTGGTGTGTGGATCTCGCATGGCGGCCTCTCTCGTGGTGCTCGTGAGGGAGGTAAACTAGCACAAACACTGTATAAAAAAACAGTGAAAAATGTACCCTTCATCGGGTACCCTCCGAAAAGCAAATAATGAAGGGGGAGACGGAATGTCGCAGGGGACTTCGTTAGTAGCCTGGTTGGGATTTGCTCTGTCGTTTCTTCTGGCGATATGGAAGGCCTATGAAACGTGGCGGGATCGCTCAAGGGTTGCTGTGACTTATTCATTCTCGTCGAACGAGTCGGAGGGAAATTCGATATACGTTCACAATTTGTCCCAGCGACCATTGATTCTTACATGGTGGACTGTTTCACTTGGAGTGGGGTGGCGATGGCGCAAAGACCAGGAGGTTGCGCATCCCTTTGAGTACTTTCCGATGCAAGTTAGGCCCCATGACACGGGCGTAGTCGTATGCTCGAACGAAAGTCACTTCGATTGGTCTCAGGATTTCTTGAAGGGGCGCTCGATCTTCATCAGGCTGGAGTTCGCTGGGCACAGACCGAAGCGGTTGCGCGTGTATCCGAACCCGAAGTGAAGGGGCAAGAAATTCGGAACGCATCTCTGGAAACCCGCATGAAATGGTGTGCAGATGATGCGTATTTATTCCGAAGTTTTTTTCGTAACGTGTTGATCTAAAATACAAATAGCGTGTTGCGGGACTGGATTGTGATTCCAGTCGTCGTGGGTTCGAGTCCCATCGGTCACCCCAAAATTCCTTGTTTTCCCCGGTAGTAACCACTTCGGTTGTCAACGAAATCCCAGATTTGTCAATTTACTCACTTCGTCGGTGACGCCTTTTTCACGCGTCTGCGATCGTAGTGGCGCATTGTCGTGCCCGGATCCGCGTGAGCCGCGAAGTCGAATACGTCTGCCTCTCGGCGCTCAAGTTTTTCCGTGATCGCGACAGGACGCCCGTCGTTCAGCGTGAAATACGCCGGATGGCCAGTGATCAGATACGCGGCTCGTCGCTCAGGATCGTTCCACTCGGCGCGCACCGCCTCATCGAACGAAGCAATCCAGGCGAACTGAGCGTCCTGCCAAACGCTGCCCCAACCGCTGCGCGTGTACGGTTGTCCCTTCCGGTTTCCGAAAAGCGCCATTCCCGGGATGCGACGCCCTTGTTGGGCGCGTTTCACCACCAGCCTTAGCCGCGGCGACCAGGCGCGCAACTTCATTATTTTTTCCTCGCCTCGTTTGCGTTTGGCGCTCTCGACGAGCACACCGTCATCGCGAATCCCCGAGCGATGAAACGGTCTTACCTCGGCCGCGCGAAAGCCGGTGAGGTAGGCGAACATAGCGGCACACCCCATCGTCTTGAACGGCAGGTCTTGCCGGACTGCCCACAAATAGAAGCGCGTCACCTGGCTACCCGTTACGTCCCGCCGGACGACGTCGGTCTCGTTCAGCATCAGTCCTACGAATGGATTGACGTCGATGATCCCCCACCGAACCGCGTAATTGCAGATCGTCTGCATCGCAGCCATGTCTTTGTTCGCACTTGCCGGTGCGCCGGCGGCGGCACGAGCGTCGAGGTATTGATACCCGTGCACCATCTTGAGCGACGCAGGCGACATGCGTCCGAAGAACTTCGTGAGGTTGGCGTACCGTGACTTTCGGACGGCGATACCGTCCTTGCTCTGGTCGCGATAGTGCTTTCCGTCATAGTCCTTTTGGAAACGGTCGATCATGTCGCCCACGGATCCAGAAACGATCTGCCCCGCCTGAATGTCCAGGGCTCGGCGTTTTGCGCTCGACTCAGCCGCGTTGATCGCCGAACGATCGCCCACAGGGGCGGTTGCCAGCGTTTCGCCGCGTCCATCCGGGAAGAGGTAGATAAACGATACCTTGTTGACGCCGGTGCGCTTATATAGGCGCGGCACGCTGGTGCGCTCTCTACGCGTGGGCGAAGGCTTTGAGGTTCGGCGTTTCGTCATGCTTTTTCTTTTCCGTTTCTTGGGCGATGCCCATCTTCTTGTCGCGGTAGGCGCGAGCTACCTTCGGCTGTCCGTGGCTGTCGACCACGTAGCGCCATCGGTTGGCGTCCAGCCACTTCATCATTGCCGAGCGCTGGTTCGGTTTGCAGCCGATCAGCTCGGCGAGTTCGTGCATGGAGAGGTAGTCGTTCATATTGCGATTCCCCAATTTCGCGCTGTCACTCGTAGAATTTCGTTCGTACTATCATGGTTGCTCGGCCACTCTCGGACGCCGCGCCCCCTATGCCTTCCCTCAACTTCGTGTATCGCGGTTGCACCGTCGACATCCAGACCGGCGAGCGCGCAACCCTGTGGGACGTCACCATCGAGGTGACGCCGTTTGACGGCGTCGAGCTTATCGAGCCTTTTGGTGCCAGGAAGCTCAAGCTGGCGAAGGTCGAGGAACTCGATGTCATCCAGGCGGCGCTGATCGAGGAGGTTCAGTTGGCGATCGATCACCGGCTGGTGGCCTGCTGAGATCAAACGTGGCGGAACGGCAGCCATCTGAACGGCCGTGCTAGAGTCGCCGCAAAAGGGGAGGCTAGGATGGAACGCCAGCGCTGCCGATACCGGGGATTCAACATGGAGTTTCGGGTCAAGCCCGAGGCTCAGCATTGGGTCGCTGACGTTGTCGTTTTCGATGCGCCGGTGATGTGCCCTCGGTGTTGGCAGGCATTCACCTTTCCCATTGAGCATTCGTTGGCGGACGTCTTCGCACGGCTTGAGCGCGAGATGCGCCAAGTGATAGATCAATTGCAACCCATTCTCTGACGACGTCGGTGCTTCGGCCGTAGCCGAGTGGGTGGTCATGCTGCGGCCAGTTGCAGGGATGCAACATGTTCCGTGACACATATTGAACATTCTAGTTACGAGCAATTTAGGTTTCCTTGACACCCACAGAAATCGCAGAAAATCGCCTTGCAAATGACATTTTTGCGCCACATGATGGGTGTTCAATCAGCAACTCAAGGAGACCAAGATGCCTGATCACGAACTTCCGGAGGCAGAACGATTCCGGTTTTCTGTGGCCGATGGAAACGGCAAAACGAGTTCGTTCAATGCATATGCGCAGGACAGCGCCGTCCTCATTTATCGACACGATCCACGCGCTGCCGATAGTCATCCGGTGACGATTGGAGTGCCCAGAGGATATGCCGAAGGGCAGTCGATAGAGCTCTGTTGCCGCCGAGCTATTCAGCGTGCGCTTGACGTTGGCTTGTTTGAAAACTGGCCCGCTGTCGAGGTGCCCATTGAACGTAGTACGCTGGCATGGGACGGAGCATTGTTGCGTCTTTAGCATCACCCCCCCCTTTGCGCCGTCGAGGCGCTTGAACTCGATTATTCGCATAGCCCGTAAGCCGACGAGCACGCGAGCGGTTCATCGAAATCATCCAACAGGTCGTACTGCCGTCCGCCGCGCGTGGTCTTGCTCCACTCGACGACGGCGTGAATCGTGGTGTCCTGTCCGGAATGGCCCTGTGTCCCCATGTGGAAGAACGACACCGGCGAGCGGTGGCGGCATACATCCGATACCAATTTTTCCCACGCTGCGATCCGCTCAATGTGCTCGGGGAAGCGCCGCGCGATCTCGCGCAGCTCGCCCTTGCTGCAATTGATGCATGGCATACAGCCGACTCGCGTCATTCCCTGCGTGTACAGCGGATTGGGCTTAACTCCGGCCAGTTCGTGCGCTTGAAACACGTCGCGCACGGTCCAGCGCAGAATCGGACGGTAGTTGAACAGGCCTCCGCCCACTACCTCGAACGATTTCACGCATGCACCTGTGCCCTGTAGCCGCTCGCGGCGGCTCAGGCTCTCATCGATGCGCACGCCTTGCCAAGACCAAACGGCACGGCCAGCGTCGATGATGTTCAGCGCATACGAGGTAAGTGGCTGGGTCTTGAGGTATTCGGTGCAGTACTGTCGCTTCCGCGAGGGGAATCCGCCCTTAAGCATGCACATGTCGAGGTACGGGTTGCCGGTGGGGTGGAGCAGTTCAAGCGCACGTGCGGCGGCTTCCGGCGTCCACGCATATTGAAACTTGCGTTTCCCATACACGGCAGATTCCGGCTCGCCGGCCGCCAGCCGTGCAAGGTTTGCCCGCTTGGTTGCGAACTCATCTGAGAAATCGGCGGCGACGATTTCGACAGCGATGTCGAGCGCCTCGGGCAGGTAGCCCAAGGCGTATTCGTAAGTCGCCTCGTGCTCGTTGCCGGTATCGGCGAAAACGAATCGGCAGTTCTCGCTGACCTGCCCCCTTCAATAGGGCCAATGGGCTTCTAGCAAAGTCCCTTTAAACCAACTCCTGGAAAGCGGCAGGAGCATCCGCGGTTGCCCGATGTTTCGCCGCAAACTCTGACGGCGCAAGGTAGTTCAGTGCGCTATGCGGCCTTTGCTCGTTGTAGTCCTGACGCCATGCCGCGATGACAACTCGAGCGTGCGCGAGCGTCGTGAACCAGTGCTCGTTAAGGCATTCGTCGCGGAACTTGCCGTTGAACGATTCGATGTACGCATTTTGCGTTGGCTTGCCCGCCTGAATCAACTTCAGCGTGACGCCGTTCGCATATGCCCACTGGTCAAGCGCGCGGCTCGTGAATTCGGGTCCCTGGTCTGTTCGCACCGCCTTGGGATAGCCACGGAAGCGAGCTGCACGGTCCAATGCCCGAGCGACATAAAAGCCTGAGATGCCATGGTCGACGACGATGTCGACAGCCTCTTTCGTGAAGTCGTCGACGACGGTCAGGCACTTCACGCGCCGGCCGTTGGAAAGCGCATCCATCACGAAATCGATTGACCACACCTCGTTGGGTGCGCCCGGCAATGCCAGTTGCTCGCGCTCAATCATGACGCCGTGGCGCTTGCGACGGCGCCGCACAGCCAACCCTGCCTCACGGTACAGGCGATAGATGCGCTTGTGATTGGCGTGCGTGCCTTCGCGTTCCACTAGGGCGTGCAGCCGGCGGTAGCCGAATCGACGACGTTCGTGCGCCAACTCCACCAGACGCGCCGCTAGCACTTCATTCTCGGGGTCCGGCTTCGCGTCGTAATGCAGCACGCTGCGAGAAAGCCCGACAAGCCGGCAGGCGCGGCGCTCGGAGATGTTGACCTTCTCCCGAATCGCCGACACCGCTTCGCGTTTGGCTTGCGGGCTCAGGGCTTTCCCTTGACGACGACCTTCAACGCTTCCATATCGAGCATTGCTTCGGCCAGCAGTTTCTTCAGCCGGGCATTCTCCACCTCGAGGTCCTTGAGCCGGCGGGCTTCCGAGACTTCCATGCCGCCGAACTTTGCGCGCCACGTGTAGAACGACGCGTCACTGAACCCGTGCTTCCTGCACAGTTCCTTGACCGGCATGCCAGCTTCAGCTTCCTTCAGAAATCCGATGATTTGCTGTTCCGTAAAGCGCTTCTTCATGTTCGTCTTCTTCTCCGAAAACGAACTTTACTAGACTCCGGCTGGCCCTGTTTGTAGGGGGCAGGTCACTGTGAGTCGGCAGCGCGGCTTTGCAGCTTGGCGGAAATCGCAGCGGGCGGATGTCTTGCCTCCCGAAAGACTCAGCGTGCCGCATGAATGCGCTCGAGTCTGCCTTCCGCCTTTTCCTTTTGCCGCGCGCAGCTTCGCGCGCTCGTCGATCTACGCGGTGTGCCGCGCGTCTTGGCTTTGGCCCAGTCATTTCGTCAATTCTTGGGCCTGTGGTCCGCAATCTCGAACGAATAACATCGCGTTACGTCATGAGTCAGGTGCTAGAGCGAAATAGCCAACCGCGACCGTGACGCAAGAGACGTTATTTCATGGCCATATGGCAGAGGATCAGAATGACACGCTTGAACTGGAGTGAGATCGCACCGGACGGCGCAAAGGCGCTCTTCGGTATCCATCACTATGTGACCAAAAGCACTAACCTGCCCGAGGAACTGATTCATCTTGTGTTCCTCCGTGTTTCGCAGATCAACGGATGTGCCCATTGCATCGACATGCACAGCCGGGATTTGCGAAAGACCATGTCTATCGACAAGGTCACGCTGGTGCCGGTGTGGGACGAAGTCCCGCACCTATTCTCCGATCAGGAGCGCGCGGCCTTGGCTTGGGCCGAAGAGGTGACTCGCGTCAGCGAAACGCATGCTTCGGATGACGCCTACGCGAACGTCTCGGCAGCGTTCTCGCCGAAGGATCTTGTCGATCTCACGATAACGATTGCCGCGATGAACGCTTTCAACCGTCTCGGCGCCCCATTCCGGCTACCTGTCGCCGCCAAATTGTGAATTCACGGAAGCAACGGACGGCGACGCGTTAGACAGAATCCGCGCTGTGTCCGAAAACGATGAGTCACGGTTCATTGCTGCGGAGTTTGCCTTAAATGCATCAAGCCGTTGCAACCCGACGCGCAAGCGCGGGGGAGATACCGGATGACCTCCCGCCGAATGAACATAACGTCGAGAAGGGCAGATTTCTGGCAAATTTGAAGCCCTGACGGGCGGGAGGTTTGCATGAAGACATCCAGGCACACGGAAGCGCGGATCGCGTTCGCGCCGTACGATATCGCAGGGGGCCGCGGAATGCGTCGAAGGAGACTCTCCGGGTTGTCGCGGTACTGGGCATCTGCCGTGTTCACGGATGACGCCGCGCGTAGTCGCATCGCCAAATATTGAGACGCCATGCTCCATGAATATCCTGACTGATAGAATCGCGGAACATTTTCCGACCAGTAGCGCGACATTCATCGATGGCCCAAATCACCACCGGCATTCGTGCGATTCTCTCTTCGCCAGCAGTTTACGATTTCGTGCAGAATTCACTGGGTGCCAAGCGAGGTCGGCGTGACTTTGTCACCGAGTTCGTACGGCCCATGCCGGGCCAGCGGATTCTCGACATAGGGTGTGGGACCGCCGAGATCCTGCCGTTTCTTCCCGAGGTCGATTACCAGGGGTTCGACATCAGTCCCGAGTACATCGCGGCCGCGCAGCAGCGTCACGCGGGCCGAGGGCGATTTCACTGTCGTCTCTTCACTAAAGACGATGCGAACGGGATCCAGCCCGCGGACATTGTGCTTGCTGTGGGCCTGCTTCACCACCTGAACGACGACGACGCATCGGAATTCATTGCGCTCGCACGCGACGCGCTTCGCCCCGGCGGTCGACTCGTTACGCTCGATCCTTGCTATGACACCGAACAATCCGCTATCGCGCGATATCTCGTGAGCAAGGATCGAGGCCAGAACGTTCGGGACGCACTGGCCTATCGGGCCTTGTTCTCATCGCATTTCCCGGCGGCAGAATGTCAGGTTCGTCATCGAACCTGGATTCCCTACACCCACTGCGCCATGGTGGCGACCAAGCCGGTGGCGCAGCCTCATGGCGAACCCGTCACCAGATGACCTCGGATGGGAATTCGGTATCGTCGCGCTCAACGCAATCCGCTTACATCCGAGGGCGGTCGGTTCGGGGCTTGGGGGCGGCGGGCAGATCCGCCATCATGGCGCGAATGCTTTCCCTTATCACCTTGTTTCGGGTTTCATCCATCTCGCTCGCCGATGCACCCTTCGGCGCGATCGCAGCGGTGTTGATGCGCACCAGGGGCACGAGTCCGCCAGTCCGGCCCGCTGCATTGATCTTTGGGGAAACCCCCGTCGTCGCCGTGCACACGACGTCCCCGCGCGCCGTAACCGGCGTGCAGTGGTAAATCAGGACGATCTCGTACTGGCTCGCTGGAAAGCGCTTCACGTATTCCGGGGTGATGAGGTCGCCGATCAGTGTCGGCAAATCCACCGCCTTGCCATCGCCAAAGTATGAGAGTGTGAATTCACCGGCGGCGTTGGCGCCGAAGGATGTGCACAGCAATGCCAGCAACAGCGCGAGTTTCGCCTTCATGCAAGATTCCCCGTTGATGTCAGACTTGTTGAATTGTTGTCTCTCGCGACAGCCGCGACGCAGGCTGCACGCGCGCAAGCCTGCGCATCTTACCGCGAGACGCAATGTCGCCGGGCATGCGGGAACCACGAACGCCGTGGCGTCACCTTCGCCATCCTTGCCGCTTTTTGGCACCAGCGCCTATGCATCGCGCCGCTCGTCGGATTGCAGAGCCGGGGAGGGCATGATCGCCGATATGCACTGTTCGTATCAACCGACGCGACCGAACCGTTGCCGAAGCTGCCGGCCGCCCGTGGAAAACGGTTCCGCCCGCGTCGAGGGAGGCCCAGGGCCGGCAAATTCACAAACCTTGATCTACGTCTAATTGTGCATACGTCGGTAGGCGCCACACCGGATTTGCCCGTCCATAATGGACTCGTCATGTTCACATGACCCTGTCTTCCCGGGGTTGCCATGGTGCCCCATGCATCCCGGCTTTTAGACCCGCCTCCCTCAGGCGGGTCTTTTTTCATGGGCGCGCCGCATGGGCCGCGCTGTCGGTGTCACGCCGCCATGTCACCCATCGCATTCGAACGTGCTAGCATTTTTCGGTAAGCCGGACGTTATCGAATACCAGAGCACCGCGGAGACGGCTATGGATCCCTTTTTGCACGGCGGCATCGGACTGGTCCCCGGGGGCGAGTTCGTGCGCTTCAATGTCAACGTCGACGGGAAGGTCTGGACCTGCCACATCGCCCGTGCCTCGCTCAATCGTCTGGCCAACGCCGCCGATGCCACCGATGCCACGGACGCGCAGGCTGACGACGAGGCACTCTTCGAGCGATTCGAAACGTTCGAGGAGGAAATCGTGCAGCGTGCCGCACACACCATCCTGCACGGCGCCGGCGTCGAGCCGGTCGTCGTCGACGTTGCCTGAGTGCATCTCGTCCCGCATGTCCGCCACCCCGGCATCATTTCCGCATTCCGTCCACATCGCTACCGGAGTCCGTCATGAGCTACGAATCGCATGAGCAGGTCTATGACTATCGCGCGGGCTATCAGATTCGCGTGCACGCGTTCCAGAACGAATACGCCGGGCCTTGGGACTATCGGGTGCAGGTGATACGTCACGGCAAGCCGGAAGGTCCGGAAGTGCGCTCGCCGGACGGGCATCGCGACAACCGCCAGGACGCCGAAATGGCCGGGCGCAAGGCGGGCGAGCGCATTGTGGACGAGCTGCTCGGCGACGGCGACGCCTGATCGCCGCCACGGTCAGCCGTCGCCCGTCAGCTGCCATTCGCCATCCGCCGATAAGCGCACCCGACCGTCTTCCCGCAGCTTGTCGAGATGGGCGCGCAGCGAGCGACGCGCAACTCCATGACGTCCCACGGGCACGTCGCGATACACCACCGGCGTGAGCGCGTCGAGCGTCGCCGCACCGAGCTGCCCAAGCGCGTCGACCGTGCGAGCCTCGCGCGCAAGCCGATGGTCGACGAGCCGTGCGATGCGCTGCGCCGGACGATCCATCACGAAGCCATGCCCCGGCGCCAGCCATGCCGGCGCCCGTGCCGCGAGCTTGGCGAGCGAGGCGAGGTAGGTCGCCATGTGACCGTCCGGCGGATTGATGACGACGGTCGAGCCTTGCATGACGTGATCGCCCGTGAAGACGAGGCCAGCCTCGTCAAGCGCGTAACAGAGATGATTGGCGGCATGACCGGGCGTATGTATCGCCTGCAGGATCCGGCCATCGGGCAATGTGACGGCAGCCCCGTCCGCGAGCGCCACGTCCGGATCGAATGACGTGTCCTGCCCCTCGTGATGCAGGGCGCGCATGCCGTAGGTCAGTGCACCGGTCGTCTGCTTCAGCGCTCGCGCGGCGGGCGAGTGATCGCGATGCGTATGCGTGACGAAAATCTGCCGGATCGGGCCGGGTGCCGCCGCCAGGATCGCCTCGATGTGCATGGGATCGTCAGGGCCCGGATCGATCACCGCCCACGCATTCTCCGGCCCACCGCCCACCAGATACGTGTTCGTTCCGGGGCCGGTCATCATGCCGGGGTTGGCCGCCGTCACCCGCAGCACGCCCGGCATCAGTGAGGTCACGCGGCCCGGCACGATTTCGTAACTGCCGGTGGCGGTGTCCTGCGGATCGGTGAGCACCAACTCGGCCCATGCCGGGTCGTCGGGCGCGATGGGCCAGCGCCCGCGCTTGCCCAACGCCAGGCGGGGCTGGATGCGTGGCACGTCATCCAACGCCGCGGCGGCCGACATCGCGTCGTCGACCGTCTTCGTGCGCGTCAGCCATTCGAGCAGTTTGCGCGTGGGCGGCAGCAATCGAAGTTGATCCGCATACGTGAGCGCGTAGGCCGGACGCATCCAACGGTGTGCCACGGTCTCGAGCGCATCGACCTCGACGCTTTGGCCCTCGGGAACCGATGCCAGGAAAAAACGCGTGTCGAAACGCTTGGGCAGGTTCAGCGGCGTGACCCAATGGCTCAGATAATGCAATCGCTGCACCGCGAGTTGCACGTCGAACGCGCGGCAAAGCGAGGCGATGTCGATCTTGCCGTCGTGCAGGGCGTCGCGTTGTGCCCGCATGGCCGCCAACCGTGCACCGTCGATTGGCGCGCCCGAGAGGTCGTCTGCAAACAGCACGCCGGTCTCCTCGAAGCACTCGCGAATCGCGCCGATGAAGTAATCGAGACCGCCCTGCGGCACTTGCAGTCGCCGGCTTGCCGTGGCGTCGTCGAGCCGGGGGCAGGTGAGGTGGGCGCGCCGGTCGCCGGCATCGACGACCCCGCCGGGAAAGACGTACGCGTCCGAACTGTGGTCGTTGGCGCGAACGGCGCGTCGCAGTAGCAGCACCTCCATGCCGCTCGCGCGTTCGCGCAGCACCACGAGGCTGGCCGCCAGGCGAAGGCTGGTCGGGGCCGAAGAAGCTTCGGGACGATCGGACATGGGGCGAGCCGCGGCGCGGCGTGCGAAGTCGGAAAGTCCCTAGTGTGCCACCGGATGCGCGCCACCGCAGGCAGCACTCTCCCGGAATGTGGCCGACAAGCGGCGCTCAAGCCGCGTCGTTGGCCGCATGCGTCGAGACGGTCGGTGCGTTGCGTACGCCGTAGTACGTCGCCGATGGGTTGCGTGCCGCCACGTCCAGGAGCCACTGCATCGTCATTTCCGGTTGCGTCACGGGCAGCATGTGTCCGCCATCCACCAGCGAGAGCCGCACACGGGGTTGGATCGACGGCATCGACTCCCCATGCACTCGGGCGTCGAGAATGCGGTCCTGACGCCCGTAGAGAATGTCGACCGGAACCGCCAGCGCGCCATAGCGCGCGGCCAGGCCGGGCATGTCGCGCTCGGCTGCAAGCAGGTCACCGCTGCTCGCTTCGAAGTTGCCCGGCCGGAAACCGAGCACGCCGCCACCCCGAATGAGAAAGTCGCCGGGCGGGGCTTCCGGCGCGAAGACGTGCGCGAGTGTCGCGCGTCCCGTCAGCATGCCCACGGGAACGGCCAGGGTGTGGGCAACGCAGCGGCGCCACCAGGCGCTACGAATCGCGAGCGCCCGGAACGGCCCCGGCACGTCGTGTACCGGCTGCGTGAGCGGCGCGATCAGCGCGAGCGCGCCCACGCGTTCCGGATGGTCGAGCGCTAACGCGAGCGAAATTGCACCGCCCAGCGAGTGGCCCACGACCAGCGGCCGGTCGAGCGAGAGTCTGTCGATCAGTTGGGCCACGACGCCGGCCTGCGTCGCGATCGCGGCGTCGTCCGCTTGCGAACGGGTCGAGTATCCGGAGCCCGGGCGGTCCACGAGGATCACCCGATGGGTGCGCGCGAGGGTGTCGAGCGGCAGATAGGCGAAGTTGCGCAATTGGCCGCACAGGCCGTGAATGAACACGACGGCCGGGCCATGGCCGAAATCCACGTAATGCAGCCGCTCGCCGGTGATCTCCAGGAACTTGCCGTCCGGCGGAATCGCCGCTTGCGCGCGACGCGCCACGCGGCGTGTCAGGCGCATGAGCACCAGCACGACGACGGTAGTCACGAGGACGAGGCAGGCAAGAAGGTAAGCGATAAGCATGATGTGGTGGCAGCCGTAAAAGAGGGGGAGAGCGCTCGTCAATCCGCATCGTCGGCGTGCGACGCCGGGCTCGCTGGGGCGGTGCGCGGCGAGGCGCGGCGGGGCGCGCTATCGCGACACCGCCCCGGCTTTGCGGCACGCCGTCGGTGCATCGGACACGTTTGATGCGTCCGGCACATTCGACACGTCCGGCCCCGAAGCCTCCGATGCGTCCCGTTCGACCGCTCGCGTGGCGCGACGTTCGAACTGCATCGCGCCGTCCTCAAGGCGCCCCCACCGCATGAGTCTCAGGTCGCGCAGATAGCTCTGATAGAACACCCAGGGCCTGCGTCCGCCTTGCTTCGGCAGTACGCCGGCGGCGCGCTGGATGTAGCCCGAGGTGAGGCCGATGGCGGGCAGTGCCGCATGCTCGCCGTCGCGCAGACGCGGCACGCACGTATCCGCGCCCAACGCGTTCATGTGATTGATGAGACGGCACACGTACTGCGCGATGAGTTCGGCCTTGAGCGTCCACGAGGCGTTGGTGTAGCCGAAGATCGACGCGAGATTTGGCACGTCGCTGTACATCATGCCCTTGTAGGCGACCGATTCGGACAGCACCACGGGTTTGCCGTCGACGAGCAGGCGCGCACCGCCCATCAGTTGCACGCGCAACCCCGTGGCCGTGACGACAATGTCGGCATCGAGCGTCTTGCCGCTCCTGAGCATGAGCCCGCGCGGCGTGAACGACGCGATCTCGTCGGTCACGATGGCGGCGCGTTCGCCGCGCAGCGCCTTGAAGATGTCACCGTTCGGCGCGAGGCAAAGCCGTTGGTCCCACGGGTTGTAGCGTGGCGTGAGATCGCGGGCCACGTCGGCGTGGCCCCGAGCCTGCTGCGCCGCGCGCCGAATCAGCACCCGGCGGATGGCGTTCGGCCAGCGTCGCGCGGCGTTGTAGAAGGCCAGCGTGACCAGCACGTTCTTCATGCGGACGATACGGTGTGCGACCCCGGCGGGCAGCCAGGCGCGAAGGCGGTCGGCCACCCCGTCACGCTGGGGCATCGACAGGATGTAGCTGGGCGAGCGCTGCAGCATGGTGACGTGCGCCGCCGTGGCGGCCAGGCTGGGCAGCAGGGTGACGGCCGTCGCGCCGCTGCCGATGATCACGACGCGCTTGTCGCGATAGTCGAGCTCGGCAGGCCAGTGCTGCGGATGCACCACCCGCCCCGCGAACGTCTCCATGCCCGGCCACGTGGGCGTATGTCCGGCGTCGTATGCGTAGTACCCGCTGCACATGAAAAGGAAGCGACAGGTGAGCGTTTGCGATTCCCTGCGGCCGTCGGCGTGCGTGCACTCGATGTCCAGCGTCCAGCGCGCGATGCCCGAATCCCAGCGGGCTTCGCGCACGTTGTGGCCATAGCGAATCAGCCCGTCGAGTCCTTCGGCGTGCGCGGTGTCCTTGAGGTAGTCGAGAATCTTGCCGCCGTCGGCAATGGCCTGATCGCTCGCCCACGGCCTGAAGCTGAAGCCCAGCGTGAACATGTCGGAATCCGAGCGCACGCCCGGGTAGCGAAAGAGATCCCAGGTGCCGCCCAGCGACGCGCGGGCTTCGAGCATGGCGAAACGGGTGTCGGGGCAGCGCTCGCGCAGGTAGTGCGCGGCGGCAATGCCCGACAATCCCGCGCCGACGATGATGACGTCGAGTGCTGTCGGCGCGGCGTCGGGAGTCTCGGAGGAGGTGCGGTCTGCCGTCATGAAAGGGGTCTCCGGCCGTCGGGGGGGCCTATTCTGCCGCCGTGGGGCGCGTTGTCGCGTCCTTACCGGCGACGGGTTGCTTGTGCAGGATGCGCGAGGTGCGCGACATGGCGGTGCGGCGGTATAGCCACACGACGACGGCCTGATAGCTGGCGCCGAGCAGGCGCGCGAGCTTGTCGACGCGGCGAGCGTCGGCGCCCACGAGTACGCGCCGGGCGTTGCGTCGCACCCCCGCGAGGATCTGGTTCGCCGCCGCATCGGCGCTCGTCACGTCGATGAGCCGGTTCGCACGCCGGCGGTGCGTTTGCGCGTCGAGGCCGGTGAGGGCGGCGATGCTGTCGTCGATGCGGGACGTTTGCACGATGTTGGTGGCAACCCCCCCAGGATGCACGCATGTGCAGGACACGGGGGCATGCATGAGGTCGAGCTCCATGCGCAGCGCTTCGGTAAATCCGCGTACCGCGAATTTGCTCGCGTTATAGGCCGACTGCGTGGGCATCGCGATGATACCGAACAGACTCGACGTGTTCACGAGATGGCCTTCGCCGGATGCCGTGAGATAGGGGAGAAACGCTTGCGTGCCGTGCACCACGCCCCAGAAGTTGATGTTCATCAACCACTCGATGTCCTCGAGCCTGGCCGTGGCCACCGGAACGGACAATGAGACCCCGGCGTTGTTGAAGAGCAGATGGATTTTGCCGTGTGCGGCCGCACTCTGCGCGGCCCAGGCAAAGACTGCGTCGCGCTCGGCCACATCCAGTCGTTGCGATGTCACGCGAACGCCGAAGTCCCGGCAAGCGGCGACGGTGGCTGCGAGACCGGCTTCGTCAATGTCGGACAGCGCGAGATGCGCGCCTTGCCGCGCCAGCGCCAGCGCCAGCGAGCGCCCCATGCCGGAGCCGGCGCCGGTGATGGCCGCGACTTTGTTCCTGAACGTCTTCATCGTGCCGTCTCCTGTCGGGGCAATCCGGTGTGCCGCTCGTCCCCGCGCGCGATCGCGCCCGCGGAGCATCGACTGTGGATTCTATAATGTGGTGTTGCGTGTCACCACTTTAGTTTTCGGTCAGGGTGATGTCAAATAGCGAAATGGAACAAGGACTCGAATCGAGAGACGGCGTGCCGCGTCCGGTCAAGGCCGGAGGGCGGCGCTATGGCGGCGTGGCGCAGGCCCAGCGGGAACGGGCGCGACGCGAGGCACTGATCGACGCCGCGACGGAAGTCTTCGGCACCGTGGGATTTCGTCGCGCGACGGTCCGCTCGGTGTGTCGGCTGGCGAAGCTCAACGACCGGTACTTCTACGCGGCGTTCGACAACATGGAGCATCTGCTGCGGGCGACGTACGCGCATCACGCGCAGGCCCTGCTCGATCGCTTGCAGGCGGCGGTGGCCGCCAGCGCGCCGACGCTCGAGGCGCGGCTCGACGCCGGTCTGCACGCCTTCTTCGCGTTCCTGCGGCAATCGCATGCGGCCAGGGTGGTGTTGCTCGAAGTGATGGGCGTGAGTGCCGAGACCGATCTGACCTATCAACGCTACATCTTCGACTTCGCC
This sequence comes from Pandoraea morbifera, assembly GCF_902459575.1. Lineage (NCBI taxonomy): Bacteria > Pseudomonadati > Pseudomonadota > Betaproteobacteria > Burkholderiales > Burkholderiaceae > Pandoraea > Pandoraea morbifera. The sequence continues at coordinate 55,241 of NZ_CABPSD010000016.1, forward strand.
CGGTTGATTCTCGGCATGGCGGTGGCGCCGCCGCCTTCGGACGAGGCGGCGCAAGCGCAGGCGCGCATCGTCGGCCTCGCACTCGTGGGCGCCATGACCAACGCGGGCACCGCGTGGGTGCTCACGGGCTATCAGGACAGCGAGGCTTGCATGGTGGCGGCGTGCCGCCGCGTGCTGCGCGGTGCACTCGGCGCGTGCGCGTGATGCCACGCTTGTCACGCCGTGCCGACGACGTCGGGCCGGGAGTGTCGTCGTCGCGCGGTTCGCCAATGTCGGGATCTGCGCGAGCGGATGCGAACGCACGGCCGCGCATGCTCGCTACAATACGCTTTTTGCGAGCGACGCCCGCGTGCGTCGCTGCCCCGAATTTCTCACTCTTCAAAGGTCGGACATGACCACTATCGGAACCCCGTTGTCGCCGAGCGCGACGAAAGTCATGCTGCTGGGCGCCGGCGAACTTGGCCGTGAAGTATTGATTGCGCTGCAGCGGCTGGGCGTCGAGACGATTGCCGTCGATCGCTACGAAAACGCGCCGGGTCAGCAGGTCGCTCACCATTCTCGCACCATTGCGATGACCGATCCGGAGCAGCTCAAGGCATTGATCGAGGCCGAAAAGCCCGATCTCGTCGTACCCGAGATCGAGGCGATCGCCACACCGATGCTCGAAGCGCTCGAGGCCGATGGCGTGGTGCGCGTGATCCCGACGGCGCGCGCCGCGCGCCTGACGATGGATCGCGAAGGCATCCGCCGCCTGGCCGCCGAAACGCTCGGCCTGCCGACGAGTCCTTACCAATTCTGCGATTCGCTCGAACAGTTGCAGGCGGCCATCGATGGCGGCATCGGCTATCCGTGCGTCGTCAAGCCGGTGATGAGCAGCTCCGGTAAGGGGCAGAGCAAGATTGACGGCCCCGCCGATGTCAAGGCGGCCTGGGATTACGCGATGGCCGGCGGCCGTGTCAGCCACGGCCGCATCATCGTGGAGGGCTTCATCGATTTCGACTACGAAATCACACTGCTGACGGTGCGGGCGCGGGGCTCGGATGCGCAGGTCGAAACGCACTTCTGCGCACCGATCGGCCACAAGCAGGTGAGCGGCGATTATGTCGAGAGCTGGCAGCCGCACCCGATGTCCTCCGTGGCGCTCGAGCGTGCGCGGCACATTGCACGCGAGGTCACGAATAATCTTGGCGGGCAGGGCATCTTCGGTGTGGAACTGTTCGTGAAGGGCGACGAGGTGTGGTTCAGCGAAGTGAGCCCGCGTCCGCACGACACCGGCATGGTCACGATGATCACCCAATGGCAGAACGAGTTCGAGTTGCATGCGCGCGCGATTCTCGGGCTGCCCGTCAACACCACGCTGAAAACGCCGGGCGCGAGCGCCGTGATCTACGGCGGCGTGGACGCGAAGGGTATTGTGTTCGACGACGTCGAGCGCGCCCTGCAGGTGCCGCAGACGGATATTCGCCTCTTCGGCAAACCGGAGAGCTTCGTCAAGCGGCGCATGGGCGTGGCGCTCGCCTATGACGACAATCTCGACGTGGCGCGCAGCCATGCGGTCGAGGCGGCCAGTCGGGTCAAGCCGCGCGCGGCCTGATTTTTCTGCGCGGCAACGACCTTCGCGCACCAGGACAGAGCGGGCGTGGTGGGCATCGGCTCACCACGCCCGCTTCTTCGTTGCATCGTTGCGTTGTTTCGTCATGTCGCGGGCCCGTCGTTCCCCCGCGTGACGCGCGACGACGGTTACACGCCGCGACTCAGGGTTGCGGCAACGTGATCATCTGCCCTCGGTCGTGCGGGGCGTCCAGATCCAGCCGCGGACCGAGCGGCACGATGCCGGTCGGATTGATCGTGCGGTGGCTCTCGTAGTAATGCCCCTTGATGTGCTGGAAATTCACCGTCGCGGCGACGCCGGGTTGCTGGTAGATGTCGCGCGTGTAGGCGTTCAGGTTCGGATAGTCGACGATGCGCCGCACGTTGCACTTGAAGTGACCGACGTAGACGGCATCGAATCGGATGAGTGTGGTGAAGAGCCGGATGTCCGCTTCGGTCATCCGCTCGCCGGCAAGAAATCGGCGGGTTGCCAGCCGCGCGTCGAGCATGTCGAGCGTGTCGAAAAGCGGCGTGACCGCTTCCTCGTAGGCGGCCTGGGTGGTCGCGAATCCGGCCTTGTACACGCCGTTGTTGACCGTGTCGTAGATACGCGCGTTCAGCATGTCGATCTCCTCGCGCAGGGCCACCGGATAGTAGTCGCCGGGGATTGCGCCGAGGCCGTCGAAGGCGCTGTTGAACATGCGCAGGATTTCGGACGACTCGTTGCTCACGATCGTGCGTCGTTCGGTGTCCCAGAGCACCGGCACGGTCACACGGCCGGTGAACTGCCTGTCGGCGGCAAGATAGACGTCGCGCAGGAACCGGGCGTCGCCTACCGGGTCGCCGGTCACGTCCGGCCCGGGCTTGAAGGTCCAGCCGTCGTCGAGCATCAGCCAGTTGACGACCGCGACAGGCACCATGTCCTGGAGGCCTTTCAGGGCACGCATGATGAGTGTTCGGTGCGCCCAGGGGCAGGCGTAGCTCACGTAAAGCAGGTATCGGCCGCGCCGTGCAGCGAAGCCGCCGTCGCCGCTGGGGCCGGGGGCGCCGTCGGACGTCACCCAATGACGGAATGTCGCGGGGCGGCGCTCGAAGCGCCCGCCGGTAGCACGGGTGTCATACCAGTCGGTGTGCCACTCGCCGTCGATCAACAAACCCATCGCATCACCTCCTGACGGAAACATTCAGCATACCTGCAATAACGAAAAAACCCCGCATGAGCGGGGTTTTCGGTTCGGGCAGGCATTGACGCACTGCCCGAGTCGCATCGACCGATTGCGCGGTCGGCAGCGAAGAATCCGACGCTTACAGCGGCGTGATCTGGCTAGCTTGGCGACCCTTCGGACCATCCTTCACTTCGAAGCTGACCTTCTGGTTTTCCTGCAGCGACTTGAAGCCCTTTGCCTGGATTTCCGAGAAGTGGGCGAAGAGATCTTCACCACCTTCGTCCGGCGTAATAAAACCAAAACCCTTGGCGTCGTTAAACCACTTGACGGTACCAGTTGCCATTTCTTAAATCCTTAAAGTTTTCAAATGAGCGAGCGAGAAGCTCAGCGAGCGCATGACATTAAAGCTGATCAGGTACAACCGAGGTGACGCAGAGGGCGACATTAGATGAACACAAGACTCGCCATACAACGTTCATGCACCCGTTTTTTTACGGGAAAGGCTGGAAGGTGTCAAGCAGGGAAACTTTTGGATTGTTGATCCACGCCAGTTTCCAGCCAGTTTCTCTACCGCTTTCGCTGCGATGCGACATGCATGTTCCAATACCGGCCGTCCGGTCGCATCGTTGAACGCTCCTCTCATATTTGTGAGGGGTGTTTACCGCATGTCCGCAAACCACGCATAGCGCAACGCCGGGACTTCGATGCCAGGCGACACCGCAATCGGGTGTACCGCACCGGCGACACCGCCCAGCCGCTCGTAAAAGCGGCGCGCACGCACGTTTCCGGCAAGCACCCACAAATACAGCGAGGCGTGTGCATCGAGCGCAAACGCCCAGTCCCGCACTCGGTGGAAGAGGGCGCGGCCGATGCCTTGTCCCTGCCACGCGGCGGCCACGTGCAGATTGTCGAGCAGGATGCCGTCGGTGCCTGACAGTGCGCACACGAAGCCCGCCAACGGTCCGTTGTCGGTCTCGGGACAGGCTTTCCATATACGCAGCGCGGGGTCATCGGCGCGCAGCAGCCGCTCGCGCCACAACGCTGCGTGTTCCTGTTGCAGCTGCATGCGCATAGGTTCCGCGGGAAGCGCATGTGCATATGTCGCGCGCCAGCTGCTGGCGTGCAATGCGGCAATGGCGGCGACGTCCTGCATCGTCGCGCTCAGAATGCGTGTCGTCGTCATGTCGCCATGCCTTGCATTCCTGGAAGACAGGAAGTCTGTCGACCGAATTGAGAACTGGGGTGGCAAAAAAACGAGACCCGGAAGACCGCGCCGGGAACGGATTCCGGGCGCACATCTTGTGGCGTAGGCGCAACGTGTGCGCCGACATACCCGCGTGTCATGGAGGTGTCACCGCGTCATGCGGTCCTGGCGAATGGGAGGCGGGACGACATCGAAATGTCTGCCGTCCTGCACGGTCACTATAGCGCGGTTACGTCATCCCGAGGCGTACGCACGCGATGCACGCCTCAGGCGCGAGCGTGCGCGTGCCGACGACCGGCGATGGTCGGCCGTGACTTGTGCGACGTTTTGGGCGAGACAGTGTGACGCGTCTTGAGTGGCCGTTGAGCGCCATGCGTCCGATGCATCCGATGTGTCCGGTGCGCGTGCGTGCTTCGTTCGACATGTCTTGCTCGATGCGCAACGGCCGCTTTGCTCGCGGCGTGCGCTCTGGCATGCGGTCGCGATTTCGCCGGTTTGCCCGACACGTCGTGCGTTTTGCCAGAGTGGACGTTGGCGTGGTGCGCGGTGGCGGCGACGACGGGCGTGCTGAGGGCGGCGAACGTCGCAAGCGCGAGCGCGGCGCAGGCGTGGCGCAGGCGCGGAAAGAACATGGACAACGGTGTCTCCGTGGGGGGCAAAGGTGGGCGACCGGAGCCGCCCCGAGCGCGCAAGCGCCGGCGGACCCGAGCCGTCTCGCGCCGCCGCCGATCGACCGATGTCGTCATCGGCGGTGTCGTGGGCTGGACGCGAGCGGCGGCGATTGTAGGCCCGCCAAGTTCGCTTGTCGAGATGGTCGTCCGACCGGCCGCGCGGCAAATGATCTTGGGCGGGGGGCAATTTGGTGCGATGCCGCATTGGTTGCATGTTGGCTAAGTATTTTCCCTAGGTGCGAAGAAAACGGCGCCACAGCTCGATTTCGGGGCGGCAAAATTGAATCTGTCCACCCTACAAAATGATCGGCGGCTGCCGTTAACGGCCTCATGGCGGCCGTTTCGACAGGGCGCCATCAAGACCTCGATCCAGGTCCGGCGGACGAAACGATCGCTGAGGCCCGTCCTTGTTCCGGTGCGTTCGTCGCAACGCCGGGCCGACAAGGCGCAAGATGCCGGGCAAGCACGCTAGGCGGCCGCGAAGTGCCGCGTGTCTTTCGAGACCTTACGTGGCAACCAACCAGGCACCGATGCTCGACGCACTGCAATCGCTGCTGGCGACCGTCCAGCGCAATGAGCGCTCGCTAAAACGTTTTCAGGACATCGAGCTGGCGCTCATGGGGGCGCCCGATTTCAGCCAGTTCCTGGAAGTGGCGCTCAATCGCCTGCGCCACGATTTCGATCTCTCGGGCGTTCATCTGATGCTCGCGGAGGTCGACGACACGCTGCGCGACCTCATCGACACGGCCGAGGGTATCCGCGCACTCGATTCGGGGCTGTGCATTGCACAGGATGCCGGTACGTTTTCCGCTGTCTGCGGCGATGGTCAGCTCTGGATCGGCGCACCGCGCGAGCGACATGCGCCGTTGTTCGGAGCGCGCATGCCGGCAAGCGCGGTGATCATGCCGCTCGCGCGCAACGGCCGCCATCTCGGGGTGATCGCCCTGGGCAGCCGCGACGCGCGCCGCTTTACCGCCGAGATGGCGACTGATTTCATCGAGCGCTTCGGTGCCGTGGTGGCGGTGTGCCTCGAGAACATGTGGAATCGCGAGCGACTCAAGCGCATCGGCCTGACGGATCCGCTCACCGGGTTGTCGAACCGACGCTACTTCGATCAGCGTCTTCGCGAGGAGGTCGTGCGAGGCGCGCGCTATGGGGCGCCGCTGGCGTGTCTGCTGATCGACATCGACCACTTCAAGCGTGTCAATGACAGTTACGGGCATGCCACGGGCGACCGTGCCTTGCGGGCCGCAAGCGCGTGCATGCGGGCGCAATTGCGCGTGACGGATACGCTCGCGAGATATGGCGGTGAGGAGTTCGCCGCGCTGCTCGTGCAGACGGAACAGAACTGGGCGGGCACCGTGGCCGAGCGAGTGCGGCGCGCCGTCGCCCGACTCGAAGTGCCCGACGATGACGGCACGCCGGTGCCGCTGACGATTTCCATCGGTTTGGCCAGCGTGGATCCGCGCGACATCACCGACCACGACACGTTGCCCATGCGGTTGCTCGGCGCCGCCGACGCCGCACTCTATGCCGCGAAACGCTCCGGACGCGACCGCGTGGTCGTGGCGCCCGCGGCCAGTCTGCTCTGAGTGCTCTGAGGCGACATTGAACGGGTATCTCGTTGACACGGGGGGGCTTCCCGGGGGGCGCAACGATCGGGCCGACGGGCGTATGCGCAACTGACGCACACGTCTAGCGCAGACTGAACCACCCGATCAGCAACGACACCGTAACCACCGATAGCACTGTCGAGACGAGGATCGCGCGCGATGCGACCGCCGCTTCACGTCCATACAACTGCGCCAGCATGAACGGTCCGGTGCCTATCGGCAATGCGGAGAGCAGCAGCGCACTGTGCGCCCAGATCGCGGGAAGGTCGAACACGCGAAACGCGAGAAAGGCCGTCACGGCCGGTTGAAACACGAGCTTGAGTCCGACCAGGCGCCCCACCGCGCGGGCGATGCGAGGCTCGCGCGCCGTAATGGAACGCTGGGCGAGAAACATGCCGATGGCCACCAGTGCGCAGGGACTGGCGGCGCCGCCGAGCAGTGTGGTGAAGTGCAGCACCGGCGCCGGCAGCGTGAGGCCGACCGCCGCGACGGCCATGCCGACGAACGGCGAGACGACCAGCGGATTGCTTGCCAACGCACGTGCGACGAACCCTGCCGTGCGACGCCAGTTCGGCGTGGCCTGAAGATCCGTTTCGATGATTGCGATGGAGATCGCAAAGAGCACGGTGGCGGTGAGCAGCATGGCCACGACCACTGCGGGAACGCTGGCGGGACCGAAGGCCACGAGACAAAGCGGCAGTCCCATGAAACCGGCATTGGGATATGCCGCGCCCATGCCTTCGATACTCGCGTCGGTCAGGCGCCCGCGCACTGTGCGGTCGAGCAGTAGCGAGAGCGCGAACGTTGCGGCCATGCCGCCGCCGAACGCGCCCAGAAAGCCGGGATTGACCAGTTCCGCCCAGGTGATCTGCGCCATCGACTGAAACAGCACGGCAGGCAGGGCGAGATAGACGACAAACCGATTGAGCGCGTCGAGTGCCGCGTCGCCGAGCCATGCGCGACGCGCGCAGAGATAACCGACAAGGATCAGGCCGAACACGGGCAATGCGGCGGAGATGACGGCTTGCATGATCAGCGGCCCGTCGCCAGTCGGGCGAGCCATTCGCGGCGAGCATCGCCGCCGTCGGCTTCGGTGTGTTCGCGGGCTGCCGTTTCGGCGCCCCGCGCGTCGCCTGCGATGATGCGCGCCACGATGCCGCCGTGCTCGTGCCACACGACTTCCTGCATCGGCATCGCCCCGAGCGTGGCGGCCATGGCGCGCATGATGTGCGGCCATTGCGGTGCAACGGTCTGCGCGATCAACGGATTGCCCGACGCGTCGTGTAGCGCCGTGTGAAACGCCACCTCGGCGCGGACCTGTCGCGCCACCGGCGTGCCGTGTGTCATGGCCATCCCCGCGGCGACGGCGTCGTGCAATCGTCGCAACTCGGCGTCGGTCATCGTGTTCGCCGCGACTCGTGTCGCCGCCAGGCGTGCGGCCAGCCCGTCAAGGGCAGTGCGCACTTCATAGAGACGGCGCAGATGATCGGCGTCGATGGGCGCGACCTCCAGCCCCTGACGCCCGCTGTCGCAAACCAGCCCGTCGCGCTTGAGCAATTGCAGTGCGTGGCTCACGGGTTGGCGCGACACGCCCAGCGAGTCGGCCAGTTCGGCCTGCCGGATGCGCTCGCCCGGCGGCAGGGTGAGGTCGGCAATGGCGTCGCGCAGACGCGCGTAGACCTGATCGATGAGGACCGGGGCATTGGTCACCGGTTCGAGCGGTGGTAGTGGTGGCGAGTCCGGCACGCAGGACGCCTCGGCCGACGTGCCGGAGGATGTGAGGTGGGCCATTGGATGCCGGTCGTCGCCGGTGTTTGTGATATCTGGAATTCCGAATTCTACGCGAGTGCGCCGATGTGGGCGAGGCCTATTTCGGAATGACGGCGAACGAGGGAAGGAGCACGCGCCTGACCTGAGCCGGGAGATGACGCAGTTGGGACCGGACGCGGTGACACCCGGCCACCCGGTGCGGCGGTGCCCCGCCCGACGGCGAACTCAGTCGCTCGCGTCGAGTTCAGGGGGAGAGACGGTGGAGGCGCGCGCGGGCGTTTGCAGCAGCGCCTGGACGGTCGTGCGCGTGCGCTGGAGGCGGCGGGCAAGCGCCCAGGCATCGGCTTCGCGTTCGAACAGGCCGACGATGAGGTGGGGTTCCGCAGCGAACCCGTCGGAGAACAACCCGACATTCTTGGCGATCATCTCGCTCGCGCGCTCCACGGACACGGTGTATTGGCGTGGCGAGCGGTATTGGTTGATGACAACGGCGAAGGCGCGGGAGAACGCGTCGGACATGCGGGGACCTCCTTTGACGGCGCGATGCGCGATGTCGGACGACGGGCGCCGACGCCGCGCACCCTGCGGTGCACTTCCGGAGATTGTAGGCGATGGCCGTACGCGTGGCGGGACAAAACGATGGCGTCGCGCAGAAAGCGACAACACATGAAAAAGACCGCCGAGCGTATCGGCGGCCGAATAGCGAGGGTGACAGCGCAACCGCAGTTGCCGAGGACGATCATGGCGCGCGCAAACGACAGCGTCGTGAAGTGCGCGGGAAAAGGAAACCCCCAGGAGGAAACCCCAGGCAACCCTCCGGCAACCGGCCGCGCGTCAATCGGCCGGAGCAACGTCCCAGAGTGGTCGGTGCGTGGCGCCGGCTATACGAGCACGGGCAACGCCTCCACCACGAGGAACGCGACGAGCGCGCCGACCACGGCACCGACCGCGCGCAGACTATAGCGCGTGGTGCGGGTCGCGACGGGGATGCCGCCGACGAGAAGCGCACCGGCAACGGCCATCGGTAGGAACAACGTCAGGTCGTAAAGATTGAAGTGGAAAGCGGGCATCTTTTTGTCTCCTCACCTGAATCGCCTTTCCACTATAGGACGGTGTCGGAGGATGCCCAAATTTGGTGCGACGCAACATGTTGCGCTGCGCGTACGGGAGGGGCGCGGCAGGCGAGCTCCGGTCCGTACGGGAAGGTGTGGTGGGACCGTCAGTCCTCCTGACGCACCGCGTGCATCTTGCGGCGCGCGTTCCACATGGCCATGTCCTTGCGTGTGGGTGTTCGGTCGTTCACGGAGATGCCGGACGACGTGCGTTTGTCGTTGGCAGCGACGTCGCTCGTTTCGCTGCGCGCCTGCACCATCATGACGAGCGTAAACAGCGAGGCGGCAAGCGCCAGCAGGATCAGCTTCATATGGCCCCCGGGTGAGTCTCTGGTATCTGGTCGGATTTATGCGTCGTCGCCCGCATCCCGACCGGTTCTCGTTGTGGAACCGTGCCGGTGCCGGTGGCGCGACGCTTCTGTAGTGCACTGCTTGACGGACAACGCTGCCGCAACTGCCTGACAGGACGGGACCCGGTGCGCTGCAAGCGCCGCAAGCGCTGGTGCGCCGTGCATTGCGCGACGCATCATAGCCGGTGCGTGTGACAACTTGCCGTCGCACGCTGAACCGGTCGCGAGCGTCGGGATTGCCCACGCCGATTCACGTCCTTCTACGTATAGCGACGCCCGCGCGGAAAAGTTTAGAAATCGTGACGATTTTCTTTCGACGTGGGCCGAAAGCGTTGGACGAGGCTCCATCAGACCGCGCCCACGCGGGCGGCGCGCGACCTCTATCCGTCTCGAGGCGGGGACACCCCGGCGATGTCATGCGTCGTGCGGCGAGGTAAGATAGCTGCCACCCATCGCGGTGGCCGGCGGCGCGAGTGCCGCGCGCTGGCATTGCCGACTCCCTGAGGATTTCCGGATTCCGTCATGCTCGAACTCATTTCCGAACACCGCTGTTTCGGAGGCGCACAACGCTTCTATCGTCACGCTTCATCCGTCATCGGCTTGCCGATGCGCTTCTCGGTGTTCATGCCGCCGCAGGCGCGCGACGGTCGCGAGGTGCCCGCGCTGTTCTACCTCGCGGGGCTGACCTGCACGGAAGAGACGTTCATGATCAAGGGCGGCGCGCAGTGGTTGGCCGCCGAGCACGGCGTGGCGCTGATCGCCCCTGACACCAGCCCGCGCGGCGCGGGGGTGCCCGGCGAGACGGATGCGTGGGATTTCGGCGTCGGCGCGGGCTTCTATCTCGACGCCACGCAGGCGCCATGGTCGACGCACTATCGCATGTACAGCTATATCGTCGACGAACTGTACGGGCTGGTGACCGCGTCGTTGCCGATCGATGCCGGGCGCATCGGCATCTTCGGACATTCGATGGGGGGACACGGTGCGCTCACGCTGGCGCTGCGCAACCCGGACAAATTCCGCTCGGTGTCGGCCTTCGCACCGATCGCCGCGCCGATGCATTGTCCCTGGGGCGAGAAGGCGTTCACCGGGTATCTCGGCGCGGATCGCCAGACTTGGCGCCAATACGATGCGAGCGAGCTGATCGCCCAGGCGGGGCGGGCGGTATTCCCCGAGGGCATCCTCGTCGACCAGGGCCTCAACGACCAGTTCCTCGAGGCGCAACTGCATCCGGAGATCTTCGAGCGCGCCTGCCGCGACGCCGGTCAGCCGCTGAACCTGCGTCGCCACAATGGCTACGACCACGGCTACTACTTCATCCAGACCTTCATGGCCGACCACCTGACGCATCACGCCGGGCAACTGCGCGCGTACTGAACGTCGTTCTCCCGCCCGCGGTCGCCAGGCGCTCGAAGGCGGACGTCGCCCGGGTTGACGGCTGCGCGTCCCGACGCAGATTGCGACCGCGCAGGCCTAGACCGCTTGCGCGACATACCGCTTCGGGGGCGCCACGATGTCGTCCTGCGCCCGCACGATCTCCAACTCGTAGCTTCCGGCGCGATGCGTGGCGTGCAGCACGGCGTCGACCGCGGCCAGTGTGTGCTCGAAGGCGTCGCGCACCGAATCGCCCCTGAGCCATCGCGCAAGAAAAACGCCGGACGTCAGATCGCCAACGCCCACCGGATGACGCGAGAAGGGGTATAGCGGGCGCCGACCATGCCACGCCTGGTCTTGCGTGACGGCCAGCATCTCGAACTGGTCCGCGGGCTTGCCCGCGTACTCCAGGTGCTTCACCAGGACCAGCTTCGGTCCGCGAACGAGCAGGGCGCGGCAGGCGGCGAGCGCATCGTCGAACGTTTCGATCGGATGCTGGGACAGCTTCTCCAATTCCAGATGATTGGGCGTCATGATGTCCGCTGCCGCCGGCATGTGCTCGACGAGAAACTGCTCGATGCCCGGTTTGACCCGGCAGCCCTTTTCCGGATGCCCCATGACCGGGTCGCACAGGTAGATCGCTCCCGGATTGGCGGTCTTGACCCGCTGCACGGCCGCCAGCACGAAGCCTGCCTGCTCCGCGGCGCCGAGATAGCCGGAGAGCACGGCGTCGCACCGGCTCAGCTCGCCGATGTCGGCGATGCCGTCGACGAGATGCAGGATCTCCTCGCTCGGCAGCGCCTGTCCGGCCCATTTGCCGTATTGCGTGTGATTCGAGAATTGCACCGTGTTGATCGGCCAGACGTTGATCCCGAGACGACGCATGGGAAATACGGCGGCACTGTTGCCGGCGTGACCGAAAACGACATGCGACTGGATACTGAGGATGTTTTTCATGGGGTGTTGGAAAAAAGACAACGCCCGCTGGCGTCGCGCTCCCGTCCGGTGACGAAATCGCGCCCGTCGCGGGCGTTGACCGTCAGGTCACCGGACGCGGCGAATGCCGCATCACGGTGCCCGACACGTTACTTCTTGGAAGTGATAATGGCGTCGGCCACGTTCTTCGGTGCTTCGGCGTAGTGCTTGAACTCCATGGTGTACGTCGCGCGCCCCTGCGTGAGCGAGCGCAGCGACGTCGAGTACCCGAACATTTCGGACAGCGGCACCTCGGCGCGCACGATCTTGCCGCCGCCCACGATGTCGTCCATGCCCTGCATGATGCCGCGTCGCCCCGAGAGGTCGCCCATCACGTTGCCCATGAATTCTTCCGGGGTTTCGACTTCGACGGCCATCATCGGTTCAAGCAGGACGGGATCCGCGCGTCGCATGGCCTCCTTGAATGCCATCGAGCCGGCCATGCGGAACGCATTTTCATTGGAGTCGACGTCGTGGTATGAGCCGAACGTCAGCGTGACCTTGACGTTGACCACCGGGTAGCCGGCGACCACGCCGTTGGTGAGCGTCTCGCGAATCCCCTTGTCGACCGCCGGAATGTATTCGCGCGGCACCACGCCGCCCTTGATGGCGTCAACGAATTCGTAAGGCTTCTCCTTGTCCGGCTCGAGCGTGATGACCACGTCGCCGTACTGCCCGCGTCCGCCCGACTGCTTGACGAACTTGCCCTGCACATCCTCGACTTTCTTGCGCACGGTTTCCCGATAGGCGACTTGCGGCTTGCCGACCGTCGCCTCCACGCCGAACTCGCGGCGCATGCGGTCCACGAGGATTTCGAGGTGAAGCTCTCCCATGCCCGAGATGATCGTCTGGCCGGATTCTTCGTCGGTCTGCACGCGGAACGACGGGTCTTCCTGCGCCAGACGGTTGAGCGCGAGGCCCATCTTTTCCTGGTCGCCCTTGGTCTTCGGCTCCACCGCCTGCGAAATGACCGGCTCGGGAAACTCCATCTTTTCCAGAATGATCACGTGGTTCGGGTCGCACAGCGTATCGCCGGTCGTGGCTTCCTTCAGGCCCACCGCGGCGGCGATGTCGCCCGCGCGCACTTCCTTGAGTTCCTGGCGCGTGTTCGCATGCATCTGCAGGATGCGTCCCAGACGCTCCTTCTTGGACTTGAGCGGGTTGAGCACGGTGCCGCCCGACTCGATCACACCGGAATACACGCGGAAGAAGATCAGCTGGCCGACGAAAGGGTCGGTCATGATCTTGAAGGCGAGTGCGGAGAACGGTTCGTCATCCGACGGGTGGCGCTCGATTTCCTTGTCCTCTTCATCGTGACCTGCGATGGCGGGCACGTCGACAGGCGAGGGCAGGTAATCGATCACGGCGTCGAGCATGGCCTGCACGCCTTTGTTCTTGAAGGCGGTGCCGCACAGCATCGGAACGATTTCCCCGGCGACCGTGCGCTTGCGCAGGCCCGCCCGGATCTCGTCCTCCGTGAGCGTTTCGCCGCCGAGGTACTTCTCGAGCAAGGCCTCGTCGGCCTCGGCCGCGGCCTCGATCATCTTGTCGTGCCATTCCTGGGCCGTGTCCCTGAGATTGGCGGGAATGTCGACGTAATCGAACTTCACACCCTTGGACGCCTCGTCCCAGACGATGCCTTTCATCTTCACCAGGTCGACCACGCCCTGGAAGTTGTCCTCGGCGCCGATCGGAATCTGGATCGGCACCGCATTGCCGCGCAGGCGTTCGTGGATCTGCTTGTGAACGCGGAAGAAGTCGGCGCCCACGCGGTCCATCTTGTTGACGAAAGCGATGCGCGGCACCTTGTACTTGTTGGCCTGGCGCCAGACGGTTTCGGACTGCGGCTGCACGCCGCCGACCGAGTCGTAGACCATGCACGCGCCGTCGAGCACACGCATGGAGCGCTCGACTTCAATGGTGAAGTCGACGTGTCCCGGTGTGTCGATGATGTTGATGCGATGTTCGGGATAGTTGCCGGCCATGCCGCGCCAGAAGCAGGTGGTCGCGGCCGACGTGATCGTGATGCCGCGCTCCTGTTCCTGTTCCATCCAGTCCATCGTGGCAGCGCCTTCGTGGACTTCGCCGAGCTTGTGATTGACGCCCGTGTAGAACAGGATCCGCTCGGTCGTCGTCGTTTTGCCAGCGTCGATGTGAGCACTGATGCCGATGTTTCGGTAGCGCTCGATGGGGGTCTTTCGGGCCACGGTACACCTCTTTTCCAGACGGTGGGGAAAAAGCATAGCAGCAGCCATCATACTCCAATGTCGCAACGCCGCGCTGAGCGCATCATCGGCTCGAAGGCCAGCGCGGACGGGGATTTGCGATGGATGCCCGACGAGGCGTCAGCGGTTACGCCACATGGCGTCGACGCGCGAACGCGACCACGCTCGCGCGTGCCGCGTCGTCGGAAAGGCCGGCATTGGCGGCGATGTCGCCGTCGCCCGCGCGAGCCCCCCAGCTCGTCGACACGGCATCGCCGTCGGCCAGGCGGAACACTGCGACGGCCTCGCGCAGATGGCGCGCCTGGTCTTCGAGCGACCCGGCGGCGGCCGTCGCCTGCTCGACCAGCGCGGCGTTTTGCTGCGTGACCTGATCCATCTGCATGACGGCCATGTTCACCTGTTCGATGCCGCCCGATTGTTCGGCGGACGCGGCCGAGATCTCACCCATGATGTCGGTGACGCGTTGAACGGCCTGCACGATGTCGTTCATCGTGCGGCCAGCATCGCGCACTTGCGCGGAACCGTCCTGCACCTTTCCGACCGACGACTCGATGAGCGTCTTGATCTCCTTTGCCGCGGCTGCGCTGCGCTGGGCGAGCGTGCGGACTTCGCCCGCCACCACGGCGAAGCCGCGGCCCTGTTCGCCCGCGCGCGCCGCTTCCACGGCGGCATTCAACGCGAGGATGTTCGTCTGGAACGCGATGCCGTCGATCACGCCGATGATGTCGTTGATCTTCGTCGAGCGCTCGGCAATCTCTTGCATCGAACTCACCGCGCGTTCGACGACGCGTCCGCCTTCGTCAGCGATCTCCGACGCATTCGTGGCGAGCTGGCTGGCCTGTCGCGCGTTGTCGGCGTTCTGGCGAACCGTTGCAGTGAGCTCTTCCATCGACGATGCCGTCTCTTCGAGCGACGCGGCCTGCTCTTCGGTGCGCGCCGAGAGATCGGTGTTTCCCGCAAGCAACTGGCCCGAGGCCGAGGCAATGGCAGCAGTGCCGCTGCGCACGCGCCGCACGATCTGATCGAGGCTTTCGTTCATGTGCTTGAGCGCGGCCATCAACTGCCCGGTTTCGTCGCGACTCGTGACTTCGATGCGGCTGGTGAGGTCGCCTTGCGCCACCCGTTGCGCGACCTGCACGGCGCGTGCGATGGGACGCGTGATGCTGCGCGTGACCGACCAGGCGGCGCCGATGCCCACGATCACGGCCGTCAACCCGATGGCGGCGAGCAGCCATTTGGCGAACGCGATGTCGGCGCCGGTTGCCGCACCGGTGTCGTCGACGAGCTTCTGCTGAAGCGCGACGAGCGCCATGGCCTCTTCCTGCATGGCGTCGAGCGCGGGCAGCGCGTCGCGCTCCGCGATCTCCAGCGCGACCGCCGGCTGGCCCGAGCCCAACTGCGAGAGCGTGGCGGCCCGGGCTTTGACGAAGGCATCGTTGTGTTGCCTGACCGCCGCGATGAGCTGGCGGCCTTGCGGGGTCGACACGTACTTGTCGAGTACCTCCTGCGCGCGGGCAATGCGTTCAAGATTGGCATCGATACGCGCATTCAGTGCGTCGCGCCGGGCGGCGTCCGGCGCAGCCAGGACTTCGAGCAGGCGGCGCGCATTGGCGCGAACCATGGCGTCGATGCTGTGTGCCGCATCGGCTTTCGCCCAGGCACTGGTGATCAGGGTTTCGTTGGCACGCTCGATGGCCACGAAACGCACGAGCGCGATGACCAGCATGGCGAGCAGCAGAAGCAGCAATGTGCCAAAGCCGATGGCCAGGCGGGTTCGGATTCTGAGGTCGGCGATTCGCATACGGGATGACTCCTTTAGGGATGGGAAGCCTGGGCAACGAGCGATGGGTTGCCGTCGGCGTTGCGAGGAGTGGTCGCCGGACTGCCGCGGAACGCGTCGATGCGATGGATAGCGCACGACGCGACGTTGGCTCGCGCGCCGGCCCGACACGGGCGACGTGTCCGGTGACGCGCGACGGGGGATTCGATGAAGCCAGTCCGTCTACCTTCGTATACGACAGAAAATATGACTTCTGAAGGTGTCCGTCGGATCGGCGGGGGGGAACGGCGACGGTCTCATGGCGAAAATTCCGACATCCCGCTCAAACGAATCGGACCGCGTAGACAGGGGGCAGGTGCGCAGTGAGGCACTGCCACCGCTCGCCGGCGTTGTCGCTAATCCACAGGGCGCCGGTCGTCGAGCCCATGGCGAGGGTGCGTCCGGTAGCGTCGATGTCGAGGCCGTGGCGATAGACGAGATCGTAGGAGGGGGCTTCCGGAAGTCCGTGCGAGAGCGAGGTGAACGACTCGCCACCGTCGCGCGTGCGGGTGACAACGAGGCGGGCGTCGACCGGCATGCGGCAGGCGTCGCGTTGCGCGGGCACGAACCACGCGACGTCGGGGTCGTGTGGATCGACGGCGACCGCGAAGCCGAAGCTCGACGGCGACGCGTGAATGCGCCGCCATGTCGTGCCGTAGTCGAGCGTGCGGAAGATGCCATTGTGGTGCTGCGCCCAAAGGGCGTTAGGGGCGTCGCGGCATTGCACGAGCCGGTGAACGTCCTGCGCATTCGGGTCGAGACGGCGCTCGGGTGGCATGTAGTCCGCCTCCATGCCCGATGCGGCGAGCGCCCAGGTGCGACCGTCGTCGCGCGTGCGCCAGACGCCGCCCGTCGACACCGCCACCATGACCTGTCGGCTGTCATGCGGGTCGATGCAGATGGAATGGATACCGGCATGATCGTAGCCGCCGCCCATCCAGTCCGCCCGTTCCGGTCGGTCCCAAAGGCCGCGCACCAGTTCCCAGTGCCGGCCGCGATCGCCCGATCGGAAAAGTCCGCCGGGAATGGTGCCGGCCCAGAGAACGCCGGGCGCATCGGGGCCGGCTGCTTCCAGCGACCAGAGCAGTTCGACGGAGGGCGCCGGGGATTGCGGCTCGGGCGCCGGTGCCGCCGTGTCCGCGCGATTCGCAGCGGGCGCATCGGATGACTCGGATGGCTCGTCTTGTGGTGCGAAAGCGGGTGGGGTGAGTTCGGTCCACGCGCTTGCTTCGCGCTCGCGGCACCAGAGCTTCACGCCGAAGTGTCCCAGATTGAGCGCCGCGTAATCGGTGCCGTCGCGTGCGTCGTGCATCACCATGCTGACCGGTTCGCCGGGGAAATCGGGTGTGCTCGACATCAATTGCCAGGTGTCTGCCGTGCGCTGCCACGTGAACAACCCCTTGCGGGTCGCGACCAGCAATGTAGCTCCAATGACATGTTCCACGATCTGTCTCCTTGGCGCGCGCAGGCCGTCTCGGCGGCCTGTGCGTCGGACGCTTCATGCGTCTCGCCGGTTTGTCGTTCTCGTCTGTCGTTCTCGTTTGGCGATCTCATTCGATCCGTTTCGTCTCAACAGTCTCGTCCGCCGCGCTCGGCTCACGGCGCCGAGGCCGCCTTGATGGGGGGAGTCGAGGGCAAAGTCGAGAGGCGAGTGCAGGGCGTCATCCGCCCGAGAGCGCCTGAACGACATAAACGCGGCTGGCAGTATTGAGCGTGTCGCTCAGCGTACGGCGGTCGCGGATTAGGCGGCCGTCGATAAAGACCGCCACATGCGCGCGCAGGCGTCCCTGGTCGTTGAACAGGTAGCCACGCAACGCCGGGGTTGCGTCGACGCAGTGTGCCAGCGCGTCGCGCACCGTCGTGCCGTCGACGCTTTGTTCGTCGACAAGCACGTGACGCTGTATTGCGGGTGCAAAGGTAACCGTCGCCATGGCGTTGCCGTACGGAAGTTGCCGAGGTCGATGAACCCGTTCCTGCGGCCGTGGCCGGGGTGTCGGTGAGACCGCGCGGGTGAGGCTTTCAGTGTAGACAATGAGGAACGCTCGCACACCGGGCGTGGTGCAAATGTTGCGTCTTCGCAGCGCTATGTTGCACCGGAAATAACGCGAATTGCGTTCAATTTGGCCCATTGAGGCCTCATTTGGTGCCCTTTGCATGACGCGCGGCGAGTCTCGGTGCGTGTGGAGCGTGGCCGCGGGGTGTGGCATCGCATATCGGACACTCCCCAACCCCATTCACCTCGTTATTGTTCACCATTATCGGAGTGCCCGCGCGCGCAGTGCCGCAGGCGAATTTTGGGGAGGGAGTGATGGCCAGGAGCCGAGGGAAGGACATTGGAATGGGGCGTCTGTCGGAGGCGGT
Source organism: Pandoraea morbifera (assembly GCF_902459575.1). Taxonomy (NCBI): domain Bacteria; kingdom Pseudomonadati; phylum Pseudomonadota; class Betaproteobacteria; order Burkholderiales; family Burkholderiaceae; genus Pandoraea; species Pandoraea morbifera. The sequence goes on from NZ_CABPSD010000016.1 coordinate 73,471, forward strand.
GATCCGGCGACTGACGCGGTTGCACCAGAAAGCGGGGGGCGATTCCGTCGATGCGCCGGCGGTGCGCCGCCCGCCGGACGTGGCGAAATGCGAGGGCTATTTTCTGTGGAGTGCGCGTCAAGCCGGATTCATTGGCCGACACGATGGTGCGCTTTCAGGGGGCGGTCGTCAGTTTGTCTCGTGCACGGGGCAGGCGAAGCGATATGCGAGCGTGGAGCAGGCCAGAGCGGCCGGAGAGAGCGTGGTGGGGGACGTTTTGGTCATGTACGGCTACGCCGCCAACGGCCCGCTTTACATCGTGGGGCGTTGACGGCGTGATGTCATAGGGGGCGCGGCGGACGTTACTTGCCCAGTTCGTGGCCAATGACACCGCCGACGACGGCACCGCCGATCGTTCCGGCGGTACTGCCGCCGGTTGCCTCGTGACCGATGACACCGCCTGCGGCGGCGCCACCCAGCGTGCATCCGAAGATGGATGTGCCGATGGCCAGTGCCGCGAGAACTGCCAGAATCGACTTCGCTGCTTTCATGATGCGTCTCCTTTGACGGGCTCGCTGCATCCGACGCAACGGTGAGCAGCGACATGGATTCAGCATAGCGCGCGTCTCGAGCGCGGACTATCGGCCGCGACTGAATCGTGTGTAGGACATGGATGACAGCGGGGCGTGCGCCGGTGCCGGCGGTCGGCCCGTTGCGTGCGGGTTCCGGGCGCGCCGCGTGGGAGCCGATGTCGGCGAACGGATTGCGTGATGCATGGGCGGCGGGGGCGGCGTCCGTAACCGGAGGCGGCGCTCGCGCGGGGGAGGCAAGACCGGGGCCGAACGCGTGGAAAAGCAAAAAGCCCGCCGAGGGCGGGCTTTTTGCTGAACGACTTGGTGGGGCGTGAGTGACTCGAACACTCGACCTACGGATTAAGAGTCCTACTTCCTGCAAATAGGCAGAAATTAAAGCGCAGTCAAATCAATGACTTGCATCGGTAGCCACCCACTAACCGACTGCGCTTTTCGTCCTTCCTGGGGCGATTTTTGCCCACTTTGGTCAAGTTTTGGTCAAGGTGACCTTGGACCTTCCACATCGCATAGGAGACAGTCAATGCTGCCCGAGTTTCAAACAGTCGAAGAGTTTTCTGTCGATTCCGAGATTGCCGACGCCACGGTCAAGGTTCGGTTACGTCGGCAGATCAATCACAAGCCTACCCGGTACAGCCGTGGCCCGTACTGGCTTGATTTGCGGGTCGGTGGTGTGCACGTTCCGCACTACGGCGTGGGTGAACGATTCGCCCGCGAGGCAGCCCTCCGATTCCTGCTGGAGCACGTCAAGGGTATCGCACCCACGAGGCACTGATCCAGCACGCGCCGCCCTGGCGTCACTGGCTGCTCATTCAGTGCCGCCGTGTCAACGAGACCATACCGGTACCGCTTCTCAGATACGCCACAATCAACTGCCAGACGAACCTTTGAGCATCAGGCCGTCCTTGTCGGTTGTGTGGGTATAGTCAACAGGGCCTCGGGGGGCGGCTGCAAAATGCTCGGCTGCAAACTCAATACGCTTCTCCTCGTCCCATTCAAGGTCATTGAGCTTAAGCGTTCCCTTGGTTTCGCGCACAAGATAGAGCCGTTGAATGCCACTGTCCTCATACACGATTGCCCAATCCGGCGAATATTCACCGACCGGTGTTTTCACCTTGAACCGACGCGGCAACTTGGTAAAGAGCTTGATGCGATCTCGATCGTTCGACAGTTGCTCAGCAAATGTACGTTCGACATGGCTGTCGTAATCGACGTGATCGAAAAGATTTGCGTCATCATCCTTGGCTTCGATAACGCCACTTTGTGGGTCGGCGTCTCCTGGCTGCGGCTTTGGCGGATTTTTCGACTCGACTTCGAGGAACACCACTTCGGCATCCCACCACGTGGCCTCGTCCATTGGTTCGTACGTGATGTTCTTCACCATCTGCTCGATAGTCTCGATCCGAATGGCGCTGGCAACGATCCGCGCCCAACGGTCGGGGTCATCAAGGACGTGACGTTTGTGCTCGTCAGGAATGGCGCGCACGATGTCAGCTACGGTTCGTCGGGTTAGTTGCAACGGGAACTTGCCGTATTGAAGCTGATCCTCGATCAGTTGGATCACGTCGGGAAGGCGTTGCCCGGCGATCAGGATACGCTCTCCACGCGACTCGGCGACGGCTGAGTCGGCTGTCGTAACCCGTCCCGTTTCGTCGTAGACCAAGTCCGCTGATTGCACAACGTTCGCGCGGCGTTGAATAAACTTCAACTCGTTCAGGTGCTTGGACACCCCAACAACTTGGGCCAAGTTGGATGGGTCTACCGTGACCCGATAGCGAGCCTTGTAACGGATACGGTTCCAAAGTTCCGCGAACTCGGGGCTCTGGAAAAGAGCGGGCCGGCGACGAATGATCACTTCATTGTCGGCGTTATCAACGGATGGCCCGGACGAGCCACCACCTTCGCCAGCGGTTGCGTACTCCTCGTTCAACTTGTCTCGGAATTCGGTGAACGACTCATCAACGATCAACGTCAATCGATTGATCGTCGGGTCCATGACTCGATTCCCGGACTGGTTGACCGGTAACCGTAGTCCACGCCCAATCTGCTGCCGACGCTCCAAATCGGAACGCGAATGCCGAAGGAAACCTACCTGGAACACGTTCGGATTGTCCCATCCTTCTTTCAGTGCGGAATGGGAGAAGATGAACGCGCGCGGATTGTCCCGATCCAGGATCAACTCCTTGTTGGCGATGATTTCCTGATACGCACGGGCTTCAAACTCGGCATCGCTTGCGCGTCCGGCCGTGTCTTTGAGGATGCCCGTTTTGGTGGACGGAAAGTACGCAACCCGCAGTTCTTCAGGGTTCGGCATCTCCTCGACGGATTTGCCGGCGCGCGTCCATTCCTCACGGTACAACTCGTCGAACATCGCTGGAAGTACTGCCTCTTCGCCAACGTAGTCCGCCACGTGTTGAACGAAAAACAGCGACAACACTTTGACGTCGTGTCCCATCGCGTCGATCTGCGACTGGCGATTTAGATGTTGGCGGATGGTGTGACGAACTTGATCTCGCCAGATCGCAAGGTTGTCAACGCCGACTTCCTCGTCAACCTTAATGGTCAGACCGTTTTCGAAGATCACGCGGTCCGGCTTCCGTTCAAGGCTCTCGACGACCATGCCGCGGTATTGCGCAAGTTCTCCCGACTCTTCGAAAAGGTCCGTACCTGGAGACAATACGACTTCGACTCGCTCTGCCCCATTGCTGGACGCACGGTCGATGATGGCCTCGGCCATCAGCCGTTTCTTTTGACTGCGCACCTTGGTAATTCGTATATACGCCTGACCGTTTTCGCCCGCGACGATCCCTTTGACCGAAACGCGTTTGACCAGTCCCGCTTCCGCCGCCTCTTTCGGGCCAAGCCGGTGCACGAGGTTGAACGGTTCCGTATGGGTCGCACTGTAACGCAACGCCACCAGCGGGTTGAGCGTGGAGATGGCTTTGCGACGCAGCGGCGTTGCCATGTTCTGCGGCTCGTCGATCAACACGACCGGACGAGCCTTGGCGATTTGCTGCGCGCCGCTGGAGGAGTCGCCCCACAGTTGGGGTTGCTCGGCGGTCGAGTACAGCGTGTTCGTATCCGGTTTGTCCAGCGCTTGGACGCTGGCGATCAAGAACTGAACCGTGCCCGATGGCTCCGTGAAATCGGCCAAGGCCGAGTTTTCGCCCAGCGTACCCCATTTGTAGGGAACGCCGGGATATTTGAGCCGGAAATGCTCCTCAGTTTGCTCGAACGTCTTCACCACACCGGCACGAATGGCGATGGAATGAACGACGATCACAAACTTGCGAAGGCCGTAGAGTTCGGCCAGACGAAGAGCCGTTGATATGTACACGTAAGTCTTGCCGGTGCCTGTCTCCATTTCGACCGAGAAGTTTGGAAACTCCCGGTCAACATCCTGGAGATCGGTCTCTGCAAGAAGGGCAAGCTCGTGCTGCTCGTTGACGGACTCACGCTTGCTAACGGCTACAAGATTTGCCGTGAGAATTTGTCGATCGAGCGAAAAACTGCTATGACCGTCCGCGCCAGGGGCTTGTCCAGCCAGCGTCTCACGCGGTGGTACCAGCGCCCCCTCAAAAAGATCAACAACAGCGGATACTGCAGCCGACTGGTGGGGCTGATCATCAAAGCGAAACTTCACGCGGCACCCGTTCTAGGAGAATCAGTTTCGACCGCAGACGCGGTGCGAGAGTGAGCGTCACCGAGTCTTCGATCTTGTCACCACGAAGGATGAGCGTATCGTCGTCGGTGAGTCCGAGTTTGTCCGCAGTCGTCAGCGTAAAAGTGTCCAGCGAAATGAGAAGACGACCCGTGGTGGACTCGCCATTGACGGGCGTAAACTCATACACGGACACCCCGTCAATCTTGTGCGTGATTTCGCGTGCGTCGAGTCGGGTGTCCGTCGATTTCAGAGCAATTTCCCAAGCGACCGCTTCGGGCTTTGCGCCTTTTGCGACGGGCGATCCTGCAGCATGGTTCAACACATGGTCGAGATACATCTGCCCCGTCAAATCGGGCGTCGCCACGATCGGCTTTTCGACGACCAAGTTCGTCGGACGAGTACGGAAAACGCGAAAGCCGAGCGCAGCCTCGTTGACGGCGTCTGAAAGCGATGCAGCGACGCGTCGTAGGCGTTCGGCCGTGACCTCGAAAATGGTTTTGTAGCCGGCCTCTAGCGCGTTTTTCCCAGACTCTTCCTCCGAGTTCGGCGGTTCCGGCGCCTGCACGAGTACCCAGTGGCGAACTTTGCCGTCTTTGCGGTTCTGTTCCCAAACGGCTTGCCCGGTCGAGCCTGAACCCGCGAAGAAGTCAAGGATCAGATCGCCGTCATCCGTGATGGCATGGAAGAGACGCGCGAGCACATCCGTGCTCTTGGGATCGTCGAAAACTTTTGCGCCCATGAGTTCGTTCAGCGCGCTGGACGCAGCGCGTCGATCTCGGTAAAAAACTGATGGTGGCGCCCAGTTTTCCCGCATGTGCAGATAAGATTTGATCTGTACACGCTTGGACTTATCCTTGGGATACAGCAAGCGGCCGTCCTTGTCTAGGCGTTCCATCGTCGCCTTTTCATACCGCCATCCATTGTCTGGCGGACTATATCCTTTCCAGTCGTATATTAGATTTTCACGGTAGTTAGGACTGGAAATATTATCGGGAAACCAGATTCCCTTTGCATCAACTCTGTTGTAGTAGTCGTGCGCCTTTGATGGGTTGTCGTCTGCGAGCGATTTATACCAGGCACGCAGTTCTTTAGTCATCGACTCATAGTCTGTGCCATACGTTGCCCGCAGCTCTTCGACCTTCGAGTAAATAGGCTCAAGTCCGTCCTTGCGTTCACGCCAGCGAACATCATTCGCCTTCAAAAAGGCGATGTCACGCGCATAGACGAGGACGTAGTCTTGCCCCCCGCCGGTTAGCTTGGCGTCGCCCTTGCGCGCCCCCCGCCAAGTCATCATGTCCACGAAGTTCTCGGCACCGAACGTCGCATCAAGCAGCAGGCGAAGATGATGGACCTCGTTGTTGTCGATGGAAACGAGAATCACGCCATCTCTGCGAAGCAGATGGCGCGCAAGCACCAAGCGCGGGAACATCATCGTCAACCACGGGGAATGTTTGCGGCCGCCGATCTCAAGCCGGCTGGTCATAGCGTTCCCTTGCTCGTCCACCTGCCCTGTGTCCCGGAGGTATTGCGACTCGGGAACGGCGAAATCGTCGTTATAGGTGAACGTGTCGCCGGTGTTGTAGGGCGGGTCGATGTAGACGAGCTTAACCTTACGGCTATAGCCGTTCTTCAACAGCTTCAGGACTTGCAGGTTGTCGCCTTCGATCAGCACGTCCTTTGCGGACGTCCAGTTGATCGAGGCGGCCACGTCGGGCGCAAGGGTGGCCGTCGTCGGGATGCGCGCGTGCTCTCGAGCTATCTCGATGCCCGGCCAGGTGAATGCAAAGGCAGAGGCCGACTTGTCGTCAAGGCCAAGCGCATCCAGCAAGGCGTTTTTGTCCAGTTCGCCATCAAGAAAGGCGCTGGGAACCAAGTCTCGGAGCCGTGAGAGCAGTTCCGCTTTCCCGTCCGAGGTCTCGTTGGAATATTGAGAGTATGGTGCAGTCACTTTTTTGTGTTTAACAGAGATGCTAGGTAGAGCAATCCAGGAAAAACTATGCCGCTTTATTGCGGCACCGATTTTCATCGGTCTACCGTGGATGCACCACCGACAAGGATCCGCCATGGTACCGTACCGGGATCACAGGAAAAAGTGAAACCCGGCGCGACCGCGATGGCTGAGCCTCTAACGACAGTTGTGGGACCGCCCGCGCAGCAGTTTCCCCAAGGGGTTGAATTTGTTGCAGGTTCCAACGGGGGCGGGTGTGGAAACCCGCTCCAGGAGATACCAGCGGTTTTCTGATAGTCGCTAGAAACCATTCCAGCCGAGCACGCCTGCGTAGCCGCCGCCCGACGATGACCACGGATGCGATGAGTTCCAGCCCGTACCGTAGGGATTGCCGCCGACATCGACGCCGTAGTCGTCATCACCGATCATCGGCAGGCCCGTTGCAGGATTGATAGGATGCATGTTGCTCTCCTTATGTGGAGGGTTGAAAATTCCCGCCGGGACCCGGCGGGATGGAAAATCAGTCTTCGTTTGGCATCAGGATTGTTATGACTGGCGCTGCGTTGTCGTCGGGGCCAATACACATATGCAACGTCGTAAGCCGGGCCCGGATGCCACGCCCACCGCGTGGCACTCGGTAGACCTGAAACGCAAAGCGCCGCGATTCACGAGCGCGACGCGCTGCAAGACATGCCATCCAGATAACGTCCCAGAGTCTTCCGGCTTCGTCTTGTGCGGCCTGGCGTTGGCTATCTGTGTCGTCCCACGCCACGCAATCAGCCCATACGGCGGTCGTCAATGCCAACGGCAGGCGAAACCCGGCTTCGTGGGCAACTTGGCTTACGTCGATGAGAGCACCGTCCTCAATCGCTTGTGCTCGCGTGTAGACGCGGATCGGCTCACCGAAAAAACTGTCGTGATGCTGGTCGGGATGTTGCATGGCGGTGCTCCTTTGAAAGCTGACCGGGTTCCTAGATGTCGAGCCCGCCTTACCGATTCCGGCTTCGGCGTGCGGGGTGGCGTGTTGCTTGTGCCGCCGTACTTCCTGAGTGTTTCGCCCTGAGCGCACCCCGGCGCCAGCCGATATGCCGGAGACGCAAGGTCGCGCACGGAAGCCGCAGCCCCGTAGGGGACCGGGCGAGTACGCGCGCGAAGCGCTTGACCTTGCGGGTATGGCTGGCTGGCGTAAGGTCGCTCTCGCTGGGGCGGGCAATCAGGAAGTACGGCGGTAGCGTCACCGTGCCGACGAAGCCGATGTCGCGGTCGCAGGCCGCGACCCATGCGCGGCTATGCCTCGCGTAACCCGCAAGCCGGAGGCGCGCAGTCGTAGGCAATCAGCCGTAGATGTAGGGGAGCCGGGCCGCGTTGCGGTCGGGGACAAGTGCGAGGCCGCACGCCGTCCACGCAGGCGCGTTGGCTCCCAAGCCAATCGACGGCGTGCCGGGGGAGCCGTCACTCGCTCGTCGCCCCAGCGGCGAGAGGTCGGCCCACCGACCGGCAGAGTGATGGGGGGCGAAGCCCCGCGCCCCGAGCAGCGCGCGGGCATAGCAGTCAAGTCGAGCGAAGCGCGGACCGTAGGCGAATGCCGGAGCCGCATCGCGTCCAGCGGGCGGGTTGAGTGCTATGCCCGCGCGCTGCGCGGGGCGCCAGGTTTTCGGGACACGACGGGCGTCCAGCCCGTCGAGATGCCGGTCGGGCGTCCAGCCCGACGCAAAGGCAGCGGTGGCCCAGCCGCGTGAGCGGCTTCGTCCCCCGTCTTCATCCCCCGTCGCAGACGGGCGTGAAGACGTGCTTTCTCTATACAAGTTATCGAAACCCGAGCGAGATAACTTGTATGGCGAAGAAGAACGGGCGGATCGCAGCCGCCGAAAATGAAACGCGGGTACTGCGTGCGTTGCATAGGTTCGGGTGGCTCCGAACCCGTGACGTTGCCGCGCTGCTCTGGTGTACTCCGTGGCAAAAGCACCCGGTCGCGCCGCCGAGCTTTGTGTCTGTGGCAGCATCGGCCTCGGGGCTTCGGATGGCGCAATACACGCTGCGCCGGCTGGCCGACACCCGGCAAGTGCTTCGTGGTCGCGGACCGGACGGAAGCGTGCTCTACGCGCTGGCAGAAGCCGGGACGCCAAATACGAGGCGCTCGACCGCCTCCAAGCGGCGGGCCTGATTACCATGGAGCGAACACGGGGGCGTGCTCCCATCGTGACCATGCTGGTCGGCGCCAAAGAAGGCTGAGCCACCATGAATGAGGAAATGGCCCTGACGCTGCAGCAGGTTGCCGACCGACTGCAATTGTCGTACAGCACGGTTTTCGCGATGCGGCACCGTGTCGGGTTCCGGCTGCCGGGCTCACGCGTCTGGCGAGTATTGCCGTCCCGGCTTGCCGAACTCTGTGAAACCAACAACAATGTGACCCGGCTATCGATGCGGGTCGCTGGAGAGAATCAATGTCCATCCGCAAAGATAAAAATTCCGGGGTCTGGCATCTCGACATCCGCACGCCAGGCGGCGAAAGAATTAGACGCTCTACTGAAACCAAAGACCGGAAGGCGGCCCAGAAATACCACGACTGCCTGAAAGTTGAACTATGGCGCCAGGACAAGCTGGGCGAAGTGCCCGATCGCTCCTTCGAGGAAGCGGCCGTCAAGTTCTTACGGGAGTGTGAGGGCCAGCGCGACTACGCCACCAAGCTGCGGCATGTCGCGTATTGGCGCGAGCAGTTCTCGGGCCGCTCGGTTCGTTCTTTAACAGCCGACGAAATCACGGACGCCTTGCCCACGCATCGAGTCGTCAAGGGTAGGCCTGCCGAGCCGCTGACCGGCAGCACGCGCAATCGGTATATCGCTACTATCAAGCGTCTGCTGAATTTGTGCGAGGCATGGGAGTGGATCGACCGGGTGCCCAAACTCCCCCGGTACTTCGAGCCGGATGTGCGTGTCCGATGGGAGCCGCCCGAGGTTATTACGGCGCTCATCAATGCACTGCGGTTGCCCTGGATGCGTGACGCTGCCATTGTGGCAGTCGCCACGGGCATGCGTCAGTCCGAGTTGTTTGGGCTCACGCCATCCCAGGTCGATGTGGCCCAGCGCAATGCATGGATCACGCATGAGGGCGCCAAATCTAAGCGTGCCCGCCCGGTGCCGTTGAACGACGACGCTGTGGGCGTGCTGACTCGTCGGTTGGAGTCGGCGGAGCGCCTCGTTTTCACTCGTGGAGAAGGGCTGGATGCTCGCATATAGCAAATTGACACGCGGGATTTCGAGCGGGCCTGCCAGGCCGTCGGCATAAAGGACTTCCACTGGCACGACCTGCGCCATACGTGGGCAAGCTGGCACGTCCAGCGCGGAACGCCGCTGATGGTGCTGAAGGAGTTGGGAGGATGGGAAACCGTCGAGATGGTGCAGAAGTACGCCCACCTCGCTCCCAGCCACTTGGCCGCCCACGCTGGTACGGTCAAGTTTTGGTCAAGTACCGGGGAGCAGAAAGAAAAAATGCCGCTGGCTAGAGCGGCATAGTTTCTTGATTCTTAAGGGAATTCTTTGGTGGGGCGTGAGTGACTCGAACACTCGACCTACGGATTAAGAGTCCGCTGCTCTACCAACTGAGCTAACGCCC